>LSHP01000143.1 GCA_001555775.1 Acidovorax delafieldii | reverse complement strand
GACCATGCAGCCCGGTGACCACACCCCAAATTACACCTCATTGACGGACGTGACCCATCAATGCGTATATCGCCAACTCACACCCGGGATGCGTGCACGATTGCATATTCCTGGTGTGCGATTCCTGCGGAAACGCGACGCATATTGATGATGATGGACTGTCGCGCAGCGTACGCAAGACGGCAGAAGCGGCTGGCTATGTCGATATACGCCCGGTCATAGAGGTGCGCGGACGCTGCGCGGCCTGTGACTGAAATTCCGCATTTGCGGAACTGTCCAAAAAAACTTACACTCAAGGCCGTCATCCGGGTCGATCATTCGACAGAGCCCAAAAATGGGTCTAGGATTCGCGGTTGAAAGGGAATTCAATGACCAATCTGCCCGAAACGCCATTGCTGGACACCGTCAAGACCCCGGCAGACCTGCGTCAGCTGAAACCGACCCAGCTGCGCCAGTTGGCGGACGAGCTGCGCCAGGAAGTGATCTCGGCCGTATCGGTGACCGGCGGACATCTGGGTGCGGGCCTCGGCGTGGTCGAACTGACCACCGCGATCCATTATGTGTTCGACACGCCCAACGATCGCCTGATCTGGGATGTCGGCCATCAGTGTTATCCGCACAAGATCCTGACCGGTAGGCGCGACCGCATCCGCACGCTGCGCACCGGTGGGGGCCTGTCGGGCTTCACCAAGCGCAGCGAGAGCGAATATGATCCGTTCGGCGCGGCGCACAGCTCGACCTCGATCTCGGCGGCATTGGGCTTTGCCACCGCCAATCAGATGAGCGGCGCGCCCGGCAAGGCGATCGCGGTGATCGGCGATGGCGCGATGAGCGCGGGCATGGCCTATGAGGCGATGAACAATGCCGAACGCGCGGGCAACCGGCTGGTCGTCATCCTCAACGACAATGACATGTCGATCGCGCCGCCGGTCGGCGGGCTTTCGGGCTATCTCGCGCGGATCGTTTCGAGCCGCGAGTTCCTGGGCGTGCGCGAAGCGCTCAAGCGCCTGGCGCGCAAGCTGCCGCGCAGCCTGCACCAGGCCGCGCGCAAGACCGACGAATATGCCCGCGGCATGGCCATGGGCGGCACATTGTTCGAAGAGCTGGGCTTCTATTATGTCGGCCCGATCGACGGGCACAATCTCGACCAGCTGGTGCCGGTGCTCGAGAATATCCGCGATGCCGCGGAAGGGCCGTGCCTGGTCCATGTCGTGACGCAGAAGGGCAAGGGCTATGCCCCGGCCGAAGCGGCGGCGGACAAATACCATGGTGTCGCCAAGTTCGATGTCGTCACCGGCAAGCAGGACAAGGCCGCGGCAGGTCCGCCGGCCTATCAGAACGTGTTCGGCGAAACGCTGGCCAAGCTGGCGGAGACCGACCCCACGATCTGTGCGATCACCGCTGCCATGCCTTCGGGCACCGGGGTCGACAAGTTCGCCCAGGCGCATCCCGACCGCAGCTTCGATGTCGGCATTGCGGAACAGCACGCGGTGACCTTTGCCGCTGGCCTCGCTGCGCAGGGGATGCGCCCGTTCTGCGCGATCTATTCCACCTTCCTGCAGCGCGCCTATGACCAGGTGGTGCACGATGTCGCGATCCAGAACCTGCCGGTGCGCTTCGCCATCGACCGCGCCGGCCTGGTCGGCGCCGATGGTTCGACCCATGCCGGATCGTTCGACATTACCTATCTGGCGACGCTGCCCAACATGGTGGTGATGGCCGCCGCCGACGAGGCGGAACTGGTGCACATGACCTATACCGCTGCGTGCCACGACAGCGGTCCGATCGCCTTCCGCTATCCGCGCGGCAATGGCGTCGGCGTCGCGCTGCCGGAGGTTCCCGAGCGGCTCCAGATCGGCAAGGGCCGCATCGTGCGCGAGGGCAAGAAGGTCGCGATTCTTTCACTGGGTACGCGCCTCGCCGAGGCGCAGAAGGCCGCCGACGTGCTCGACGCCAAGGGGCTTTCGACCACGGTCGCCGACCTGCGCTTTGCCAAGCCGCTCGACGAGGAGATGATCCGCAAGCTGCTTGCGACGCACGAGGTGTGCGTGACGGTGGAAGAGGGCGCGATCGGCGGCCTGGGCGCGCATGTACTGACCATGGCGTCGGACGAAGGTTTGATTGATGCGGGCCTCAAGCTGCGCACGCTTCGCCTGCCGGACGTATTCCAGGACCAGGACAAGCCCGAAAAGCAATATGCCGAAGCCGGGCTCGATGCCGACGGCATCGTCGAGACCGTGCTCAAGGCGCTGCGCCACAACAGCGCTGGCGTCTCGGTGGTGGGGGATGGCGCGCGGGCCTGATCCCGATCCAATCTCGGCTCCAGATACAAGAAAGCCCGGCGAATCAGACGATTCGCCGGGCTTTCTTGTAACCTGTCTGCGCGCTTATTGCGGCGGAACGGCAGCCTTGGCGTCCTGACCGTCGCCCTCGGGCGCGGCGACGATGTCGCGGGTGGTGGCACCCTTGTCGGTGGTCTGCGTCTTGGGATCGCCAACCTGCGAGCGGATGGCGGCATCGGGCGTGCCGGCGCGGTTCAAGGCTGCGCCCTCGACGCCGCTGCGCGGCTGCGGGCCGCCGAACAGCGCATCGAGCGCCTGCTGGCTGGCCGAAACATTCTGCGGACGCGCGGCGCCCGGGGTGGGCGGGGTCAGCGAGAAATCGGGCGGAATCACCAGCGGTGCCTGACGCGAAACGGCGAACTCGTCGGGGCGATCGCGGTTGAAAATGCCGCCGCTCGACCCGCAGGCCGAAAGCGTCGCCGCTGCGAGGGACATACCGGCGATCAGGGCCAATTTGCGCCCGGAATTAAGCATCTTGATTCTCCGTCTTGGCGGCGTGAGCGTCTCCGCTATGCCCGCCAGCCTGAACCCCCGATGTAGGGCCTTCAGATTTCGCGGCTTTGTCGCCGATTATCAGAACGCGGGCAAGCAATAACAGCACCCCGATGGTGATCGCCGCATCCGCAATGTTGAAGATCATGAACGGCCGGAACGCGCCGAAATGCAGGTCCGCATAGTCGACGACATAACCCAGCCGCGCGCGATCGATGATGTTGCCGAGCGCCCCGCCCAGGATCATGCCCAGCGCCAGGATATCGCCGCGCGCGCGTTCCTTGAACATCCACAGCAGCACGATGGTGGCGATGATGCCGGTCAGCACGACAAGCATCCAGCGCGCGGTTTCGGTTTCGGCGGTGAGGAAGCCCATCGAGACGCCGCGATTTTCCGCCCAGGTCAGGTTGAAAAAGGGCGTGATCTCGATCTGCATCCGGCTGCTCAGCGCGAGCGGACCTGCAACGATGAACTTGGCGAGCTGGTCGATAACGAGAATGGCAAGCGCCAGGACAACGCCCTCGGTGCGAAAGCGGGTGAGGGTCATGCAGCGCACTCCCGGCCTGCGCCATATCCGTCACCCTGAACTCGTTTCAGGGTCCATCGGGCACCAAGCGCCTTCGCCCTGTCGGCACCCAGATGGTCGATGGATGCTGAAACAAGTTCAGCATGACGGGAAGGGATCGTCAGCGCCATCACGCCAGCATCTCCGAGCAACGACCGCACAGCGCGCCGTCTTCGGTCACCTCGGGAAGGTGACGCCAGCAGCGGCCGCATTTGTGGTGTTCGGTGCGGCTGACGATGATTGTCCCGCCAGCCGCCGTCGAAACATCGGCGGTGATGAAAAGTTCTGCCAGCTCGGTGGCGCTAAGCTGTCCATCCGGCACGGCATCAGCTGCGATCTTGACTTCGGCTTCCAGGCTCGAGCGGATCACCTTGTCGCGGCGGAACGGTTCGATCGCGCCGGTCACGCTGTCCTTGAGGTCGCGCAAGCGGCTCCAGCGGCCCATCAGTTCGCTGCCATCGCCCAGCTCGGGCAGTTCCGGCCATTCGAGCAGGTGCACGCTGCCGCCATCGGGATAGCGCGTGGTCCATACCTCTTCCGCCGTGAACACCAGCACCGGCGCGGCATAGCGGACCAGCGCCTCGAACAGCACGTGCAGCACGGTGCGATAGGCGCGGCGCTTGTCCGTGCCTTGCGGGGCGGCGGGGCCGATGTCGCAATAGAGGCAATCCTTGCGGATATCGAAGAAGAAGGCCGACAGGTCGTTGTTGGCGAAATCGGCGAGGGTGCGAACATAGGTGTTGTAGTCGAAGTCCTCGACCGCCTGTTTCAGCTTGGCGTCCATGTCCGCAAGCAGGTGCAGCACATAGCGCTCCAGCTCGGGCATGTCCTCGACCGCCACCTTCTCGCTTTCCTCGAACCCGGCGAGCGCGCCGAGCAGATAGCGGAAGGTGTTGCGCAGCTTGCGATACTGGTCCGACACGCCGGCGAGGATTTCCTTGCCGATGCGGTGGTCCTCGGTGAAATCGACCGATAGCGCCCAAAGCCGCAGAATATCCGCGCCCGAATCCTTGATCAGCGTCAGCGGATCGATGGTGTTGCCCAAGGACTTGGACATTTTCATGCCCTTGGCGTCCATCGTGAAGCCGTGGGTCAGCACCGCCTTGTAGGGCGCATGGCCGCGCGTGCCGCAGCTTTCCATCAGCGAGGACTGGAACCAGCCGCGATGCTGGTCCGAGCCTTCGAGATACAGGTCCGCCTTGGGTCCGACATAGCCTTCGGGGCGCAGCAGATCGGGCCATTTGCCGCTTTCCAGCACGAAGGCATGGGTGCAGCCGCTGTCGAACCAGACATCGAGTATGTCGGTGACGCGCTCATAGTCCGCCGGGTCATAGTCCGGGCCGAGCAGGGCAGGGACCGCCGCCTCGTTCCAGCCATCGACCCCGCTCTCGCGGATCGCCGCGACAATGCGGGCGTTGACGCCTGCGTCCTTCAGATACTGGCCGGTCTTGCGGTTGACGAACAGCGTGATCGGCACACCCCAGGCGCGCTGGCGGCTGATCACCCAGTCGGGACGACCCTCGACCATCGACCGGATGCGGTTCTCGCCCTTGGCGGGCACCCAGCGGGTGTCGCTGATGGCCTGGAGGGCGGTTTCTCTCAACGTCCGCTCACCCTGAGCCTGTCGAAGCGTCCGCGCGGGGGCTTCGACAGGCTCAGCCTGAGCGGAGGTGGTGATGTGTGCCAGCGGCGCATCCATCGGGATGAACCATTGCGGGGTGCAGCGGAAGATGACGCGCGCCTTGGAGCGCCAGCTGTGCGGATAGCTGTGCTGAAACGCCCCCGCCGAAAGCAGCGCACCGGCGGCGCGCAGATCTTCGCAGATCGGGCCATCGGGCGCGTTGAACTTGGGGTTGATCACCGACATCCGCCGCTCGTCCGCACCGCCGAGCCACGCCCAGTCGTCGCGATAGCGCCCCTCGCCCTCGACCGCGAACACCGGCTCGATGCCATGCGCCTTGCACAGGTCGAAATCGTCCTCGCCATGGTCGGGCGACATATGGACAAGGCCCGTCCCCGCATCGGTGGTGACAAAATCGCCGGGCAGAAACGGGCGGGGCTTGGCGAAGAACCCGCCAAGTGCGTGCATCGGGTGACGGGCGGTGGCTCCAGCGAGGTCCGAGCCCTTGACCTTGCTCTTTATTTCCCAAGCAAAAAGGTCAGGGCTTTCGATTTTAAGCCGGCTCTTGAATGCTTCCAAGAGCGGTGTTGCAACAATGAACTTACCGGGCTCACCCAGGTTGGCCGCCAGACCTTCTTCGTAATTCACAGTCACTTCGACGAGTGAATATTCAACCTCAGGCCCATAAGCGAGCGCCTGGTTCACCGGGATCGTCCAGGGCGTGGTCGTCCAGATCACCGCATAGGCACCGACCAGTTCGGGCGCATTGGGCGCATCGACAATCTCGAACGCCACATCGATCTGCGTGCTCGTGACGTCCTGATACTCAACCTCGGCCTCGGCGAGCGCGGTCTTTTCCACCGGTGACCACATTACCGGCTTGGCCCCGCGATAGAGCTGGCCGCTTTCGGCGAATTTCATCAGCTCCTGCACGATGGTCGCCTCGGCAGCGAAGTCCATCGTCAGGTATGGATTGTCCCAGTCGCCATTGATGCCCAGGCGCTTCAACTGCTCGCGCTGGGTGTTTACCCAATGCTGCGCATAGGCGCGGCATTCGGCGCGGAAGGCGACCGGGTCGACCTCGTCCTTGTTGAGCTTCTTCTTGCGATACTGCTCCTCGATCTTCCATTCGATCGGAAGGCCATGGCAGTCCCAGCCGGGCACATAGGGCGCGTCCTTGCCGAGCAGCGACTGGGTGCGGCAGACCATGTCTTTCAGGATATGATTGAGAGCATGGCCGATATGCATGTCGCCATTCGCATAAGGCGGGCCATCGTGCAGGATGAACTTCTCGCGGCCGCGGCGCGCCTCGCGCAGCTTCGCGTACAGGTCTTGCTCCTGCCAACGCGCCAGAATCGCCGGTTCCTTCTGGGCGAGACCCGCCTTCATCGGGAAGTCGGTCTGCGGCAGAAAGACGGTGTCTTTATAGTCGGCGGCGGCGCTTGGCGATTGCTCAGTCATAGTGGCTGGCGCTTACGGCGCGGCGGCGTTTCAGGCAAGCAATTCCCGCGCGCGCACGCAGTCGGCATCGATCTGGCGCTTCAATTCGTCCCAGCCTTCGAACTTCGCCTCGGGCCGGATGAAATGGCGCAGCGCCACCTCGATCGTCTGGCCGTACAGGTCTTCGTCGAAATCGAAGAAATGCGGCTCGAGCAATTCCTTGGGCGGATCGAATTGCGGACGGATGCCAAGGTTCGCCGCACCTTTCAGCACGCGGCCATCGGCGAGATGCCCGGTGACGGCATAAATGCCGTATCTCGGCCGCAAATAGCTGCCCATGTCGAGGTTCGCGGTGGGAAAGCCGAGCAACCGCCCGTTCTTGTCGCCATGCTGCACCACGCCCTGCACCGCAAAGGGCCGGGTCATCAGCCGTTCGGCCTCGTCGGGGCGGCCCTCGATCAGGCACTGGCGGATACGGCTGGATGAGATCACCGCGTCGTCGGTGGTGACCGGGCCGATCGCCTCGCTGCGCAGCCCGAGCAGCGCGCCGAGATCGCGCAGCACCTGCACATTGCCGCCACGACCCTTGCCGAAGGTGAAATCCTCGCCCGTCACCACGCCGACCGCACCGAAGCGCTCGATCAGCAGATCGGCGATGAAACTCTCCGCCCGCGTGCTGGCGAGCGTCTGGTCGAAGGCGAAGACCAGCATCGCGTCCGCGCCCGCCTGCCCGAACAGCCGCTGGCGCTGGTCGAGGCTGGTGAGGCGAAAGGGCGGGGTGTCGGGCTTGAAATAGCGCACCGGATGCGGATCGAAGGTGGCGATGATCGCAGGGCGGCCTTCGGACTTGGCCCAGCGGATGGCATGCCCGGCCACGGCCTGGTGACCGGCATGAAAGCCGTCAAAATTGCCCAGCGCGATGATGCCCCCGCGCAACCTGTCTGGCAGCCGATCGCTGCCCTCCACCCTGATCATAGGGGCGCCCTATAGGCCCTTGCCGGGCAGGGGTTCAATGCCCTGTTTGAGGATGCGGAGCGTATTGCCTCCCATCACCGCGCGGATTTCCTCCGGCGTGAAGCCGATATCCATCAGCGCCTGCGTGACCTGCACGATCTGGCTGGTGTCGAACCGCGTGGTCACCGCCCCGTCGAAATCGCTGCCCAGCGCGACATGCTGGATGCCGACCAGATCGCGGACATGGGCAATCGATTTGGCGATCATCTTGGGGTCGGTCGAACAGATCGCGCCGTCCCAGTATCCGATGCCTATGATGCCGCCGGTCGCCGCCACAGCGCGGATTTCGGTGTCGGAAAGGTTGCGATTGACGCCGCACACCGCCTGCACCCCGCCATGGCTGGAGACGACCGGACGGCGCGCCATCGCCAGGATTTCCGCGACCGCCTTATGGCTCGAATGCGCGATGTCGACGATGATGCCGCGCGCCTCCATCGCGCGGATCATCTGGCGCCCGAACGGGGTCAGCCCGCCCTTGCGCTCGCCATGCATCGATCCGGCCAGCTCATTGTCGAAGAAATGGACGAGGCCAGCCATTCGCATGCCGACGCCATAGAGCCGGTCGAGATTCTCCGCCTTGCCTTCCAGATTCTGCAGCCCCTCGACCGAATAGAGCGCGCCGGTCACCGGCTTGCCCGCTGCGCGTGCGGCGAGCAGCTTGTCGATATCGGCAGGCTCGCGGATCAGCATCAGCCGACCGCCCGATTCCTTCGCCGCTGCTTCCAGCCGCTGACCATGCCACATCGAGCGTTCGTGCACCGAGAACCAGGTCCGCACCGGCTGCAGCTGCGCCATCGCAAGCAACGTGATATTGTCGGTATCGGCCGAGTTGCTGTCGTAGTTCTGGCCCTTGGGCGTCTTCGAGACCGACGAGAAGACCTGCAGCGCGACATTGCCTGCCTCGAGCCGGGGCAGGTCGATCTGGCCACGGCTCGCCTTGTCGAGCAGGTCGCGCTTCCACAGCAAGGTATCGCCGTGCAGATCGGCAATCTGCAGCGTCTCGTGCAGCGCCTTCGCGTCGGCGCGGACCGCCGGCAGCGGCTCGTCGGTGACGATATTGGTCTGCTTCTCGAACAGCCCGGGCAGCACGGTGACGGTGAAGATCAGCCCTGCAACAACGAGCAGGACCAGCCCCAGCAGAATCTTGCGGATCACCGCCGCACCAGAGTCACGAAGCTGAAGGCAGGCCGGTCGCGATGCTCGGAATCGGCGGGGTGATCGGTGCGCGCGCTTTCCTGCCAGACGTCCGGATCGAAGGGGGGCATATGCGTGTCGCCGGGCACGTCGGCATGCACTTCGGTCAGCTCGATCCGATCGGCATGCGGCAGGAACAGGGTGAAGATTTCCGCGCCGCCGATCACCGCGACATGCGGCGCATTAGCCGCTGCAATGGCTTCGTCCATGCTGTGCACGACCTCCGCGCCATCCTCCGCCCAGTCCTCATCGCGGGTGAGCACGATATGGCGCCTGCCGGGCAGCAGACCGGGCAGGCTGTCGAAGGTCTTGCGGCCCATGATCATCGGCCGCCCCTGAGTCAGCGCCTTGAAATGGCGCAGGTCCATCGGCAGGTGCCAGGGCAGGGTGCCGTTCGCACCGATGACCCCGTTGCGCGCGCGGGCGAGGACGAGGAATATCTCGGGATGGTTCATGATGCCGCCCCTGAAGCTTCCAGCGTGATGCGTGTGACATGCCCCATCTTGCGACCGGGAAGCGCGCGGTGCTTGCCATAGAGGTGCAGATGGTTGGCGGGATCGGCGAGCAGCTCCGGCCATTGATGCGCTGCCTCGCCGATCAGGTTGCGCATCTGGGCCCCGTGACAGGCAAGCGCGGTCTCGCCCAGCGGCAGGCCGCAGATCGCGCGGATATGGTTCTCGAACTGGCTGGTGAACGCGCCTTCGATCGTCCAGTGCCCGCTATTGTGCACGCGCGGGGCCATTTCGTTGAACACCGGACCATCCCTGGTCGCGAAGAATTCCAGCGTCAGCACGCCGACATAATCGAGCTTTTCGGCGACGTGTGCGGCAAGCTCGCGCGCGGCGGGCACTTGCGCCTCGATCGCGGCGCTCGCAGGAACGCTCGAAAGGTCCAGAATCCCTGCAAGATGCACATTTTCGGCGCTGTCCCAGAAGCGGATCTCGCCCTGGGGCGAGCGCGCCAGGATGACCGAGAATTCCGCATCGAAGGTAACGAAGCCCTCGATGATGGCCGGAACGCCGCCGGCCTCAAACCAGCGGGCGACCGGGTCGTCTCCGGGCATCACCCGCGCCTGGCCCTTGCCGTCATAGCCCATGCGGTTCGACTTGATGATGGCAGGCGTGCCCGCAACCTGCATAGCGGCGGCGACCTCCGCCTCGGTTTGAGCAAAGCCGAACGGCGCGGTGCGTCCGCCAAGTTCGGCGACGAAGCGCTTCTCGTCGATCCGGCTCTGCGCGACTTCGAGCGCGCGCGGCGAGGGGCGCAGGGGGACAAGGCCCGCGATTCCATCGAGCGGCGCGACCGGAACGTTCTCCCATTCGTAGGTCACGACATCGCAAGCCTTGGCGAAGGCGGCGAGGGCTTCGCTGTCCGAATAGTGGGCGCAGGTCGTCTCGGCCGAGACTTCGCCCGCGGGGCTGGTCGCCTCGGGGGCGAAAACATGGCAGCGATAGCCGAGCTGCGCGGCGGCAAGGCTGAGCATCCGCCCGAGCTGCCCTCCGCCCATGATGCCGATGGTGCTGCCGGGAGGGATGATCGCGCTCATGCCGGACGTTCGCCCACCGAATCGCTCTGCGCCGCACGCCAGGCATCGAGCCTTTCGGCCAGCGCAGGATCATGGAGTGCCAGGATGGAGGCGGCCAGAAGACCGGCGTTCTTCGCGCCCGCAGGGCCGATAGCCAGCGTGCCGACCGGAATGCCGCCAGGCATCTGGACGATCGACAACAGGCTGTCCATGCCGTTCAGCGCCTTGCTCTGCACCGGCACGCCGAGCACCGGGAGCCGCGTCATGCTGGCCACCATGCCGGGCAGGTGCGCCGCGCCGCCTGCTCCCGCGATGATGACCTGAAAGCCCGAATCGACCGCCGTCTTGGCGAAGTTCACCAGCCGGTCGGGGGTGCGATGGGCCGAGACGATGCGGCAATCATGCGCGACGCCGAGCTCGTCGAGCACCGCTGCGGCGCCCGACATGGTGTCCCAGTCCGACTGGCTGCCCATGATGATGGCGACGCGGGTCGCTCCGGCGGTCTGGCGGTCGGGCGTTTCAAGTGGCTCGGCCACGCATGTCTCTCCGCGTAATTGCTGGTCTGGCCAGGGTCTTAAAGGCAAAGCCTGAGACCCGCAATCACCCTGCACGCGAAAAGCATCGAGCCGCGCCAGAGCGCGCCACTGTCCCGCTTGTGCACAGATTATACATGGTGAATGTGATTTAAATCATGCCTGTCCGGGCCTTGCTTGCTATGCCCAAGGTTCAAGGCACCGCGCCGGGGAAGTTTGCAGGCACATATATGAAGATGACCGATGTGCAAGGCGGCCCGGGTGGACAACCACCCCAGGCTGACGTGGCTTTGAGCCACGAGCAGCTCGCCCTGTTGTGCGCTGACCTCAAGCACCAGAACGCGCTGCTGACCGCCCGCGTGCGCCAGCTCGAGGACGAGATCTGCCGCGATACGCTCACCCCATTGTTCAACCGCCGCTATTTCGAGCAGGCGGTGGTGAGCGCGATTGCGCATTGCCAGCGCTACCAGAGCCGGGCCGCTTTGCTGTTCGTCGATGTCGACGACCTCAAGCTGATCAACGACACTTTCGGGCATGCGGCAGGCGACGAGGCGCTGCGCTGCGTGGCAAAGGTGCTGCTCGCCAATGTGCGTTCGACCGATGTCGTCGCGCGGATCGGCGGGGACGAGTTCGCCCTGATCCTGGGCGCGATCGGCGAAGGCGATGTCGAGCACAAGGTCGCACAGCTGACCGCCGGGATCGCGGCCTGCCGCGTCGGCCATGGCGAGGCAGCGACCAGCCTGTCGGCCACCTTCGGCCATGCTTTCGTCCAGCCCGATGACGAGGCGGAGCAGGTCTTGGCGCGGGCCGACGACCATATGTACCGGCTGAAGCGGTCGCGCGCGACCGTGCGCTGATCCTCCTTCGGCCGTCCGACGGCCAAGCATTTGCCGTGTCTTAAACCTTTTGCTTTACCGGGCTTTACATGCGCCCGTGGCAAAAAATCCTTCTTGCAATCGCGTTCAGCGTCGTGGCGACGCTTGTGGCGCTGGAGACGCTGGTCCTGGCGACGGGCGAGCCGATCGAATTCATCTACTGGGCCTTTGGCATCGTCTGCCCGATCGTCGTCTCGGCACCGACCAGCTATGTGCTGGTTCGCCAGGCCGAGGCAAACCGTCGGCTCAATCTCGAACTGCTGGTGGCGCAGCGCGAACTGCTCACGCGGGCGGATCGCGATCACCTGACCGGTGTGCTGAGCCGTGCCGCCTTTTACCGCCATGCCGCTGCCTATGCGGGCGACGCGCCGGCGAGCGTGCTGCTGGTCGATATCGACCATTTCAAGGCGATCAACGATGGCCATGGGCATGCGCTGGGCGACGCGGCGCTGAGGCTGGTTGCATCGACGCTGCAGGCGGCCCTGCGACCCGACGATCTTCTCGGCCGGGTCGGCGGCGAGGAATTCGCGGTGCTGCTCAGTGAAATGCCGTTGCCGCTGGCGCTGGCGATCGCCGAGCGGGCTCGCGGCGCCATTGCCGGGCTGTGCATGCGATCGGCAGATGGCTTGCGGGTCGGCCTTTCTATCTCAATCGGCGTGGCCAGCTATGATGCAGGAGCTTCGCTCGACGCTGCGCTCGCGCAGGCGGATGAAGCCATGTACCGCGCCAAGCGCGAGGGGCGCAATCGCGTCATGGTTGCCCGTTGAAGCGATCCTTGCCGACCTGGTCATGGCGACCCGAATGGCGCCTGATTTTATGCTTATTTGCCCTTGAGCAGTGCTTCTGACCAAGACAGGGCGTATTTGGTTAGTCTTAAGCTTTCGAGATTAACCGGATTTGCATGAGCCCGCTCAAGAAAATCCTGTTCTGTGTCGCGTTTGGCGTCCTGGTGACTTTGATTGGTCTAGAGGCGATGGTGCATGCGCTGCACGAAAGTGTCGATTGGCCGTTCTGGGTCTTTGCCGTTGTATCGCCCGCTGCCGTTACGGCAACCATCAGCATCGTGCTGGTCCGGCAGATCGAGGCCAATGGCCAGCTCGCTGCGCAATTGCTCGACATGCAGACTGATCTGCTGATCCGGGCCGATCGGGACGCGCTGACGGGGGTGATCAATCGCGCAGCCTTCTACCGCGATGCCGCAGCCTATGCCGATGAGGCCCCGGCATGCGTGCTGCTGGCGGATATTGATCATTTCAAGGCGATCAACGACGAGCATGGCCATGCCGCTGGCGACGAGGCGCTGAAGCTGGTGGCATCGACCCTGCAGGCGGCGCTGCGCCCCGACGATCTGCTGGGGCGGGTCGGCGGCGAGGAATTCGCGATGCTGTTGTGCGGCCTGCCATTCGGCCTGGGCATGACGATCGCGGAGCGTGCGCGCGGTGCGATCGATGCCCTGGAGTTCCGATCGCCCGAGGGTGAACCGATTGCGCTGTCGATCTCGGTCGGGGTCGCGCCCTATCGCGCCGGCTGGTCGCTCGACAATGCACTCGCGCAGGCCGATGCGGCGATGTACGGTGCAAAGCGCAGCGGTCGCAACCGGGTGCATGCCGCCGCCTGAAAGCGCCGATCATCTGGCCTCATCGTCGGGACAGTTGCAACCCGTTGATTGCGCTGCAATGTTGCCCCCTCAAGGACAGAGGGGTTTGCCATGAAGATGAAGATGCTCGCCGCATTGCTCGGCTGCGCGATGCTTGCCGTGCCCGCCGCTGCGCAGCCAGGACCGCCACAGGCGGCACCGGATGTCGATTATGCGGTGCAGCTCACACAGGGCGATATCGTCCTCAAGGATTTCCGCTTCGGCACCGGCGAGGTGCTGCCCGAATTGCGGATGCACTATGCGACGCTCGGCACGCCGAAGCGCGACGCGCAAGGCCGTGTCACCAACGCGGTAATGGTTCTCCACGGAACCGGCGGCACCGGGCTGCAGTTCCTGCAACCGCAATTCGCTCAGGAGCTGTTCGGCCCCGGCCAGCCGCTCGACATCACCAAATACTACATCATCCTGCCCGACAATATCGGGCACGGCAAATCGTCCAAGCCCTCGGACGGGCTCCGGATGCGCTTCCCTGCCTATGATTATACCGACATGGTGCGTGCGCAGCGGCAGATGCTGGTCGAGGGATTGAAGGTCGATCGTCTGCGGCTGATCATGGGCACCTCGATGGGCTGCATGCACGGCTTCGTCTGGGGTCAGGTCGATCCGGGCTTTGTCCAGGCGATGATGCCGATGGCCTGCCTGCCGATGCCGATCGCGGGGCACAACCGCATGTGGCGCAAGGCGGCGATCGAGGGAATCAAGGCCGATCCGGCCTGGCAGGGCGGCAATTACACCAGCCCGCCGGTCATGGGCCTGCGCGTCGCGGCCAGCCTGTTGCAGGTCGCGGGCTTCGCGCCGCTCTATCTGCAAAAGGCCTATGGCACGCGCGATGCGGCCGATGCCTATATCACCCAGCGGATCGAGGCTTCCATGAAGGGCATCGACGCCAATGACATCATCTACCAGATCGAATCCTCGCGGAATTACGACCCTTCGAAGACGATCGAGGCGATGACCATGCCGGTCACCTGGATCAACTCGTCGGACGATTTCATCAATCCCTGGGACTATGGCGTCGCCGAGGATTTCGGCAAGCGGCTGCCCGATGGCAAATATCTGCTGATCAAGGCGACCGACGAGACGCGCGGGCACAGCACGCACACCTGGGCCAAGTTCTGGAAGGACGAACTGGTGGCGCTGCTCAAGCGCAGCGAGAAATAGCCGGGCTCAGTCCTTGGGTGCGTAGGTCTGGTCGGCGCTGGGGAAGCTGCGGTTACTCACTTCCCGGGCATAGCTCTTTACCGCAGTCTCGATGACCTCGGCGAGGTTCTCGTAGCGCTTGACGAAGCGCGCGGTGCGCTCGAACAGCCCGAGCATGTCCTCGGTGACCAGCACCTGGCCGTCGCAGCGCGCCGATGCGCCGATGCCGATGACCACGGCGGACACGGCTTCGGTCACCGCGATCGCGATCGGTTCGACCACGCCCTCGACGACGATCGCGAAGGCACCCGCCTCGTCGAGCGCTTGTGCATCGGCGACGATCTTGTCCGCCTCACTGTCCGACCTTCCGCGCGCGGCATAGCTGCCCAAGATATTGATCGCCTGCGGGGTGAGGCCGACATGGCCGACCACGGGAATGCCACGTTCGGTGAGAAACTTGACCGTCGGCGCCATCGCCGCGCCGCCCTCGAGCTTCACCGCCGCCGCGCCGGTTTCCTTGAGCAGCCGTGCGGCGCTGGCAAAGGCCATCTCGGGCGAGGCTTCGTAGCTGCCGAACGGCATGTCGATGACGACGATGCTGTGATAGCTGCCACGCACCACGGCTGCGCCATGCGCCGCCATCATCTCGAGCGTCACCGGCACGGTGCTCGGCAGGCCATAGATCACCTGGCCAAGCGAATCGCCGACCAGCAGCATGTCGCAATGCGGATCGAGCAGCTGCGCCATGCGCGCGGTATAGGCGGTCAGCATCACCACCGGCTGCTCGGTCACGCCCGCCTGCTTGCGCCGCTGGATCGCAGGCACGGTCAGGCGCTTCATCGGCGCAGGGGTGGGATTGGCGCGGCTGGTCGACGTGTCGAGCGTGTAGGTGGTGGACATGGACGCCGGTGTAGCGGGGGCAGGGGCGGGGTGCAAACCTTACCTATGTGCAACGCTTGCTTGCCTTGTGCGTCCGACACGGCGACAAGGCGTTGTTTCTTCTGGCTCGGGTGATTTCAGGCATGCTGCGAATCCTGGTTTTCGCGCTGGCGGCGCTTGCCGCTACCGGCACGGCGCTCAGTCTGCTGACCAGCTATCGCTGGTATATCCGCATGTGGGATTTTCCCCGCCTGGGGCTGATGGTGCTCGCGCTAATCGCCCTGGTGCTGGCGATCCCCATCCTGTCCGGTTGGGCGCGCGGCATCGTGGTCGCACTGATGCTGCTGGTGGTCGGCTGGCAGGGCTTTCGCATCTATCCCTATACTCCGCTCGCCAAGACCGAGGTGGCGCAGGCGGTGATCAACAAGGAGAACTGCATCTCCGCCTTCTCGTTCAACGTGCTGCAGACCAACCGCGACTATCAGCGCACGATCGACCTGATCGACCGCGAGGACCCTGATATCGTGCTGCTGCTCGAGACCGACCAGGGCTGGGAAAGGGCATTGAAGCCGGTGATCGACCGCTATCCGCACCGGCAATCGGCCCCGCTGCCCAACCTCTATGGCCTGATCTTCCTGTCGCGGCTGCCGGTGGAGGATGCCGAGATCACCTGGCTGATCGATACCGAGACGCCCTCGGTCTTCGCGACCATCTCGACCGGGGCAGGGGCCAAGTTCCGCTATATCGGCCTGCACCCGCGTCCGCCCCAGCCGGGCGAGGACACCGCCAAGCGCGATGGCGAGATCGCGATCGCCGCGCGCCATGCCAAGCTCACCGATCTGCCGGTGCTGGCCATGGGCGATTTCAACGATGTCGCCTGGTCGCGCACCTCGCAGATGTTCAAGCGGATCGGCGGCTATCTCGACCCGCGCGTCGGGCGCGGGCTCTATGCGACCTTCCCGGCGAACCTTCCCGGCCTGCGCTGGCCGCTCGACCACCTGTTCATGTCGCCCGATTTCACCCTCGTGCAAATGAAGGTGCTGGAAAATGTCGGGTCGGACCATCTGCCGGTGGCGGCCACCGTGTGCCTCGCGCCGCGCGCGGCCAAGGTACTGAACGACGAGCCCGAAAAGCCCGATGCTGCGGATCGCAAGGACATGGTCATGTCGATCCGCGACGGCAAGAAGGCGGCGATCGAGGAAGGGACAGCTTCGGGGGAGAAAGCCCCTAAGCCTTGATCAGCGCCCCGTGATCATCGAACAGCTGCCACCGCTTCGGCGACATTGTCGGAGAACAGCCCGTCGATCCCGGTGGCGAGGAACGCCTTGATCTCCGCGCCGACTTTACCGACCGCAACCGGGCTGTCGCCTGCCTTGAACTCGGCAGGCAGGAAATAGTTCTCGCGCCGGAAGGTCCAGGCATGCACCTTGAGCCCGGCGGCATGCGCATCGGCGACGATGCGCGTCGGCGCGGCCAGCCTGCCATCGGCGGTTCGCGGAATGACCATCGCCTTTTCGAGCCCCACGCCATCGGCATAAAGCGCGATTTCGGCGAGGCCCTCGGGCGTGCTCATCGCGGCATAGGTTACGCCGGGCTGGTCGGGCGGACCGGCCACGCTCGCCATCAGCTGGATCAGCGGCAACTCGGTCATGGCATTGAGGCGCTTGAGGTTATCGACCTCGAAGCTCTGGATAAACACAGGGTCATCCGCGCCGTCATAACCCGCCTTGGCGAGCGTTGCGACCAGCCGCTCCTCAAGCGGCAGGCCAAGCGCGCGGAAATGGCTCGGGTGCTTGGTCTCCGGGTACAGGCCGATGCGCCGCCCGGTCTCCTGCTCGCGCCGCTTCACCAGGGCGATGATTTCGTCGAGCGTCGGTACATCCCATTGCCCGTCATAGGCGGTGTTGGCTGGGCGGAGCTGCGGCAGGCGCTCCTTCGCGCGCAGCGTCTTGAGTTCGGCGAGCGTGAAATCCTCGGTGAACCAGCCGGTCAGGCTCTGGCCGTCGATCGTCTTGGTCGTCTTGCGGTCGGCGAATTCAGGGTGCGCGGCGACATCGGTGGTTTCCGAAATCTCGTTCTCGTGCCGCGCGACCAGCACGCCGTCCTTCGTGCTCACCAGATCGGGCTCGATGAAATCCGCGCCCTGGTCGATCGCGAGTGCATACGATCCCAAGGTGTGCTCGGGCCGCTCGCCGCTCGCGCCGCGATGCGCAATGACGATCGGTCCGTTCGCAGCCATGGCGAGCGCCAGCGCCGCCAGGATCACGCGACGACCTCGACACCCTTCCAGAAGGCGAGCCGGTCGCGGATGTCCTTCGCCGCATCCTTGGGCTCGGGATAATACCAGACCGCGTCGGTATTGGTCTTGCCGTCGACCTCAAGCGAATAATAGCTCGCCGTGCCCTTCCAAGGGCAGAAGCTGGTGGTGTCGCTGGGCACCAGCAGATCGGCGCGCACATGCTCACGCGGGAAATAATGATTGCGCTCGACGACGACGGTATCGTCGCTTTCGGCAATGACGGTGCCGTTCCAGATGGCCTTGGGCATTTTCGGGTCTCCTCAGCTCGCGATAGTCTCGTCACCCCAGTGCAACGGGGTCCCGCTTCTTCACAGGGGTCAGCGATCATAGCGGGATTCCCGCGTTCGCGGGAATGACGATGATGTATCGACAGGTCCTAAACGCCCAAGCTGACAGGCATGTGACAGCCCAGCTCAGCCCAGCGCTGCCGCCCAGGCATCGGGCTTGAAGCCGACCAGCACGCCGCCGGGATATTCCAGCACCGGGCGCTTGATGAGCGAAGGCTGTTCCACCATCAGCGCGATGGCCTTCGCCCGGTCGATCCCTGCCTTGTCGCTATCGGGAAGCTTGCGGAACGTCGTCCCCGCCTTGTTGAGCAACAGCTCCCAACCGACCGCATCGGCCCAGGCATCCAGCTTCTCCGCGCTGATCCCGGCCTTCTTGTAGTCATGAAAGTCATAAGCCACGCCCTGACCCTCCAGCCAGGTCCGCGCCTTCTTCATCGTGTCGCAATTGGGGATGCCGTAGATCGTGGTCATCGCAAGCCTCCTCACCGACGCCCGATAAACCCGCGAATATCACGCGACAATTTGCTGAGGTCCGTCTCGTTCACGTACATCATGTGCCCAGCGTCATAGCGGGTATATTCGATGCGGTCGGTGGGGATGCCGGTGCGGGTGAGCGAATATTCCGCGCCGAAGAACGGGGTGGCGAAATCGTACCAGCCCTGGGCGACAAGGACGCGGAGGCCGCTATTCTCGCGCAGCGCGCGGCCGATATAGGGCGCGACATTCTTGTAATAGCGCGATTCGCCGCCATTGCCGGGCAGGTCCCAGTCCCAGTCGCGCACGCCGCCGATCGTGACATATTGCCGCTCGGGGCTGAACTTCAGCTCCTGCCGCACATAGGCGTTGAGTGCGGCGGTATAGCTGCCGTCGATGCCATAGAAGCTGGGATCGTTGTCGGGCTCTTCCCCGGCATTGTCATAATCCTTGCCGGTATATCGCGCATCGAGCCGGCCGACCACCAGACCACGGTCGCGCAGCAGCTCCTTGTAGAAGCGGCCGGGCGTCACCCGCAGATCGGCATTTTCCAGATATTGCTCGGACAGACCGGTATAGCGCGCAAGCTTGGCGCGGATCGCCGCTCGCTCCTCGCCGACCAGCGCGCTGCCCTTCATCAGCGCGGGCAGATATTCGTTGGTTGCAAAGGCCCGCGCCTCCTGCGCCAGCGCATCGGGGCCGGGGCCCGAGGCGGCGGGCTGCGTCTTGCCGTGATAGAGCGCGGTCACCGCCATGCTCGGCACCATCAGCACATAGGGCATCTCATTGCCCGGAACCTCGGCCTGCGCCCCGAAATCGAGAATGGTCGAGATCAGCAGCAGGCCATTGAGCGCCACGTCGTTATACGTGCCTTCCAGCTCGTTCGCGACGGCGGCGGTGCGGGTGGTGCCATAGCTTTCGCCGCCCAGGAACTTGGGCGCGTTCCAGCGGCCATTGTCGCTGAGCCACTGGCGGATGAACTGCGCGACCGATTTCGCATCCTTGGTGACGCCCCAGAATTCCTTGGGGTCGGCGTCGCCGAGCGCAGTCGAAAAGCCGGTGCCGACCGGATCGATGAACACGATGTCGGTCACGTCGAGCAGGCTGTCGGGATTGTCGATCAGCCGATAGGGCGGCGCGCCATCGTCGCGGCCGTCATTGGGGATGGCGACGCGCTTGGGGCCGAACGCGCCCATGTGCAGCCAGAGCGAGCCCGATCCGGGGCCGCCATTGAACAGGAAGGTGACCGGGCGGTTCGGCTCGGGCGCATCCTTGACATAGCTGACCGAGAAGATCCTCGCCTTCGGGTTGCCCTTTTCGTCCTTGAGGAAGGTGTCGCTGGCGGTGGCGGTATAGGCGACGCGCTGGCCGCCGAAGGTGCCGCTGTGCTTGGTCACCGACACCATCGGCTCGATCTTGGCAGGTGCTGCCTTTTCCTGCGCCTTGCCACCGTCCTGCGCGGAGAGCGGCAGGGGCGAAAGACACAGGCACAGGGCCAGAGCGGACGAAGCGAACCGGTTCAGCATGTTGGGGACCCTCTCAGCGCGGAATCAACATTCCGTATACGTTTCAGCTGATTGGCATGATCGCCCCATGCTTGGCAAGCAGTGCCGCGATCAGGCAGGCTGCAAGGGTCGCTGACCGATCGAGGTGAAGCGGCGCGGACCGAGATCGAGCCGCAGGGGGCCGACGCGCGGGCCGGGCGGATTGCTCTCCTCGCCCAGCACGAACGACTGGGTGACCGCATAACGCGTGCCGTCCGGGCCGTTATAGCCGATCCAGATGTGCACCAGCGGCACGAACAGCATGCGGCCCTGCATCGCGATCGGCTCGATCTGGCCGAGCGGCAAGCGGATCTGGCCCTCGCAGCGCTGGGTACTGCCGGGGTCGATATCGGCGATCTTCTGCAGATGCGGGAGCAGGCTGTCGCCGCGCATCGGGTCGATCGTCGGCGGCATGCCCTTGCGCGCCTGAACGATCGCACCGTGCAGCGCGATGTTGCTTACGGACATGTCGGACATGTTGGTGACGCCCAGATGATAGCGCGCCACTGCGTTCACCAGCGTCACGTCGATGCCCAGCGTCGTGTAGTCGAGCAGCAGGCGCGGGACCACCGGCGCGGGGGTTTCACCGCCGAGCTGATGCCGCTGCGGCACGCCCGGCGGGGCTCCGAGCGAGGCCGACGCGCCACCGGCGGAATCGGCGAGCGCCGAATCGGGCAGGATTTCGTCCATGTCCGCCTCTTCCGCCTCGGGCGGCGGCGCCATGACGGGCGCGCGAGCGGTGGCCGGGATGGCTGGCGGCGGTGGTGTCGCTGCGGCGGCGCGCCAGCTTCCTGCCATCTGCGCAGCGTCGAATTTCAAATCCGCTTGCGGTTGAAGCTGAGGCTGAGGCTGCGGCTGAGGCTGAGGTGCGGCTGGGCGCGGTGCAGGGGCAGAAGGCGCGGCCACCTTTGGCTGCTGGCGCAGCGGCGGGGTCGGCACCGTCTCGACCGGCTGCAGATGCACCGGCGTGTCGGCAGCGACGGCGGGCTTGGGCTTGCGCGAGCGCAGGCCCATGAACACCAGGCTCGCCAGCGCGACCAGGCCAGCGGCAGCCCACCACCAGATCGAGCCGGCGTCTTCAACCTCGGCAGGGTCGGTCTCCGGCGTGGTTGCCGGATCGGGCTCGGAAAGGCCCGGCAGTTCGGGCACGGGCAGGGCGTCGGTTGCAGGGAGTTCGGCGGCGGGAGCCTGATCAGACGGCTCAGCCGAGCTGACCGGCGTATCGGGCGCGGGTGAGGGGGCTGGCGCCGCGACAGGCGCTTGCACGCGCGGCTGCGCTTGCGTCTGCTGCGCCGCCGGGCGTGGGCTGGCAGGGCGTGGACGCGGCGTTTCCTGCGCGCGCGGGGTCTGCTGGCGCGGAGTCTGCTGGCGCGGCACCGGGGTCGGCGCGATCGTCGCCACCGGGGGACGCGGTGCGGGCTCGGCGGGTTCATCCGTCCGGCGCGGCGGGGTCAATTCGGCATCGACCGGACCTTGCACGTCGGATGGCGGCTGTGGGCTCGGCTGCGCCCCTGCCGGGAGCGAGAAGCTGCCAGGATTGTCCTGCGCCATGCCGGGCGCACTCAGGCCGAGCAGGCCTGCTGCCAATAGCGTCCCAATGATCTTGCGGCCGTCACCGTTCATGCCGACGAAATTCCCCGTATAGCTGATGCGGCCGGCGCGCGTGCGACCGGTCCGACAAAAGGCTGACCATCCCCAGTTGAAGCATCCGCCACGCGGTCTGAGCGCTTAATCGGCGCTGAATGCGGGGCGGGAGATGACATCAGCCGTGTGCCGCATTAGATGAGGCGCATGACTGATCAACCCCAAACACGCTTTCTGGGCAAAGACAGCCCCATGCCGACCTCTCCCGAAGAGGCGGTGCTGGACTATGTGCCCAATCCTCGTCCCGGCAGGCCATATCTGGTGCGCTTCACCGTGCCCGAGTTCACCTCGCTCTGCCCGGTCACCGGGCAGCCCGATTTCGCGCATCTGGTCATCGACTATGCACCCGACAGGGTGATGGTCGAATCCAAGTCGCTGAAGCTGTTCCTGGGCAGCTTCCGCAACCATCAGGCCTTTCACGAGGACTGCACCGTCGGCATTGCCGAACGGCTGTTCGAAGAGATGCAGCCGCACTGGCTGCGCATCGGCGGATACTGGTATCCGCGCGGCGGCATCCCGATCGACGTGTTCTGGCAATCGGGCGAACCGCCGCAAGGGCTGTGGCTGCCGCCGCAGGACGTTCCGGGCTATCGCGGGCGGGGCTGATTACAGCCCCAGCGCGGCGAGGATCGCGGCCCAGCTCACCAGCTTGAAATTCTGCGTGCCGCCGCCATTGTCGCCGTCCTGCGCGATGAACAGGCCGCGTTCGAAGCCGGGGCCGTAATTGCCGACCGCCAGCTCGATCCCGTCGGTTTCCGACGTGCCGTCGAGCGCGCCGCCGTTGATGCGGAAGCGCCCGAGCAGCTTGCCATTGGCGGTGTCGAACACCGCATAGGCATGGTCGCCCTGGCTCGAGGCGACGAGCAGGCTGCTTGCGCCTTCGCGCGTGGCAAGCGCCAGCCCCTCGACATCGGCGACCAGCTGCTTGCTGTCGGCGGCGGCGAACAGCACCGGTGCGGCCTCGGGGCGCGCGGGGTCGATCTTCCAGATGCCGACATCCTCTTCACCGACATAGAGCGCGCCGGTCGCCGGATCGACCACGCAGCCTTCGATCTGAGTCTTGAGCTTCCAGGTCGCGCCGGCGCTGTGCTCGACTTTCCCGTCCTTGTGCGTGATGCTGATCTGGCGGACGGTGCCGTCCTTGATCGCGGCATAGGCGGTCATCGCATCGGGCGCGCCGACCATCGCGATGCGCGGCGCAGCGGTGACGCACACGCCATAGCCTTCGCCCACGCCGCTCGGCACGCTCGCGAGCGAAGCAAGCGAACCGGTGGCCGGATCGAGCAGGAACAGCGCAAGCTTGGAATTGACGGGATCAGTGCGGTCGCTGGCGATGACGACAATGCCATGCTCGCCTGCGAACAGAGTCACATTGTTATAGCGTCCGGTCAGCGAGGAGCCGCGCACCTTGCCGTCCATGCCATAGACATACAGCCCGGCCTTCTTGTCGGTGCCGACGATGAGGCTGGCGGCGGGATTGGCCGGGTTGCGCCAGATCGCCGGATCGTCCGCCGCATCGGCATTGGCGGTGCCGACGGGCACGGTTTCCGCCGTGGCAGGCACATCGACGGCCGGCAGCGCATTGGCGATTCGGGTCTCGAGCGGGATTTCCTTGGGCGCGCAGGCACCGGCCAGCAGAGCGAAAAGGCTCGCCCCGAAAAGGGGGATGGAAGAACGAGCGGCCATGACGGGAAATCCTTTGTCGAAGTGAATTTGCGGTATGGGGCCGCTGCCACGTCGATATGGCGCGCTGATGACAGTTTTGTGCAAGAACTGACGCAAATCTGAAACCTGAAGTTCATCCACCCGTCTTGGAGCGCTGTTAGCGGCGCGCCGAACGCAGCCGATCCGGCTGTTTGATTCGGGGGGAAACTCATGACCAATATTTTCGGTTTCAACCGTGCGACGCGCTGCACGCTGCTCGCGGGCATTGCCGGGTTGGCGATGCTGCCCGTGCTCGCTTCGGCGCAGGACGCTGTGGCCGAAGAGCAGCCGCGCGACAGCGACCAGGAGATTACGACCTCGCAGGATATCGTGGTCCAGGGCCAGATCGGCTACCGCAACCGTGTCGACGGCGCCGAGCCGGTGCTCGAATATGGCACCGAATATTTCCAGCGCTTCGAGCCGCTGACCGCCGGCGACGCCCTTAAGCGCGTGCCCTCGGTCACCTTCCTCTCGGACGTTATCGAAAGCGACGGTCCGCGTCTGCGTGGTCTGCCGCCGGGCTATACCCAGATCCTGATCAATGGTGAGCGCGTTCCCGGCGGCCAGGCTGACCGTTCGTTCTTCCTCGACCGCATTCCGGCCGAACTGATCTCGCGGGTCGAGATCGTGCGCTCCAACTCGGCACGGCGCACGGGCGATGCGGTAGCGGGTTCGCTCAACATCGTGCTGCGCGACGGTTATCAGCTCGACGGCGGCTATGTGCGCGGCGGTGCGCTTTATTATGATGACGAGGAATTCGAACCCAGCTTCGGCGCGGTGTTCGGCGGCAAGGTCGGCCCGGGCCGTCTGCTGGTCGGTGGCAATTTCCAGGGGCGTCACAACCCCAAGCTCAAGTCGAGCCTGCGCTACAGCGACTCGCCCGAGAATAATCCCAGCTTCGCAACGCAGGACTTCGTCAATCGCGAGGATCAGACCGACACGCGCGACGGCAAGGATTATTCGGTCAACGCCACTTATGAGATCGATGGCGGCGATACGAACTTCCAGATTCGCGGCTTTTATGTCCGCACGGATCGCACTGAGTCCGAGCGCAGCTACGAGTATAACAGCCCGACCGCGATCAACGGTCCAGTGCGTAATGGCGCTGCCAGCGGCAACCTGCTGACCGACAATGCGAATGTGAACGAGATTGATCAGGAAAACTATACGATCGACGGAAAACTCTCGCACGAATGGTCGGCGGGCAAGACCTCGCTACGCATCGGTTATGCCAATTTCACCGACAAGCAGCGCGAGACCGAATTCGAGGTCGATTTCGACCGGGCAACCCCACGTTTCACCGGCGACCTGACCACAACCGACATCGACGACAGCGAATTCACGGTTAAGCTGGAGCATGCCGTCGATCTCAGCGATGAGATCAAGCTGGTTTTTGGCGGTTTCTATCAGGACAAGGATCGCGACACCGCAATCCTGACGGTGCGCAACCGCTTCAATGTGGCTGCGGCGCGAAACTGGAACCAGTTCCAGCAAAACCCGACCAGCCTCAACACCGCCTTCGGCGCACTCGCTCCCGAGCCGGGCAGCGTGAACACCATCGAGGAACGTCGCATCGACGGCTTTGCGCTGGTCGAAGGTCGCCACGGCGGCTTCTCCTGGGAAGCCGGCCTGCGCTACGAGACGACCGACCTGAACATCGTCGATGCGACGGTTCCGGCTGCCGGCGTACAGGGCAACGACTATGAGAAGCTGCTGCCCTCGGCCTCGTTCAAATACGACATCACTGACCGCGATCGGATCATCGGCTCGGTGGCACGCACCAACCGTCGTCCGGAGTTCAACTTCATTTCGCCTGCGCTGCTGGAAGCGGAACTGGGCGATAACGATCTCCTTGGCAATCCGCAGCTCGACCCGGAGACCGCCTGGGGCATCGATCTGGGCTATGAGCGTCGCATCGGGCGCGGCGGTATCGTCGGCATCAACTTCTTCTACCGTGACGTCCAGAACCTGATCGAGCTTACCAATACCGGCAGGGTCGGTTCGGAAGGTGCGGGCACGTTTGTGTTCCAGCCGCGCAATGTCGGCGCCGGCAAGGTCTATGGCGTGGAATTCGACATGTCGACCGACCTCGGCTTTCTTGGCCTTCCGGATACGGGCATTTTCGGCAACGTGTCGTATCTCGACAGCGAGATCACCGATATCTTCGGCGACCGCCGGTTCAACGACCAGTCGAAATTCGTCTACAATTTCGGCGCGATCCAGGACCTGAAATCGATCGGGATGGCCTTTGGTGCCACTTATCGCAAACAGGGCCGCGCAGTGGGGCGGGTTATCGGTGAGGAAGTCACCACCACCTATGGTGCTGATCTGGAAATTTTCATCGAAAAGCGCTTCGGCAACAGCCTGACGATCCGCGCCGTTGGCTCGAACCTGCTCAACGGCAAGAAGCGCGAAGTGTTCAACAAGTTCACCACGGTCGATGATCAGATCGACCGCAGCTTCGACGAATACGAGCTGGAGTCAGAAGAGGCTGGACCGGTCTTCCAGTTGATTGCACGCTACGCCTTCTGATCGCCCTGCCATTGCCGGGGGCTCGCTTCAGCCTCCGGCAATTGCCGCTTCCGTAAACCTGCACAAATCGCTACATTGCGGCCATGCCTGACTCCGCCGCCATCCGCCATGACCATCCCATCAGCGTCGATCCGTCCGAGA
Organism: Acidovorax delafieldii; assembly: GCA_001555775.1. GTDB lineage: Bacteria > Pseudomonadota > Alphaproteobacteria > Sphingomonadales > Sphingomonadaceae > Blastomonas > Blastomonas delafieldii_A. Next base: position 5,988 of record LSHP01000143.1, on the reverse strand, counting down.
TCGACTTCATGGGGCATGTGAACAACGCCCATTATCTCAAATGGGTGCAGGATGCGGTGATCGCGCACTGGCAGAATATCGCGCCGCCCCAGGCGGTGGCCGAACATCTATGGGTCGCGCTCAAGCACGAGATCACCTATCGCAAGCCTGCCTTTCTCGACGATCAGGTGATTGCTTCGGTGATGCTCGAGAAGGTGCACGGCGCGCGCGCCTTTTACGAGACGATCATCCGCCGCGGCGAGGATGTGCTGGCCGAGGTCAAGTCGAGCTGGTGCTGTCTGGATGCGGAAACGCTGCGCCCGGCGCGGCTCGCCGAGGATATCAAGCGGCGCTTTTTCGGCAGCTGAGCGTCAGCCGATCAGCCCCAGGTTGATCAGGATCGTGAGGAACAGCAGCACCACGATACCGGTGCAGTTGAGCAGCAGGAACAGGCGAAACACGGCACCAATCCGTGACGTCCCATAAGCGTGGCGCAGCTGGCGGTACATGTGGAACGGCGCGTAGAGCAGCGCTGCGGTGATCACCAGTCCAGGCGCGATATTGAACTTCCACGACAGCGTCACAACGATGAACAGCAGCGACATGAACGCGATCGAATAGGTCGTGAACACCGCATGGTCGTAGAACCGGTGGCCGCGCTTGCCGATCGTCGCCAGCCAGACGAACGGGATCGATAGCGGGATGAGCAGCCAGGCGAACTTGTAGCCGTTCGACTGGATCTTGTAGAGCAGCAGCTCCGGGTTCTTTTTGGCCTTGGCTGCGACCTTGTTGATCCAGGCGTCGAACGCCGGAAAGCCGGTATCGACATCGGTATTGAATTCAAATGGCACAGAGTCAGGAGCGCCCTTGTCCGACAGCAGATCGGGGTAGCGAGGCTTGCCGGTGGTAGCGTAAGACAGCGCGTTGATCTCGCCCTTGAGATCGGAAATTTCGGCCTCCAGCTTGCCGCGATCGGGGCTTTCCTTGGGCAGTGCGGCAAACTGCTTGACCTTGGGGGCCAGTTCGCCCTCGAGCTTGAGCATCTCTTGCTGCATGCCCTCGCGCCAACCCGTGACCTTGACGCCTTCCTTCTCCGCCTCGGCGCCGGCTCGCCCGGAGAAATTGGGCGAGCCGACATAGGAGAAGATCGCGAACATCAGGAAGATCGCAAACAGGAACAGCGCCATCGGGCTGATGAACTTCGCCCGTTCGCCATGGATATAGCGGCGGGTGAGGTGCCCCGGTTGCCAGGCGAGCAGCGGCAGCGTGTTCCAGAACTTGCCATCGAAATGCAGCACGCCGTGCAGGATGTCGTGCCAGAAGGCCGAGATCGAGCGATGGACGTGCGCCGCCTGACCGCATTGATGACAGTGCGGTCCGGCAAGGAGTGTGCCACAATTGAGGCATTTGCCATGGCCTTCGCCATGCGCTTCGCCAGCTGCGGGTTCAGCGACGCGCGCCCACATTCCGCCCTCGGCAATAGCGCCTGCCATTTCAAATTCGCCGCTCATTGCCGTTGTTGCCCCGCCGCCCTGTGTCTCGGCTGCCAGTGTACTGGCCATGGCAAAACCGGCCAAGCAAATTGTCTGGATCACGCCCCGGACTTTTGCCGTTGCGCGGGGCAATCGCGTGCGGCTAGGGCAGGGGAATGGCCCATTTCGATCCCAAGACCTATCGCAATGCACTGGGGCAGTTTGCCACCGGCGTTACCATCGTCACCACGCGCGATGCCGATGGCGTCCCGGTGGGAGTGACGGCGAACAGCTTCAACTCGGTGTCGCTCGATCCGCCACTGATCCTGTGGTCGCTGGCCCGCTCGGCCCGGTCGATGGCGGCGTTCGAGCAGGCTGGACAGTTCGCGGTGCACATCCTGGCGAGCGATCAGGACGATCTTTCCAACCGCTTCGCCTCCCGGATCGAGGACAAGTTTGCCGGGCTCGATATCGGGGAGGAGGGGCCGCCCAACATCCAGGGCTGTTCGGCAAGGCTGATCTGCAACACGCGGCATCTTTACGAGGGCGGCGATCATGTGATCATGGTCGGTGAGGTCGTCGATTACGAGAGCGAGGGCAAGCCGCCGTTGCTGTTCCACGGCGGCGGCTATGCCGATCGGGTCGCCCGCACCGCAAGCGACACGCCGCCGCCGGTGCTTTATGCGGTGGAGGGTCGGATCGCGACGATCACGCTCAACCGACCGGAAACGCGCAATGCGCTGGCCGAGGAGGTGATCGGCGCGCTCGTCACTGCGCTCGAAGCTGCCGATGCCGATCCCGATATCGACTGCGTCGTGCTGACCGGCGAGGGGCCGGGCTTCTGTTCGGGCGGCAATATCAAGCAGATCAAGGCTCTGACATCCGAGCAGCATATGAGCCCGATGCAACTCGAGAACTGGTACAAGACGCAGATTCAGCGCATCCCGATGACGATGGAGCGACTATCGGTCCCGGTTATCGCCGCGATTCGAGGGCATGCCATCGGTGCCGGTTGCGACCTTGCCTGCATGTGCGACATCCGCATCGCGGCGGAGGATGCGGTCTTTGCCGAGAGTTTCCTGCGCGTAGGCATCATCCCGGGCGATGGCGGCGCGTGGCTGCTGCCACGGATCATCGGCCATGCCAAGGCGACCCAAATGATGTTGACCGGCGAGTTCATCGATGCGGCCAAGGCCGAGCATTATGGTCTGGTGTCCGAAGTGGTGCCGGGCGACGCACTGATCGGGCGTGCCATGGAGCTTGCGAACATGGTGGCGCAATTCCCGCCTGCCGCGATTCGCAAGACCAAGCGACTGATCAAGGATGCGCGCGACGTGACGCTCGCCGAGCATCTCGATCAGGCGGCGATTTGGCAGGGGGTGCTGCAGCAGATGGACGATCATCGCGAGGCGATCGATGCCATTCTCGAAAAGCGCCCGCCGCGCTTCGAAGGCAAGTAGAGACAGACGACGCTGAGTATCGGGGCCTATGCAGCGGCGAACTGTGCAATTCTGGCGTTAACCTTTTCGAATCGACAGTCAACTTTGACTGATGATCGCCGGATTGCATCTGCACGACGGCCCTGCGTTTCGTCGGTGCTGCTTGCTGCTCGGCCCTGCGATACCAAAAATGGCCCCGACCTTGCGATCGGGGCCACCTGATCTAAGTTCTTGAAAAAGAACCTCTAAATCAGTTGCTCCAGCCGCCGCCCAGGACCCAGTCCCAGAAGCCGCGAACCGGCTGCTTGGTACGCTTTGCCATTTTTAGCACTCCATTTAGGGCGCGAACTACGAGACACGCCCAGAAAGAAGGCTAACAGAATGTAAAATGGTCAACAAGCCATTAACCAATGACATTGCGCGGCGCGGCGCGCGGCGATTCGCCACGGACTGGAATGCTTAGAATTTTCAAGGATTTGGGTGTTCAGGCAGCCTTGGCTGGCGAGTGATCAGCCAGATAATCGACCAGTGCCTCATAGGGCATGGGGCGCCCGATCAGATAGCCTTGGGCCTTGTCGCACCCCATCTGACCAAGCAGCTGGAGCGTCTCATTGTCCTCGACGCCCTCGGCCACCACCTCTTCACCGAGCGAATGAGCCAGTTCTATCGTCGAATTGACCATGATTCGGTCGGACCGGCTCGATACCAGCATGCGCACGAAGCTGCGGTCGATCTTGAGCTCCGTTGCCGGACAGCGCTTGAGATAGTCTAGCGTCGAAAAGCCGGTGCCATAATCGTCAATCGACAGTTGCAGCCCGATACCGCGCAGGTCGCGCAGTTCCTGCATCGCCGATTCGGCACTGGACATCGCTGCGGTTTCGGTGATTTCCAGAATCAGGCGCTCGGCGGGAAGGCCGTGGCGGCGCAATGTCTGGACCACCATCGGCTTGAGATTTGCATGACCGATGAGCCGCGGCGACAGGTTGACCGCCATGTCGAACTTGCGCCCGCCCTTGTTCAGGCTGGCTGCGACCTGCACCGCGCGGTTGAGCACGTGTTCGGTCAGCTTTTCGATCCGATCATGGCGTTCAGCCGCAGTAATGAATTCCTCGGGATTGATCGGACCCTTTTCGGGATGCGTCCAGCGGACCAGCGCTTCCGCGCCGCAGATCTCGCCGGACAGCAGATCGAGCTTCGGCTGGAACGCGACCCAGACCTCACCATTGTCGATCGCAGCGTCAAGTTCGCCCAGCATGGTCACGCGCCATTCGGTCGCCTCGAGCTTGGTTGGATCATAGACGCGCCAATGCTCGCCGGCATTCTGGGCCTCCTGGCAGGCGAGTAGGGCGCTCGACATCCGGCTCTGGATCGACCGGCCGGGATCGGCATCGACCCCGAAGGCGATACCAAGGTCGATCAGGCGCCCGGAGACATTGGCAGGGCTGCGGAAAATGGCACTGAGACCGGCAAGCTGATCGCCGACATTGCCTACCGAACCGGCCGGAACCAGCCACATGAAAATGCCCTCGTCACCCTGATAGACCTTGCATCCTCCGTTGCCGAGCGACAGGCGCAGGATGATCTGCTCGACCAGTTCCTTTTCTGCAGCAGCAGGCAGAGCTGTGGCGGCTTCGGCATAGTTGTGGATGCGGGCCGCTATCAGTCCATCCTGGGTTTCGACGCCTTCTGCGCGAAGGGCGTTGAGATTGGGATGCCCCGAAACCTCGTTGACCATGCCACGCTCGTCGAACCGCTGGCGATGCAGCCGCCATGCCAGGTGACCCATCGAGCCGAGCATCAGGACTGTCGCCGGCATGATCTGCGTGTAGTGCCCATAGGATTCGAGCAAGAGCGGTAGCCCGAGCGCGCAACTTGGCAGCAGCACCAGCATTCCCAGCACCAGAGGCGTTCGCGAAACGCGCATCATCATTGCGGTGACGGCGAGAGCCAGAAGGAATGGCACCCACCAGCCATAAGTTCCCGGAGCGCCGGCCAGAAGGGTCTCGGCAGCCAGAGCTGCCACGAAAACGCTTGCCGATGGGCCGTGGCCGGGAACCGAATAGCGATTGCCTATGCCGTTGGCATTGGTGCCGATAATGACATCGCGGCCACGCACGCGCGAGACCACCGCGTCACCGCGGACAATCTCGCTCGCACTGATATACGGTAGAGAACCGATGGCGATTGAATAATCAATCGGGAACTCTTCATCGATCCCGCCACGAGCTCCCGACAGAACCGACGCGATCGACGGGACGACAAGGTCGCCGACCCGGTTGGCATATCGGGCCGACCAGACGATATTGTATCCGTTGATCCACACGTTCGTGTTCACGAGATGCGAGTATCGCCTTGCCTCATGCGGCGGAATGAGCGGAATTCGCTTGCCGGTCGAATCGTCGTTAGAAAAGGCGGCCGAAAGATAGACTTTTCCCGAATGGCTTTTCAGCGCCTCGATAAGTCGTGGTGCGCCCGGGTCATTTTTGAGGCCATTGATCGGGAAATCGAAGAAAATTCGTCGCGCACCGGCATTTCCGAGATTTTCTATCATCCGGGCATAGCGATCGGCCTTCCAAGGCCAGTCGCCCACTTCCTGCTGCGCCAGATTGTCGATGCCTACCACGACGACCTGACCGCTGGCATTGTGCTCACGCGCTTTGTTGCGGATGGCCAGCAAAAGGTCATCCAGCGGCTCAGCGAATTCTGCCACGCCGAACAACAGGCCCGACACCAGCGTCCAGATGAGCAGGATGCGCATCGGGCTGGCCGGTTTCTTGCTGTTACGAGTGGCGACGGACTTCATGTGGTTACTTCCTCGTAAACCGTCATACCCTGCAGGCGGTTAACCAAATGCAAATTTGCCTCGGATCGAAGGTTTCATCGGTCGCCTGCATCCGGCTCTGGTAGCAGCGGCCCATCCAACGATCGCGTGTGACGTCCAGAGCACCAAGTTACCGAAAACAGGACGGTTTTTTTGCGCCTCCCTGGCTTTTGCGAGCAAGCGGTCGGCAGTCCCTGCTGGCGCCGAGTCCCAATTCGGGACAGGTTAGCGTCCGCGCTCGTGGTGTAATTTTCGGTGGAGATTTAGGTGCTGCTGG
>LSHP01000142.1 GCA_001555775.1 Acidovorax delafieldii | reverse complement strand
CACCAGCAGCACCTAAATCTCCACCGAAAATTACACCACGAGCGCGGACGCTAACTCCGAAGCTTCGAGGAATTTGTCCGCTACAGTTCGTCGCTGATCCAGATGCTGTGGCTGTCGATCAGGATGCGGGTGATGGCGCGCAGCGCCTCGGTGCGCGCCTGTATCTCTGCGCGGAACATGTCCTGCGTCTGGCGCTCGGCGAGCAGCAGGTCGGCCAGATCGATCGCCCCCAGATCATAGCCCTTGCGCATCTTCAGCACGGCGGCGACTTGCGCCCTGGCGCCATCGCGGCTGCGTTGCCAGGCGGACCAGGCAGCATCGGCCTGGACGACATCGGTATCGGCCATTTCCTTGACGTCGAACGCGACCGCCATTGCCATCGCCTCGGCCGCCGCCGCCTCGCTGCCCGCCCGGTCGGCAAGCGCGCTGCGATGCCGCCCGCCGATCGGGATCGTGGCGATCAGGCCGATCCCGGTTTCCTGGCCGCAGCGCTCGCTGAAGGCGCGAACGCCGACGCTGGGATCGGCGATGCGGTCGCGCCGCGCGCGATCGGCCAGCGCCTGCATCCGCTCGGCCTCGGCCCTCGCCGCGCCGATCTCGTGGCTGCGCGCGATGACCAGGGCGCGCAGTTCGGCAAGGCTTGCCTGCGGCATCTCGGGCAGTGGGAGGTCGTCCGGCGCGGCAGGCAGTGCCAATCCCGGGAACTGCGCCGCGATCCGCGCCCTGGCCAGCTCAGCGCGGCCCGCCGATTGCTGCATCTGCAACCGTGCCGCACCCAGCGCCGCCTCGGCCTGATCGACCTCCATCGGTGCGGCATCGCGCAGTTCTGCCCGGCGGCGGATGCTGGCCAGCGAGCGTTCCAGATTCTGCACCGCCTGCGCGTCGATCTGCTGCTCGGCCGCCGCGCCCAGCCAGTCCCACCAATAGTCGGCGAGCAGCAGCGCTGCCTGGTGGCGCGCGTCCTCCATCCGGTTTTCCGCCGCCGCGACGCCCGAGGCTCCCGCCTGCCGGTCGAGCCGCGCCTTGCCCGGCAGCCGGATCGGACGGCTGAGCGAGGCATCGAACTCGGCATAGCGGCCTTCGCGCTCAACGCTGCGCTGGATCGCGCTGGTGGTCAGCTGGAACTCGTGCGGGCCCGCGCGCAGCGCCTCCCCATCGGCGCGTGCGGCCGCGACTCGCGCCATCGCGGCGAGCACGGAAGGATGCTGATCGAGCGCCTCGCGGACCTGCGGCTCGGGCGGCAGGCCAGGCTGCGCCAGCGCAGGCATGGTGCTGGCGAGCAGCGCGGCGATCAGGACGAACCGGCGCTTCATGCAGCCTCTCCTGCGGCTGTATCGAGTGCGCCGGCGTCGCGCTCCGCCCGGCTCTCGCCGAAGCGCTGATAGAGAATGGGGAGCAGGATCAGTGTCAGCATCGTCGCGCTGACCAGCCCGCCGATCACCACGATGGCGAGCGGGCGCTGGATTTCCGATCCGGGCCCGGTCGCGAACAGCAGCGGAACCAGCCCGAACGCGGCGATCGTCGCGGTCATCATCACGGGGCGCAGCCGCCGTGCCGCGCCCTGGCGCACCGCCTGTTGAAGGCTCAGACCGTCCTCGCGCAGCTGCCGGAAGCAGGTGACCATGACGAGCCCGTTGAGCACCGCGATGCCGAGCAGCGCGATGAACCCGACCGAGGCGGGGACCGAAAGATACTCACCCGACAATGCCAGCGATATGATGCCGCCGACCATCGCGAAGGGGATGTTGACCAGGATCAGCAGCGAGGCGCGCACCGATCCCAGCGTCGCGTAGAGCACCAGGTAGATCAGCACGAGCGAGATCGGCAGCACCACCATCAGCCGCGCCGAGGCACGCTGCTGGTTCTCGAACTGCCCGCCCCAGACCAGCCGATAGCCCTGGGGAAGCTTCACATTGGCCTCTATGTCGCGCTTCGCATCGTCGACATAGCCGACCAGATCGCGCCCGCCGACAAAGGCCTGGACCATCGCGTAGCGCGATCCGTTTTCATGCTCCAGCTTCACTGGGCCCGCGACCTGGCGAACATGCGCCACATCGCTTGCCCGCACCAGCTGGCCCGAAGGCGCGCGATAGAGCTGATCGGCAAATTGCGCCGGGTCCATGCCCGCGCCGCCGGTGCCCTTGATCATTACGGGCACGCGGCGTCCCGCTTCGGTCACGGTACCTGCGCGCACGCCCTCGACATTGGCGCGCATCATGTCCTGCAGCAGATCAACGGGCATCCCGGCGCGTCCGGCGGCCACGCGGTCCATGTCGAGCTGCAGATAGTCGACGGTGTCGTTGGCGACGGTCATCGCCTCGGTCGTGCCCTCGATCTTCTCCAGCCGCCCCTGGATCTCGCCGGCCAGGCGCGAGAGCTCCTTGAGGTCGGGCCCGAACAGCTTGATCACCAGATCGCCGCGCGCGCCGGTCAGCATCTCGGAAATGCGCATCTCGATTGGCTGTGTGAAGGTCGGCTCGATACCGGGAAAATCGTGCATGACATTGCGGATCTGGTCGGTCAGCCAGGCCTTGTCGGCCCGGCGCCACTCGTCGCGCGGCTTCAATTGCAGGAAGCTGTCGGTCTCGTTGGGGCTCATCGGGTCGAGCCCCAGCTCGTCGCTCCCGACGCGCGCGATCACCGCCTCGATCTCGGGCACATCGGCGAGCAGCGCCTTCTGCACTTTCATGTCGCCTGCGGTGCTGTGATCAAGGCCGATGCTCGGCAGCTTGCTCAGCTGCACGATGATGGAACCTTCGTCCATGGTCGGCAGGAAGGTCTTGCCGGTGACCGCATAGGCGGCGCCCGCGAGCACCAGCGCCGCGCCCGCGCCTGCGAACACGCGGCGCGGATGCGCGAAGCTGGCATCGAGCAGCCGAGCATAACGCGGCGTCATCCAGCGCATCAGCGCGGGCTCATGATGCCCCTCGACGCGCTTGAGGCCATAGAAGGCGAGCACCGGCACTAGCGTCAGCGACAGGATCAGCGCGGAGAGAAGCGCGAGCACGATGGTCATCGCCACCGGCGCGAACAGCTTGCCCTCCAGCCCTTCGAGCGTCAGCAGCGGCAGGAAGACGAGCGCGATGATCGCCATGCCCGAGGCGACCGGGGTTGCGACTTCGGCCGTGGCGACGAATACCGCGTTGAGCTTGGTCGCGCCGCGATGCTTCGGATCGGACAGCCTCTCGACGACATTCTCGACCACCACCACCGCGCCGTCGACGAGCATTCCCACCGCAATGGCAAGCCCGCCCAGGCTCATCAGGTTCGCGGTCAGGCCGATCGAACGCATCCAGATGAAGGTCATCAGCGCCGCCATGGGGAGCGCGAGCGCGACGATCACCGAGGCGCGCACATCGCCCAGGAACAGCAACAGCAGGATGACGACCAGCACCGTCGCTTCGAGCAGTGCCTTTTCGACCGTGCCGACCGCGCGGCCGATCAGGTCCGACCGGTCGTAAAAGGGCGCGATGGTCACGCCTGGCGGCAGCGTCGGCTGCAGCTCTTCCAGACGCTGCTTGATCCCGGCGACGATCTTGCTCGCGTCCGCGCCGCGCAGGCCGATCACGAGACCCTGCACCGCCTCGCCCTTGCCGTTCTTGGTCACCGCGCCATAGCGGGTGAGGCTGCCCATGCGCACCGTCGCGACATCGCCGACGCGCACCACCGCACCGCCCGCGCTGCGCACGACGACCGACGCGAGATCGTCGAGCGAGGCAATCGCGCCGACCGAGCGCACGATCAGCGATTCCTCGGCGACGCTCAGCCGCCCTGCGCCATCATTGCGGTTGCTCGCCTCGATCGCGGCCTTGAGGTCCTCGATGGTCAGGCCTGCAGCGGCGAGCGCGGCCCCATCGGGCTGCACCTCATAGGTCTCGACCATACCGCCCAGCGCGTTGACATCGGCGACGCCAGGCACCGTGCGCAAGGCGGGCCGCACCGTCCAGTCGAGCAGCCGCCGCTTCTCGGTCAGCGACAGCGGCCCTTCGATGGTGAACATGAACATGTCCGACAGCGGGGTCGAGATCGGGGCCATCCCGCCCTCGACCGTGGCGGGAAGGTCCGCCGTCGCATTGGCCAGCCGCTCGGCGACCTGGCTGCGCGCCCAGTAGATGTCGGTACCGTCGGCAAAATCGATGGTGATATCGGCAATCGCATATTTGGCGACCGATCGCAGCACCGTCTGATTGGGGATGCCCAGCATCTCCATCTCGATCGGAGTGATGACGCGGCTTTCGACCTCTTCGGGGGTCATGCCCGGGGCTTTCAGGATGATCTTGACCTGAGTCGAGCTGATGTCCGGAAACGCATCGATCGGCAGGTTGACGAACGACCATGCTCCGAGCGCCGCAATCGCAAGCGCAAGCCCGGCGACAACAAGGCGAAAATGGAGCGAGGCTTCGACCAGCTTGCGCAGCATCGGATCAGTTCCCTGCCAGCAGCATCTTGAGCTCGCTGATGCCCGATACCGCGACCTTTTCACCCGGCTTCAGCCCATCGGACAGGATCGTCCGGTCGCCAGATTGGCCTGCAACTGTCACGGCGCGCGGCGCGAAGCCCTTGCCGGTCTGCAACAGCACATGCGGTTTGCCGTCGATGGTGGTCATCGCACGCGAAGGCACGCTGACGCCGGGTTGTGCGCCGTCATGATGGATCACCACCATCACCGACTTGCCCGCGACCAGCGGCGGCGTGCCGTCGATCCGCGCCTTGGCGATGATCGACCGCGTCGCCGGATCGAGCGAACTGCCCACCGACAGGATCGATCCGGTCAGTTCCGACATCGCACCCGTTGCCGGGACCGCGATGCGCATGCCGGGGCGCACCTGGCCCGCCAGCCGCTCGGGCAGCTGCAGATCGAGCGCGAAGGCGCTGCTGTTCTCGATCACGAAGGGCGCCGAGGTCGCCATCACCGGCCCGCCGACCTGCGCGGTCATGGCCGCGACGCGACCGCCGATCGGCGCGCGCAGCGTGACCTCGCCCGATGCGCTGGCGCCTGCCTGACGCAGGATGCGCGCATTTTCCGCGACATCGGTTCGCGCGACGCGGATCGCGGCGTTCATCTCGTCGGCGCGCGCGCCTGCGACAATGCCTTCATCGACCAGCTGGCGGGTGCGCGCGGCGCTCGCCTCGGCCAGGCCCAGCCGCGCCTGGGCGCGCGCAAGCTCCGCGCCATATTGCAGCGGCTCGCGGCTCTTGACGGTCGCCAGTGCTTGCCCGGCCGAAACCTGCTGACCCTGGATGACATGCAGCCGGACGATCGCGCCGTCGAACGGGGCGGTGACCGCCACCTGTGCTTCGGGAGGCAGGGTTATGGCGGCGGGGACGGTGCCCAGCGGTACGTCCATCGCGGCCTCAGCCGCTACAGTCTGGACGCCCAAGCGCCGCAATTGCTGTGCGTTCAGCATGCCGGGGGCTACCTGCATGTCGGCCGTTTCCTGACCGGCACCATCGGGCTGACCCGATCCCCCGAGCAGCCGATAGCCAGCGAAAGCGGCAACAATCGCCAGTGCCGCGAGAGTTGCGTAGAGAATCTTTGCCCTGTCCATCCCGACCTCGTGACGGGCAAAGCTGACGGTTGCCTGACAGCGGCTGCTAATGCCGGAAATCGAGGATCAGGCTGCTCGAGGCTGGATCGGTGCGGATCGATCCGCGATGCACCTGCATGATGCGGTGGACGATGGCCAGGCCCAGGCCGGCGCCATCTGGACTGGCGTGATCGGCGCGCGCCGTGCGCCGAACCATCCGTTCGAGCTGCTCTTCCGAAAGCCCCGGACCCCCGTCCGACACGCGGATGACGGCGCTGCCATCCAGGATCACCCGCACCGTGCCGGCAGGAGGCGTCACGCGCACGGCGTTGTCGATCAGATTGCGCAGGGCGGCCCCGATCGCCTCGCGGCGTCCACGCAGGCTCGGCGGCTGGCCGTCGCTGACCAGCTCGATCATCCGGCCCGAGGCGATCACCGTCGGCGCGGTGCGGGCGATCACGTCGCTGGCAAGTTGGGCCAGATCGACATGGTCGGTCGCGGTCGCCGCAGCCTCCTGCGCGTCCATCTGCGCCAGCAGCATCAGCTGGTCGATCAGCCGCCGCATCGCCGCGACATCGCCCTTCAACCGCGCCGCCGGCTCCCCCTCCATCCCGTCGAGTTCGAGCATCATCGCCGCGAGCGGCGTGCGCAGTTCGTGCGCGACATCGGCGGCAAAGGCCTCCTGCTGCGCCGCCGATTGCTCCAGCCGCCCCAGCAGCGTGTTGACCGCCGTCGTGAACGGCAGGATTTCTGCGGGCAGATGTGCGTCATCGACACGGATATTGCGGTCCTGGCCCGATACCGCGTTCAGCCTGTCGGTCGCCTCGGCGAGCGGCTGGAGCGCGCGTCGCATGACGAAATGCATCGCCAGCATCATCGGGATCGCCAGCGCCAGCACCGGTAGCACGACATGTTCGGCCATCTCGCGCAGCGCGGACCGCAGCGCGTCGGGCGCCGACATCGCGGCGAAACTGCTCCAATATTCGAGCAGCACCGCGCCCAGCAGCAGGAACGTTCCGCCGGTGACGACGACCGCCAGGCCGCGCGCGAGCGAACGGAAGATCGACGGTGTCGGCCGCTCCATCACCCGCTCCGCAGCATATAGCCGACGCCGCGCACGGTATGCAGCTGCCCGGCGAGCCCCGCGTCTTCGAGCTTGCGGCGCAGGCGCGAGACGATCGCCTCGACCGCATTGGGGGTCACCGGCTCGTTGAAGCTGTACAGCGCATTCTCGATCGCATCGCGCACGACCACACTGCCCAGCCGCCGCATCAGCAGCTCGAGCAGATCGGCCTCGCGCCGCGACAGGTCGATCACCCGATCGTCGAGCCGCGCCTCGCGCGTCACCGGGTCGAAGCGCAGCGGACCGCTCTCCAGCACGCTGACCGCGCGCGGTCCGGGCCGTCGCAGCAGCGCCCGGATGCGCGCCGCCAGTTCCTCGATGTCCACCGGCTTGACGAGATAATCATCCGCACCAGCGCCGAGCCCGGCAATCCGGTCCTCCAGCCCACCGCGCGCGGTGAGCATCAGCGCGGGCACCAGCTGGCGCAGGGCACGCTGATGCTGCAACCAGACGAGCCCGTCGCCATCGGGCAGTCCCAGATCAAGGATGATCGCATCGAACTCGGCGCCCGCCAGGCTGTCTTCCGCCGTGGCGAGGTCAGGCGCAATGTCGCAAATGAACCCGCGTCGTCCCAGTCCTTCGGCGATCAGCCCCGCGAGCCGCTCATTGTCCTCGACGATCAGAAGGCGCAAGGGGCAGCTCCCGGATCAGTCTTCGTCATGATCATCCTGACCGACGATGCGCAGGGCGCTGGCGGATGCATGATGTTTGGCATGTTCGGCTTCCTCGCGCGATCCAGGCATGAAGGCGTCGCGATCATAACGGGTGATGCCGAACACGGACAGGCCGACGATCATCAGCGCTGCGAGATTCGCCATCACGCGGCGCACGCATGGTTCGTGCGCGAAGCGCATCCCGGGTCCGGGCTTGCGGCCGGTGACCATCGCCCTGGCCAGATTGTCGCGCGTCAGAACCGACATCACCACCACGCCGATCACATGGACCACGATCAGCCCGAGCAGCGAGAAGGCGAGGATTTCATGCAGATCCTCGTTTCCGCCTCCCGTCGTCATCTGGATGCCTGTGCCGACGACCGTTGCCGTGCCGACAAGCAGCGCCAGCACCGCCAGACCGCCGAGCGGATTATGTCCCAGCGTGCGCCGCGGTCTTCCGGCCAGCAACTCCCGGACATGAGGCAGAACCGCGGCGGGCTTGACGAAATTTGCGAACCGGGCCTGGGCATTGCCGATAAAGCCCCAGCACAGGCGAAACACGATCAGCACCGCCGCAACATATCCGGCGGCCATGTGCCATGGGGCCAGGGGACTCGCTTCTTCCGACGATGCAAAAGCGATCGCAATCGCTGCCACCAGCGACCAGTGAAACAGCCGGATCGGGAGATCCCAGACGGGTACCGTAGAATGCGGGGGATGAAAGGTCTTTGTCATGCCAGCCTCCTGTCCATGCCGTTCTGCCCAGGCTGGCTGACGGCAGCCTGACGACATGGTGCCAGGAACCAGACTGTTCGGGGGAACGCCGCGCGTCGGAACCTACCCCCCTAAAATTTGGGGGGAGGGGCTGAACCTAAACCACTGGTTAGGCATTTGCGCTTAGTCCCATAGGTTCTCCACACTGCGACCAGGAGAACATAAATGATTCAGCATTTTACCGCCCATGCTCCCATCAGGCGGAAGTTTGACACTCTGATCATGCTGCTGGGCGTGCTCGCCGCTATCCCGCTGGCGGTGACCCTATCAGGGGTCGGAGGCCTGCTGGCCATCGAATTGGCCGAGGTTGTCGCGCTGGTTGCGGCAGTCGGTGTCATGCTGGCCGCAAAGAAGCTCATCTGCGATCCCTATGTGACCACTGTTGTCCGCATGGAGGGGCTTGCTTCGGGCGATCTCACTTCGCCGATCCCCTATGCGCATTTCGAGGATTGCGTCGGCCGGATGAGCCGCGCGATGCTGATCTTCCGCGACAATGCCAAGGCTCGTGAGGAATCGGATGCGGCACTGCAGGACGTGATCGGCGAGGTTACCTCGGCGCTTGGCCATCTGCGCGATGGCGATCTGGGCTATGCGATCAAGATCAACGCTGCGCTGGGCGAAAAGGCCAATGCCATCAGCCATGCGTTCAACGATGCGACCGCCGCGCTTTCGGCGATCCTGTCGAAGGTCGCTGAGACCGCCAGCAACGTCCTGAACGGAGCGACCGAAATCCGCTCCGCGTCGGACGATCTGGCCCAGCGGACCGAGCAGCAGGCGGCGAACCTTCGCGACAGCGCGCTCGCCATGGCAGAAGTCACGCAGATGGTGCAGCAGACCGCGAAGAATGCGGGCGAAGTCGGCACCCAGGTCGCCGAGGCGCATGTCGCCGCAACCGACGGGGGCGCCGTTGTGCATCGCGCGGTCGATGCGATGCACGCCATCCAGAAATCGGCGAGCGAGATCACCAACATCATCGATGTCATCGACGGCATCGCCTTCCAGACCAACCTGCTGGCGCTCAACGCCGGGGTCGAGGCCGCGCGTGCTGGCGATGCTGGCAAGGGATTTGCGGTGGTCGCCAACGAGGTGCGCGCGCTCGCCCAGCGCTCGGCCGATGCCGCCAAAGACATCAAGGAATTGATCCAGGCTTCGACCGCCAGCGTCTCCGATGGCGTTGCGCTGGTTGACGAGACCGGATCGGTGCTGCTGCAGATCGGCGACCGGGTGGCAGCCGTGAACAGCCGCATCGCGGAAATCTCGGCCTCGGTGCAGGTCCAGGCGAGCCGTCTGCAGCAGGTGAACCTTGCCGTCGGCGAAATGGACAAGATGACCCAGCAGAATGCGGCGATGGTCGAGCAATCGACTGCCGCTTCGCGCAGCCTGGCAGACGAGGCCAATGATCTGGCGATGGTGGTGCAGCGGTTCAGCGGCACTGCTGTTGCTGCGACCGCCAAAGCCAGGCCCAGCGCTCCGACGCAGCGTACAAGGCCGCGTGCGGTGCCGCAAATGGCGGGCAATCTCGCCTTGCAGACGGTGCAGGACGAGGACGACTGGTCGGAATTCTGACCTCGACTGGTCGGGCGCTCATCAGGGGCTGCGCGCCGGTCCTGGCTGTGGCCTTGCGCGTTGTGCGACTGGCTGATTGACCGGACAGAGCCGCGTTCGCTCTCTCAGACGGTTTTGCCCGATCAGCTGTCGCCTGGCATGGGCGATGCCAGTCCGAGCCACGCGACGACGGCGATCACCGCCACCGCGAGCAGCAGCTCGACGAGCAGCGTTCGACGCATGGTCTGGAGCGCTTGCTGATCCGGGGCCGGGCCAGCGTTCCAAGCCTCCGGGATGCTTCGCGCTGTCGACCGATTGGACCTGGCGCATAGCAGCATGAGCGCGACCAGTCCGAGTTTCACAACGAGCAGCTGACCATAGCGTGTCGAAAGAACGGGCAGGGCCTGGCCGAGGCCGAAGATCATCTGGCTGTTGACGACGCCCGTCAGCGCCACCACCAGCACAAGCGCCGCGCCGACTGGTGCAAAGCCCTTGAGCGCCGCCGCAAGCGCCATGGTGCGCTCCGGATCGGATCCGGCATGGGCGCGCAGCACGAGCAGCGCGAACCAGCCGATCGCACCCAGCCAGAGCCCTGCGGCGAGCAGATGGGCTGCGTCATTCAGTCGGTGCAGCCAACCGGCAAAACCCTCGCCAACCGCGGCATGGCCACTCCAGGCCAGGGTGCCGAGCGCGGCGCCATAAAGGCTCGCGGCGATGCTGGAGCTGGCGCGCGATGGCCGGAAAAGCAACGCCGGCACCCATGCGAGGACAACCGTCAGGACACGTACAATCCCGGCCCGTCCGAAATCGGTGGCGCCGACGAGCGATGCTACCGCTGCCCCGTCAAGATCGAGGGGCGACTGCCCCATCATGGCCGCGATATCAGTGGCCAGGCTGAACGCTACGGCCACGGGGGCCGCCATGGCTGCGAAGATCACCCAGTTGCGGCGATCCTTGGTGCGCGCAAAGGCATGCGCGGTCATGGCATGGAAGGCGAAGCCGCCGAACAGGCCGAGCAACAGGGCATATTGCACGAAGCGCATGCCCGGCTGGACCAGCTCCATCGCCATGGATCATTTCACCGTGAAGCTTGTCTTGCCCCGCATGCGATGACCGTCGGCTCCGGCGGCCTGCCAGCGAACCTCATAGCTGCCCGGACGAAGCGGCTGGCGCAGGTTGAGCGTCATGGTCTTGTTTCCGTTCGACCAGGCGGTGGTGAAATTGCGGATGGTCATCTCGCCATGATCCTTGACCCCCGGCATGGCGGTCATGACGATGCTGGTGGCGGCCGTCGGCGGCAACAGCGCCTCGTTGAACGTCAAGGTGACCGTTTTGGGCTTGGCCACGACGGCATTGTCGGCTGGCGTCGAAGCGACGACCTTGGCATGGGCGAGCACGGCCGGAGCGGCGGCAATCATGGTGCAGGCGAGGGCGAGGTCGGTAAAAAGGGTTCCAAGACGCATAACAAGCTTCCTTATCGTCAAAACCAGAAACGAATGCCCAGGACGAAGTTGGTGACGCTGGGGTCTTCTCCAGCGGCGCGCGCGAAATCGGCGCTGCGCCCGGTCTTCCAGACCTGTTCGACACCGATATAGGGCGCGATCTCGCGGATGATCTCGTAGCGCAGGCGGACACCAAGCTCGAAACTGTCGATGCCTGCGCCGATCCCGAGCTCGGGCACGTCCTGCGCCGCAAGGTTCAGTTCGGCGCGCGGCTGGATAAGGATGCTCTGCGCGATGCGCTGGTCGAGCTCGGCCTCGATCCGCGCGGTCAGATCGCCCCGGTGCGAGAGGAATAATGCGCTGTCGAGCTCGAACATATAGGGCGCGAGCCCCTGGATGCCGATGACCGCATAGCTGGTGTCCGGCCCGGCGAGATCCTGTCGGAATCCGGCCTGCAGATCGAAGAACGGCGCGATCGCGCGCGAATAGAGCGCCTGGATCTCGAGCGCCTCGATCGGTTCGCCGAAAGTGCCTTCACCCTCGCTCTTGAAAAAGAACTTGTCGGTGGTGTTGCCGTAAAAGCCCTGCAGATCCCAGAGATAGCCGTTGCGGCCGTCGCGTGCCTGAAATTCGGCGCGGTCAGCCTGGAACCAGAACAGGTTGAAATCGCCATGGGTTTTCTGCAGGTCCTCGCGCGAGGCGCGCATGGCATCTGCGCCCCAGACGGCGTCGGCCGCGCGCGGCGCGCCGCTTCCGGCTTCGGGCGGGGGCGGGGTTTCCATGTCGGGGCCGGGTGAGGCTGCCGCAGCCTCCGGCGCGCCATGGCCCATGGCCGAATGATCCATGGTGCTGTGGTCCACCGCCTCGTGATCCTGTGACCCGTGATCCATCGAGCCGTGATCCATCTCGCCATGGTCCATCGTGCCATGGTCCATGCCCTGATGCGGGTCGGCGGACCCGGCGCTGTCCTTTGCCTGCGCGTCCTTGTGCCCAGCATGCGGGTCTGCAGCCTGAAGGTCGCCAGGCCCCTGATGCTGCTCGGCCAGCGCCGGGCTGGCGAGGGGGATCATCGCAGCCGAGACAAGCAGCCCCAGCTTCACGCCGCGCGCTCCGGCCCGGCGACCGTCACGGTCTGCATCATCCCGCCATGCATGTGATAGAGCAGGTGGCAGTGAAAGGCCCAGTCGCCCGGCTCGTTGGCGGTGAGATCGAACTGCGCGCTCGCGCCCGGCTGCACGATCATGGTGTTCTTGCGCGGTTGCCGGTCGGGCGCTTCGCCATTGACCATCTCGAAGAACATGCCGTGGAGATGGATGGGGTGCGCCATCATCGTGTTGTTGACCAGCTTCACCCGCACGCGCTCGTTCCAGGCAAAGCGGATCGGCACGTCGCTGACCGCCGAATACATGCGCCCGTCGAACGACCACATATAGCGTTCCATGTTTCCGGTGAGGTGCAGCTCGAGCAGCCGGGTCGGCTCGCGCGCATCGGGGTTCGGTTCGGCCGCAGCCAGCATGCGATAGTTGAGCACGCGGTGCGGCACATCGCGCAGGCCCAGGCCCGGATCGCCCATCTTGTCGACCGGCGCCATCGAGACCATATCGATGCCGGGCCCGACCTTGACGTCGGGCGGCAGCAGCGTGGTGTCGCGCATCTTCATGCCCTGCATGCTCATGCCGCCCGAGCCATGGCCCATGGAACCATGGTCCATTCCAGCGTGATCCATCGCGCCATCGCCATGGTTCATGCCCATGTCGCCCATGGTCAGCAGCGGCGGGTCGCGCAGTGCCGGCACCTCGGCGCGCAGCCCCGGCGCGCTCGCCAGCGTCGCCAGCGCCATGCCCGACCGATCCATCGATTCGGCTACGATGCTATAGGCAGGCGCGGAGCCGGGCTCGAGGATCACGTCATAGGTTTCCGCTGTGCCGATCTGCAATTCGTCCACCTCGACCGGGCGCACCCGCTGGCCATCGGTCGCGATCACGGTCATCGGCAGGCCGGGGATGCGGATGTTGAAGAAGGTCATCGCCGCGCCGTTGATGATGCGCAGGCGAATGCGTTCACCGGCCTTGAACAGATATTCCATGCCCTCTTTCGGGCCGCGCCCATTGGCCAAGAAGGTATAGGTCTTGCCGCCGATATCGGCGATATCGGTGGGCATCATCCGCATCTCGCCCCACATCCGGCGCTCGTCGCCCGACATCGGATAATCGTCGGTCCATGTATTCTGCTGCCGGTTGAAAAATCCTTCGCCAGTGCGCAGCCGCTTCATGATGAAATGCGGGTCGAGCGTGGTAAAATCGCTGACCAGCAGGATATAGTCGCGGTCGACTCGAACCGTCTCGCCGCCCTTCGGCTCGATGATCATCGGTCCATAATGGCCCGACTGTTCCTGCAGCCCCGAATGGCTGTGATACCAGTAGGTGCCCGACTGGCGCACGGGAAATTCGTAGGTGAAGGTCTCGCCCGGCCTGATCCCCGGAAAGCTGATGCCCGGCACGCCGTCATACTGGAACGGCACCAGCAGCCCGTGCCAGTGCACCGAACTGTCGACATCGAGCGTGTTGGTGACGTTGAGGCGCACCGTGTCGCCTTCGGTCAGCCGGATCAGCGGGCCCGGCACGCTGCCATTGACCGCGATGCCCGGCCCGCGCCGCCCCTGGACGATGCGATGGCCGCTGCCGATCGAGAGATTGACCTCAGGCCCGCGCACCTCGTCGAACCCCGCAGGAATACGCGGTCCGCCGCGCCCGTGGCTGCCGCCGTGCATGCTGTGGCCCTGCGCCCAGGCTGGCACGGCGGCCAGACCAAGGGTGCCGCCGATGCCGGTCAGGATGGAGCGTCTGGAAAAATCTCTGCGCATGGTTCTTGCTTATCCTCTGTGGCGCACATACTATACCCCCCTATGGTATGCAACGCCATTTTGGAGGGATCAGCATGGCCAAGGACAGAACCGCAATCCTCAACCGCTTGAAACGCATCGAAGGTCAGATGCGCGGCATCGCGCAGATGGTCGAGCAGGACCGATATTGCATCGACATTCTCAACCAGATGCAGGCGGTCAAGGCGGCACTCTCCAAGGCCGAGAGCGAGATCCTCAAGGATCACGCCGCGTGCTGCGTGTCGGAAGCGATCGCATCGGGCGATGCGGCCGAGCAGCGGATCAAGTTCAACGAGCTGATCGAGCTGTTCGAGAAGATCAAGAAATGACCGCGCGCAAGACCGCCGTGCTCCATCGCATGGTGATGGACAAGCATGTCTGCCCCTATGGCCTCAAGAGCAAGTATCTGCTCGAGAGCCAGGGCTATGCAGTCGAGGACCACTGGCTGACGACGCGCGAGGAGACCGATGCGTTCAAGGCGAAGCATGGGGTCAAGACCACGCCGCAGACCTTTATCGACGGGGTGCGGATCGGCGGGAATGACGATTTGCGCCGATATTTCGGCAAGAAAGTGAAGGACGCGGACGCGGTTTCCTATGTGCCGGTGATCGCGTTGTTCGCGATGGCCGCCCTGATGGCGGGCGCGACCAGCTGGCTGACCATGGGCACGCTCGTGTCGATGATGACGATCGAGACGTTTGTCGCGGTGGCGATGTGCCTGCTTGCGGTGCCCAAGCTGCAGGATGTCGATGCGTTCGCGACGATGTTCCTGGGCTATGATCTGCTGGCCCGGCGCTGGCTGCCTTATGCCTATATCTACCCGTTTGCCGAAGGGCTTGCCGGGGTGCTAATGCTCGCGCGGGC
Organism: Acidovorax delafieldii; assembly: GCA_001555775.1. Taxonomy (GTDB): domain Bacteria; phylum Pseudomonadota; class Alphaproteobacteria; order Sphingomonadales; family Sphingomonadaceae; genus Blastomonas; species Blastomonas delafieldii_A. The sequence goes on along the minus strand of LSHP01000142.1, from coordinate 6,275 downwards.
GCTCGACTGGGTATCGATCCCGGTAGCGCTGTTCATCGGTTCGGTGGGCGCGGTGTCGGTCTTCTACGCGGTCTATGTGCAGAAGCGCGACATCAAGTGCGCCTGTGTCGGCGGCAGCTCGCGCGTGCCGCTGGGCTTCGTCTCGCTCACCGAGAACGTCATGATGGTCGCCATGGCGCTATGGATGGCCAGCGGCGGCGCCATGTGATCCGGCCTCAGGCCTCCGGCGCGTGGCTGGTGCTGACGGGTCGGTAGGCGCTGGCGATCCATTCGAGCCGGCAATTGGCGAGCGACTGCGACAGGTCCTCCGATTCCAGGATCTCGGCGATCGCGACCTGACGCTGCGCCAGCAGGTCGATGTCCTGCAGCAGCGTCAGGTTGCGGATTGCCGTTTCCTCGTCCTGGCAGAGCGACGAGCCGACCTGTTCGGTCAGATGGCCGGTAGAGCGCAGCAGATCGGCAATGACGCGCAGGGCCGTGCGGTCATGCAGCATTCTGCGTCGCCTCGTCGGGCGGGCACAGACGTGCACCGAATTCCGCCGGGGGCACGAAGTTCATGATGCCCTTGGCGATGGCGGCGCCGATCATTTCGGGGATCAGCGCGGTGTCGGGCGACTGCAACAGGCAGGTGCCTTCCGCGGCGCGCAGCGCGCCCATGCCGGCGGCGCCATCTTCACCACCGCCCGAAAGCAGCAGGCCGACGCCCTTGGCACCGACGGTCTTGGCGAGCGAGGCCATCAGCAGGTCGGCCGAGGGACGCGCACCGTTGACGGGATCGCGCTCGACCAGACGGATGCGTCCATTGGGCCAGCTATCGATCACCACATGGTAGCGCGGATCGACTGCGACATGGATGATGCCCGGCTCGAGCAGTGCGCCGTCTTCGGCGATCTTGATCTGCGCGCGGCAATCCTTGTTGAGATTGGCGGTCAGCGAGGCCGAGAGCGCCTCGTCGATCGCCAGCGACACGATGGTCGGCGGGCAGTTGGTCGGCAGGCTGGTGACCGCGACGGTGGCCGGGTCGATCGATCCCATTCCGCCTGCGATCGCGATAACCTGGCCGTTCCAGCGATAGTTGAACGAGGCGCTGAGATCGACCGCGTCCTTGGCCTTGGCGCGCGCTTCCAGATTGGTGCGCGCAGCGGTCAGCACGGTCTTGCACAGCTTGCCCGAGATCTTGGCGAATTCTTCCGCCGTCGCCTTTTGCGGCTTGGGGAAGCAGTCGACCGCGCCCAGCTCGATCGCGCGCAGCGAGATGTCCGCGCCCTTCTGGGTCAGCGTGGAGAGCATCACCACCGGAATGGGGCGCTCGGCCATCAGTTCGGCCAGGAAGTCGATGCCGTTCATGCCGGGCATTTCGACGTCGAGCGTCAGCACGTTGGGGCGCAGTTCGGCGATCATCTCGCGCGCCTCGATGACGTCGCGGGCGGCGCCCAGCACCTCGATATTCTTGTCCTTTTCCAGCGCGCTGGTGAACAGCGCACGCATGGTGATGGAGTCATCGACGATCAGAACACGGGCGGCGGCAGTCATTGGTTTGACCCTTCAGTTACGGGAAATGAGGCTGCGATCAGGCAGCGTCGGCATATTCGATTTCATGGGTGAGAGCGACAAGGTCGAGCACCATCACCATGCGGTCGTCGAGCGAGGCAAGCCCTTCGAGGAAGGGCAGCACCGAATCGCCCGTGGTCGGCGGCGGCTGCAGCGCGCTCTGGTCGAAGGTGACGATATCGCGCACCGCATCGACGATCATGCCCTTGAGCTGGCCGTTGACCTCGGTGACGATGATGACGTGCCGCTCCCCGGGCTTGGACTTGTTCCAACCCAGGCGCGCCGCCAGATCGATCACCGGCAGCACAATGCCGCGCAGGTTGACGACGCCGGCTACGTAATCGGGCACGCGCGGCAGGCGGGTGGTGGGCGACCAGGCGCGGATTTCGCGGATGCCCATGATGTCGATACCGAAGGTCTGGCCTTCGACTTCAAACGTGATCAGCTGACGGTTCATCATTCTTCCCCCAACAACAGGCTAGCAGGATCAGTGCGTGACGCGGCGGACGGCAGCCGCGAGCTTCACAGCGTCGAACGGCTTCACGATCCATCCCGTCGCACCGGCCCGGCGCGCCTGTGCCTTCTTCTCCTCGGACGCCTCGGTCGTCAGCACCAGGATCGGGCGATTCTCGTGAATCGCGCCCTTTCGCAGGTGCTCGATCAGGCCGAAGCCGTCCATGCGTGGCATGTTGATGTCCGTAATAACGACATCGCACTCGTTCTCCTTAAGCCAATCGAGCGCGGAAACGCCGTCATCGGCCTGGTCGACATGGAATCCCTCCGCTGTCAGCGCATGCTTGAGCAGTGCGCGCATGCTGGGACTGTCGTCCACAGTCAGAATGCGGGTCTTTTCTTGAGCACAGGTCATTTTCGGGGTCCTTCTCTCAGAACAGCTCAATATCGCCGTGATCTTCACGAGGCTTGGGTGTGGGCAGGTCTTTGGGAGCCTGCGAGTTGTCGACGATGCGGCAACGCGCCTGGCCATGATAGGGGCGGAAATCGACGCGCCGGGCGGACGGACCGCCGACCGACTGGCTGACCAACGGAATCCCCTCCGCCTTGAGGAACGAGGTCGCGAATTCAGCATTGGCCGTGCCGATCCAGCTCATTCCGCTGGACATGTTGGCACCGCCATAGAGATGCGCGCGCAGCATCCGGCGGTCCGCGCCATAAGCCAGCATCTCGTTGATCAGCACTTCCATCAGGTACACGCCATAATGTTCGTCCAGCCCGGCATCATTGCTGGGGCTGGCGAGCAGGAAATGGTTCATGCCCCCGATATTGTTCGAGGCGTCATACAGGCAGCATGCGATGCAGCTGCCCAGCACGGTGGTCAGCTCGAGCCTGGGATCGCCGCTCACCCGCGCCTGGCCCTGCATGACCATCAGACGCACCCGCTTGTGCTTGGAAAAGTCGATGGTTTCCATCAGCATAGCGCAACACCTCCGAAGGCGACCTGCGCGATGCGGTGGATCGGCGCGACGACGCTGGCAGCGCCCAGCGCGATCGCCGCGCCCGGCATGCCGAACACGACCGAAGTCGCCTCGTCCTGCGCAATGGTCATCGCGCCGCTCTCGGCCATGGCGAGCAGGCCATGCGCGCCGTCATTGCCCATGCCGGTCAGCTGGATGCCGATGGCGTCCGCGCCCAGATTTTCCGCGACCGAATGGAACAGCACATCGACGCTTGGGCGATGGCCGCTGACCTTCGGACCGGGCCGCGCGCGGACATACATGCCCGAACTGCTGCTGCCGCGCACTTCCAGATGCCTTTCGGTGCCCGGCGCGATATAAACATGGCCTGCACGCACCGGCAGGTCGGGCTCGGCGATCATCACCTTGGGCGCGCAGACCGAATCGAGACGGCGCGCGACGGCTTCGGCAAAGGCACCGTTGATATGCTGCACCACCATGGTGGGCGGGCAATCGGCCGGGAACTGGCTCAGCAGCACGTGCAGCGCTTCCACGCCGCCGGTCGATGCGCCGATCGCGATCAGCCGGGTCTGCGCCGATCCCAGCGTCTGGCGCGGGGCCGGGGCAGGGCGGGCACGGTCATGCGCCTGCACCTTGGCCTGGGCAGCGTTGCGGATCATCTCGGCAAGGCGACCCTGGTCGGACACGAGGATATTGCCGGCCGCGCCGCTGGGCTTGGCATAACATTCGACCGCGCCGATCTCGAGCGCGCGCACCGTCATCGCCGAGCCGCTTTCCGCGAGACCCGAAACGATCACGACCGGCGTCGGGCGCAGCGTCATCAGCTTTTCGAGGAATTCCAGGCCGCTCATTCCCGGCATTTCGATGTCGAGCGTAACGACATCCGGGTTGAGCGCCTTGATCATGCTGCGCGCCTCGCGCGCATCGACCGCCGTGCCCACGACCTGGATGTCCGCGGCCGGGCGCAAAGCCTCGACCAGCAGCGCACGCATGGTGGGAGAATCATCGACGATCAGGACACGAATGCTCATGCGCCCTCCTTAAGGTAAATAGTCTTACCGATTTGCGTAAGACGGGCAGCGGCAGGGCCAATAACGCGTTCGCTATGGCCAATGTACAGATGCCCGCCGGGCAGCAGCTGATCTGCAAACCGGGCCACCAGCCGTTCCTTGGTCGGCTGGTCGAAATAGATCATGACGTTGCGGCAGAAGATCACGTCGAACTGACGCTTCATCGGCCAGTCATGCAGCAGGTTGAGCCGGTTGAAGCTCACGAGATTGCGCACCTGCGGGTTGATCGTGGTGGTGGCACCGCTCGACTGGGTCCACAACCGGCGCAGTTCGGCGGGCATTGCGGAGATATTCTCGGTCGAATAGCTCGCTGCGCGCGCGGTATTGAGCACGTTGTCGTCGAGATCGGTCGCCAGGATGCGCAGATCGGTGCCCGCCAGCGTCGCCGCCATGCGCGCGTCCTCGCCCAGGATCGTGGTGACGATCGACCAGGTTTCCTCGCCGCTCGAACAGCCCGCCGACCAGATGCGCACCGGCTGGCCCTTGCGCGCCTTGGCGATCAGCACCGGGGCCACTTCCTCGCCCAGATGCTCGAAATGATGGTCCTCGCGGAAGAAATAGGTGTGGTTGGTGGTCAGCGCGCAGATCACCCGGCGCAGCTCCTCCTCATTGCCCTTCAGCGAGGCGAGATAATCGGAAAAGGTGGTGAAGCGCGATTCGCGCACCAGCGGGGCCAGGCGCGAATAGACCAGCATCGACTTGGCAGGGACCAGCACGATACCCGCAGTTTCATGCGCCAGCCGCTGAACGGTGGCGAAATCCTCCGGCGAGTAGACGGCCCGGCTGATCCCCGGCAGCGTCTCGAAAGAGAGGGCTTGCGCGTTCACGCAACCTCCCGGTAGCTCTGCGTGCCCGCTTCGGCAGCGACAAGGCCATCGACATCGACGATCAATGCGACGCGGCCATCACCCAGAATGGTCGCGCCTGCGACGCATTCGACCGAGCGGTAATTGGCGTTGAGGCTCTTGATCACGATCTGGCGCTGGTCGACGATCGAATCCACCAGCAGCGCAGCCTGGCCTGCCAGCTCGGTATCGACGATGATCAGCACGGCCTCGGTCGGATCGTTGATCTCGCCGTCGAGATCGAGCGCGCGGGCGATGTTCACCACCGGGATGAACCGGTCGCGTGCCTTGAGCATCAGGCGGCCGTTGCCCAGGCGGTGGATCTCGCCTTCGCCCGGACGCAGGTTCTCGACAATGTGCGACAGCGGCAGCACCAGCGTTTGCGAACCCACCGTGACGGTCATGCCGTCGGCGATGGCGAGCGTCAGCGGCAGCGTCAGGATGAAGCTGGTGCCGGCGCCCGGCTCGGTCTTCACCGTGATGCGGCCGCCCAGATCCTTCACGTTCTGACGGACGACGTCCATGCCGACGCCGCGTCCCGAGATGCTCGAGACGGTTTCGGCGGTCGAGAAGCCCGGGGCGAAGATCAGGTTGTTGATCTCGTCCGCCGACAGGTTGGCGTCGGGTGCGACCAGACCCTTTTCGACGGCCTTCTTGAGCACCTTGGCCTGGTCGATGCCGCGACCGTCATCCTCGATGCGGATGAGGATGCGGCCCGAACGCTGCTCGGCCGAGAGCTTGAGCGTGCCATCGGGGCTCTTGCCGTTCGCGGTGCGGGTGGCGGCGTCCTCGATGCCATGGTCGGCTGCGTTGCGGATGAGATGGGTGAGCGGATCGCCAAGGCGTTCGATGATCGTCTTGTCGATTTCGGTCGTCTCGCCCGAGACTTCCAGGTTGATGTTCTTGCCGGTGCTCGCCTGCAGGTCGCGCAGCAGACGCGGCACGCGGCTGAACACGGTGCTGATCGGCTGGGCGCGGATCGCCATCGCGCGTTCCTGCACGTCGCGGGTCAGCGATTCGAGCATGGCGAGTTCGCTGCTGTTGCGCATGCCATAGGTCGACATCTGCTGGCCCAGCATCGCCTGCGCGATCATCATCTCGCCGACGGTGTCGATCAGCTGATCGAGCTTGCGCAGATCGATTCGCACCGATTGCGAAACCGGGGCGGCAGGCGCTGCCGGAGCGGGCTGCGACGACACCAGCGCAGGCTTGGGCGTTTCTGTCTTTTCGGCCGGAGCAGCAGCGGTTTCCACAGGCGCCGGAGCCGGAGCCGGGGCTGCTACGGGTGCGGCCGGCGCGGCAGCGACTGGCGCAGCCGCAGGGGCGGGCGCGGGCGCAGCGGCGACGGGCTCGGGTGCAGCGACCGGGGGCTGGGG
>LSHP01000016.1 GCA_001555775.1 Acidovorax delafieldii | reverse complement strand
GGGTTTCTGCTCGGGCGCGGACCTCTCCGGCGGGCGGGACAGCTCGATCTCGGGCGGGCAGGGCAGCTACAAGGCGCTGACCCAGCATTACAACCCGATGCTGCTCAAACTGCACCGGCTGCACATCCCGACGATCAGTGCGGTCAATGGCCCTGCCGCCGGTGTCGGCTGCTCGATCGGCCTGGCCCCCGATTTCGTGATCGCCAGCGACAAGGCCTATTTCCTGCAGGCGTTCGTCAATATCGGCCTGGTGCCCGATGGCGGCGCGAGCTGGATGCTGACCCGGCTGATCGGCAAGGCGCGCGCGACCGAGATGATGATGCTGGGCGAGAAAATCCCCGCCGCCAAGGCGCATGACTGGGGCATGGTCTACAAGGTGGTCGAGCATGACAGCCTGATGGACGAGGCCATGGCGCTGGCCAAGCGGCTCGCCGCGATGCCGACCGTCGCGCTCGGCATCATGCGCAAGAACCTGGTCGAGGCGCTCGAATGCGATTTCCATACCGCGCTGGCACGCGAGGCCGAGGGCCAGCGGATCGCGGGCGACACCAACGACGCACGCGAAGGCGCGATCGCCTTCCTGCAAAAGCGCAAGCCGAACTTCACCGGCAGCTGAACCTAACCACACGGGACCGATAGAATGACCGATACACCCAATATCACCGACTGGCAGGCTCTGGCCGAAAAGGAGGTCAAGGGGCGCGATCTTACCTGGCAGACGCCGGAGGGGATCGCGGTCAAGCCGCTCTACACGGCGGACGACGTATCGGTCGATCCCGGCCTTCCCGGCTTCGCGCCGTTCACCCGCGGGGTGCGCGCCAGCATGTATGCGGGTCGGCCCTGGACGATCCGGCAATATGCCGGTTTTTCGACCGCCGAGGAATCGAACGCCTTCTATCGCCGCAACCTCGCCGCCGGGCAGAAGGGGCTTTCGGTCGCCTTCGACCTCGCCACGCATCGCGGCTATGACAGCGATCATCCGCGGGTCACCGGCGATGTCGGCAAGGCGGGCGTGGCGATCGATACCGTCGAGGACATGAAGATCCTGTTCGACGGGATTCCGCTCGATCAGATGTCGGTCAGCATGACGATGAACGGCGCGGTGATCCCGATCCTCGCCTTCTTCATCGTCGCGGGCGAGGAGCAGGGGGTCGAGCGCAGGTTGCTCGACGGGACCATCCAGAACGACATCCTCAAGGAGTTCATGGTCCGCAACACGTACATCTACCCGCCCGAGCCCTCGATGCGGATCATCTCGGATATTTTCGGCTATACCAGCCGCGAGATGCCCAAGTTCAACAGCATCTCAATCTCCGGCTACCACATGCAGGAGGCCGGCGCGACGCAGGTGCAGGAGCTCGCCTTCACCATCGCCGACGGCATGGAATATGTGAAATACGGCGTCGCCTCGGGCCTCGATATCGACAAGTTCGCCGGGCGGCTGTCGTTCTTCTTCGCCATCGGCATGAACTTCTTCATGGAAATCGCCAAGCTGCGCGCCGCGCGTGTGCTGTGGCATCGGGTGATGACCAAGCTGGGCGCCAAGGACGAACGCTCGAAGATGCTGCGCACGCACTGCCAGACATCGGGCGTATCGCTGACCGAGCAGGATCCGTACAACAACGTCATCCGCACCACGATCGAGGCGATGGCCGCGATGCTGGGCGGCACGCAATCGCTGCACACCAATGCGCTGGATGAGGCGATCGCGCTGCCCACCGATTTTTCCGCGCGCATCGCCCGCAACACGCAGATCGTCATCCAGGAAGAGACCGGGATGACGAAGGTCGTCGATCCGCTGGGCGGCAGCTATTATATCGAGAGCCTGACGCAGGAACTGGTCGACAAGGCCTGGGAGATCATCGAGCGAGTCGAGAGCGAAGGCGGCATGGCCAAGGCGGTCGCAGCGGGCTGGCCCAAGGCGATGATCGAGGAAGCCGCCGCTGGCCGTCAGGCGCGGGTCGACCGCGGCGATGACGTGATCGTCGGGGTGAACAAATACCGCCTTGCCAACGAAGACCTGCTCGAAACGCTCGAGGTCGATAACGCCAAGGTGCGCGAAGGCCAGATCGCGCGGATCAACGCGGTCAAGGCCGCGCGCGACGAGGCCGCGTGCCAGGCGGCGCTCGATGCGCTGCGTGGAGGTGCCAGAGCCAAGGGCAATCTGCTCGAACTCGCGGTCGAGGCCGCACGCGCCCGCGCGACGCTGGGCGAGATCAGCGCGGCGATGGAGGACGTGTTCGGCCGCTATGCAACGCGCCCGACCCCGGTCAAGGGCGTGTACGCCGCGCCATACGAGGACGACAGCCGTTGGGCGCAGGTGGTCGATGGCGTCAAGGCGGTCGAGCGCCGCCTGGGGCGCAAGCCGAAGATGCTCGTCGCCAAGATGGGCCAGGATGGGCATGATCGCGGCGCGAACGTGATCGCCTCGGCTTTTGGCGATATGGGCTTTGATGTCGTGTCGGGTCCGCTGTTCCAGACGCCGGAAGAAACGGTGGTGCTGGCGCTCGAGACCGGCGTCGATGTCGTCGGTGCATCCTCGCTTGCCGCCGGACACAAGACGCTGATCCCCGAACTCATTCGCGGCCTCAAGGAAGCCGGGCGCAACGACATCAAGGTGATCGCGGGCGGGGTGATTCCGCCGCAGGATTACGAGTATCTGCGCGATGCTGGGGTGCAGGGCATTTATGGCCCGGGATCGAATGTCGTCGAGTGTGCGGCGGACGTGCTGCGCCTGCTCGGCCACAATATGCCGCCGCTGCAGGAAGCTGCGGAATGAGCGATGATGCGCCAACGGAAGGCGTCAAGCCCGGCGAGGGGGATCCCGAGCTGCTGCTCTACGATTTCCTCAAATATCTCGCGACGCTGGCGCTGCTGATCCTCGGCGCTGTCCTGTCATTGTCCGGTTCCGACAGCAGCTTCTCCAAGCGCAACCTTGCGATCGTGATCTTCGTCGTCGCGGCCGCAGCCTTGATCGCCATCGTTGCCGCCGATCGGGTTGTCGTGCTGCGGATGAAGGGCAAGCCGGTCGATCGCACGGTAAGCTGGTCGCGTGGCGCCTGTATGTGGTTGCTGACGCTTGGGACGGGGGCATTCCTGTCCAATTGGGTCAATGTGTTCGAATGAAATGGAAGAATTGATGATGATAGCCCGAACCGACTGGACCCGCGAGGAAATCACCGCGCTGTTCGATCTGCCGTTCAACGACCTGATGTTCGAGGCGCAGAGCGTGCATCGGGCGAATTTCCCGCGCAACGAGGTGCAGCTTTCCACCCTCCTGTCGATCAAGACCGGCGGTTGCCCGGAAGATTGCGGCTATTGCAGCCAGTCCAAGGATGCCGATAGCGGCGTCAAGGCGACCAAGCTGATGGACGTGCAGGCGGTGCTGCAGGCGGCGGCGCAAGCCAAGGACCATGGCTCGGGCCGGTTCTGCATGGGCGCGGCCTGGCGCAACCCCAAGGACAAGGACATCCCCAAGCTTGCCGCGATGATCAAGGGCGTGCGCGAAATGGGCATGGAAACCTGCATGACGCTGGGGATGCTCACCCCGTCGCAGGCCAAGGCGCTCGCCGATGCGGGGCTCGATTACTACAACCACAATATCGATACCGCGCCCGAGAACTACGCCAATGTCATCACCACCCGGACCTTCGAGGACCGGATGGAAACGCTGGAAAACGTGCGCTCGGCGGGCATCAACGTGTGCTGCGGCGGAATTGTCGGCATGGGCGAGACCCGCGCCGACCGTATCGGCTTCATCCACGCGCTCGCCACCATGCCGCACCCGGAAAGCGTGCCGATCAACGCGCTGGTCCCGGTCAAGGGCACGGTGCTCGGCGACATGCTCGCCGATACGCCGCTGGCGAAGATCGATGAGATCGAGTTCGTCCGCACCGTCGCCGTCGCGCGCATCACCATGCCGCATTCGATGGTGCGCCTGAGCGCGGGCCGCGAGAGCATGTCGGAAAGCTGCCAGGCCCTGTGCTTCATGGCTGGCGCGAACAGCATCTTCACCGGCGACAAGCTGCTCACCGCACCCAATGCCGGCGACGACAAGGATGGTGCGCTGCTCGCCAAGCTGGGCATGAAACCGATGGCCGCTCAGCCGCACGGGCACCTGGAGGCGGCGGAGTAAGTATGGGTTACGCCGCTGCCACCTCGCGCTTCACCGCCTCGCCATATTTGGCCTGCGCCTGATGCAGATCGTAGGCCGCCTGCATGTTAAGCCACAGCCGGGCCGGGGTGCCGAGGCTAGCCTCCAACCGCAATGCGGTTTCGGGGCTGATGCCGCGTCTTCCGGCGACAATATCCTGTATCCGCTGCGGCGGTACGCGCAGTTTCAGCGCAAAGGCGTTGGCAGAAAGGCCGCGCGCTTCCAGCTCTTCCTTGAGCACCGCGCCGGGATGAACCTGGGTAAAGGCAAAGTCGGTCATCTCACGTCCTCAATGATAATCCACAATCTCAACATCTTCGGCATGGCCATCGCGAAATCGGAAGACCAGTCGCCAAGGGCCGTTGATGGTCATCGCCCATTGGCCTTGCCTGTCACCCGAAAGGCTGTGCAACCCCACCGATTTCAACGGCGGAATGTCTTCCAGCGCGGTTGCCGCATGCAGCAACTGCAAACGCGCCATGGCTTTGGCTACATCCAACCCGCCGAATTTGGATTTGCCCGTTTGGGCAAAGCGTTCCGTGGCGCGATTGGCAAAGCTGACGATCACCTTGCCTTCATCTCATGCAACCCATGACACGTCAATCATGTCATACTCAAACGGGGCCTTGATATGCCAATCACCAAAATCCTGATCGCAAACCGGGGCGAGATCGCCTGCCGCGTTATCCGCACGGCCCGCAAGATGGGCATCAAGACCGTCGCCGTCTATTCGGATGCCGATGCGCGCAGCCCTCATGTCGAGATGGCGGATGAGGCGGTGCATATCGGGCCGTCGCCCGCCGCGCAGTCCTATCTGCTGGCGGACAAGATTATCGAGGCATGCAAGGCGACCGGCGCGGATGCGGTACATCCCGGCTATGGTTTCCTCTCCGAACGCACCAGCTTTGCCGAGGCGCTGAAAGCGGCAGGCATCACCTTTATCGGCCCGCCCCCTGGCGCGATCGCTGCCATGGGCGACAAGATCGAATCCAAGAAGCTGGCGCTTCAGGCGGGCGTCAATGTCGTCCCCGGCTTTGTCGGCGAGATCGAGGATACCGAGCATGCGGTGCGCATCGCCAGCGAGATCGGCTATCCGGTGATGATGAAGGCCTCGGCGGGCGGTGGCGGCAAGGGCATGCGCCTGGCCTATAGCGAACAGGACGTGCGCGAAGGCTTCGAGGCGACCAAGCGCGAGGGCCTGAACAGTTTTGGCGACGACCGCGTGTTCATCGAAAAGTTCATCGAACAGCCGCGCCATATCGAGATCCAGGTGCTCGGCGACCAGCATGGCAATATCGTCTATCTTGGCGAGCGCGAGTGCTCGATCCAGCGCCGCCACCAGAAGGTGGTGGAGGAAGCGCCATCGCCTTTCGTCAGCCCCGAAATGCGCAAGAAGATGGGCGAACAGGCCGTGGCCCTCGCGCGCGCAGTGGGCTATTACAGCGCGGGCACGGTCGAACTGATCGTCTCGGGCGCGGACACCACCGGCGACAGCTTCTACTTTCTCGAGATGAACACCCGGCTTCAGGTCGAGCATCCCGTGACCGAGCTCGTCACCGGGCTCGATCTGGTCGAACAGATGATCCGCGTCGCGCAGGGCGAGCCGCTGGCCTTCACGCAGGACGACATCAAGCTGACCGGCTGGGCGGTCGAGAACCGCGTCTATGCCGAAGACCCCTATCGCGGCTTCCTGCCCTCGATCGGGCGTCTGGTCCGTTACAACCCGCCCAAGCAGAAAAAGGGCGTGCGCGTCGACGATGGCGTGGAAGAGGGCGGCGAGGTCTCGATCCATTACGACCCGATGATCGCCAAGCTGATTACCTATGGCGAAACCCGGCTCGACGCCATCGACCGGCAGATCACCGCGATCGACCGCTTCGAGATCGAGGGGCCCGGGCACAATCTCGATTTCGTCTCGGCGCTGATGCAGCATGAGCGCTTCCGCTCGGGCAATATCACCACCGGCTTTATCGCCGAGGAATATCCCGATGGCTTCCACGGTGCGCCGGCCTCGCCTGAATTGCTGCGGCGTCTGGCGGCGATGGCGGCTTTCATCGCCACCGCAGAGGCCGATCGTGCACTGCGCGTCTCCGATCAGCTCGGCAACCGCCTGACCCCGCCGTCCGAATGGCGCGTGCGCAAGGGCGATATCGCGATGGAGGTCTCGGTCAGCGAGGATGCCATCGTCGTCGATGGTGAAGTCGTCGACCTGTCGATGGGCTACACCCCGGGCGACCGGCTCGCGGTGGCCGATTTCGGCGACGAGGAAGAAAGCGACGAGCTCGCGGTCAAGGTCCAGCGCACCCGCACCGGCTTTGCGCTGACCGCCCGCGGTGCGACGCACAGTTTCGAGGTGCTGCCCGCACATGTTGCCGCGCACGCCCGGCACATGATCGAGAAGGTTCCGCCCGATCTGTCGCGCTTCCTGCTCTGCCCGATGCCCGGCCTGCTGGTGAAGCTGCACGTGGCCGAAGGCGACAAGGTGCAACCCGGCCAACCGCTCGCGATCGTGGAAGCGATGAAGATGGAGAACATCCTGCGCGCCGAAAAGGCCGCGACGGTCAAGACGATCAGCGCGACGGAAGGCGACAGCCTGGCGGTCGACGCGGTGATCCTGGAGCTGGAATAAGCGGTCCATAGAGGAAGTGATCGCTGTCCGGTCAGGGAACGGGCTGGACAGTTGATTGCGCTCGAAATCCTCTCCATAGACTGACGCCCTAGGGACTGGATGGGGAGAGCGCTGGATGGCCGCAACGGCTGCAGCAGACGGGCAGGATTTCGACGCTAGCCGCGACCGGCTGGTGATCGTCGCATCCTCGCTCGGCACGGTATTCGAATGGTATGATTTCTTCGTCTACGGGATCCTGGCGACGCTGATCGGCCAGCTGTTCTTCCCGTCGGACAATCCTACCGCCGCCACGCTCGCCTCGCTGGCGATCTTCGGCGCGGGCTTCGGTGTGCGTCCGCTGGGCGCGGTGCTGTTCGGCTATCTGGGCGACAAGGTGGGGCGCAAGTACACGTTCCTCGTCACCATTTCGCTGATGGGCGGCGCGACCGCCTCGATCGGTCTGCTGCCGACCTTTGCCACCGCAGGAGTCTGGGCCGCGGCACTGCTGCTGGTGCTGCGCTGCCTGCAGGGGCTGGCACTGGGCGGCGAATATGGGGGCGCTGCCATCTATGTCGCCGAGCACGCTCCGCCGGGCAAGCGCGGGCAATATACCAGCTGGATCCAGGCATCGGTCGCGGGCGGCTTCCTGCTCGCGGTGATCTGCGTGCTGGCGACGCGCAAGCTGATGACCCCTGAGGATTTCAACGCCTGGGGTTGGCGCGTGCCGTTCCTGATCTCGATCCTGCTGCTTGCGATCTCGCTCTATATCCGCATGAAGCTATCCGAAAGCCCGGTCTTCCAGGCGATGAAGGCCGCAGGCTCCACGTCGAAGAACCCGTTCATGGACAGCCTGCGCTATCCCGGCAATATCAAGCGGGTGATGGTCGCGCTGTTCGGCGTCGCCGCGGGTCTGACGGTGATCTACTACACCTCGCAGTTCGGCACGCTCTATTTTCTTACCGGCACCGCACGCGTCGCAGAGGAAGATGCGTTGCTATACATGGCCGCAGGCGCCACGCTGGCCGCGCCGCTCTATGTATTCTTCGGTTGGCTGTCCGACCGGGTGGGGCGCAAGCGGTTGCTGCTGATCGGCTATGGTCTGACGGTGGTACTGTTGTTCCCGCTGTTCCACCTGATGGCGCAAGCGGCTAATCCCGCGCTCGAAGCCGCGACCAAGACCTCGCCGGTCACGCTCGCCATGCCCGAATGCGCGTTCAATGCGTTGCAGCGCACGCAGACCACCGAGTGCGGCAAGGCGCTCAATTTCCTCAGCAAGCGCGGCATAAGCTATACCAAGGTCGATGGCGATGCCGTGGCGCTGAGCGTCGGCGGCACGGTCGTGCGCGGCTATGACGAAAAGGCCTATGTCGCCGCGCTCGAAAAGGCGGGCTATCCCGACAAGTCCGATCCGGCCTCGCGCCAGCCCTTGCTGATCATCCTGTCGGTCGCGTTGATGGTGGCGCTGTCGGCGATGACCTATGGTCAGGTCGCCGCGATCATGGTCGAACTGTTCCCGGCCAAGATCCGCTATACCTCGATGTCGATCCCCTATCATATCGGCACCGGCTATTTTGGCGGATTCCTGCCCTATATCTCGCAATATATCGTCGCGCGCACGGGAGATGCCTATTCGGGGCTGTGGTACACCATTGCCGTGGTCGTGATGGCGTTCACCGTGTCGCTGATCTGGCTGCCGGAAACCTCGGGGCAGGACGATATTGGCTGAGGCCGTTTCAGCACAGGCAAACATGCGGCTGGTGCTCGATGGCGGGGCGCTGGTCGCCAACTGGCGCGCGCTCGATCGATTGAGCGGAAGCGCCTCTGCGGGCGCAGCGGTCAAGGCCGATGGCTATGGCCTGGGCGCGGCCGAGGTCGTGCGGCGGCTGTCGGCCGCGGGATGCCGCGATTTCTTCGTAGCGCATTGGGGCGAGGCGCAGGCGCTGGCCGGGAAGGTCGATCCGGCGCGGGTCGCCGTGCTGCATGGTATCGCGCCGGGTGAGGAGGCCGCAGCGCTCGCCGGATGGGCGGTGCCTGTGCTCAACAGCGCCGAACAGATCGCCCGCTGGCGCGACGCAGGTGGCGGGCGCTGTCATGTGATGATCGATACCGGCATGAGCCGACTGGGGCTGGACTGGCGCGACGATCTTGCCGCCCTGTGCGCCGGGCTCGATGTCGATCTGTGCATGAGCCATCTGGCATCGGCGGACGAAGACAGCGCGCAGAACGCTCAGCAGCTCGAACGCTTCGAGCAGGTGCGGCATGGTGTGAAGGCGCTGCGCTACAGCTTCGCCAACAGTGCAGGGATTGCGCTGGGGAATGCCTATCATTTCGACAGCACCCGGCCGGGTCTGGCGCTCTATGGCGGCGTGCCCTGCGATGTGCTGGCTGAGCATATCCGGCCTGTGATGCGGCTGGAGACGCGAATCCTGCAGGTGCGTCATGTCCGCGCGGGCGACAGCATCGGCTATGGCGCAACCTTTGTCGCGCAGCATGACATGCGCACCGCGACCCTGGCGCTGGGCTATGCCGATGGCTTCAAGCGGGCTTTGTCGTCGATCGGCGCGTTCCGGCATGGCGATGCACGCCTGCCGATCCTGGGGCGTGTGTCGATGGACCTGACGTGCATCGACCTCAGCGCCGCACCCTATCTGGGCGAGGGGGACTGGATTGCCGCTGATGTGGTGCTTCCCGAAGTACAGCAGGCGACCGGCATCAGCCAGTATGAATGGCTCACCCAGATCGGCCGACGGTTCGACCGGATCTGGGTAGATTGAGCGCCTGGGCCCGGCTGTTGCCGGACGACGGCGTGGCCTTACCGCTCGACCGTCAGCGCAATGCCCATGCCGCCGCCGATGCAAAGGGTTGCCAGGCCCTTCTTGGCGTCGCGGCGGCCCATTTCGTAGAGCAAAGTGGTGAGCACGCGCGCGCCGCTGGCGCCGATCGGGTGACCGATGGCGATCGCGCCGCCATTGACGTTCACCTTTTCGGGGTCCCAGCCCATTTCCTGCGTGACGGAGAGCGCCTGCGCAGCGAACGCCTCGTTCGATTCGATGAGATCAAGGTCCTCGACCTTCCAGCCCGCCTTGGCGAGCGCGCGGCGGCTCGCCGAGACCGGGCCGATGCCCATGATCGACGGGTCGACTCCCATCGACGCCCAGCTGGCAATCCGCGCCAGCGGGGTGAGCCCGCGCTTGGCGGCGTCCTCTTCGCGCATCAGCACCAGCGCGGCCGCGCCGTCGTTGAGGCCGGAGGCATTGGCGGCAGTGACGGTGCCGTCCTTCTTGAACGCGGGCTTGAGGCCAGCGACGCTGTCATAGGTCGCGCCGGCGCGGATATATTCGTCCTGGTCGACGATCGTATCGCCCTTGCGGCCCTTGATCGTGACCGGCGCGATCTCGTCGGCAAAGCGGCCCTCGGCGCGCGCGGCCTCGGCGAGGTTCTGCGAGCGAACCGCAAAGCGGTCCTGCGCCTCGCGGCTGATCTGGTATTTCTCGGCCAGGTTCTCGGCAGTGATGCCCATATGATACTGGTTGAACACGTCGGTGAGGCCATCATAGACCATGGTATCGACCAGCTTCATGTCGCCCATCTTCTGGCCCGAGCGCAGCATCTGCGCGTGCGGCGACA
Source organism: Acidovorax delafieldii (assembly GCA_001555775.1). GTDB lineage: Bacteria > Pseudomonadota > Alphaproteobacteria > Sphingomonadales > Sphingomonadaceae > Blastomonas > Blastomonas delafieldii_A. The sequence continues at coordinate 4,942 of LSHP01000016.1, read as the reverse complement.
TCGACATGTTTTCCTGTCCGCCCGCAATCACCACATCCGCGTCGCCATTGGCGATCGACTGGAACCCGAGCGCGACCGCGCGCAGGCCCGATCCGCAGACCTGGTTGACGCCATAGGCGGGGACTTCCTTGGGCACGCCCGCGTTGAGCGAGGCCTGGCGTGCCGGGTTCTGGCCCTGGGCTGCGGTGAGCACCTGGCCGAGGATCACTTCCGAAACTTCCTCGGGCGAGAGCCCCGATTGCGCCAGCGCGGCCTCGATCGCGATGCGGCCCAGTTCGTGTGCGGGGGTCGCGGCATAGGCCCCCAGAAAGCTGCCCACAGGGGTGCGCTTGGCGGCGGTGATGACGATGTTCGACATGATGGGCGTTCTCCAATGGCTGGGGAGGTTCGATCGTGTTCGTTATGTAGAAGCTTCGTGTGACAATATCCACCGCCTGACCATTGGCCACAGCGTGGTCGGCGCGCTGCCGCCGATGACCATGCCGACATGGCCCGAAGCCAGCACCTCGCGCCCCGGCACATCCGGCGAGCAGGCCAGCGGAACGATGGCATCGCTCGCCGAAGCGAATTCCATTACGGGACCGCGCACCTTGTCGGGTGCGATGGTTACGTCTTCGATCACCCATTTGCCCCTGCCGCTTCGGTCATCGCGATAGAGCTGCTCGAACAACTGCGCGCCCAGCGCGAAGGGCAGGGGCTCGCCGCCATTGGCCCAGTCCTCGACCGCGACGAAGCGGCGCGCGGCGGAACTGTCCTCGGGCATGGCTCCGAATTTCAGATATTTCTCGATCAGCTTGGCAGGCGAAAGCGTCCAGAAGCCATGCTGCATCACCTCCATCGGCACCAGCCCCATCGCTTCGCACGCCGGGCGATGGTGTTGCCACATCGCGGTCAGCTCTGCCCGGCGCCTCGCAGGATAGCCGCTGAAATGCCAGGGCGTTGCGATCATCGTCAGGCTGCGCACCTCGATATGGCAGGCTGCAGCCATGGCGATCATTCCGCCCAGGCAATAGCCCACCAGATGCACCGGGCGGCCGATCTTCTGCAGCATCGGCAGCAGCAGCCGGGTGGCGAGATGATCGAGATCATGGTCCCGGTGTTCGGGGGTCGTGGTGCCCCAGTCGACCAGGGCCGAGGACAGGCCATGCCCGCCCAGCCAGCCCATCAGCGAGCAATCGGCATCCATGTCGAGCACATGCGGCGCGTTGATCGGAGAGGGGACGAACACGATCTGCGGGGGCGCGGCATCGCCCTGCGCCGTTTCGCCTGCTGCACTGCGCAACATGGCCTTGCCGTGTTGCAGCAAGACTGTCCCGGGTTGGCGCAAAAAGCTGCGATCTGCGCGGCCATAGCGGTCAAGCGCCTGCAAAAGCTGGATCAGTCGCGGCGGATCGTCCGCGAGCTGCTGGCGTGCCAGTGCCAGGAAAAGTGGTAAAGGGCGGGGTGCATGTTGCAGTGCACTATGCTGCGGTGCTACAGTCTCATGGGATTGAACGGGAGATGCACGCATGGCCAAATCTGGCACCTCGGATTCGGATGATGTCATCATCATCAAAAAATACGCCAACCGTCGCCTCTACAACACCCGGTCGTCGAGCTATATCACGCTGGACTACCTTGCCAAGCTGACCCGCGAAGGCAAGGATTTCCAGGTTGTTGATGCCAAGACCGGCGACGACATCACCCATAACATCCTCACGCAAATCATCATGGAAGAAGAATCGAGCGGCCAGCAGATGCTGCCCGTCGGCTTTCTGCGCGAACTGATCTCGATGTACGGCAATTCGATGCAGTCGATGATCCCGCAATATCTCGAAGCCTCGATGGAAGCCTTTCGCAAGAACCAGGAAAAGTTCCAGAGCGCGATGGAAGGCAGCATCAAGAACAGCCCGTTCGCCCAGCTCGCTCGGCAGAATCTGGCAATGTTCGAAGCGGCATCTAGCGCCTTCACTCCGCGCAAGGACAAGCCGGCCAGCCCGGCCCAGCCGGTCGCCGCGTCGTCCGATGACGAAATCGCCGCGCTCAAGGCCCAGCTGTCGGCCATGCAGCGCAAGATCGACGATCTTGTCGACAAGAAATAACCGATAGGCCGCCTGGAACGGAAACAGGCAATTGCCTGTTGGCTCGGCAGAGCCTAGGCACGCGGGCCTATCTTGATTGCAGGACTGAAATTCACGTGAGCCAGAAGAACGCGCTGCCCGTCACCCGGCAGGAAGATTTTGCCGCCTGGTATCAGGCTGTCATCCAGGAAGCCGATCTCGCCGAGGAATCGGGCGTGCGCGGCTGCATGATCATGCGCCCCTGGGGCTATGGCATCTGGGAACGCATCCAGATGCTTCTCGACCGCAAGATCAAGGAAAGCGGCCACGAGAACTGCTATTTCCCGCTGTTCATTCCCTTGAGCTATTTCGCCAAGGAGGCGGAGCATGTCGAAGGCTTTGCCAAGGAGATGGCGGTCGTTACGCACCATCGGCTGAAGATGGAGGACGGCGCGCTGGTCGTCGATCCTGAAGCCAAGCTCGAAGAACCGCTGGTCGTGCGCCCCACATCGGAAACGGTGATCGGCACCGCTTTTTCACGCTGGCTGCAGAGCTGGCGCGACCTGCCGATCATGGTCAACCAATGGGCCAATGTCGTGCGCTGGGAAATGCGCACCCGCATGTTCCTGCGCACCTCGGAATTCCTCTGGCAGGAAGGCCATACCGCGCACGAGAACGAAACGGATGCGATGGCCGAGACGCTGACCATCCTGCAGATGTACCGCGATTTCGCGCAAGGGCCGCTCGCCATGCCGGTGATCGCAGGCGAAAAGCCGGAGAACGAGCGCTTCCCCGGTGCAGTTGCGACCTATTCGATCGAGGCGATGATGCAGGACGGCAAGGCGCTGCAGGCCGGCACCTCGCATTATCTCGGCCAGAATTTCGCGCACGCGCAGAACATCCGCTTCCAGGACCGCGAGGGCCAGTTCCAGTTCGCGCACACCACCAGCTGGGGCGTATCGACGCGTCTGGTCGGCGGGGTCATCATGACGCATGGCGATGACGATGGCCTCAAGGTGCCGCCGCAGATCGCGCCGCACCAGATCGTGATCGTGCCGATGCTGCGCGAGGCGCCCGAGGACGAAGCGCTGCTCGCCTATTGCACCAGGATCCGCAACGCGCTGATCGACGCCTCGGCTTTCGGCGAGCCCTTGCGCGTGCTGATCGACAAGAAGCCGGGCAAGGCGGGTCCCAAGCGCTGGGGCTGGGTCAAGAAGGGCGCGCCGATCATCCTCGAGATCGGCGGACGCGATGCGGCGGGCGAACAGGTGACGATGCTGCGCCGCGACTCGCTTTATGGCGAGGACGGCAAGCTCGCCAACCAGGCGATGCACTGGGAATCGTTCGTCGGCCAGGCCCCGGCACTTCTCGACCAGATCCAGACGCTGATGTTCTGCTCAGCCAAGCAGCGGCTCGATGCCGAGATCCGCAACGACGTCACCGATCTCGATGGGCTCAAGGCGCATTTCGAGGGCAGCAAATATCCCGGCTGGGTCGCGGTCGACTGGTGCCGCCCGACCGGCGAGGCTCTGGACGAGGTGGTCGAACAATTGAAGGCGCTGAAGCTCACCATCCGCAACACGCCCGAGGGTTCGTCCCCGGCGGGCGCGACCTGCTTCTTCACCGGTGGTCCTGCGGTCGAGCGCGTGCTGCTCGCCCGGGCCTATTGAGCCCGGGGTGGCGGGCGCTCGCTCAGGCAAGGGGAAACCGGATCGCGCGGCAGCGGGCATGCCCAGCCGCGACGATATCCTCAAATTCCTGAGCGAGAGCCAGGACGAGGCGGGCAAGCGCGAGATCGCCAAGCATTTTCGGCTCAAGGGCGCGGAGAAGATTGCGCTCAAGGCGCTGCTCAAGGACATGGCCGATGAAGGCCTGATCGACAGCAGCAAGGGCCGCGCGTTCCACAAGATGGGCGGCCTGCCCAAGGTCACCGTGCTCAAGGTGATCGAGGTGGAGGGCCGCGAGCTGATCGCGGTCCCGGACAACTGGCAGGCCGAGGGCGTGCCGATGCCGCGCGTGCGCCTGTCCGAGCGCGGGCGGTCCGGCGCGCTGGCAGTGGGCGACCGGGTGCTGGCGCGCACCGAAGAGGCCGGCAGCGGCTATCGCGCCTTCGTGATGAAGAAGCTGCAGCGCGCGAGCGAGCAGCTGCTCGGCGTCGTGGAGAGGGGCGAAGGGCGCAAGCTGTGGCTCAAGCCCGTCGACAAGCGCATCCGCCGTATGGTGCCGATCTCCGATGCCGGGAATGCCGAGCCGGGCCAGCTCGTGCTCGCCGAGCAGCATGGCCAGCGCGATCGGGTCAGCGCCAAGGTCACCGAGGTGCTGGGCGAACCATTCGCGCCGCGCTCGTTCAGCCTGATCGCGATTCACAAATACGGCATTCCGCACGATTTTCCGTCAGACGCCATCGAAGAGGCCGAGCGCGCGGCGAAGTTGCCGCTGTCCGCCGACCATCGCGAGGACCTGCGCCATCTGCCGATCGTTGCGATCGATCCGGTCGATGCGCGCGACCACGATGATGCCATCTGGGCGACGCCCGATGACGATCCGGCCAACGAAGGCGGCTATCGTGCGATCGTCGCGATCGCGGATGTGAGCTATTATGTCCGCCCCGGCGGCGCGATCGACCGCGCGGCGCGCAAGCGCGGCAACAGCGTCTATTTCCCCGACCGGGTGGTGCCGATGCTGCCTGAGGTCCTTTCGGCGGATATGTGCTCGCTGAAGGCGGGGCAGGACCGCGCGGCGATGGTCTGCCACCTCGTCATCGACAAGGCGGGTAAGCTCAAGAGCTGGCGCTTCACCCGCGCGCTGGTGAGGCTCGCGGCTAATATTGCCTATGAGGATGCGCAGGCGGCGATCGATGGGGCACTCCAAAAGCCCCTCCCCTTCAGGGGAGGGGTTGGGGT
>LSHP01000141.1 GCA_001555775.1 Acidovorax delafieldii | reverse complement strand
GGTCCCAGAACAGGAAGCTGCCACAGGTCCCGCAAAAGCCGCGCCGCACCTTGGGGCTGGACTGGTACCAGCGGACATGCTCCTCGCCGGTGATGGCAAGGTCGCTGCGCTGGACGTCGGTCGAGGCCCAGTAATGGCCCGATTGCTTGCGGCACTGGCCGCAATGGCACGCATCGGGCTCCTTGAGCGGGGCGGAGACGGTGAAAGCGATCGCACCGCACAGGCATGATCCGGTGTGCATGAAAGGGCTCCGTATCTGCACGCAGGCGCACCCAGTCCCGCTCAGCCTGAGCTTGTCGAAGGCCTCGTGATGTCGGTTGCCGGATATAGCCCGTTAGCCTCGTCAAAGGCAAAAGCAAATGCTGCCGCAGGGCGCGGGGCCTTCGACAGGCTCAGGCTGAGCGGACGTGGTTAGCGATGGCCCGCATGAAATCCTCCCCGAGACAAGCTCGAGGAGGATTTTTTAGCTTATAGCATATCCTCGAGCATCAGCGTCGCGGTCGCCTTGGCGCTGCCGACCACGCCCGGAATGCCTGCGCCCGGATGCGTGCCCGCGCCGACGAAATAGAGGTTGGGGATCGCATCGTCGCGATTGTGCGTGCGGAAGAACGCGCTTTGCGTCAGCAGCGGCTCGAGGCTGAAGGCGCTGCCAAGATGCGCGTTGAGATCGGTGCTGAAATCCTGCGGCGTATAGTGGAAGCTGGTGACGATCCGCTCGTGAATGTCGGGGATCAGCCTGTGGCCGATCTCGTCGAGAATGCGCTTCTCGTAGATCGGGCCCATTTCCTTCCAGTCGATCGGCAGCTTGCCCTGATGCGGCACCGGCGAGAGCACGTAAAAGGTGCTGTGCCCCGGCGGTGCCATCGAGGGATCGGTGACGGTCGGGTGGTGCAGGTAGAGCGAGAAGTCCTTGGCCAGCACGCCATGATCGTAAATGTCGTCGAGCAGCCCCTTGTAGCGCGGGCCGAACAGGATCATGTGGTGCGGAATGCCGGGCCAGTCGCCCTTGATGCCGAAATGCGCGACGAAAAGCGAAGGCGAGAAGCGCTTGCGCTTGAGGCTCGCCGCCGCGCGCTTGCCCCGGCCCGACTTGCCGAGCAGGTCGCGATAGCTGTGCATGATATCGGCATTGCTGGCGACCGCGTCGAAGCTTTCGCGCCAGCCGCTCTTGGTCACCACGCCGGTGACCTTGTCGCCCATGGTCTCGATCTCGGTGACCGGGTCATTGAGGCGCAGCGTGCCGCCGATCCGTTCGAAATGCCTGACCATGCCCGCGATCAGCCGGTTGGTGCCGCCTTTGGCGAACCAGACCCCGCCGTCCTTTTCCAGCTTGTGGATGAGCGCATAGATCGAGCTGGTCTTCATCGGATTGCCGCCGACCAACAGCGTATGGAACGACAGCGCCTCACGCAGCTTCTCGTTCTTCACGAACGAGGAGACGATCGAATAAACCGAGCGCCAGGCCTGATATTTCATCAGCGCCGGTGCGGCCTTGATCATGCTGGCAAAGTCGAGAAACGCCTTGTGGCCGAGCTTGAGATAGCCCTCGTCGTGCACGCCCGCGCTATAGTCGAGGAAGCGGTCATAGCCGGCGACATCCTCGGGGTTCAGCTTGGCAATCTCGGCGCGGAGACTCGCTTCGTCGTTCGAATAGTCGAAATTGGTGCCGTCGGGCCAGTTCAGCCGGTAGAAAGGCATGACGGGGACGAGGTCGACATCCTCGCTGATATGGTGGCCGGTCAGCGCCCAGAGTTCCTCCAGGCAAGGCGGATCGGTGATCACGGTCGGGCCGGCGTCGAAGGTGAACCCGTCCTTTTCCCAGAAATAGGCACGGCCGCCGGGCTTGTCGCGGCTTTCGATGACGGTGGTGGCGATTCCGGCGGATTGCAGGCGGATGGCGAGCGCCAGCCCGCCGAAGCCGGACCCGATAACTGCAGCTTTTTTCACTAGGTGTAAGGCCCCTGATTGCGACCCGAATGCGCGGGCAGATTGTGCGGCACTATAGCGTTACGTTTGCAATGTGCCAGCAGATGCGCGCATCGGGGGCAAAACCGCCTCTATTGCGCCGCAGCCGCCATCGCCGCGCCCACCGAGGCTGCGATTTCCTCGGGCCGCGGATTGCGCCTGAGCGTCAGCCCGCCATTGGCCTGGATGTTCTGCCCGGTCACGAAGGTACGATCGTCGCACAGCCACAGCACCGCGTGCGCGATATCGTCGGCGGTGCCGATCCGGCCCAGCGGATATTCCTTCGCGAACGCCGCCTCGAGCCCGGGCGTCGCCACGGCGGCGGCCGCCATCGGCGTCGCGGTCAGCCCCGGCGAGACCACATTGGCGCGGATGCCCATCGGCCCGTACTGGTTGGCAAAGCAGCGGATCAGCGCCTCGGACCCCGCCTTGGTGCCGATATAGGCGGCATGGTCATGGATCAGGCATTGCGTCGTGGCCGACGATATCTGGATCACCGATCCGCCGCCCGTCATGGTACGCAGACAGGCGTTCAGCATATGGTGCACGCCGGTGAACTGCAGCGCGACCATCGCCGCCAGATCCGCGTCGGTGACATCGGCCCAGGGCTTCATCAGCCCCCAGCCGGTGGCGTTGATCGCGATATCGACCTGGCCATGGCGTGCCGCGACGCCATCGAACAGCGCATCGACATCGGCGCGCGATGTCAGATCGCAGGACACCGCCTCGCCGCCGATCTCGCTCGCCAGCGCTTCGAGCGGGTCGCGCTTGCGGCCCGAGACGATTGTCTTCGCCCCGGCGGCGGCGAGCGCCCGCGCGATCACCTGGCCCATGTTATGATCGCCCGCGGCACCGATGACGATCGCGGTCTTGCCCGTGAGATCGGTCATGCTGCGGCCTCGCTCAGAAAGCGTGCGGTGGCGACGCCATCGGGGCCATAGGCGGGTTCCTTCAGGTCGAACCGGTATTTGCGCGTATCGGCATTGAGGATCGTGAACTGCGACAGATGCCCGAGCATGCCGCGATAGGCCTCGCCCTCGAGATGCGCCTGCAACTCGTCGGCGCTGTCCCATTCCTCGAACACATGCACCCGGCCCGGATCGTGCGGATCGGCGCTCCAGGCATAATGGCGGCAGCCCGGTTCGGCGAGCGCCATATCGATCAGGGCTCTCGCGCCCGCCAGCGCCGCATCGCGGTTCTCGGGAGGGAAATCGACTTCGCCTGCAATCACGATGCTCATTTCGCCTGGGTCTCCTTGAGGATGCTGAAATGCCGCTCGGCAAAGCGCCAGCCTTGGGCGGTGCGGGTATAGACATCGAGATACTGGCCGATCGGACGGCTGACCGATCCGTCGGCAAGTTCGAGATATTCGTGCGTGTAAACCCGGCCCGTGTCATGATCGCCGGTGATCGCGAGCTGACCGATCTGCGCGAAAAAGGCCACGAAGGGAAAGCCCGCCATCGCCTGGGTCCACAAGCCGACGATCGCCTCGCGCCCGCGCACCTCGGTGCCCATCAGGTTCCACAGCGCATCTTCGGCCCAGGTCGCACCCCAGGCCTGCGCATCGCGGCGGAACACCGCGTCACTATAGCTGTCGATCAGCGCACGGATCGCGATCTGGTCTTCTGCGGGGCCCTGGAAGGTCATTCAAATCTCCGTTTGTCCCGAGCCTGTCGAGGGACCTTTCACAACCCTCTCCGAATACGTCCCTCGACTTCGCTCGGGACAAACGGAGGTGGGGCGTTTGGGGGCTTGGAGCAGTGCCGCCATTTTCAAGGCAATTGCCCCGCCAGATACTTGTCCATCGTCTGGTGAAACTGGCGAATTCGCCCCTCCTGATAGCGGCCCAGCTCGACGCGGTTGTTGGCAGACGCGATCAGGCCCTCCTGCACATAGGGCAGGTTCTCCATGTCCTGGTCGAACACTTCGCCCAGCGCGCCCCATTCGGTGACCGTGGCCCACGGCTCATCGGGGGTGAGGAAGCGCATTTCCGCCGCTTCGGGCATTGCGCCATCCTTGGGCTTGCGGCCCAGCAGGCGCACCTCCATCAGTGTCGCATTCTGGTCGGGCCAGGGCCGCCAGCGATAGACGATATTGGGCACGAACCCGCCCCAGGGCGAGAGGTTGGGGAAGATGTTGTAAGTGAACGCGTCGAGCATCTCGCTGTCCGAAATGCCCGCACTGTCATAGCCCAGCGCATCGAGGAAATTGGCGCGGTTGATCTCCGCCATCGCCTTGCGCGCAGTCTCGCCCTGCTCGAGCTTGCGCCCCTCCAGCGAGGCCGAGCGGCCCGAGGTGCGGCTGAACGCGGCGATGATATCGTCTTCGGACAGGTTGTCCGCCGCCAGATGCGGGCTGGGCAGGCCGAACGGGGTCAGCGCGAGGTTCGCATGGTCGCCCCACATCGAATAGCGGGTATTGGCATCGCCGGTATAGGGCAGGATCTGCGGGTGGGTGACGATCGAGTGCCAGGCCTCCATGAACGCCTCGGACACCGCCTTCCAATTGGCGTTGATCACCTTACCGACCCAAAGGGCAGTATAGCATTCGTCGAGCCGCCAGCGCGCGAACCGGTCATAGACTTCCGCGCCCATATAGTCGCGCAAGCTCACCTGCTTGCTGCTTTCGGTGACGAAGATGAAGTTAGCGTCCGCGCTCGTGGTGTAATTTTCGGTGGAGATTTAGGTGCTGCTGGTG
>LSHP01000140.1 GCA_001555775.1 Acidovorax delafieldii | reverse complement strand
ACCATGCAGCCCGGTGACCACACCCCAAATTACACCTCATTGACGGACGTGACCGGAAATACCCTGGCAATGGTCCGATCAATATGACCTGAAGCTTCAAATGGCGGGCATAAAGAACGAGTGCGATCGAACCGTCCTGCGCGGTGCGCCGTCGTCACAGCGCTTTTGCATATTCCATTTGAAGGAAGACCGCCTGCATTGCGTGGAAGCGATCAACTCGCCGCAGGAATTTGCGTCGGGCAAGCAATTCATCGCCGCAGGCGCGCGCATCGACGTCGAACGATTGGGGAACCCCGCCGTCCCGCTGAACGACGCTATCGCCTGACCTTTTTTCCGGCCCGGCCATAAGGGCCTTCGGGTACGTCGGCTTGCGGGCGCTCAGCATGTGTGCAAGCCCGCACGCACGGATATGTCCCGCTATCGCAAATTGGCATTCCAGTCTGTCCTTCCACGCTGCATGTTGTAAACACAAGCAGAGAGTTGGGTGAAGACCATGGGCGCAGTCGCTGATCGAATAACGTTGCTACATGCGGAAAGTCTCCCGCGCCCGCGCTTGCTCTCGAGCGACTGGGCAAAGCGCTTCCATGTCTTTCGTGCGCCGCCGGGACACGGAAAAAGCGTTGCAATGGCCCAGCTGTGGGCCGCCCACCGTGAGCGCGGCGAGATGACGGCCTTTGTGTCGGCCAAGCACGCCGATTACGACCCTGACTTGCTCGCGCAACGCATCTACGGCCAATTGCTGACAGCTGAAAATACGCAGAGCATTTTCTCGGCGATGGACGAGCGAAGGCCGCGCAATCTGATGACCTTGGCTGATCGGCTCGACCATGCCGCTGATCGTCAAGGGTACCGATTGCTAATCTGCATCGACGACATCGGCTGTGATTCGGAGATGGCGGACCGGATCGAAGACCTGATGCTCGCCGCGCCGCCGAATGTTGCGATCGCTGCGGCTATGACGGCGGATATTGGTTTTGCTCGTGTCGCCGCGCAGGGCCAGGTCGAAGATGTGACGGTCGACAAGCTGAATTTCAGCCTCGACGAAGCGCGGGCCGTTGCCTGCGGGATGCGCGCCGGTACGGTTTCCGACGCCGATCTCCTTACGCTTTGGGAGCGGACCCGGGGTTGGGCGGCGCCGCTGATCCTGCTGCTGCGGGCGGCCACCTCGACCGGAACCCAGAATCAGCGCCTCGTTTCTAGAAAAGTCACCGGGCGCGACTGCGATCTCGATCGATACTTCAGGAGCGCCATCCTTGCATCTCTTTCCGATGAATTGCGGGAATTCTGCATTCGGGCTTCGGTCCTGGACTCCGTATCGGCCGAGTATTTCGATCAATTATTCGGTGGAAACGACGGCGCCAGGCTTATCGAGAAGCTGTGCGTGGAGCGGATGCTGCTTAGGCCAATGGACAGGAACCGGTCCGCTTGCGAATTTCATCCACTTCTTCGTGAGTTCCTCGAGCACCGATACGCGGTCGAGTATCGGAGTCTGGATCCGGAGCGTCTTGCCCACGCCGCGGAATGGCAGCGACAAAGCGGCAACAGCCGTGAGAGCATCAGCCTGTATCTTCGTGCAGGTGAAAAGGACACAGCCACCGAGATGGCGTCCAGCAGCATAATGGACATCGCGCTGCGGCAGGGAGAGGTAGAGCAGATACAGCTATGGAAGGCCAGTTTCTCCGAAATGGATAATGCCCCCACAATCGCCCTCGGCTTGGCGTGGGCGCAGATTTTCAGTCTCGGGCAAGCGCAGGCAGCAGCCCTGATTGCCGACATAGACGCTGCCAGCAGCGTCCAGGCCGATGATTCGACCAAGCTGCAACTGCAACGTTGGCGCGATCTCGTGGCTGCCGTCGGTGCGGCGACCGCAGACGACCTGACGGAGGCCAGGCGTCGATGCGAACTCTGGATCAAGCAGCATGACGGCACCGATCTTGTGGGCCAGGGCGCGATATTAACTTGCCTCAGCTTTATTGCCGCCAGTGAACACAGGTTTGATGACCTCGTGAAATTGAGGGGGCAGGCCGCATCAGTCAACACGGTCGCCGAACATCGCTACGCGCTTGGCTGGCTTCATGCCACGATAATTTTCGGCGAAATTGCGCAGGGCCACATGGGCTCGGCTGCGGACCTGCTACGCAATGCGCGCGACGATGAGCAGGCGCAGTTTCGCGCCACGCCTTTCTCTGCCAAGCTGCTCGACCTGCTGGAACTTGAAATCGATTACGAGGCGAACCGGCTCGGCACCCTAGGCTCCCGCATCGGGAACGTTCTGGAATTCGTACGTCACCACGGGGTGGTCGATCTGACATTCTTGGCCTTTCGCACTGCGGCAGCTTTCATCGATCTCGGCGGCGATCGGCAGGGCGCAATAGAATTGCTGCAAGAGGCACGCGTAATTGCAAGCGAACACGCATTCCCGCGACTTGATGCATTGGCGCGCATCGCTCTCGCCGACATGGCGGTGATGACCGACGTGGACGACGCCGTCGCCATGCTTCCCGCCCACGATCACCCCGCCTTCCTGACGGCGCATGGCCCCGCTCTCCGCGCGCGCGCATCGCTCAGCGAGGCACGTATTGCCTTGCGGCAGGGAAAGTTCCATTTGTGCAGGCGATCAGCAATCGTGGCGCTTGAGCATGCGCGCCGCAATCATTCGGGTCGACTAGAAATTTCTGCCATGCTTTGCCTTGCTGCTGCCACCGCAGCGGCGGGGAGAACGGCCCCTGCCGAACAGATCGTGGCGGATGCCGTAGACATCGCGTTGCGGAAGCGGTGCTTCCGCACGCTGCTGGATGAGCGGAGGACGCTGGAAAGGCTGGGATCGGCGACCGCCGCGCTGATAAATCTGATCCCGGACGAGCAGGCATTAGGCGCAGGCCACCGTACAGAAGTTGTCCGTACGTCACGCTTGCCCAAACAGGTGGATGTGCCGACGCTGACCAGGAAAGAACTCGCCATCCTGCACCGCGTCAAGGAGGGCCTCTCCAATCGTGAAATTGCCATCCGGCATCGCATCAGCGAGAATACGGTGAAATGGCACCTACACAAGATATTCGGCAAGTTACAAGTTCGAAACCGAGTCCAGGCAGTTTTGAAAGCCGAAGGCATAGGGTTTCTCGATTAGACTTCCGATGTACACTGAACCGTCCAGGGTTCTCCGCAAGCCGAAATTACTAAGATTTAGAGGCCGTTTCGAAAGGGGTTGAGCGGCTGAGGTTCCTGTGATTCCGGGGTTTTGCAGACAACCCGGAGATCTTGATGAGGACCCCAGCCACCCGCGCGCAGCATACGCGAGTTTCGAAGCGTTACCAGACGGATTTGAGCGATGCCGAGTGGGCGCTGGTTGAGGTCTTTCTGCCCGAGGCGCGCGCGACGGGACGCCGGCGACAATGGCTGATGCGCGAGGTGTTGAATGCAATCTTCTATGTGTTGCGTGGCGGGATTGCATGGCGGCTGCTGCCCAAGGACTTCCCTCCGTGGCAGACGGTCTACCGCTGGTTTGCCCGGTTCCGGGACGACTGCGTGTTCGAGCGGATGAACCATGCGCTGGTCGCGCTCGACCGCCAGCGAGCCGGAAGGGACGCCTCGCCAAGCGCAGCCATCATCGCCAGTCAGAGCGTCAAGACCACTGAGAGCGGCGGGCCGCGCGGCTATGATGCAGGCAAGAAGATCAAGGGTCGCAAGCGCCATGCTCTGGTCGATACTGACGGCAGGCCGCTGCTTGTCGAGCGGCACACCGCCGATGTCCAGGATCGTGATGGCGGCGGCGCGTTGCTGCAAATCTCGCGCGGCCTCTTCCCGTTCATCGAGAAGGTCTGGGCCGATGGCGGATATAATCATCACCGTGTCACCGAGGCGACCAGCATCACCGTCGAAATCGTCAGCAAGATCGCCGGCCAATCCGGCTTCGTGGTTCTGCCACGGCGCTGGGTGGTCGAACGCTTCTTCGCTTGGATCAACCGAAACCGGCGCCTCGCCAAGGACGTCAAAGCCACCCTCAAATCCGTCGCAGCCTTCCTCTACGCTGCCGCCGCCATGCTCATGATCCGCCGATTGGCTCGGTCAGCGTGAGTTTCGAAGATCGCTCGTCGGCAGCGTCAGATGTGTATAAGAGACAGGAGAGAGAGAGAGAGAGAGAGAGAGAGAAGACAAGTAACTTTGCCAGGGCCTGCCTGGTACTTGCGGTTTGATCGGCACACCGTCGCGAACGACAGGCTCGACTATTTCGCGCTCGACGAAACAGAAGTCGGCGACAGTTCCTGCCCTTTTCCTGCACCCTCAGGGTCAATGCTGGAGCGACAGGCCGAGCGGAGATGTAAACACGCTCGATCCCGCGCCGCGTTGCGCGGCGCCCCTGTTCCGGACACTTCGCGTACTAATGAACGAAGGCTGGTCCTACCGGCGTGTGGCTGGCGGTGACGTGCCTTCCTCACCCTGCTTGATAACGAACGCCTTCTGCGCGTCCGTGAAATTCGATGCCTTCATGCCGTAACTCTAACCGCGAATAGTCCAAAATTCGGGTGGCAGAGCAGCGGTCGATCGAGAAGCTCGCCCTGACTCAGGCTCCGAGCGCTTTCAGCGGTTGCGAAACTGCGCCATATCCAGCGTCAGGCGGTAACACCAGAACCCGTTCCCCGTTCTCGACCGCAACCTCTGGCAGCACCGTCACCAGCCTGCGTTGCCGTGCGCGCGCAAGGCAATCCTGGGCGCCCTCTGCCTCGGCGAGCAGCTTCAGGTTCATCAGGGTGGGAAAGATAATTGTCCGCTCGCCCGACGCCGCCAACCGGATGGCCTCTGATGGCGAAATCCATTCCGCATCCACGGTTTCCCGTCCATCGCAAGCCGCGACCTGTCCCGGCGGCGCGCTAAGGGCGTAGAACCAGGTGTCGAACCGCTTGGGCATGATGGTCGGGGTAATCCACCGGGCAAAGATGGCCAGTTTGTCCAGCCTGAGGCGAACATCCAGTTCGCAAACGACATCGAAGAACGCGATTTCGCCAGCATCGACCGCGCTTCGCACCGCCGCGTCACACGGATCCTCGAACGGTACGCCCTGAGCGGTTTGCGCCAGCAGGATCCCGGTTTCCTCGAACGCCTCGCGGATCGCCCCGACCCGCAAGGTCCGTTGAACCGGGTCGAGATCGTCCCAGCCGATCGCATGACTCCTCCAGCGCTCGTCGGCGTCGCCGCTGTGCGTCTTGCCACCCGGGAAAACCAGAGCCCCCGACGCAAAATCGATCTGGTGATGACGCTTCACCATCAGGACCTGGAACTCGGGGTGGTCGCGGACTAGCAGCACCGTTGCGGCTGGTTTGGGTTCTGGAGCTTGGTCAGAATCACTCATGCTGGCCTCCCTGGCTGTCGCTGAAGCTGCGTTTCTCGATGTGCGCCCGGCCGGGCAAATCCGGCAGCCATCTGTCGATCGCGCCGGATCCGATAGAATTGGCGCGCACCACGATCAGTCACTTTTTGACCATTGTTCAAGGACAGCGCGCAAGGCCGCCGCGAAGGCCAATGGCTGGTCGAGCATCAGGTGATGCCGCGCTTCCGGAACCGCGATGACCGGGATGTCGCCTCCTCCCAGTTCATCGAGATAGCGGCGCGAATCCGATGTGAAGAGCTGGCTCTCAGCGCCGTGGATAATTGCCCTTCTGCCGGGTGCGGCAACCACACGCGGACCGATCTCGAGCCACAGGCGGTGCGAATTGTCGCGCTTGAACACGGCTGGAGAGAACTTCCAGGTCCAATCGATCCCTTCGCGGCAAAGGGCATGGTAAGCCATGTAATCCATGAGAAACGGTTCACCCACCGGCTGGGGCGGGGACAACACATACCTTTTGCGGGCGCTCGGGAAATCGGGATAGCGGCGATGCGGGCGGTTGGGATCGCCCGAGCCGGGGCTGGTCCGACCCATGCTCCAGTATTCCTCCAGCGCCGAGGGGCGCAGGATCATCATGTCGCAGATCGCTGCCCCGCCGAAGGCGTCCGGCGCGAGTTCAAGCGCCCGCAACGCAACGGCGGAACCGAAACTGTGAGCGACGACGATCGGCTTGCTGGCTTGGCCGAACAGGCCCAAGGCTTTAGCAATCCCGATCATTTCGCGGCCACGCGCGGTCATGTCGCAGTCCGGGCGCACCTCGCTGTCGCCCATCCCGGACAGGTCATAGGCGACAAGGTGGTAATCGGCCGCAAGAAACGGGGCTATGAAGGCGAAGCAGCGCGCGTGCGAGAGAAAACCGTGGGTCATCAGCACCGGCGGCGCGGCCGGATTTCCCCAGCGGAAGTAATGCATGCGCACGCCGTCAACCGTGACGAAACCTTCCTCGCGCGGAACAGCCAGGGCCTCGGTGAACCAGTCTGGCAGAACCGACGGGTCAGGCGCCCATTCCGGCACAATATCGGATGCAGCCGATTTCATAAATTGCAGTTCCCCCGTCACGCCAGCGTGAAGCCGCGATATCCGTTCGCCGCCACCTCGTTTATGATGTTCAAGTAACCCACCACGCTCGGGTAGTTTATCAGCTGCCGCGGCTTGCCCGGAATGTTGTCGCCCATGTACCAGGACTTTGCCCGGGGAAAGAGCGTGATCGCCCCGATTGCGGCAACGCTTGTGGTCCATTCGCGCTCCGCTTCGGCTTCCGCTTCAAATCGGGTCAGACCGTCGTCGCGCAGCTTCACCAGGAAGTCCCGCATCCAGTCGCCCTGAATTTCCGCGGCCGTCGGACCGTTGGAAAAGCCCGAGGGACTGAGCGGTCCGTACAGGTAGGCCAGATTGGGAAAGCCGTGGACGGCCGAGCCGAGATAGGCGGTGACCCCTTGGTGCCAGGCATCGGCAAGACAGCGATCATCGCGGCCCCTGATCTCGATCTGGGTCAACCCGCCACTGCCGGCGTCGAAGCCGGTGGCGAACACGATCAGGTCGCACTCGATCAGGCCCTGCGAGGTGAGGATGCCCTCGGGCACGATGCGTTGGATGGGAGTCTGCTTGAGATCGACGAGCGAAACATTCTGCTGCGAGAAGATCTCGTAATAGTTCTGCTCCAGCGAAGGACGCTTGGTGCCGAAGGGGTGGGGCGGTTCGCTCGGCGCCAGGGACTCGTGCAAGGCGGGATCAGCGATCCGCGCCCGGGTCTTGTCGCGCCAGAAATCGTAGGCGTGACGGTTGGCCCGTTCGTCGGTCAGCAGGTCGGCGAAATTGGCATACCAGAACCGCAAGCCACCGGCCTGCCATTGCCTTTCGAACAGGGAGCGGCGTTCTGCTTCGTCAACGTCGAGCGCGGAGGTCTCGACACCGTTCATATCGAATCCGCCGCTTGTACGAAGGCGGGCCGCAAAGAGTGCCGGGTAATCGCCTTTCTCCCGTTCCTGCTGCTCCGCCGTTAGCACCTCCTGCCGCATCGGCAGCGCAAGGATCGGGGTGCGCTGCAGCAAGGTGAGCCGTGCCGCCTCGGCTGCCGCTTCCTGCGCAACCTGGACCCCGCTCGCGCCGGTGCCGACGATCGCCACCTTGCGCCCGGCCATGGACAACCCGTGCTGCGGCCAATGGCCCGTATGGTGCCATTCGCCCGCAAAGCTTTCCAGTCCGGCGATGTCGGGCACATGGGCCTTGGCCGCAAAGCCGAGGCAGGGCAGCAGATAGCGCGCGGTGATCGTTTCGCCCGAGCCGGTCGCGACCCGCCACTTGCGCCGGTCTTCGTCCCACGCCGCGCCGGTCATGCGGGTTCCCATGGCCATGTGGGGCCAGAGCGCAAGACGGTCACAGACATGACGGAAATAGGCGCGCAACTCGCGCCATCCGGGATAGCGTTCGCTCCAGGTCCAGTCGCGCCACAGTTCGGGCAGCGACAGTTCGTACAGCGGCACCTGTGAATCGACGCGCGCGCCGGGATAGCAATTCCAGTACCAGATGCCGCCCGGCGCTTCGGCCGCATCGATAAGCCTGGCGTCGATGCCGGCCTCGCGAAGACGGTGGAGCAGATAGATTCCGCTGAACCCGGCGCCGACGATCAGCGCCTCCCAATCGCCGCCAGGCGTACCGGTCACGTCGCGGCGCCCTGGCTCATCGCGAAGGCCCGAACGGCGGCATAGTCGGCCTTGCCATTCGATGCGCGCAGCGCAACCCCGGCCAGGAAGACCGCCTTCGGAGTCTTGTAACCGGCCAGTTGCTGGCGGACATGGGCCTTGAGGGCGGCCTCGTCGAACTCGGCGCTGCCTTCCAGGACCACGACGCCGGTCACTGCCTGGCCCCATTTCTCGTCGGGCACGCCGACCACCAGGGCATCGGCCACCGAGGGATGGGTCTTGAGCGCCTCCTCGACCTCTTCGGGATAGACCTTTTCCCCGGCGGTGTTGATGCAGACGCTGCCCCGCCCGAGCAGGGTCAAGCTGCCATCTGCCTCCACCTGGCACCAGTCGCCGGGGATCGAGTAGCGTACGCCGCCGATGGTCCGGAACGTCTTCGCGGATTTTTCCGGATCCTTGTAATATCCCATGGGTATGGCACCCCTGCGGGCGATGAAACCGGGAACACCGCTGCCTGCTTCGACCTTGGCATCATTTTCGTCGAATACGTCGCAATGCTCGCCGATCGCGAATTTGGCCGTCTGGACCGAACCGAGCGCGGTGGTCACCGACAGCCCATAGCCCAGCCCCTCTGAGGCGCCAAAGGCGTCCATCAGCGCGACCTGGGGAATGTGCCGGATCAGGCCGTCCTTGACCTCGCGGCTCCACATGACGCCAGAGGAGATGATCGAGATCAGGCTTGTCGTATCGTAGCGCCCGGGATCCTTGTCGAGCGCGGCGAGCATCGGCTTGGCAAAGGCATCGCCGACAATCGCGATCGATTGCACCCGGTGCTTTTCGACCGCACGCCATAGCTCCTCTGCATCGAACGAAGGGCTTTCGAGCGTGACGATGCAGCCGCCGGTCATCATGGTGCCCAGGGCAGAGAGAAGACCGGTGCCATGCATCATCGGGCAGGCCGGAAGGAACACCCGGCCCGGGCCTTCGGCGGCCAGCATCGCTACGGCTTCGGCCATGTCTTGCGGCGCCGGACCAAGCAGGCTGGCGGAATCGAGTTGCGCCTGGCGCAGGTCATGGTGGCGCCACATCACACCCTTGGGCATGCCGGTGGTTCCGCCGGTGTAGATGAATAGTAAGTCGTCGGGCGAACGGGCGATGCCCAGCGGCAAACCATCGCCTTGCGCCGCCAGCGCCTCATAGGGTTCGGCAAACGGCGCGATTGCCGCCGGATCGCCAATTTCGACAAAGATCCGCACCTTGCCGAGCCGTTCTTTCAGTTCGTCGATGCAATCGCGGAATTCGCTGCTGTAAACGATCACCTCGGCATCGGAATCGTCGAAGATGTAATGGACCTCGTCCGGCTTGTAGCGGTAGTTGATATTGACGTGGGTCAGCCGGGCCTTGAAGCAGGCGGCCATGGCCTCGCCATATTCGGGCCGGTTGCGCATGTAGAAGGCCACCTTGGCCCCGGGCTCGATCCCCCGGTCGCGCAGCGCGCGGGCCAGATTGTTGGACCTCCCGCCCATTTCCGGCCAGGTGATACTCCGGTCACCGTGGATCAGGACAGGGGCAGCTGGCGGAAGCACCGGTTCGATGGCATCCAGAATGTCGCCGAAATTCCACTCGGTCATGGTTTTCTCTCCCGGACGGTCCTACTGCGCCGTCGTCAATCCCTGCAGCTGCGCCGCTTCTTCCCTGACCCGCTCCGGCCCGCCCAAAACCTGGCGGTTGAACCCCATCCGCTTAAACCAGAAATGCAGGCCCAGCAGATCGGTAAAGCCCATGCCGCCGTGCACCTCGGTTGCGGTTCGCGCCACGAAACGGTGAACCTCGCCGGTGTGCGACTTGGCGTGGCAGGCCATCAGCGCCGCCTCGCCAAGGGCGGCATCGAAAGCATGCGCGGCATACCACACCAGCGCCCGGCACGGTTCGTGCCGGGCGGCCATTTCCGCGCACATGTGCTTGACCGCCTGGAAGCTGCCGATGACCCGCCCGAATTGCTCGCGTTCCCCGGCATAGGCGACCGCCTTTTCGATCATAACCTCTCCCGCGCCCAGGCTGTCTGCGGCCAGCAGTATCCGGCCGGCGTCGAGCAGCCGCCGCGCCGCAAGTCCACCATCGTCGGCAAGCGGTTCGGCCACTGCGCCGGTCAACTGCAATTCGCCGACGCTGCGGGTGGCATCGATGGTGTGCAAGGCAATTCGCTCGACCCCGTTCGCGGCGGCGTTCAGCAGATGCAGCCGCCCCGATTCGTCGGCCACAATGAAATGGTCCGCATCGGCAAAGTCGAGCGCGAACAGTGCGGTGCCGGTCAGTCCGCCGGCTTCGGCCCGGACTTTCGCGCCGTCGCGCTCCTCGACGATACCGGCGATTGCGACGCCGAACCGCACTGCGCCGGTCGCGATCCGGGGCAGCCAATGGGCCTGCTGCGCGGGCGATCCGGCCAACGTCAGCGCCAGCGGGGCGAGTACGCTGCGGGCCAGGAACGGGGCCGGGGCCACCGTCCGGCCGAGCTGCTCGGCAACCACCGCCGCATCGAGCAGGCTCATCCCCAGCCCGCCATGCGCCTCGGGCACCATCAGCCCGGTCAGGCCGATGTCAGCAAGTGCGGCCATGACCTGGTCGCTGACCGCGCTGCCCGCATCCACGCAGGAGCGCACTTGATCGAGCGGGCAGGTTTCCGCGAGGCAGCGACCGACCGTGTCGCGGAGCATTTCCTGTTCGGGGGAAAGACCGAAATCCATCAGGCGGCTTCCTTCCGGCTGGACGAAGGTTCGGGCGCCGGGCGCGGCTCGCGCGGCATGTTGAGGCCGCGTTCGGCGATGATGTTCTTCTGGATCTGCGCGGTGCCGCCGCCGATGATCAGGCCCAGCTGGAACATGTAGTTCCATTGCCACGAACCGCCTTCGCGCTGGCGCGGACTTTCCGCATAGAGGATGCCCATTTCGCCCATCGCGTCGATCGCCAGGGCCGAGATCTGGTGCGCCAGTTCGCAGCTCTGGAGCTTGACAATAAGTTTGGCCATGCCCCCGGCCTCGCCCTTGATCTGGTTGGAGAGCACCCGCATGCCATTGTATTTCATCGCCGCGACTTCCGCCTGGAGGGCGACGAGGCGGTCGCGCAGCACCGGATTGTCGATCGCGCGGGCCGGCCCGACCTGTTCTTCCCGCATCAGGCGGATCAGCGCCAGCAACCGGTTTTCCAGGGCATCGGGATCTCCCAGCATGCCGCGCTCATGGCCAAGCGTCGCATTGGCGACGAACCAGCCCTGGCCGCGCTGCCCGACAATCTGATCGACCGGCACCCGCACGTCGGTGAAGAAGGTCTCGTTGAATTCGGCGTGTCCGGTCATCGTCTTGAGCGGGCGGACCTCGATCCCCGGCAGGTCCATCGGAAAGATCAGATAGGAAATGCCGGCGTGCTTGGGCGCGTCCGGCTCGGTCCGCACCAGGCAGAAGATCATGTCGGCCTGGCGCGCGGTGCTGGTCCAGATCTTTTGGCCGTTGATCACGAAATGGCCGCTTTCCTCGCGGGCGCTGGTGCGCAGACTGGCCAAGTCCGACCCGGCGCCAGGCTCGGAATAGCCCTGGCACCAGACCACTTCGCCGCGCAGCGTGGGTTCGATCCAGCGGCGCTTCTGCTCTTCGGTGCCGAGTTCGAGCAGGGTTGGAACCAGCATCGAGATGCCTTGGTTGGACAGTCCGCCCGGCACGCCCGCACGCGCGAATTCCTCGGCGATGATCCGCGCCTTGAGGATGTCGGGCTCGGCGCCGTAGCCGCCATATTCGCGCGGAATGGTTCGCGCGGTGTAGCCATTTTCCAGCAGCAGGTTTTGCCAGGCGACCGCTTCAGCCGAAGGTCGCGCCGCGCGGTTCGCCGATTCCGGCGCAAGCTGCCGGTTGCGGTCAAGGAAATCCCGCACTTCGGCGCGGAAGCGTTCGTATTCGGGGCCATAATCAAGGTTCATGACGTGGACTCCCCATGCGCGAAAGGCCGGAATACCGGCAGCTGGAAATCGTCGCCCAGAGGCTCGAAGGCGAGTTCGACCGGCATGTCGAGTGCGAGCCCTTCCGGGGCGCAGTCGATCAGCCGGGTCGCCATGCGGACCCCTTCCGCCAACTCGACCACTGCCGCGACGAACGGGATTTCATGGGCAAACGCCGGGTGCAGCGCCTGGTGCGTGATCGTCCACGAAAACAGCGTGCCTTTGCCCGAGCTGGGCTGCCAGGCAAATTCGGGCGAGCCGCAACGCGCGCACATGTAACGCGGCAGGTGGCGCCAGGTGCCGCAGGATGAGCAGCGCTGGAAATGCAGCCGGCCATCCTGGCAGCGCTGCCAGAATTCCTGCTCGATCGGGTCCTGCGGGCGCGGGCGCGGCTTGGCTGGCCTGGCCTGTGCTTCGGCCCGCTGCCTGGGCGGAAGGTCGGCGTTGTCGCTCATGAGAATCTCCGCAGGATGGCGACACTGCCGTCGCCCAGATCGCCCCAGCCGGTGACCAAGCCGGTCCGGGCGTTTGCGACCTGCCGGTCGCCGCAATCGTGGCGCAGCTGCCGGACCGCCTCGACGACATGGTTAAGGCCCCAGACATGCGCCTCGCTGAGCAGTCCGCCGTGGGTATTGAGCGGGTAGCGCCCGCCAAGTTCGATCTGGCCGTCGCGGACGAAATCGAGCTGTCCGCCCGGCTCGCAGTATCCCAGCGCTTCCAGCTGCAGCAGGACGACGTAAGTGAAGCAATCGTAGATCTGGAGAAAGTCCATATCCTCGCGGGTCACGCCGGCCATCTCGAAGGCTTTGGGAGCAGCGTAGGACAGCCCGATCTTGAACGGATCGGGACGCGAGGGAATATCGTCGGCCGGATAGGGGTGCCCTTCCGCCGCCCCGGCAATCGTCACCGGCACATGGGGCATGTCGCGCGCGCGGTCGATCCGGGAAACCACCACCGCGCAGGCTCCGTCGGTCTCAAGGCAGCAGTCGTAAAGCCTGAACGGTTCCGATATCCAGCGCGATGACGCGTAAGTCTCCCAGTCGAGCGGACGGCCATTGGTGAAGGCCTTGGGGTTCATCTGCGCATGCTTGCGACAGGCCAGCGCCACCGCGCCCATCGCCTCTTCGCCAACCCCGAAAAGACGTGAATGGCGGGTCGCCAGCCAAGCATACATCTGCACCGGCAGAAACACTCCATAGGGAATGTAATAGCCCTGGATCGTATTGGTCAGCGTGGTCATGTTCATGGACCGGGTCGGCGGCGCGCCGGGTTTGGGGCGCAGCGCGGAAAACCCGTTCCAGCCAAGCGTCACAAGAACATGATCGCACAGGCCCGCTGCGATCGCCATTGCGGCGTTCTGCAGCGCTGTCGTCGGACTCGCGCCGCCCATGTGGACCGTGGCGGCAAAGCGCAGCACGTCGATCCCCAGGTTGGCGGCCAGTTCCTCGGAAGTCGTGTAAATCGGCGGCGGAACCATGCCGTCGATGTCGCCCGGCCTGAGCCCCGCGTCGGCAATCGCGCGTCGCGAGGCCTGAAGCATCATGTCGACCGCGCTGCGTTCGGTGCCCTTGACGAAATCGGTCTCGCCAATCCCCGTGATTGCGGCCTTGTCGGAAAATCCGGTCACGCGCCTCGCCCTCGATCAGCGGAAACGGCTGGCCAGTTCGAGCGCGCTTTCGGCATCGGAAACGAGCTCTGCCATGACTGCGGCGGCGGGGCGTACGGCATGGATCAAGCCGATGCCCTGTCCGGCGAAGCCCGGCAGAATGTCCTTGCGCCTGGCGGCGATGCCGGCCGCCATGACAGGACCGGAAATCATCGACTGGTACGGCATTGGCAAGGGCTCCTTGCCGGCCGCGACCCACGCGTCGGCCCACTTGTTGCGGATCATCCGCGCCGGCTTGCCGGTGATCGAGCGGCTGACCACGGTATCGGCATCGCCCCCTTCGACGATCGCTTCCTTCTGGAAGTCCTCGATTCCCGCCTCCCGTGTAGCAAGGAAAGCCGTGCCAACCCAGGCACCTTCGGCGCCGAGCATGAAGGCGGCAGCCACACCGCGCCCATCGGAAATGCCGCCCGCGCCCAGCACCGGCACCCGGTCGCCCACCGCGTCGACCACCTGCGGGATCAGCGAAATGGTCCCGATCGGCGAATTGTGCCCACCGCCGTCGTGGCCCTGGGCGACGATCACATCGATTCCACTCTCGACCACCTGCCGCGCGTGCTGGACCTTGCCAACCACCGCCATTACGACAGTCCCGTTCGCGTGAAGCCGGTCCATCCACGGGCCAGGATTGCCCAGCCCGGCGGCGTAGACCGGCACCTTTTCCTCGATCACAACTTCCATCTGCGCCTCGAAAAACTCCTTCGAGAACAGTGGCGGGCCGCCTTCGGCGTCCCGTCCGCCAATCGTGCGTTTCACGGCCTCGCCATCGGCCTTGACCAACCCTTCGCTGGCCATGAACTCCTCGGCAAACTGGCGGTATTCGGCCGCAAGCGCCATCGGATCGACCGGCGCTGCACCGCTTTGCGGCGGCTTGCCCCGACGGACCGAGGCTGGCAGCAGGGTATCGACCCCGAACGGCTTGTCGGTCAGTTCTCGGGTCTGGCGAATCCAGTCTCGCAGACGCTCGGGCGCGCAGGCAGCGGCACCCAGCACGCCAAGCCCGCCGGCATTCGAGACCGCAGCCGCCAGCGCCGGAACGCTTGCCCCGCCCATCCCGGCGAGGATGATCGGGTATTCGATCTTCAGCATGTCGCAGATGCGGCTGTTCAAGGCCATTGCCTCTCTCCCTTCAAGCTAGTCTACTTGCGTTTCCCCAGCGTACCTTTTGCGCGAGCAGATCGGGACTTCGCTCTGCCAGGTATTGGGTCGAACCGGCGATCAACCGCTCCATCTGGCGCCGCGCGCCCGCGGCATCGCGCATCCGAACGGCGTGCAGCACGCGGCCCAGGCACCGCAGCTGAGTGTCGCGTTCCTGGGCCGAATAGCCCAGACCGATCGACATGTTGCGAGTCAAAAGGTGCAGCGCCGAGACAAGCAGACCGAATGTGGGGTTGCCGCTGGCCCAGCCCAGCAAGTCGTGAAATCGGCGATTGGTTTCCTCGAATTCCGCACCGTCACGTTCTCCCTCAAGCCGCCCCAGGCAATCCTCGAGCGCAGCCAAATCGGCAACGGTAGCCATTTCTGCCGCCCGCGCCGCAACCGTCGGGGCAACTGCCTCGCGCAGTTCGAGCAGCGCCCGAAGATCGGTGTCCATGAATTGAAGAACCAACGCCATCGAACTGGCGAAATCAGCGGTCCGGGGTCGCGTGATCACCGGCCCGCCTCCCCGACCCTGGGCGAGATGGATGACGCCCTGCAATTCGAGAAAGCGCAATGCCTCGCGAAGCGTGGCCCGCGCCACATCGTAGCGCGCCAGCATGGCGTCTTCGGGAGGGAGCCGGTCGCCGGGTCCTTGCGCATTGCTTTCGATATCTTCGACAATTTCGCGGGCGAGTACCAACGCGCGCTTGGTCTTGGCCTGAATCTGGCCATTTTCGAGTGCGACAGGGCAGATGCGGTTAGACTGCATTTTACTCTGATAAGGTTTAGCGCGACAGGAGTCAATTCGCACCATGATTATCGTCGATTGGTAAACTTCAATGGCATAAATGCTTATACTATTATTGACGAATCGATGTGAATGCCTCATACGACGCAACACGCACAGAAAATGGAGCGACGCGGTCATGGCTACGCTAGCAATGCAGTCCGGTCTGGATCGTGAAGAACTCGTCCGCACAGTTGCCGGAATCCCGCTTGCGGAAATCGACGTGTCCCGCCCAAGCCTGTTCCAGAGCGACAAGATCGGAGCCTTCTTCGAGCGGTTGCGGCGCGAGGATCCGGTGCACTACTGCGCCGAAAGCTCGTACGGGCCCTACTGGTCGATCACCAAGTACAATGATATCATGGCGGTCGACACCAACCATAAGGTGTTTTCGTCCGAAGCCAAATTGGGTGGCATCGCCATCCAGGACATGCACAACGACGAGACCAATCTTGAGCTTGAGATGTTCATCGCGATGGACCAGCCCAAGCATGACGCGCAGCGCAAGGCTGTCACGCCGGCAGTGGCACCATCCAATCTGTTGTTGCTTGAGCCGGTGATTCGCGAAAGGGCGGGGGCGATTCTCGATGCGCTGCCGGTGGGCGAAGAAATCGACTGGGTGAAGAGTGTCTCAGTCGAACTGACCACGATGACGCTTGCGACCCTGTTCGATTTCCCTTGGGACGAACGGGCCAAGCTGACGCGCTGGTCGGACGTAACCACCGCAATACCAGGATCCGGCATCGTCGATAGCAACGAGCAGCGCCGCCAGGAACTGATCGAGTGCGCCATGTACTTCAAGGGGCTGTGGGATCAACGCATCGACCGCCCCGAGGGTAACGATCTGATTACGATGATGGCGAATTCGCCGGCCACGCGCGAAATGCCCTTCCTCGAATTTCTGGGCAACCTGCTGTTGCTGATTGTCGGCGGCAACGACACCACCCGCAACTCGATCAGCGGGGGGGTCATTGCGCTCAATCAGAACCCCGATCAATATGAGAAGCTGCGCCAGGATCACTCACTGATCGGCAGCATGGTTCCCGAAATCATCCGCTGGCAGACCCCGCTGACCCACATGCGCCGGACCGCGCTTGAGGATTGCGAGATCGGCGGAAAACGCATTGCCAAGGGAGACAAGGTGGTAATGTGGTATCTCTCGGGCAACCGTGACGAAACGGCGATCGACCGGCCGGAAGAGTTCATCATCGACCGCAAGAACCCGCGCCAGCACCTTTCATTTGGCTATGGCATCCATCGCTGCATGGGCAACCGCCTGGCCGAACTGCAACTGCGGATCATCTGGGAAGAAATCCACGAGCGCTTCCGCTTCGTCGAGGTGGTGGGAGAGCCTGAACGCCTGCTCTCCAACCTCGTTCGCGGCATCACCCGCCTGCCGGTCAAGCTTCACGCGCATTGATCAATGCGCCAGGGGAAGGTCACAGTCTTATGGTGAAGGTCACCTTTGTTGCCCACGATGGTCGCCGGTTTCCGGTTGAAATCGGAATTGGCATGACGGCGCGCGAAGCGGCGCTGTTCAACGAAGTTCCGGGCATCGACGGCGATTGTGGGGGCCAATGCGCCTGTGCCACATGCCATGTTCACGTCGATCCCGCCTGGATCGACCGGGTCGGGCGGCTTGCGGATGGCAGCATGGAAGCCGATCTGCTCCAGTTCGCCGAAGGGACCACGGCGGAAAGCCGGCTGGCCTGCCAGATCACGCTTGATGCCCAGCTTGACGGGATTGTGCTTCACCTTCCAGAGCAACAATATTGACCTTAGTATTTTTAGTCACTCCCTGATCTGCACCTCGACGGTGCAATGAGCCGCCCCGAAATTGCCGGAGGCCATTTGGCTTGAGTAGGCTGCGATAGGTGTGTCGTCCAGTATGGCGTGGTATCGTTCTCGGCTTTGGCGGGCGGCATATTGCCGATCGGCTTGAGCAACCGCCTGTTGTTGAACCTGTCCCCCGTCAGAACATTTGGCACAGATCGCGGCGTAGGATTGCGGGGTACTCGCCTCGTCTGGTTTGATGTTTAGGCGGCGAGCCTGCGCTGTTGCAAGCGCCGATATTCGAGTGTCTTTCGCTTGATCCTTTCTCTTCGTTTGATGATGGATGGTGCGCTGCCGAAGTAGACATCGGCAGGCGTCACGTTGTTGAAACGCTGATGATTGGAAGGCTCGACGAAGGCCTCGACCTGTTGTTCAAGATCACCGGGTAGGAAGTAGTTTTCCAGCAGCACGCGGTTCTTGAGCGTCTGATGCCAGCGTTCGATCTTGCCCTGGGTCTGCGGTTGGAACGGCGCACCACGCACGTGGCTCATGTTCTTCCCATCGAGATAGTCGGCAAGATCGCTCGCGATGTAACTCGGGCCATGGTGGCGCTCCGCGTCGTCTTCGACTCCGCTGAGCAGAGGCAGTCTTTACAGCATATTGGCGTGATCGCAGCCCGAAGCGTCGAGTGCCATGTCGAGCGTGTCGGTGACGTCTTCAGCTTTCGCCGTCGTGCATAGCTTCCAGTGTGGACCGGCGTGCAAAAGGGACCCCGTTAGCGGGGTGATCGGCGTCTAAAAGG
>LSHP01000139.1 GCA_001555775.1 Acidovorax delafieldii | reverse complement strand
GGGCGGGGGTGATCTCTCCGGATTGAATTTCGGGCGATTGGCAGCACGAAGCCTTACCGTCACCCCCACCGCTGCGACATAGGCAGCAAGCTGCCAAGTCTCCGCTGCCTCCCCCAGCAAGGGGGAGGGTCAATCATCGCCTCAGTGCGCGCCCTTGCCCTTGACCGCGTTGTAGACCGCCGCAATCACGCCGCCGATCACGAGCCCGACAATGCCCGCCCCGATCGCGCCGACCAGCCATTCGACCAGTCCGCTGACCGCAGGCACGGCTTCGCCCGCCGCGACGGCGATGTCGTGGATCAGATGCTCAGGCCCGGCGACGCCGAACACCGCAAGCCCGTGAATGATGATCTGTCCGCCAACCCAGACCATCGCGGCCGTGCCGATGATGCCGAGCGCCGACATCACGATCGGCATGGCCTTGACCAGCCCCCGGCCGAAGCCCTGGGCGGCCGCCGAGGGTTTTGTCGCCAGGTGGAGGCCGAAATCGTCCATCTTCACGATCAGGCCGACCGCGCCATAGACCGCAGCGGTGATCAGCAGACCGACCACCGCGAGCACGCCCGCCTGCATCGCGATCGACCGGTCGGCGACCTCGGCGAGCGCGATGGCCATGATCTCGGCAGACAGGATGAGGTCGGTGCGCACTGCGCCCTTCACCCGTTCGTCTTCCAGCGCAAACATGTCCTGCACCTGCTCGACCACCTCGGCGGTATCTTGGCTGTGGCTGAGCTTGTGGATGATCTTTTCCGCGCCCTCGAAACACAGGAACGCGCCGCCCGCCATCAGGATCGGGGTGATCGCCCAGGGCAGAAAAGCGCTCAATATCAGGCCGATAGGCAGCAATATGACGAACTTGTTGAACAGTGATCCCTTGGCGATCCGCCAGATCACCGGCAGCTCGCGATCGGGGGTGAAATCGGTGACATATTGCGGGGTAACCGCGGCATCATCGACCACCACGCCTGCAGCCTTGGTGCCTGCCTTGGCCGCTGCTGCGCCGACATCGTCGATCGATACCGCAGCAAGACGGGTCAGCGCGGCGACATCGTCAAGCAGCGCGGCAAGGCCTGAAGGCATCGGTCAGTCTCCGAGAATGTGCACGACCAGCGGATCGGCGTGCAAGCTGGGGGAACCCTTGAGCGCGGACAAGGTTGCCGCGACCGCACTTTCGGGGCCTTCATGCGTGACCATGGCGACGAGCACGCTGCCATCGGGGCTGCGGCCCTTCTGGATCAGGCTTTCGATCGAGACGCCCGCATCGCGCATCGCGGCCGTGATCTCGGCGAGCACGCCGGGCCGGTCGGCGACCTCGAAGCGCAGATAGCATTTGCCGGTGCGATGCCCGGTTTCGGCGCGCGCGACCTTGTCGAGCTCGCGCACCGGCATCGAAAAGGCGGGGCCGATCTCGCCGCGCGCGATGTCGATCAGATCGGCAACGACCGCGCTGGCGGTCGGGCCATCGCCCGCGCCGGCGCCCTGGAACAGCAGGCGCCCGGAGAAATTGCCCTCGGCGACCACCGCGTTGGTCGACCCTTCGACATGCGCCAGCGGATGGTGCATCGGCACAAGATAGGGGTGGACGCGCTGGAACAACTGCGCATCGCCATTGCTTCCATCGAGCTCGGCCATGCCGATCAGCCGGATGCGATAGCCGAGCGCGGCGGCCTGGGCGATATCGGCAGACAGGATCTTGCGGATGCCGCTGCGCTCGATGCCGTCGAAATCGAGCTCGGTGCCAAAGGCCAGCGCAGCGAGGATCGACAGCTTGTGCGCGGCATCGACGCCATCGATGTCGAAGCTGGGATCGGCCTCGGCAAAGCCGCGCGCCTGCGCTTCGGCGAGCACCTCGGCAAAATCCTGCCCGGTCTTTTCCATGGCCGAGAGGATGAAATTGCAGGTGCCGTTCAGGATGCCATAGACGCGGCTGAGGCGATTGGCCGCCGCACCTTCGCGCAGGCCCTTGATGACCGGAATGCCGCCCGCGACCGCAGCTTCGTACTTGAAGGCGAGTCCGGCCTTTTCGGCGCGCTCGGCCAGGTCCAGCCCGTGGTGCGCGACCATCGCCTTGTTCGCGGTGACGAAGGCCTTGCCGCCGCTCAGGCATTCCTTGGCGAGGGTGAGCGCCGGGCCGTCCGCGCCGCCGATCAGCTCGACCACCACGTCGATATCGTCGCGGGTGGCGAATTCGCCCATGTCGTCGACCCATTCATAGGGCGACAGGTCGACGCCGCGATCTTTGGCCCGGTCGCGCGCGGTGATGCCGCAGATACGGATCGGCTTGCCCGCACGCCGCGCGATCAGCGCCGCATTCTCTTCGACCAGACGGATGACGCCCGCGCCCACGGTACCCAGCCCGACCAGCGCGATGTTCAGCGTTTCCCCCATTTTCGGTCCTTCAGCGAAAGTTCATCCGATTGCGTCCTTAGCGTGTGCAACGGCAAAGGGAAGAGGGCGCAGCGGGTTGTTCGCGCCGCCTTGCCGCCCTATAGGCCGCCCGGGGCCGGATGATCGCATAAAGGGTAGTTGATGACATCGCCGACAATCGTGATCCTCGCCGGCAAGCGCGATGGAAAGCTCGACCCGCTGGCCGAGGCCGCCGGCGTCACGCACAAGTGTAACGTGCCGATCCAGGGCAAGGCGCTGCTGCAATGGGTGCTGGAAGGCGTGGAAGACGCCTGGCCGGACAGCCCGATCTGGGTGTCGATCCATGATCGGGCGGTGGTCGCCGACCTTCCTGCGGTGCAGAAGCTCATGGCGAGCGGAAGGCTGCGCATGAGCGTGTCGCGCGAAGGCATTGTCGAGAGCATCGAAGCGGTCATCGAGGAATCGGGGAGCCCGTTCCCGATGCTGATCACCACAGGCGACAATGTGCTGGTGACCGCTGAGGAAATCCGCTCGATCCACGATTTCGGCATGCGCGAGGGCGCGGGCGCGGTGATCGCGATCGCCGAGAAATCGAGCATTCTCGCCGAACATCCCGAAGCGCAGCGGCGCTTCTAAGAATTCAGCGACATGGCAATCTCGAACTGCAACGCCTATTGGCTGCGCGACGCGGCCTCGTTCCGCGCGGCCGAGGCGTTCCGGGCAGGGGGGCAGTTCATCAAGACCAAGGGGCGGATCGCGCAGGCGTTCGGCATCCTCAACCTCATCCGCTTCCGGCTCGGCTGGTGGAGCGTCGATGGCGCGATGGCCGCGATCTCGCGCCGCTTCAAGGTGAAGGTGCGCGCGCTGCTGCTGACTGAAGGGGCGTATGCGGTCGATGTCGACAACGAGCGCACGTACAAGATCGCCGAGATGCTGCTGGCGAAGCGGAAGCCGGGTTAGGGAATCAATTCAATCTCTTGACCGTCATTCCCGCGAAGGCGGGAATCCCGCTTTTGCTCCAACCGTAAAAGGAAGCTGGACCCCCGCGTGCGCGGGGGTGACGGTTCAGCACTAATTCGAGCGGATCAATCCCTGTCCGGCCTCAAGCTCGTTCCCGCGCGGTCGCCGCGCAGCGATTCCCACCAGCTCACCGGATTCCATGTCGTGCTGCCGTCGAGCGAGAAGGTGACGATTTCGGCGCGGCCGCCGATATTTTCCAGCGGCACCGCGCCGCCCAGGCCCAGTTCCTCCAGGCTCGCACGGCTGTCGGCGCTGCGATCGCGATTGTCGCCCATCAGGAACACGTGCCCGGCAGGCACCTTGTACGGTCCGTAATTGTCGAGCGGATAATCGGGACCCAGGTCGATGGTGTTGTACGACACGCCATTGGGCAGCGTCTCGCGGATGATCGGCAGCTCGCAATAATAGCGGCCATCGGCGCCGCGCGCCTTGAGCATCGGAAAGTCGCTGGCGTTGCAGGGCGAGTTCACGTCGACCGGCAGCATCAGGTTCGGCTGCACCGCGCGCGGAATTTCCTTGCCGTTCAGGATAACGCGGCCCTGGCGGACCTCGATGGTATCGCCGGGGCGGCCGATGACGCGCTTGATATAGTCGCTCTGCGCGCCGGGCGGGGTGGCGATGACGATATCGCCATATTCGGGGGTCTTGCCCATGATCCGCCCCTTCATCGGCGGCAGCAGGTGGAACGAGACCGAGACCCAGGACCAGCCATAGGGATATTTGGTCACCACCAGCCGGTCGCCGACCAGCAGATTGGGCATCATCGACATGGTGGGGATATAGAAGGGCTTTGCCACCAGCGAGTGGAAGGCCAGCACCGCGAGCAGCAGCAGGAACAGCCCGCGAATTTCCTCGAACCAGTTGACCGGCTTTTCGCCTTCGGACGCGCGCGCGTCTTTTGCTTCCATCACGATGTCGGAAGAATCTGGTGCCATTTCGGGGTCTTTCGGGTCCGGACGGGGCGAGGGGCTGTCAGTCAACGGGCCGCGCCTCGATAATGACGAAGGCCTGAGCCCATGGATGATCGTCGGTGAGCGTGAGATGAATGAAGGCGGAATGGCCCTGAGGGATCATGCTGTCCAGCCGTGCCTTCGCGCCCCCGGTGAGATGCAGTGTCGGCGCGCCGGAAGGGGCATTGACGACGCCGATGTCCTTCATGAACACACCAGCCTTGAACCCTGTTCCCACCGCCTTCGAAAAAGCCTCCTTGGCGGCAAAGCGCTTGGCGAGCGTCCCCGCCTTGGTGAACGGGCGGCGGTTGGCCTTGGCCTGCTCGACCTCGGTGAACACGCGCTTTTCGAACCGCGTGCCGAACCGGTCGAGCGAATTCTGGATCCGCTCGATATTGCAAAGGTCCGAGCCCAGGCCGATGATCATATAGCCCTCTCCCCTTCAGGGGGGAGGGAAGAGCCGCGCAGCGGCGAAGGGAGGGGGGAAAGGCGACGGTTGCGCTGGCCCCTCTCCCAACCCTCTCCCCTGAAGGGGAGAGGGCAAAAGGGGACACGCCCTCTCCCGCTGCGACTAGGCCGCTCGCGGCCAAGTCTCGCTCCCTCTCCCGTAAAGGGAGAGGGGTGGCGTGAGTACGACACGCCTATCACCGCGCTTCATCCATCAGCTGCCGCATCTTGCGGATGCTGGCTTCCAGACCATCGAAGATCGCCTCACCGATCAGATAATGGCCGATATTGAGCTCGGCGAGCTGGGGGATCGCAGCGATGGGCTGGACATTTTCGAAGGTCAGGCCGTGTCCCGCATGCGGCTCGATGCCGTTCTTGGCGGCGAGCGCGGCGGCGTCGGCGATGCGCTTGAGTTCGGCCTGCACCCCGTCGCGATCGTCGTCGAGCCACAGATGCGCATAGCGCCCGGTGTGCAGCTCGACCACCGGCGCGCCGAGCCGCATCGCCGCCTCGATCTGCCGCGCCTCGGGCTCGATGAACAGGCTGACGCGGATGCCCGCCTCGCTCAGCCGCGAGACGATCGGCATCAGCGTGTTGTGCAGCCCGGCGGCATCGAGCCCGCCCTCGGTGGTGCGCTCCTCGCGCTTTTCGGGGACGATGCACGCGGCGTGCGGCTTGTGGCGCAGCGCGATGGCGAGCATCTCCTCGGTCGCCGCCATCTCGAGATTGATCGGCAGTGTCGACCCCGCCATGATCGCGTCGAGATCGCTGTCGCGGATATGCCGCCGGTCCTCGCGCAGATGCACGGTGATGCCGTCGCCGCCGGCCTCCTGCACGATGCGCACCGCGCGCATCGGATCGGGATGATCGCCGCCGCGCGCGTTGCGGATGGTGGCGACATGGTCGATATTGACGCCCAGACGGATATGGTTGCTCATTGCGGGGCTCCGGTAGCGCACAGGGCGGCGCGCAGCACGTCATGCGTGATGCCGGCCTGCTGCCAGATTTCGCCAAAGGCCGCTTCGGCCTCGGCGCGGTTCGATGTCATGATGATCACCATGTCCTGATCGGGCAGGATGATGTTGCGCAGCGCAACGCCGCCGATGAAACCGCGGCGTTCGATGATGCGCACGGGGCTGTCGCCGCAATTCTTGAGCGGGACGCTGAACGACCACTGGCCGAGCGCGGCATAGCCATATTGCGGCTTGCCGTCCCACATCTCAGTGCGCTTTGCCTCGGGGATGAGCTTGCCGGTCATCAGCGCGCGATCGAAGGCGAAGAGGTCGCGCGTCGTGCCGTAAAGCGCGCCCGCGCCGCCGAAATTCTCGAGCCGGAAAGCCGTCGATTCGGGCTTGCCGTCGCCAAAGCCGGGCATGCTGGGCTCAAAGCGCGGGAACAGGCCGACGCTTTTGAGGCCGAGCGGCTTAGCGATGCGTTCCTCGATCAGCGCGGCATAAGGTTTGCCGCTGGTCGCCTCGATGACGGCGGCCATCATGATGAAGTCGCAGTCGCCGTAGAAGAACTCGTCGGCAGGCTTGCGCGTCGTCGGTCCCTCGCACCAGGCACGGCCGGTTTCGGGGCTGGATCGATCAACCATGTAGAAGGTCGGCCAGTCATCCGTCCCGACAGGGCCTTCATCGGTGCGCGGCAGGCCCGATATGTGCTGCATCAGCATCCGCGAGGTGATGCTTGCGGCATTGGGCGCCTTGCTGTCGGGCAGATAGGTGATGATCGGAGCGTCCAGATCGAGCCGGCCCGCAGCGGCTTCCTGCATCGCGATGGTTGCGGTGATCTGCTTGGTCACCGATGCCCAGCGCCAGACCTTGCCGAGCTGGTGCTCGGCAGTTCCGGCCGGATCGACCAGGCCGAAGGCGCGCTCGTACACGATCGTGTCGCCGCGCGCGATCAGCACCGTGCCAGGGGCCTTGACCGGATCGAGCGCGGCATTGACGGCGGCCTGATCGACGACCGGCGAGGGCGCGCCCGCGCCGATCAGCAGCGCGGCGAGCGGAGCCAGGCTCACGCGGATCATGCCGCTTCGGGTTCCTTTCGGCTGCCGGGTTTCATCGCGGGCACGGCTGCCAGCTCGGGCGGCAGCGAGTCGGCAGGGTAACTCGGAAAGTTGAGCGAAATCAGCGGGAAGAAAGGCACGCCTAGCGAGACTTCTCCGGCGGAGCGATCGACCAGCGCGCCGGCTGCGATGACTTCGCCGCCCGCCGCGTTGACGGCCGCGATCGCCTCCCGCGAGGACAGGCCGGTGGTGACGACATCTTCCATCAGCAGCACCTTCTGGCCCGGCTTGATCGCGAATCCGCGGCGCAGCTCGAACGTGCCGGTGGGGCGCTCGACGAACATCGCCTCTACGCCCAGCGCGCGGCCCATTTCATGCCCTATTATAAGGCCACCCATGGCGGGCGAGACGACGAGGTCGATCTGCGCGCGGACATCGCGCGGCATGCGGGCCGCAAGCGCGCTCGCCAGGCGCGAGGCGCGCATCGGGTCCATCAGAACGCGCGCGCACTGCAGATAGTGCGCGCTGTGCAAGCCCGACGAGAGAATGAAATGCCCCTCCAGCAAAGCCTGGCTCGCGCGGAACTCGGCGAGAATTTCTTCATCCTGCATCGCGATTTACCCTTTACGTAGCGTCGCCGGGGGAGGGGGGTGGCAAGCTGAACCGGCGATTAAAAAATATCCCTAGATTGGCTTGAGACTGGCGGCAAGCCTGCGTATAGGCAGCCATAGCTTTGACGCAAAACACGGCAGTGATCCGGCACAACGGGACGTGGACGGATGCCCTGCCCATACAGGGACAGTCTACGAATGGCGTTCGCATCTTGGACGAAATCTTTTGGTTTCGCAGCCCTTGTTCTCGTGTCCGCGCCCATGGCGCTGGCGCAAACCCCGCCCGCACCGCCGGTCACCGCTCCCGCTCCGAGCGCACAAGCCGCGCCCGCCGTTGCTGCTCCGGCTGCAACCGCGCCCGCTGCTGCAGCTGAAGCGGCACCTGCCGACGCTGCTGCCGCCCCGGCGCTCGATTCGAGCTACACGCCGATGGCGCCCACTGCCGGCAAGGGCATGCCCGTCGACAAGGGCATCGATTTCCAGGACCAGTATTCCGAACTGGGCGAATATGCGCACTGGCTCGACACGTCGGTGCTGCTGCCGATCATCGTCGCGATCTCGATGCTGGTGCTCGCGCTGCTCGTCTGGATCATCGTGCGCTATCGCGCCGCTGCCAATCCGGTGGCGTCGAAGGTCACGCACAACACCGCGATCGAAGTCATCTGGACGCTCGTTCCGGTGCTGATCCTGGTCGGTGTCGCGGTCCCGTCGATCGACCTGCTCGCCAAGCAGTACAAGCCGGCCCCCGCAGATGCCGTCACCGTCAAGGTCACCGGCTATCAGTGGTACTGGGGTTACAGCTATCCCGACAATGGCGATTTCGAAGTCGTGTCGAACATGCTGGATGAAGCCGAAGCCGCCAAGCGCGGTGAGCCGCACCAGCTTGCGGTCGACAACCGCATGGTCGTTCCCGCCGGCGAGCCGATCCGCATCATCACCACCGCATCGGACGTGATCCACAGCTTCGCGGTGCCGTCGCTCTGGTTCAAGATGGACGCCGTCCCCGGTCGTTCGAACGAGAAGATGCTGACCATCAAGGAGCCCGGCGTCTATTACGGCCAGTGTTCGGAACTGTGCGGCGCCCGCCACGGCTTCATGCCGATCGCCGTCGAAGCGCTCCCGCGCGCCAAGTTCGATGCATGGGTCCGTTCGCAGGGTGGCACCGTCAAGGGTGACGAACTTGCCGCCGCTGCTGCTCCGGCCACCGTTCCCGCCGCTGCGCCTGCAGCCGCCACCACCACTTCCGCAGCGCAGGGCGCGGCCGCAGCCGCCGCCGCTCCCGCTGCCGCTCAGTAAGGACAGGGCAAGACCATGACCACGATTGCCGCCAACCCGGCCGATCTGCATGACCATGATCATGCACATGACGATCACAAGCCCGCGTTTTTCCAGCGCTGGTTCATGTCGACCAACCACAAGGACATCGGTACGCTGTACCTGATCTTCGCGATCGTCGCGGGGATCATCGGCGGTGCCATTTCCGGCCTGATGCGCATGGAGCTCGCCGAACCCGGCGTGCAGTATCTGCAGGGCTGGGCCACCATGATGCAGGGCAGCGAAGCGACCCTGGATCAGGCCTATCACATGTGGAACGTGCTGATCACGGCGCACGGCCTGATCATGGTGTTCTTCATGGTCATGCCCGCCATGGTCGGCGGCTTCGGCAACTGGTTCGTTCCGATCATGATCGGCGCGCCGGACATGGCGTTCCCGCGCATGAACAACATCTCGTTCTGGCTGCTCATCCCGGCCTTCCTGCTGCTGCTCGGCTCGACCTTCGTGCCCGGTGGTTCGGGTCTGGGTGCGGGCACCGGCTGGACGGTCTATGCGCCGCTTTCGACCAGCGGTTCGGTCGGACCGGCCGTCGACCTTGCGATCCTGTCGCTGCACCTTGCCGGTGCTTCGTCGATCCTGGGTGCGATCAACTTCATCACCACGATCTTCAACATGCGCGCTCCGGGCATGACGCTCAACAAGATGCCGCTGTTCGTGTGGTCGATGCTGGTCACTGCGTTCCTGCTGCTTCTCTCGCTGCCGGTTCTGGCCGCTGCCATCACCATGCTGCTCACCGACCGCAATTTCGGCTCGGCCTTCTTCAACGCCGCTGGCGGTGGTGACCCGGTCCTGTACCAGCACCTGTTCTGGTTCTTCGGTCACCCCGAAGTGTACATCATGATCCTGCCTGGTTTCGGCATGATCAGCCACATCATCGCCACCTTCTCGAAGAAGCCCGTGTTCGGTTATCTCGGCATGGCTTATGCCATGGTCGCCATCGGCGTCGTCGGCTTCGTGGTGTGGGCGCACCACATGTTCACCGTCGGTCTGTCGGTCAACATGAAGATGTACTTCACCGCTGCCACCATGGTCATCGCGGTGCCCACCGGCATCAAGATCTTCTCGTGGATCGCGACGATGTGGGGCGGTTCGCTCACCTTCAAGACCCCGATGGTCTGGGCGCTCGGCTTCATCTTCATGTTCACCGTGGGCGGCGTGACCGGCGTCGTGCTCGCCAATGGCGGCGTCGACGACAACCTGCACGACACCTATTATGTGGTCGCGCACTTCCACTATGTGCTCTCGCTGGGTGCGGTGTTCTCGATCTTCGCCGGTTTCTACTACTGGTTCCCGAAGATGAGCGGCCGTCACTATAGCGAAGCGCTCGGCCACCTGCACTTCTGGGTGTTCTTCATCGGCGTGAACGTGCTGTTCTTCCCGATGCACTTCCTGGGCCGTCAGGGCATGCCGCGTCGCTACCCCGACTATCCGGAAGCCTTTGCCTATTGGAACGAGATCGCCTCGCTGGGTTACGCCATCATGGCCGCCGGCATGCTGATCTTCTTCATCAACATCGCCTATGCGCTGGTTGCTGGCCGTCGTGCCGAGGGCAACTACTGGGGCGAAGGTGCCACGACGCTGGAATGGACCCTGTCCAGCCCGCCGCCGTTCCACCAGTTCGAAACGCTGCCCGTCATCAAGTGACCGCAGCAGCGTTGCACCGCTGACAGGGCCGGACCGGGACTGCGTCCCATCCGGCCCGGCACCCCTCGGCCTGACGGCGAGGGGTTTGCCATATGGGTAGTGACATGAGCATGACCGAAGCTGTATCGCCAGTTCAGGGCCAGAGCGCCGCCATGACCGCCCAGCCGGGTGTGCTCATGCCTGCGCACTGGCGCGATTTCTGGGCGCTGACCAAGCCGGGCGTGATCCGCCTGGTGGTGTTCACCGGGCTGTGCGGTCTGCTCGCAGCGCCCGGCAGCATCCACCCGGTCATCGGCTTTGTCGCGATCCTCTGCATCGCGATGGGGGCAGGCGGGGCTGCCGCGCTCAACCAATATTACGAATCCGATCTCGATGCGCTGATGAAGCGCACCGCCAACCGTCCGATCCCCGCCGGCCGCATGGACCGCGAGGCGGCGCTGCAGTTCGGCCTGGCGCTTTCGGGCTTTTCGGTCGTGATCATGGGGCTGGCGGTCAACTGGCTGGCGGCTGTGATCCTTGCCTTCTCGGTCTTCTATTATGCCGTGATCTACACGATCTGGCTCAAGCCCAATACGCCGCAGAACATCGTGATCGGTGGTGGGGCAGGGGCATTCCCGCCGGTAATCGGCTGGGCGGCGGTGACCGGTGATGTCACCATGCTGCCGATCCTGCTGTTCTCGATCATCTTCTTCTGGACGCCGCCGCATTTCTGGGCGCTCGCGCTGTTCGTGAAGATGGACTATGCGCGCGTCGGCATTCCGATGATGCCCAATGTCGCGGGCGAAAAATCGACGCGGCATCAGGTGTTCGGCTATTCGCTGGTGCTGCTGGCGACGGTGATGGCGCCCGCCGCGCTCGGCCTGGTCGGCTGGACCTATGGCATCGGCGCCTTCGTGCTGTCGGCGATCTTCGTCGCGCTCGCCGCGCGTGTCGGTTTTCGCACCGCAGGCGAGGGCGATGCGCTCAAGCCCGAAAAGCAGCTGTTCGCCTATTCGATCGTCTATCTGTTCCTGATCTTCGCCGCCGTGGTCGTTGACCGCGCGGTGGTTCCGGCGATTGCGGCATGACCGATCGCCCCGCGCCCGATTTCAGCGATCCGGAAGTGCTCGCGCAATTGCGGGCGCGCCAGCGCAGCCGTGCGCTGTTCATGGCGGGAATCCTGGTCGCCCTTTGCGTGCTCTTCTATGTCATCACCATCGTGAAGATCGGGGTGTGGGGATGAGCAGCGCCGCGATCAGCCCCGATGTTGCACGCCGCAACCGGCGCGCAGGCATCATCGCTTTGGGCCTTGCCATCGGGATGCTGGGCCTCGGCTATGCAGCCGTGCCGCTCTATCGCCTCTTCTGCGAGGCGACGGGCTTTGGCGGTACGACGATGAAGGTCAGCGAAGCGGCCGCCGACAAGATTGCGGTGACCAACAAGCCGATCACCATCCGTTTCGATTCGAACGTGTCGTCGGCATTGCCCTGGCGCTTCAAGCCCGAGAACACGACCGAGAAGATCACGATCGGCGCGCGCGACATGGCCGCGTTCACCGCGACCAACCTTTCCAGCAAGCCGGTGACTGGGACCGCGACGTTCAACGTCACGCCGACCCAGGCCGGCCGCTATTTCGCCAAGGTGCAGTGCTTCTGCTTTACCGAGCAGACGCTGGAGCCTGGGCAGACGGTGCGGATGCCGGTGATCTATTATGTGGATCCCGCGATCCTGACCGATCCGGACACCAAGGATATCGAAGAGATTACCCTCAGCTACACCTTTTACCCGCTGGACCAGGCGAAAAAGGGCAGTTAAGGGCTTAGTTCAAGACGTTAAGGGACGACGGGGACCAGAGAGATGGCCGGAACAAAGAACCACGATTATCATATTCTTCCCCCCAGCATCTGGCCGTTCGCCGGATCGATGGCGGCACTCGTCATGGCGGTGGGCGCCATCCTGTGGATGCACAGCATGGATACCTCCGGCATCGTCTTTTACGCCGGCACCGCCGGTGTGATCGGCA
Organism: Acidovorax delafieldii; assembly: GCA_001555775.1. Classification (GTDB taxonomy): domain Bacteria; phylum Pseudomonadota; class Alphaproteobacteria; order Sphingomonadales; family Sphingomonadaceae; genus Blastomonas; species Blastomonas delafieldii_A. The sequence goes on along the minus strand of LSHP01000139.1, from coordinate 25,494 downwards.
CGATGTATGGCTGGTGGGCGCAGGTGGTGAAGGAAGCCCATGCCGGCGACCACACCCCGGTGGTGCAGCTTCACCTGCGCTATGGCATGATCCTGTTCATTGCCTCCGAAGTGATGTTCTTCGTCGGCTGGTTCTGGGCGTGGTTCGATTTCTCGCTCTTCCCCTCGACCGCAGACGTGATCGGCGGCGTGTGGCCGCCCAAGGGCGTCGAAGTGCTCAACGCCTTCGAACTCCCGCTGCTCAACACGCTGATCCTGCTCTGCTCGGGCACCACGGTCACCTGGGCGCACCACTCGCTGATCAACGGCGACCGCGACGGCCTGATCAAGGGCCTGTGGCTCACGATCATCCTGGGCGTCGTCTTCAGCTGCGTGCAGGCCTATGAATATTCGGTCGCGCCGTTCCCGTTCAAGGACCTGAACTATGGTTCGTCCTTCTACATGGCGACCGGTTTCCACGGCTTCCACGTGCTGGTCGGCACGATCTTCCTGATCGTCTGCCTGGTGCGCGCCTATAAGGGCCACTTCACCCCCAAGCAGCATTTCGGTTTCGAAGCCGCTGCCTGGTACTGGCACTTTGTCGACGTGGTGTGGCTGTTCCTCTTCCTGGTCATCTATGTCTGGGGTGGCTGGGGCGCTGCAACCCACTGATAATCGCGAGTGAACGAGATGACCGATCAGCCCGGCTGGCATATCGCCCAGATCAATGTCGCCAGGCTGATCGCGCATCCCGATGACCCGGCGGTCGCCGGTTTCATGGGGATGCTCGACGGCATCAATGCCATTGCCGAACAGTCGGACGGCTATATCTGGCGGTTGCAGAGCGACAGCGGCAATGCCGTGGACCTGCAACCGACCCCCGATCCGCGTTTCGTGGTCAACATGTCGGTCTGGCGCGATCCGGCGAGCCTGTTCGACTTCGTCTATCGTAGCGCGCACACGCCGGTGATGGCGCGGCGGCGCGAATGGATCGAGCGCATGGACAGCGCCTATCAGGCGCTCTGGTGGGTGCCCGCCGGGCATGTTCCCAGCGTCGATGAAGGGCTGGCCGCGCTCTGGCGGATCGACCGTTTCGGTCCCAGTCCGCACGCCTTCACCTTCAAGCACCAGTTCCCGCATCCGGGCTTGGCGACGCCGCCGGTGGACTGGAACCCCGATCCTTGGTGCATGGGACGTGCCTGAGGGCACGCAGCCGCGCTCGCCGCTGATCCAGGCTGCGCTCACCGGCGAGTGCCCCGCATGCGGTGCGCGCACGCTGTTTGCCGGGTGGGTTCGCTTCGCCCCGCGCTGTCGCGCCTGCGGGCAGGATTTCACCTCCTATAATGTCGGCGATGGCCCCGCAGCGTTCCTGATTCTCGTCATCGGCGCATTGGTCTCAGCCTTTGCCGTGGTTCTGCAGGTCCAGGCGAGCCCGCCCTTCTGGGTGCATATCCTGCTCTGGGTGCCGCTGACCTTCGCGCTGGTGATCCTGTCCTTGCGGGTGTCCAAGGCGGCGATGCTGATCCACGAGGCGCGCGCCGAGGTGCGCGAAGGGCGCATCGACACCAGCGGCGAGACCCGGCCATGAAGCGCCTGCCATTCTGGCCGACGCTGATCGTCGGCATCGCGATCGCCATCATGATCGGCCTCGGCGTCTGGCAGCTCCAGCGCATGGCGTGGAAAGAGGCGCTGCTTGCCGAGTACCGGACCGCTGCGGACAGGCCTCCGGTTGCCTGGCCGGCAGTGCCTGATCCGCAAGCGCTGCCGCTCTACCGCACCTCCAGCGTCAATTGCCTCGAAGTGGTGGACTGGCGGTCCTCAAGCGGGCGCAGCGCGTCGGGCGCATCGGGTTGGGTGCATATCGCCTCGTGCCGCACCGGCGCCGAAGGGCCGGGGGCGCAGGTGGTAGCGGGCTGGTCGCAGCGCCCTGACAGCCCGGACTGGAAGGGAGGGCAGGTCAGCGGAATGATCGCGCCCGACAGCAGCGCGCTGATCCGCCTCGTCGCCGCACCGCCGGTCGCCGGTCTGCAGGCCGTTCAGAAGCCTTCGCCAGAGGATATTCCGAACAACCATTGGGCCTATGCCGTACAATGGTTTTTATTCGCGGGCATTGCTGCCGTTATATATGGTCTGGCAGTCGCAAGGCGGACGCGATCCCCATCGTCCGCATGACGCCGCAAGGAGAGACCATGCAGGGCGGACATTATTACGGCTTTCACCGGGTCACCCATTCGGACCTGCCGCTGATCGAGCAATGGCTCAAGACCCCCGAGGTCGAGCAATGGTGGGGCGATCCCAAGCACGAGCTTGCGCTGATCATGGAGGATATGGACAATCCGGACATGGTCCAGCTGATCGGCATGCTCGATGGCCATCCGATCGCCTATATCCAGCATTTCGAGGTTCATGCCTGGCCGCAAAAGCACCTGCAGGACCTGCCGCAGGGGGCGCGTGCGGTCGATTGCTTCATCGGCGTGCCGTCGCTGATCGGCAAGGGGCATGGCGCGAAGCTGCTGGCGATGCTGGCCAAGCAGCTCAACGCGCAAGGGGTGCGCGTGCTGTGCATCGATCCCGATCCGGAGAACCAGCGGGCACGCAACGCCTATGTCAACGCCGGTTTCGTCGAGCACGGGCTGATCGAAACGCCCGAGGGTCCGGCGGTGCTGATGTTCTACGAGAGCCCGGAAGAGGACTGAGCGCTATCCGGCTGCCATAACGTGCAGGTTGCGCACAGGGGCAGGGACCGCTAACGGGTCCACCCCATGGACTATATCAGCACCAGGGGGGAAGCCGCGGCGCTCGATTTCGAGGGCGTGACGCTGGCAGGTTTGGCAAGCGATGGCGGGCTGTACGTGCCGCGTGCCTGGCCCAAATTCACGCATGCCGAGATCGCAGCCATGGCCGGGCTGTCCTATGTCGAGCTGGCGGTGCGGATCATGACGCCCTTTGTCGCTGGCAGCCTGACCGAGGACGAGCTGCGCGGCCTGTGCGAAGCGGCCTATGGGCGCTTTTCGCACAAGGCGGTCACCCCGCTCGCCCAGGTCGATGAGAGCAACTGGCTGCTCGAACTGTTCCATGGTCCCACGCTGGCGTTCAAGGACGTCGCGCTGCAGTTGCTCGGCCATCTGTTCGAACGCTTCCTGTCGAACCGCGACACGCATCTGACCATTGTCGGCGCGACCTCGGGCGATACCGGCTCTGCGGCCATCGATGCGGTGGCGGGGCGCGAGAAGGTCGATATCTTCATGCTCCACCCCGATGGCCGCGTCTCCGACGTGCAGCGGCGGCAGATGACCACGGTGCTTGCGCCCAATGTCCACAACATCGCGATCGACGGCAGCTTCGACGATGCCCAGGCGATGGTGAAGCGCATGTTCGGCGATCCCGGTTTTGCGGGACGGTTCACGCTATCGGCGGTCAATTCGATAAACTGGGCGCGGCTGATGGCGCAGATCGTCTATTATTTCGCCGCCGCTTTGCAGCTGGGCGCCCCGCACCGCCCGGTCGCCTTTTCGGTACCGACCGGCAATTTCGGCGATGTGTTCGCGGGCTATGTGGCTGCCCAGATGGGTCTGCCGGTTGCACGGCTGATCGTCGCGACCAATGTCAACGACATCCTCCATCGCGCGATCAGCGCGGGCGATTATTCCGCCGGCAGCGTGACGCCGACCGCGGCCCCTTCGATGGACATCCAGGTCAGCTCGAATTTCGAGCGGCTGCTGTTCGATCTTGAGGGCCGTGACGGCGCGCTGACCGCCGCACGGATGAAGGGCTTTGAAGCCAGCAAGGCGATGCAGCTCTCGCCCGAGATGCGCGCGGGTGCCGAGGCGCTGTTCTCGAGCGCGCGAATTGACCCGGAGGAAATGGGCATCGCCATGCGCCGCGCCTGGGACGAGGCCGGGCAGATGATCGATCCGCACACCGCGATCGGCCTGGGCGCTGCCCACCGCCTGCAGGATGCCGGCACGATCGACCGCGCGATCCCCTGCGTCACGCTCGCCACCGCGCACCCCAGCAAGTTCCGCGATGCGGTGGAGCGTGCGACCGGCTTGCGCCCGCGCCTGCCTGCGCGCGTCGGCGACCTGTTCGAGCGTGCCGAGAAATTTGACAAGCTGCCCGGCGACTACACCACGGTGCGCGATTATATCGCCGAGCGTGCGGTCCCGGCCAAGGGCTGACCCGCGCGCATGGCCGAGCTTGACCCGCAACCGCTGCTGATGATCGGCGAGCCGCGCGCCGACTATACGCTGATCGACAGCGGCGGCGGGCGCAAGTTCGAGGCGTACGGGCCGTACCGCTTCATCCGCCCCGAACCGCAGGCGATGTGGCCGACGCGGCTGCCCGATTGGGACGCCGATGGCGCGTTCATCCCCGGATCGGACGAGGATGGCGGCGGGCGCTGGCAGCTGGAAGCCAGTGTTCCCCGCGAGGGCTGGCCCTTGCAATGGGAAGAAGTGCGGCTGACCGCGCTCAACACCCCGTTCCGGCATCTCGGCTTCTTCCCCGACATGGACCCGGTGTGGCGCTGGCTGCGCGGGCATATCGCTGCCCATAAGGGCGAGGAGCGGGCCAGGGGGCTCAACCTGTTCGGCTATACCGGCGTCGGCACGCTGGCGATGGCTGCTGCCGGGGCCGAGCTGACCCATGTCGATGCATCGAAGAAATCGGTCGCGGCGGCGCGCGCCAATGCCGCGCTTTCGGGCATGGAAGACCTGCCGGTGCGGTGGTTGGTCGATGATTGCGTCAAGTTCGCCGCGCGCGAGGTGCGCCGGGGCAAGCGCTATGACGCGATCCTGCTCGACCCACCCAAATTCGGGCGCGGACCCGAAGGCGAGGTATGGAAGCTGGAAGAGCATCTGCCCGCGCTGATCGCCGATTGCCGCAGGCTGCTCGATGAGCGCTCGTCGTGCCTGTTCTTGACGGTCTATGCGGTGCGCATGTCGGCGCTGGCGCTGGGCGAGCTGCTAGCGGCGCATTTCGCTGATCTGCCGGGCCGGATCGAGATCGGCGAACTGGCGGTTCGCGAGCAATCGGGCGGGCGGTTGCTGCCGACGGCGATCTTCGCGCGCTGGTCCAACGGTTGAAACACTTGCGCTGCGCTGCGCAATTTGCCAACGCGCGGGAAAGGTGAAATTCCCCTCGCCATTCCCGCGAACGCGGGAATCCCGCTTCTGCTGCGACGGAAAGAAACAAGCGGGACCCCCGCGTTCGCGGGGGGGACGATGAAGATATACTAGAACAGGCCCAGCATTTGACCGACACCCAACCCGATAGCCTGATCCTCGAGGTCGCCGATTTCGACGTCAACGTTCTGACCGGCATCTATTCGGAAGAGACCAAGCTGCCCCAGCCGCTGCGCTTCACCATCTGGGCGGAGATGCTGGCCGAGGACCATTATGCGCCCGACACGCCGCTCAGCGCGTCAAAGAATTACATGGACCTCAAGCACGCCGCCTCGACGGCCCTGCCCGAAGGCGTGCATTTCACGCTGATCGAGGCGGTGGCCGATCATGTCATCGAGACGCTGTTCCTGCAGGACCCGCGCATAAGGCGGCTGAAGGTAAAGATCATCAAGCTGGCCATCGCCGAAGCGGGCGAATCGATCGGCATCACGCTCACCCGGACCCGCCGGTGAGCGGCAACCCGGCCCCGCTGGCGCTCGTCACCGGCGGCTTTCGCCGGGTGGGTGCGGCCATCGCGATGGAGCTGGCGCGCGCGGGCTATGCGCTGGCACTGCACGGTCGCAGCGACCTGACGCCGGAACCCGAGCTCGCCGAGACCCTGGCAAAACAGCAGACCGAGTGGCACGGTTTCTCCGCCGATCTGGCCGATTGCGATGCCTCGCAACGGCTTGTCGAGCGGGTGACCGCGCATTTCGGCCGCGCGCCCGACCTGCTGGTCAACAATGCCTCGCTGTTCGAATATGACGACTGGCAGAGCATGTCGGCACAGATGCTGCAGGAGCATTTCTCGGTGAACCTCTTCGCGCCCATGCTGCTGACCCGAGCGATCGTGGCCGGGGCAGGCGAGGGGCAGGTGCCCGCGATCGTCCAGATCATCGACCAGCGCGTGCGCAACCCCAATGGCGACCAGTTGAGCTACACGCTGTCCAAGCAGGCGCTGGCCGAATCGATCCGCACGCTGGCGCGGGCTTTTGGCGCAAAGGCGCGGGTCAATGGCGTGGCGCCAGGGCTGACGCTCGCCACCAGCGATTATGACGATGCGCAGATGCAGCGGCTCGCCGCGCGCATGCCGCTCCATCGTCTGTCCGCGCCGGGAGACATTGCGCGCGCGGTGCGTTATCTGGCGCAGGAGCCTGCGATCACCGGCCAGTTGCTTTTCGTCGATGGCGGTGCCCATATGCTCAGCATGGAGCGCGACTTCGTCTTCATGGACAAGACGGACGACGCCTGACCGCACGCGATATTCTGGAGAACGACATGCGTTTGATTGCCACAGCATCCCTTTCCGCGCTCACCCTGATGGTCGCGGGCTGTGGCAGCCATGATGGCGGTGGCGATCCGGTCAAGCGGGTCGATCCTGCCAGCCTTGAGGTCAAGGAAGCGGCTGCAGACGAGCCTGATGCTATCCTTCGCGTCGATGAGGTCGTGCTGCGCAATCCAGACCTTTCGACGCTTGCTCGTGCGATCAAGGCGGCCGAGCTGAGCGCGGCGCTGGCGGCAGACAAGCCGATGACGCTCTTTGCTCCCGACAACGGGGCGTTCGACAAGCTGGGTGTCGATGCGCTTGCCGACCTGCTGCTGCCCGAAAACAAGGCGAGGCTGGCAGCGATGCTCAACTATCACATCATCCCCGGTCGCCTCACGGCTGCGGACCTGCGCAAGCAGATTGGCGACAAGGGCGGCAGCATCGAGCTGACCACGTTGCAGGGCGAGAAGATCAACGCCTCGATCGAGCTCGATCAGGTGCGGCTGTCCGATGCCAGCGGCGATGTCGGCTCGATCCAGCAGGCGGATCTGGCTGCCAGCAACGGCATGGTCCACGTGATCGGCCAGGTGCTCGAACCGCAGCAATAGGCCCCAGTTTCATCCCGCATTTCCCGTCATTCTCGCGAACGCGGGAATCCCGCTTCGGCGAGCGGCTTCCGGCTTAGCGGGACCCCCGCGTTCGCGGGGGTGACGACAGCTATTCTGCGACCGGAGCGGCGTTTTAGCCCCCCGCCAGCGCCGCATTCGCAGCCCGCAGCTTGCCCTCGAGCGCCTGGTTGATCTGGCGCTCGATCACCGTGCGCGCGTCCGGGTGAAGCTCGAGATACTGGCGCAGCTTGGGCGCGGAGACGCACCAGAACCGGCTATCGGTGGCAAGCATGACCGTGCCGGTCGCAGGCTCTCCGCTCAATGCGGTCGCATCGCCGATCAGGTCGCCGCTGGTGACGCTGCCGACATGTGCGCCGTGCAGCGTGATCTCTGCCTGGCCGTCATGGAGATAGAACAAATGGCTGATCGCCTCACCCTCGTTGATCAGCACTTCGCCGGCCCGGCCGGTGATCCAGTTGCCCTGGTCCATCAGATGGCGGGCGCCAGCGCGGGTCATGTCGCCCATGAAGCTCGCCCGCAGCGCCTCTTCCTCGGCAGAAAAGCGCGAACCGCGCTCCGCCATCAGATAGCGCAGCAGCATCGATGCGCCGATGACCAGAAGCACGAGGAACCACAGCGCCAGGCCCAGATCATTGGCAAACCCCAGCGCGTAGCCGAGCCCGGCCAGGGCAGAGAGCACGATGCCGACTCGCATCCACGGCATGGGCGGAGCGATCAGCGCGATCGCCAGGATCATGAACGACAGATGCCCGAGCCATGCGCCATTTGCGAATCCCAAGCCGAGCGTCATTCACGTCCTCCCTGATCTGCGGACCACCATGGCAAAGATGCTGCGCTGCGACAAGCAGCGCGGGGGGAGAGCGAGGCTTGCCGATGGCCACAGATTTTTGCGGCGGCGCCTGAAGGATTGCCTTGAAACTGCTGGACGAACCGGCGATAAGAGACCGCAAGACAAGACTAAGGGGTCGCATCGTTAGTCTATCGGGGGCCGGTTCCGCATGGAGCCGGGGGTAAAAGCGACGATGCACAATACATGGCTCTTGGCCGTTCAACGCTTGGGTGGAATCCGTGCCGCGATTGCGGGCGTGACCTGTCTTGCCCTGGCGATCGGCGCTTTCTTCATCGCGAATTTCGCAGCCGCTGAGCGGCTTGAGGCGCAGGCGGCGAGCGCTGCCGCGCGCGGCACGCATATGGGCGTGGGCAGCTGTGCGGGATCTACCTGCCATGGCCGCAACGAGGCCGATGGTGAGGTGGTGCGCCAGGACGAATTGTGGCGCTGGCAGGAAGAATCGACCCCGGGCGGGGCGCACAGCCGCGCTTTTCGCGTTCTGGGCGAACCGCGCAGCCTGGCCATCGGCAAGAAGCTGGGCATCGGCGATCCGCGTTCGGCCGCGATGTGCTTGGGATGCCATTCGACCCCGGCAGCAGCGAAGGGGCCGCGCTTCCAGGTCAATGACGGCGTGAGCTGCGAAGCGTGCCATGGCGCCGCATCGGGCTGGCTGTCGAGCCATTATGCCACCGGCACCAGCCACGCGCGCAACGTCGCTCAGGGCATGATCCCGCTCGAGAACGCTCAGGCGCGCGCGGGCGTGTGCCTCGATTGCCATCTGGGCAACGATGCGCCGGGGCAGTTCGTCAACCACCGGATCATGGCGGCGGGTCACCCGCGCATCTCGTTCGAGCTTGACCTGTTCTCGACACTGACCCAGCACCATGACGAGGACGCCGACTACCGTCAGCGCAAGGGCAAGACCAACAGCATGCGCATGTGGGCGGTGGGCCAGGCGATCGCGCTGGAACGCTCGCTGAGCCTGTTCGGCAAGCCGGGCATCGGCCAGGAGGGGGTCTTCCCCGAATTCTATTTCTTCGACTGCCATAGCTGCCACCGCCGCATCTATGACGAAGAGGATGCGCGTCCGACCAAGCTCAGCAATCCGGGCCGTCCGATCCCGACCGGCATGCCGCCCTATAATGACGAGAACATGATCATGCTCTCGGCGGCGGTGCGGATCGCAGCGCCCGGAATGGCGCAGCAGTACGAGCAGCAGGCGCGCGCCTTCCATGCCGCGATGGCGCAGGGTCGCGCCCCGGCGGTCGAGGCCGCGAACCGGCTCCGGCAGACCGCGATGGCGCTGGCCGATCAGTTCAGCCGCAGCGACTTCACCCGCGCGCAGACCTTCTCGATCATGGAGGCGATCGCCAGCGAGGCGATCAGCCCGCGCTATACCGATTATGAGGGCAGCGTGCAGGCGGTGATGGCGGTGGATACGCTGCTCAGCGGTCTGGTGAACCAGGGCCAGGTATCGGGCGGCGCCGCGACGTCGCTCAGGGCGCAGATCAACCAGGCCTATGCCGCCGTGGCTGAGCCCAATGGTTACAAGCCGCTCGAATTCCGCCGGGCGCTGGGGGGCGCAGTGCGGACCATCCGGTCGCTGCAATAAGGCCGGCCGGGCAGGGAGATGACCAAGGTGGGACGTTTTGGTGAGTTCAGTTTCGTGATGTCGGGCCGGGTCGCATCCGGGCGGAGTAGAAACGCATGATGCGGATTGGCAAGGTTACGGCATCGCTGGCAGCAATGGCGCTGGTGCTGAGCTCTTGCGGGGGCGGCAACAGCAGCGGCACCACGCCCGCGCCCAGCCCCACGCCCACGCCCAATCCCACTCCGCCGCCCGCGGGTGGCAACTTTACCGCGCCAGCGCAGGAAGCGCTCACCGTGGCCGAGGTCCAGACCATCATCGCCCAGGCGGTGGGTGAGGCGCAGAGGCGCAATCTGCCGTCCGTGATCACGGTGGTCGACCGCGTAGGCAATGTGCTGGCGGTGTTCCGGATGAACGGCGCGCGCGCCACTGCGCGGACCAGCGCGATGACCGAAGCCGGGCTCAACAATCCGTTCGTCGATGCGCAGGGGCTCGATGTGCCCGCCGAGATGGCCTCGATCGCCAAGGCGGTTACCGGCGCCTATCTGTCGAGCGGCGGCAATGCCTTTTCGACCCGCACGGCGAGCCAGATCGTCCAGCAGCATTTCCCGCCCGCGCCGTCGACCCGGGGGTTGGAAAGCGGCCCGCTGTTCGGGGTGCAATTCAGCCAGCTGCCCTGCTCGGACCTCAATGCCCGCTTCCAGGCGGCGGGCGGAGCCAGCGCGTTCATCGGTCCCAAGCGCTCGCCGCTGGGTCTGGCGGCGGATGCAGGCGGCTTGCCGCTGTACAAGAACGGCGTGGTCGTCGGCGCGATCGGCGTGATGGGCGATGGCGATTACGGCTTCGACCCTAATATCCTCGACCGCGACATCGATTCTGAAGAGGCGATCGCTTTTGCCGGGACGCAGGGCTTTGCTGCGCCCGAAGCGATCCGCGCTGACCGCATCACGGTGGACGGAACGACGCTGCGCTTCAGCGATATCCAGGCCAGCGATATCGGCCCGCTCTCGACCAATTTCGCAGCCATCAACGGCAGTGCGGGCAGCCTGATCGCGGTGCGCGGCTATGCCAATGCCGCGATCATCGCGGGCACGCCTTATGGCACCGAAGCCTCGGGCATCCGCGCCGCGCGCGCGGCCGAGTTCAGCAATACCGATGCCTTCATCCTGACCGACGGATCGGGTAATCCGCGCTTCCCGATCCGCGCGGGAACCGATGCCACTTCAGTCACGCAGCCGCTGACCGCAGCCGAAGTGCGCGCGGTGCTGGAAGAGGCGTTCACCGTGCTGACCCGCGCGCGCGCGCAGATCCGGCGCCCGCTCGACAGCCGCATGCAGGCGACCATCTCGATCGTCGATACGCACGGCCAGGTGCTGGGCATCGTCCGGTCGCCCGATGCGCCGATTTTCGGGACCGATGTGTCGCTGCAAAAGGCGCGCACTGCAGCGTTCTTCTCCAACTCCGTGGCGGCGTCCAACCTGTTGTCGGCGGGCGGCGGCGTCGCGCCGTTCGTGCAGGCGGTGCGGACATTCCTCAATGATCCGCAGGCGCTGACCGGCAAGACCGCCTTTTCAGACCGTGCCAATGGCAATCTGTCGCGGCCCTATTTCCCCGATGGCGAGCTTGGCCGACCGCCGGGGCCGTTCTCGCGCCCGATCGAGGATTTCAACCCGTTCGCTGTCGGACTGCAGGTCCAGCTTATCGCCGCCAACATCATCCAGCACGCGCAGTTCGTCTCCGGCGCATCGCCCACCGATACCGCGCAGCGTTGCACCGCTCTGCCTGACGTGGTGCAGGGGCAGAACCGCCTGCAGAACGGCATCCAGATATTCCCCGGATCGGTACCGATCTATCGCGGCAACACCCTAGTCGGCGGTATCGGGGTTTCGGGCGACGGCATCGACCAGGACGACATGGTCAGCTTCCTGGGCCTCAACAATGGCGGCCTACGGGGCGGCGGCATCGGCAATGCGCCCAAGGATATCCGCGCAGACCGGATCGTGGTGAATGTCGGCAGCGCCCAGGTGCGGCTGCGCTATGTCAGCTGCCCGTTCGCGCCATTCCTCGATACCAACACCCAGAATGTCTGCGAGGGTCTGTAAATGACCGTGCCGCTCGTCGCCCTTATCCCGATCGTGGCTTTCGCCGGGACTGGCGATGTGGTGGGCGATCCGGCGATCGAACCTCTCGCACAACAGGGACCGCAAACCGCCATCGCGGCACTGATCGCAGCTGATCTGGGGCGGAGCCTCGCGCTGAACGAGATGACCCCGCAGCTGGCTGCACCGGCCATGCGCCCGATCCGCAAAGCGGTTGTGCCGGCGCCGCACAGGCTGAGCTCGCCGCGCACGGCGGGGGATTACAGCCTGTTCTTCTGGGGGGCAGGCGAGGACGAGCTGCTGCTCACTGCGGACCAGGAAGCGCCGCCGGCGCCCGGCGCGATGCCGCCAGCGGCGCCAGATCCGGATGCCGAAACGATCGATGCCGACGAGGCGCTGATCGACGATCGCCGCCGTCCGGGGCTTGAGAAAAAGCTGCCCGATCGGGTCACGCAGGACAATCCCGGCGCGGTGCGTGCGCCTGCGCCCGAGGCCTTTCCGACCGACGAGTTTCCGGTGCCAGATCGCTGGCGCATCGTCACCTCGCTTTGCCCGACCAAGGGCGGCGACGAGTCGATCTACGGGCTCTACCCGAACCTGTCTAACGTCTGTCGCTCGAAGCTCGACCCCTATCACCAGAATGTCCTGAAGGGCGACCGTCCGCTGCCCGAAGGCAAGCGCCCGAGCTTCCTCAAGGAGGACGACTGGTTCTTCATCGCCAATGTCGTGTCGGACACGGTGATCGAGCCGCGCAGCTTCCCGACACCGGTCGGCGTGCAGACCACGGCGCGCCCCGACAGCCTCGACGTGTTCGGCCGGGCGGATTCGCTGGTCGTTGCGCAGACGGTGATTGCGGGCTTCTCGCTGCTCAAGGGCGAGACCGCATACAAGCCGCCCGCAATCGAATATCGGCTCGTGCTCGCCGCACAGGTCAACCATGTCGATGTCAACGAACGCCGCATCCTGTTCGTCGAGCCTTCGCGCCCGACGCACCGCACCGACCATTTCGTGGGCGTGCAGGAAGCGTTCATCGACTATCACCTCGGCCAGTATGACAGCTCGCGCTACGATTTCATCTCGTTGCGCGCGGGCGTTCAGCCGATGCAGGCCGATTTCCGCGGCTTCCTGTTCCAGGACAACCAGCTCGGCATCCGCCTGTTCGGCAACCGCGACAACAACCGCTTCCAGTTCAATTTGGGCGCGTTCTGGCGGCTGGAAAAGGATACCAATTCGGGCCTGAACAGCGTGGTCGACAGCCCGCGCGACGACTGGGTGTTCTTCGCCAACGTCTATCGGCAGGACTTTCCGGTGGTCGGCCTGACCAGCCAGGTGTCGGTCACGTACAACATGAACCGCGAGGGCGGGCGCGAGCTCAAGATCGACGATAACGGCTTCCCGGTGCGCCCGGCGCTGCTCGGCGACCTGCGCAGCCGGGAATATGATGTCGTGTATCTGGGCTATGCGGTCGATGGCCGCATCGGCCGGATCAACATCACCGGCCAGGCCTATGGCGCGTTCGGCGAGGACCGCAACAGCTTCTTCACCAGCCGCAAGGCCGATATCCGCAGCTATTTCGGCGCGGCGGAGCTGAGCTATGACAATGACTGGGCGCGCTTCCGCCTGCAGGGGCTGTTCGCCAGCGGCGACGGCAATCCGTATAACGATACCGAGGCCGGGTTCGACGCAATCTTCGAGAACCCGATCTTTGCCGGGGCCGATACCAGCTACTGGATCCGCCAGGTCATCCCGTTTGCCGGCGGCGGTCGCGCGGTCGGCGTGAACACGCGCAACGGCATATTGAACAACCTGCGCTCGTCCAAGGAACAGGGTCAGTCCAACTTCAACAATCCGGGCACGGTGCTGCTCGGCGCGGGCGCGGATTTCGACCTGAGCACGACGACGCGATTGTCGGCGAACGTGAACCATCTGTGGTTCCACAAGACCGATACGATCGAGGCGCTGCGGCAGGAAGGCACGGTGCCTGCATCGATCGGCTGGGACGTCTCGGCGGCGGCAATCTGGCGGCCCAATGCCAACCAGAATCTGGTGTTCCGCCTGTCGGGCGCGATCTTCGATCCCTCGCGCGGCTTCCGCGACCTGTTCACCCAATCGGGCAAGTCAGACCTCTTTTATTCGGTGCTTTTCAATGCGATCCTGGCGTACTGACCGGCTGCGCGGCGTTTTGCCCGCCTTCAATTGGAAGCTGATGCTGGCGAGCCTGCTGCTTGTCACCTTCGCTGCGCTTCCCGCCGATCAGCTGCTCGCATCGGGCAAGGAGAAAGCGCAGAAGGTCAAGTACAGCTTCACGCCGCCTGCGCCCGAGAACCAGGAATGGGCCGAGGCTGACGCCAAGAGCGTAGGCTGCCAGTCCTGCCACACCGCCAGCGACCACAAGACGATGCATGCCTCGCCTGCCGTGGTGCTGGGCTGTACCGATTGCCATGGCGGCGATGCCACGGTGATGGGCGACAACGCCTGGGGCCGCGAAAGCCTGCCCTATCAGGACGCGCTGATGAAGAGCCATGTCCTGCCCAAATATCCGGTGGCGTGGAAATGGCCGAGCTCGGCCAACCCACAGCGTTCTTACGCTTTGCTCGCCAAGGAAGCGCCCGAGTTCATCCGCTTCGTCAACCCGTCGGACTACCGCGTGGTCCGCGAATCCTGCGGCGCCTGCCATATCGAGATCATCGAGGCGTCTGAGCGCTCGCTGATGGCGACCGGCGCCATGCTCTGGGGCGGCGCGGCCTATAATAACGGCATCGTGCCGTTCAAGAACTATATCTTCGGGGAAAGCTTCACCCGCGACGGCAAGCCGGCGATGATCAAGTCGGCCGCGACCGAGCCGGGCGCGGCGCACGGCACGGTGACCGAGGCGGAAAAGGCGCGCGGCGCGCTGCCGGTCATGTATCCGCTGCCGACCTGGCACATCATTCCGCCGGGAGACATTTTCCGCGTGTTCGAACGCGGCGGCCGCAACATCAACCCGACCTTCCCGGAAATCGGCCTGCCCAACAGCATTGGCATCATCCAGCGTCTGGAGGAGCCGGGTCGTCCCGATCTCAAGCAGTCGAACCGTGGCCCCGGCACGGGTCTGCGCGTTGCGATTCCGGTGCTGAACATCCACAAGACCCGCCTCAATGACCCGTTCCTGTGGCAGATGGGCACCAACGATCAGCCGGGCGACTATCGCTCCTCGGGCTGTGCGGCATGCCATGTGGTCTACGCCAATGACCGCGAACCGCGCCACAGCCTGGTCTATGCCAAATACGGCCGCGACGGCCAGACGATCACCGACGACCCGACGATCAACAGCCTGACCGAGGGACAGAAGCGCCCCGGTCGCTATGGCGATTATGACGCGGCCGAGCATCACGAGGAGCATGGTGGCGCTGGCGGTCATGGCGGTGATCACGGGACCACGCTCGCCGAAGGTGCGGATGCGCACGGATCGAGCCACGGTGGCGGCGACGGCCATCGCGCGAACGCCGGGCATGCCGAAAAGGTCGCGTTCAAGGAAAAGGGCCATCCGCTCAAGCACGCCTTTACCCGCGCGATCCCGACCGCGCAGTGCATGAATTGCCACATGCACCAGCCGAACATCTTTCTGAACAGCTATCTCGGCTACACGATGTGGGATTACGAATCCGACGCGCCGCTGCTGTGGCCGGGGCCGGAAAACCGCGCGCCCAAGCCCGAGGGCATGTCGGAAGAGGATTATCAGCGCATCTACAAGAAGCAGCATTATCCCACCGCCAAGGAAGTGCGCGCGACGCTCGACCGCAATCCCGAGGGCGCATCGCCGCGCGGCCTGTGGTCGGATCTTGATTTCGTGCGCAACGTCTATGACCTCAACACCGAGGCCAAGGATACGCAGTTTGCCGATTATCACGGCCATGGCTGGAACTTCCGCGCGATCCTCAAGCGCGACCGCAAGGGCAATCTGCTCGACGCCGAAGGCAACATGGCGACCTGGGGCACCGATACCGCCAATATGGTCTCCCCCGACGATCCGGAGAAGTTCCGCAAGGCGGGCGAGGGCAAGTTCGTTCCCGTCGGCACCAATCCGGGCAAGGCCGTGCACATGATGGACATCCATGCCGAGCTCGGCATGCAGTGCGTCGACTGCCATTTCAGCCAGGACGGGCACGGCAACGGCCTGATCTATGGCGAAGTCGCCAATGCCGTCGAGATCGGCTGCAAGGATTGCCATGGCACGGCGGATGCGTACCCCACGCTGTTTACCTCGAACCTCGCGGCGCGGCCCAAGGGCAACAATCTGGCGCTGATTCGCAATCCTGACGGCCAGCGCCGCTTCGAATGGATGAAGGATGCGACCGGACGGCGCGTGCTGATCCAGCGCTCGGTGCTCGACCCCGAGCTGTCGTGGAAGGTCAGCCTGGTCAAGGATGCGGTCAATCCCGACAGCCCCGATTTCAACCCCAAGGCGGCGCGCTCCAAGCTGATGGCGAAGGACGGGGCAGAAACCGGCAAATACGGCTTCGGCCTTGCGGTCTCGAAGGAGAACCGTGCGCATAATACCGACAAGATGGCGTGTTTCACCTGCCATCTGAGCTGGACGACCTCGTGCGGCGGATGCCACCTGCCGATTGAGGCCAACTGGAAGGCCAAGGTCCACAAATACGAGGAAGACGAGACGCGCAACTATGCGACCTACAACCCGCAGGTCGCGCGCGACGAGATGTTCCAGATCGGTCGTCACCAGACGAGCAAGGGCAATATCATCGCCCCGATTCGCTCGACCTCGGCGCTGATCCTGTCGTCGACCAATATCAACCGCGAGCGCATCTATGTGCAGCAGCCGCCGATCTCGGCCCCGGGCTTCTCGTCCCAGGCGTTCGCGCCGCACTTCCCGCACACGGTCCGCAAGACCGAGACCAAGCAGTGCACCGACTGTCACCTCAGCGAGGCGAATGATAACAATGCCGTGATGGCGCAGCTGCTGCTGCTCGGCACCAATTTCGTCAATTTTGTCGGCTTGAACAGCTGGTTCGGACTCGAGGGTGGGTTCGAGGCGGTGCGCGTCACCGAATGGGACGAGCCGCAGGCGGTCATCGGCTCCTATCTGCACCGCTATGCCTATCCCGATTTCTACAAGCAGCATGTCGAGGACAATGGCCGCGAGCTCAAGAACTGGACGCGCGGCCCGATCTTCAGCGACGGCCTGTCGGGCGAGACCAACGCGCGTGAAGAGTTCGCCAATGTCGTGCAGGGCACCGATGGCCGCGTGAACTGCCTGCAGAACCGGGGCGAGTACATGTTCGTCGCGGAAGGCAAGGGCGGTTTCCGAGCCTATGACATCGCCTCGATCGGCAACAAGGGCTTTTCGGAGCGGATCATCCGCGCGCCATTCTCGTCGCTCGGCCATGACACGCATGTGAAGACCACCAACGCGACCTGCATGGCGATCGCGACGACCCAGCCGATCGCGCCAAGCCGCAACACGCCCGAAATGCGCGAGGCCAATCAGGAGCAGCCGTTCCACGCGGTCTATCATTATGCCTTCGTCACTGACAGCGTCGAAGGTCTGATCGCGGTCAATATCGACACGCTGGCCGATGGCGAGTTCCGTAACAACTTCTTCAAGCGCACGCTGACCTGGAACCCGGACAATGTGCTGAAGGGTGCGCGGCATATCACGCTGGCGGGCGATTATGCCTATATCACCGCCGATGCCGGGCTCGTGGTCGTGCGTCTGTCCGACCCGATCCCGGCAAATCCGCCGCGCGATTATGACTACAGCAAGCTCAACCCGCAATTGATGGCGGTGCTGCCGCTCACCGATGCGCGGGCGAGCGCGGTGCAGTTCCGCTATCTCTGGGTGACCGATGCAGATGGCATCAAGCTGTTCGACATCACGCGGCTCGAAGCGCCTGTGGCGGTGCCTTCGGGCACGGTGCGGCTGGCCGATGCGCGCAAGCTCTATCTCGCGCGCACCTTCGCCTATGTCGCCGCCAAGCAGGACGGTCTGGTGATCCTCGACATCACCAATCCCGAGGCACCGCGCGAATATATGCGCTACAACGCCGGTGGCATTCTCAACGATGCCGAGGATGTGATCGTCGGATCGACCAACGCGACGCTGTTCGCCTATGTCGCCGATGGCCGCAACGGCATGAAGGTGCTGCAGCTCACCTCGCCGTCGAGCCAGCCCAATTTCTACGGCTTCTCGCCCGATCCCAGGCCCGAGCTGATCGCCTGGGCGAAGACCCCGTCGGCGGCGCTCGCTGTCGCCAAGGGGCTAGACCGCGACCGCGGGGTCGATGAATCGGGCGGGCAGATGGCGATCTTCGGACGCCTGGGCTCGCGGCCCTTCACCCGCAGCGAGATGGAAAAGCTTTTCCTCAACAAGGCGGGCCGTCCGTACAAGGTGAGCGATACGGTGACCATGGCCGACTGGCTCGGCCCGCGCCCGGCGATGTTGACCGCCAGGGGTCAATAAGCGAACGAGCGATTTCAGCGATAGGAGAGGGGAGAGGCGGACGTCAGTCCGCCTCGACCGTCAGAGCCTCGATGGTCAGGGTCATCGCAGGGTTGCCCTCGGCGCGGCGGTGGACGGCGCTGACCGCGATATCGGCGACAAGATGTCCGGCGATGCGGAATTCATGCTCCGGCAGGACGCTCGCCAGCCACTCGCCGGTGCGGATGCCATCCTCACCCGACAGCGAGATGCGCATCACATGGCGCATGCCGGTAAAGGTCGCGCTGGCCCAGCTCGTGCCGCGATGCTCGTCCAGCTCGGCCGCGCCGGATGCGAGGGTGAGCACCGCGCGGATCAGCGCGGTGGCGGGGTCGTGGCGAATCTTCTGGTGGATCATGCCTGCTCCTCTCGGTAAATGTTCATGAAATGTTCTATCCGATTCCGCAAGGCCTTGCGCGGCTCGCGGCCCCGGCGCAGGTCATCGACCAGACGTGGATCGCCCGCCGACAGGCGACCGAAGCGGGTGCGCGGCATTCCCGTTTCGCGCAGGAATATTTCGACCAGGCGCAGCAGCGGCATCGCATTCTCCTTCGCGTCTCGATGCGGGCGACGACCCGCGGGATGTTCGTAGGAATATTCCTATAAGCGATTCGCAAGATGTAGGAAATATCCTTGAGAAATTCCTGCGCGATGCTATATGTCCATTATGGAACAGGATGTTCGCCAGACGCTGGAAAGGCTGATCGCGGCGCGGGGCGTAAGCTTTGCCGGGGTGTCGCAACTGCTCGGCAAGAATCCGGCCTATATCCAGCAGTTCATCAAGCGCGGTACGCCCAAAAGGCTCGATGAGCGCGACCGGCGCATCCTGGCGCAGTTCTTCGGTGTGAGCGAGACGCAGCTCGGTGCGCCCGACGACGAGGTGCAGACGAGGCCCGGCAGGGCAGGGCGCGTACCCGTGCGGGTCAGCCAGCCGCACCGGACTTTGCCCGCGCGCATGCGCCTGATCCCGCGCTTGGCGGTCGGCGCATCGGCCGGCCCCGGCGCGCTGGCGGACGATGAAGCCCCGGTCGCAGAGATTGCGTTCGACGAAGCGTGGCTGCGGCGGCTGGGTGCCGGGTCGGACGCGGTAACGATGATCCGCGTCGAGGGCGATTCGATGGCGCCGACGCTGAACGACGGCGACGACATCCTGGTCGCGATGCACGGCGGCACCGCCGCGCGCCGCCGCGACGGGATCCACGTGCTGCGCATGGACGATGCGCTGATCGTCAAGCGGCTCGCCTTTCGTCCCGACGGGCGGCTGTCGGTGACCTCGGACAACGCGCTTTACCCCAGCTATCCCGATGTCGCGCCGGAGAGCGTGCATATCGTGGGCCACGTGATCTGGGCAGGGCGGCGGGTTTAAACGATCCGTTATTGAATTTCTGTACGATTTGTTATTGATCGCTTTCGTGCGGCAGATCATCTACGCCCGGGATGCACTGAAGACGTTGCGGTCGATCGACAACGCGACGGCGAAACGCATTTAGGCAAAGGTTGCACAATATGCCGAAGATCCAGCGAGCCTCACCAATCAGGTCAAGCGGTTGCAGGGGCGAGGAGCGGCTCTGGCGTTTGAGGGTCGGCGATTGGCGCGTGATCTTCAACCAGGACATGGTTGTGGTTCATGTGGTGCGGGTCGCGTCGCGCGGCAGTGCTTATGATTGAGGTGCAGTGATGGGATATGAACCACAGCATTTTACCGCGCCCGACGGCACCAGGATGGTCGTGCTGACCGCCGCCGAGTTTGAGCGACTGCGCGAACTGGCCGAAGATGCCGAGGATGTCATCGCCGCTACCCTGCAACTGGAACGCATGCGCCAGGGCGAGCAGGGCGTTCCCGGTGAAGTCGTCGGTTTGATGCTCAACGATGGTTTGTCGCCGATCGCGGCCTGGCGCAAATTTCGCGGCCTCTCGCAGGCTGACCTCGCCGCCAAGTCAGGATGCAGCCAGGTCTGGCTGAGCAAGATCGAATCCGGCGCAGCACGCGGAACGGCCAAGCTGCGCCGGGCTATTGCCAAGGCGCTGGATGCGCCGCTCTGGTCTATCGAGGACGACTGACTTGCACCCTCCCGCCATCCTTGCCACATAGCCTTACATGACCGACGCATCCGCCAATCCCGCCCAGCCGCCGCTTCGTGCTGCGATCATTCCGGTGACGCCGTTGCAGCAGAACTGCACGCTGTTCTGGTGCACTGAGACGATGAAGGGCGCGCTGGTCGATCCCGGCGGCGATCTGCCCAAGCTCAAGGCCGCGGTGGCACAGGCGGGGGTAACGCTGGAAAAGCTGCTCGTGACGCATGGCCATATCGACCATTGCGGCGAGACCGGCACGCTCGCCAAGGAACTGGGCCTGCCGATCGAGGGGCCGCATGAGGAAGACCGGTTCTGGATCTCGCGGCTCGACGATGATGGCCGCAATTACGGGATCGCCGGATCGGTGTTCGAGCCCGATCGCTGGCTGAAGGACGGCGATACCGTCACCGTCGGCAATCTGGTGCTCGACGTGATCCATTGCCCCGGCCACACGCCGGGCCATGTCGTTTTCCACCACGCGCCTTCGAAGCTGGCGATCGTCGGCGATGTCCTGTTCCAGGGCTCGATCGGCCGCACCGACTTTCCGCGCGGCAATCACAAGGACCTGATCGATTCGATCACCCAGAAGCTCTGGCCGCTGGGCAATGACACCGTATTCGTGCCCGGCCATGGCCCGACCAGCAATTTCGGCTTCGAGCGCCAGCGCAACGGCTTTGTCGCCGATCACGTCCTGGCGTGATCCTGACAATCGGGTGAGGGGCTTGCCTATGCCCCCACTTGCCCCGGCGCGCTTTCGGCGGCATGGCTGTGCGGCTGATCGAGGGGATTTTCCATGCGCACCGCTTTTGCCGCACTCGCCGCCACGCTGGCCGTCGTCACGCCTGCCCGGGCCGAGATTGTTCAGCAGGCCGATAACGGCTTTGTCGTCCAGCACAGCGTCACCGTCTCCACCGATCCTGATGCCACCTTCGCCATGCTGCGGACACCCGCCAAATGGTGGGACAAGGATCACACATGGACCGGCAATGCCGAAAATCTGTACATGGATGCGCAGGCGGGCGGCTGTTTCTGTGAACTGATCCCCAATGAGGCGACGACCGAAAGCGGCGCACCGCAGCGGACGCTTCGCGGCAGCGTGCAGCACATGCAGATCCTCTATGTCGATCCGGGCAAGCTGCTGCGTCTTTCCGGCGGGCTGGGACCGTTACAGGGCGAGGCGGTGACCGGCGCGCTGACGTTCACGCTGGCGCCGGTCAAGGGTGGCACGCGCATCACGATGGATTATGTCGTCGGCGGCTATATGCGCATGAAGATGTCCGAGATCGCGCCCGCCGTGAACGGGGTGATGGTCGCCCAGCTCTCGCGGCTCGGCATGGCGCTGGGGCCGCTGGTCGGAGCGGGCGAGGCGAGCAAGCCGGCCGATGACAAGCCTGCCACTCTTCAGGAGGACTCTGTACCGGACGAGGACGCGCCCGCAACGGCGCGATCGCCGGGCGGTGTCAGCGCGCTCGTCACCGATCTCGGACCCGACGATAGCGTGTCCAGCGGGGAGGCGACTCCCCCCAAGCCTATCGAGAAGCCTGCGGCTGCCAAGCCGGCTGCGAAACCTGTCGTAGCGGACCCCGGCGCGCCCAAGCGCTACAAGCCCGGCACGCGTCCGCTGACGCGACCGGCGCGCGATGAGGATGAAGAGCAGGGCGGTCGCTGATCCCGGCAATGCTGCACCGCATGCGTGCAGCATGAGCGTCATCGCTCGAACGGCCATGCTGGCTGCGAGCCCCGGAATGCTGCCCCTTTCTGTGCGGATTAGCACTTTCGCAGCGCGGGTTTTGCGTTAGAGTTCGCGCAGCAATGCAGGCGAATCAGGAGAGTTCGCTGCATTGGGGCCGGGTCGCGCAGTTCGCAGCACCACCTCAAAGGGGGGACCTATGGCCGTATCCGATCACGTAGACTTGCCGACCTTCATGGAAGGCGTGAAGAAGCGCAACCCGCACCAGCCGGAGTTCGTCCAGGCGGTGCAGGAAGTCGCCGAAGACATTTTCGACTTCATGGCGGACAAGGAGCAATATCACGCGCAGCAGATCCTGCGCCGCATTGCCGAACCCGACCGTGTCGTCTCGTTCCGCGTCTGCTGGGAGGACGATAACGGCAATATCCGCGTGCAGCGCGGCTGGCGCGTGCAGAACAACAACGCCATCGGCCCGTACAAGGGCGGCATCCGCTTCCACCCCTCGGTCACCGAATCGGTGCTGAAATTCCTGGCCTTCGAACAGACCTTCAAGAACGCGCTGACCGGCCTGCCCATGGGCGGCGGCAAGGGCGGATCGAACTTCAACCCCAAGGGCAAGAGCACGCGCGAAATCATGCGCTTCTGCCAGAGCTTCATGACCGAGCTCTATCGCCATATCGGCGCGGATGTCGACGTGCCTGCCGGCGATATCGGCGTGGGGGGCCGCGAGATCGGGTACATGTTCGGCCAGTACAAGCGCATCACCAACCAGTTTACCGGTGTGCTCACCGGCAAGGGGCTGGAATGGGGCGGGTCGCTGATCCGCACCGAGGCGACCGGCTATGGTGCGGTCTATTTCCTCGCCAACATGCTCGCCACCAAGGGCCAGGACCTGGTCGGCAAGACGGCGGTCATCTCCGGCTCTGGCAATGTCGCCACGCACGCGGCGGAGAAGATCGTGCAGCTCGGCGGCAAGGTGCTCACCCTGTCCGATTCGGGCGGCTTCATCCATGATCCCGATGGCATCACCCAGGACAAGATCAACTGGGTGAAGGAACACAAGACGCACCGCCGGGGCCGGATCGAGGAATATGTCGAAGCCTTCCCCAATGCCACCTTCCATTCGGGCAAGACCCCCTGGGGCGTGCCCTGCGATGTCGCGCTGCCCTGCGCCACGCAGAACGAGCTGCTGGGCGAGGATGCCAAGACATTGGTCGCCAATGGCTGCATCGCGGTGTCCGAAGGCGCGAACATGCCGACCGATCTCGACGGCGTGCACACGTTCAAGGCGGCCAAGATCCTCTACGCGCCGGGCAAGGCTTCCAATGCCGGCGGCGTCGCGGTTTCGGGCCTCGAAATGAGCCAGAATTCCGAGCGTCGCGCGTGGAAGGAAGAGGAGCTGCAGCAGATGCTCAAGGACATCATGTCCGGCATCCATGACAGCTGCATCAAATATGGCGATCAGGGCGGCGGCTATATCGACTATGTGAAGGGCGCGAACATTGCGGGCTTCAAGAAGGTCGCCGATGCCATGCTCGCATTTGGCGTAGTCTGACGCCGTGAAGGGTGCGGCGGGCAGGACGAACTGCTCGCCGCAACCCTGTTGCATTCGTCGCCGCGCCTGTTAACGGGCGCGGCGATGGCCCGGTCTCTCCGCACCCCGAAAGCAGACCGGCAACCGATCGATATCGGCTGGGTCGAATGCGTCGACCTGCCCGACCTTGGCCTGTCGAAGATCAAGGCCAAGATCGATACCGGGGCAGCGACCTCTTCCATCCACGCAACCCGCGTCAAGCCGGTGATGATCGACGGCCAGCTGGTCGTCGAATTCTGGTTTCGCGCGCATCGCGGCGAGGCGGCACGCAAGTATCGCGCGCCCGGAGTGGAGCAGCGCAGCGTCAAGAGCTCGAACGGAGCGATCGAGCTGCGCTATGTCATCGAAACGACCATGGTCCTTGGTAGCGTGCGCTGGAAAGGGCACATGACCTTGGCCAACCGCAACACCATGAACTTCCCCATATTGATTGGCCGCCGGGCGCTGCGGCGCGGCTTTCGCGTCGACTGCCGACGCAAATGGACGCTCGGCCTGCCAGAGGAAACCGACAGATGAAGTGCCCCCAATGAAAATCGCGATGCTGGCGCGCAATCCCAATCTCTATTCGCATGTCCGCCTGTGCGAGGCGGCGCGCGAGCGGGGACACGAGGTCGACATCCTCAACACGCTGCGGGTGACGCTCAACGTCACCTCGCACCGGCCCGGCGCGCAATATCATGGCGAACCGATCGGCAAATATGACGCGGTGATCCCGCGCATCGGGGCGTCGATCACGCAATATGGCCTGGCGGTGCTGCGCCAGTTCGAGATGATGGGCGTGTGGTCGCTGAACGAGAGCGTCGCCATCGGCCGCTCGCGCGACAAGCTGCGTTCGATGCAGATTTTTGCCAAGCATGGCCTGGGCCTGCCCGTCACCGCCTTTGCGCATGACCCGAAGCAGACCGACGAGGTGCTCAAGATCGTCGGCGGTGCGCCCGTCGTCATCAAGCTGCTCGAAGGCACGCAGGGCATCGGCGTCGTGCTGGGCGAGACCGAGAAATCGGCCAAGTCGGTCATCGAGGCGTTTCGCGGCGCGAACGTCAATATCCTGGTGCAGGAGTTCATCAAGGAAGCCGATGGCAGCGACATCCGCATCTTCGTGATCGGCGGCAAGGTCGTCGCATCGATGATGCGCACCGGGGCGAAGGGCGATTTCCGGTCGAACCTGCACCGCGGCGGCAGCGCCAGGGCGATCAAGATCACCCCCGAGGAACGCTCGACTGCCGTGCGCGCGGCCAAGGTCATGGGTCTCAATGTCGCGGGCGTCGATATCCTGCGCTCCAATCACGGCCCGGTGATCATGGAGGTTAACAGCTCGCCGGGGCTGGAGGGGATCGAGAATGCCACCGGCAAGGATATTGCGGGCATGATCATCGATTTCCTCGCCGCCAATTGCCGCGAGGGCAAGACCAAGACCAAGGGCAAAGGGTAAGCCGCGATCGGGCTGACCGGAGCGCCGGTCAGCCCAGCATCTTCGCGCCGAGCAACAGCAGCAGCTTCACGTCGATGCCGCAGCCTTCGCTGCGCTTTGCGGCGATGAAGGTATCCAGCTCTGCCAGTGGCACGACGTGGACGCTGATCTCCTCGCCCGCGACGCCGCCGCCTGCATGCACCCGTTCCAGATCGTGTGCGCGCATCAGGTGAAAGCATTCGCTGACCATGCCGGGCGAAGAGAAGAATTCGCCGAGATTCTCGATCCGGCCAGCGCGAAAGCCCGTTTCCTCCTCGAGTTCGCGCGCGGCTGCGAGTTCGGGGGTCTCGCCGCTTTGCTCGTCGCCGATCAGCCCGGCGGGCAGTTCCAGGCAGTTGCGCCCCAGCGGAACGCGGAACTGTTCGACCAGCACCACCGCGCCGTTGTACACTGCGAGGATCACCGCCGCGCCAATCCCGCGGCTGCGCGAGACATATTCCCATGTCCCGCGGCGTTTGGTGGTGATGAACCGGCCCTGCCAGACGGTTTCTTCGGGTTCGCTCATGGCGGGGTGGGTCATGATGGTCTTGGTCCTGTTATCGTCATTCCCGGCAAAGCGGGAATCCCGCTGGTTGTGCGATGCCAGCGGAAAAGCGGGACCCCCGCGTTCGCGGGGGTGACGGGGGATGGGGA
>LSHP01000138.1 GCA_001555775.1 Acidovorax delafieldii | reverse complement strand
CACCACCCGCTTCGCGGGCGGTCCCCCTCCCCCAGCAAGCTGTGGGAGGATTTGAAATCAGGCAACTGGCCCCAGCAAGCTGTGGGAGGATTTGGAAACGGCAGCTGGCCCCGGAAAGCCGGGGGAGAATTTTTTACGCGATCACCCAATCAGCGGCACGTGCGGGGCGCAGTCCTTCGGGATCAGCCCGGTGAGGCGCGGGTCGTCGAGCAGTTCGATCTCGCGGCCCGTCGCGGTGAACCCCTGCGCGATATAGAAGCCGAGCGCGCGCGGATCATCGAGCGTGCAGGTGTGCACCCAGACGCGCTCCACCCCAGCGCGCCAGGCCAGCGACAGCGCCTGGCCCATCAGCCAGCCGCCAAAGCCCTGGCCGGTGAGCTGCGGGATCAGCCCAAAAAACGCGATCTCGCATTGGACAGCTTCACGAAAGTCGAGTTCGAGCAGCCCGATCTCGATGCCCTTCGGATCGAGCACCGCGAAGATCTCGACCGCCGGGTCGGTGAGGATCGCCGCCAGCGCGTCATCGGCCATCACCAGCCGCGAAAACCACAGCCACGGCTCGCCGACGCGGCGATAGAGCGTGCGATACTTGTCGTTATCGGGCGCCTTCCAGCGCTTCAATCGCAACGGCACAGGCTTTACCGGGCGTGGGCCCGGCCGGCTGCGCATCTCCAGATGCGTCACCACCGTGGCGATCTGCCCGCGCTCGACGGAAAGGAAGCGCGAGCTCATGCCCGGCCCGCCGCTGCTGCCAGCGGGCCGGATGGGCTATCAGAGCTCGGGCTCTTCATCGCCGCCCGAATCGTCTTCCTCGGGCTCGTCCTCGGGTTCATCGGCTTCCTCTTCCTCAGGCTCCTCGGCTTCCTCGGCTTCGGCTTCGTCCGCCTCTTCGGCTTCGTCTTCTGCCTCATCGGCCTCGTCCGCCTCATCAGCCTCGTCAGCTTCTTCGGCTTCGTCGGCCTCTTCCTCGGACTCATCGGCTGCTTCTGCCGACTCCTCCTCGGACGATTCCTCGCTGACCTCTTCGGCGCTTTCCTCGGACGATTCCTCGGTCACCTCTTCGGAGCTTTCCTCATAGCTTTCGCTGGTTTCCTCATAGGAAGATTCTTCCGAGCTGATCTCGCTGACATAGCTTTCGGAGGTGATCGTCTCCTCTATGATCGTCTCGCTATAGGTATATTCCTCGACGATGACGGTGCTGTATTCCTCGTAATAGCTGGCATAGCTGAAGGTCGGGGTCGAATAGGAGGCCCAGGAACCGATGGTCGCCAGATCGATCACCGCATCGAACAGCGCGAGCGTGATTTCCGCCGCCGTGCTGAACCGGGCGTTCTGGCGATTGCCGCCGAACTGGAACGCGCTGTCGCCCTTTTTCAGGAAATAGAGCACGTGCGTATCGACATCGATCGGCTTGAGCACCCGCTTGCCGCGCACATCGGTGATGATGTCACCGGGGACGATCTTGTTCTTGGCGGCAATGCCCCTGGGATCGGTCGAGATGACGAGAACGCCCTTGACCCTGGGCTTGATGCCGAACTGCGAGCGCACCGCCGGGGTCAGCTCCATCAGCGTTGCATCGATCGCGCGCGACACATAGGGCTTGGGCAGCTTGGCCGCCTGGGCAGCGGCGGGCGGTGCGGCTGCAACCGATATTACCGGCGCACCAAGCGCGAGCACGGCAAGGCCTACGCCGCACAGCAGCGTCTTGCGCGAAAAGCCGCGCGATCCAGACTTGTTCATGAATTCCCCCAATCAGCGCCGGGCTTGCGTGGGAACGATTTTCCGGACCCGCAGCCCCCTGCGAGTCGGCCCCGCGCCGGCCGCGCGAACCTGCACCAATGCTGCACGCAAATCCAGCGCGGCGAACGGTCAGAAGCGCATATTGACACGGATGTCAGCGGAAGACGCAGTTCACCCCTGACCACAGGTTGGTCACCTTCGCCTTCGCGCCGGTACCGTCGAGAATGCCCGAAAGCCCGGCGGCATTGAACTCGGTGCCCAGCGTCGTCTGCTCGATCTTCGCGTCATAGACATCGAGCAGCTGCGCGCGAGTCGAACCGATGCCGATGCCGCTGATCGTGGTTAGCCTGGGCAAAGGCTTTCCGTCCTTGCCCTTCGCTGCGGGACTGTCCGCCGCATCGAGCGCCCATCCGGCAAACAGCCCGTCAAGCGCATAGAGCGTCAGCCCGTCCTTCCAGCTGAGATAGGCGAGCGGCCCTGCCCCGCATTCCTCGGCGCGGCCGGCCTCGGCGGGGCCCTTGAGCTTTTCGGTAACCAGCTTGAGCTGATCGAGCGGCACGCCGAAGGAAAGCGGGCGGGTCGCGCCGCTATCGGGATCGACCAGGCGCAGCCCCTCGCCGTCGAGGCTCATCACCGGCGGATGCTGCGCAGCGCCCGCCTCTGCCGCGACATCGCCTTGAGACAGGTCGATCTGCGGATGGCCCGGCGGCAGCTCGATCCCGGCTTGCGGATCGCCCTCGGCCGGTTTCTCCGCCGGTTGCTGGCACGCGGCAAGCAGGGCAGTGACAAGAACGACGGTGGCGAGGCGGTGCGGGACGGGCTTGGTCATGGCGACGATGATTACGCCAGCCATCGCCCAGCGCAAGGCGGCATTTGCGCCGCCCGCGCCCGGGCGGTCGTCAGCCGTTCGAGAGCATCAGGGCCGGCTTGTCGTCGCCGCTCGCGATCTTTGGCGCGATGACCTTGCTCTTGTGGCGGAACTGGCCATCGACATGGCCGCCCTGTTCGATCGTGATCGTCTCGTAGCTGACATCGCCGGTGACATTGGCGGTTGCGGTGATGACGAGATCGCGCGCGTCAACCGATCCGTCGACCGTACCTGCAAGTCGCGCCGATTCGGCGCTGATCGCGCCGTGGATGCTGCTCGCTTCGCCCTGCACCAGCGAGGCGCAGGAGATGTCGCCTTCCACCCGGCCATCGACATGCAGGTCGACCGTGGCCGAGATATTGCCGGTGATCACGACGTCCGCGCCGATAACCGAGAAGGTGGAATGTCCGACCATGCTGCTTCCTGACCTGTTCGAGCGGGCGTTAGCGGGCGGCGTCGTCGGTCCGCTGTTCGGCGACGGCTTGGATCTTGAGAACATCGCGATTGGCCTCCAGAAACGGGCGCGGGTTCATGGCGCGGTCATTGTGCCGCACCTCGAAATGCAGGTGCGTGCCGGTGGAACGACCGGTGCTGCCCATGCCGCCCAGCCGCTCGCCCTTGTCGACCTTCTGACCGACCCTCACGCCGATCGACGACATATGCGCATAGCGGGTGACCAGGCCGTTGCCGTGCGCCACTTCGACGCAATTGCCATAGCCCGATTTCACGCCGGCGAAAACGATCTTGCCCTGCGCCGCGGCAAGGATCGGCGATCCGGGCGCGCCCTTGAAATCGATGCCGCTGTGCAAGGCGGCGGCGCCGGTGAACGGGTCACGGCGATAGCCGAAACCGCTGGTGATCGCGGGGGCCACAGCGGGCGTGCCCGAGGGGATGGCGACGAGGCCACGCTCCAGCGCGTCCATGCGCGCGAGCGTCTGGCCCAGAGTGGTGAAGCGCGGATCGAGCCGGGCATTGCCCGAGCCCTTGAACGGAATGAACGGACCACCCTGTGCGTTGGCGCTGGCCTTGGCAACGCTCTCCGGGTTCAGTCCGAACTTGCGGATTGCCTGTTCGGCATTGCGCGCGCGGACGGTGGCGGCGCGGGTAAGCTGTTCAACAAATGCGATCTGCCGCGCTTCCATCCGGGCGAGCCCTGCCGCTTCGGGGACCATCGCGCTGATCTTGCGCGCGGTCTGCGCGGCCTCGTCGCTGGTGCCCTTTTCGGTGCTGCCGACGACGGTGCTCGCATCCTCGCTCGCGGCTTGCTCGCCGATATAGCTGGTGACGATGTCCTCCAGAAAAGCCTGGCGCTTCTCGAGGTCCTTGGCAACGTCCTCGACCGAGGAGCGATAGGCCTTGACCCGGCTCGCCGAGCTTTCGATCTCGGCCTGGCGCTGGACGAGTGCTAGGCGCTCCATGCTGATGCTGTACTGGCTGACCAGCATCGCGAGCGTGACGACCAGCCACAACAGCAATGCAGCGGCCACAGCCCCGGCGACGGTCATCTGCAGGCGTGCAGAGACCTTGACGAATTTGATCTGCCCCTGTGACCGCATGAAAAATTCACGATCAGGGAACCATAGCGCAAGCGCGTCCGTTACGCGCTTGCGCATCGTTAGAATGCGCATGCGACCCGTTCGACCCTAAAATTGACCCCGCAGCGCCGCTAGCAAAGGGTCCGATGGATAGCGAATCGACTCCTGCGGCTTTGCCACGAATCGGACGAGTCGTGCGATGAGTTGCAACCTGGCGTGATTTTTCCGCAATTTTCTTGTCATTCCCCCTGCCAGAATCGTCGCAGCAAACGGTTGCGAGTCGTTTTTTTCCTATATTTGCGACGAACCGAGTCGCGGCTTGGAACCTTTTGGCTTGGCTGTTACACGCCGCAGCCATGATTGAAGCCGTTGCCAGCACCGCCAGCGCCTCACCGCAGGACGTGATCGCCACCTGCTGCACCGCCGCGCGCCATGCCGCCAAACTGCTGCGCACCCTGCCGGATGCCACCAAGGCCGATGCGCTGCGCGCCGCCGCAGCCGCACTGCGTGAGGATGCGGAGCCGATCCTCGCGGCCAATGCGCGCGACATGGCGGCGGGCGAAGCGCGCGGACTGTCTGCGGCGATGCTCGACCGGCTGAAGCTCGACGAGGCGAGGCTCGCAGCGATTGCGGACAGCGTCGAAGCCGTCGCCACCCTGCCCGATCCGGTAGGCGAGGAGATCGACCGGCGCACCGCGCCTGCCGGCATGACGCTGCGCCGGGTGCGCGTGCCGATCGGCGTGATCGGCATCATCTATGAAAGCCGCCCAAACGTCACCGTCGACGCTGCGGTGCTTTGCGTCCGATCGGGCAATGCCGCGATCCTGCGCGGCGGCAGCGAGGCAATGCACTCCAACCGCGCGCTTCACGCCAGCCTGTCGCGCGGCCTCGCATCGGCGGGCCTGCCCGAAGCCGCAGTGCAGCTCGTGCCGACCCAGGACCGCGCAGCCGTCGGCGCGATGCTCGCGGCGGCGGGCGGTATCGACCTCATCATTCCGCGCGGCGGCAAGTCGCTGGTGGCGCGCGTCCAGGCCGATGCGCGCGTTCCCGTGCTCGCGCATCTCGACGGCATCTGTCACAGCTTCGTCCATGCGAGCGCCGATCCGGCGATGGCGGAAAAGATTGCGCTCAACGCCAAGCTGCGCCGCACCGGCGTATGCGGATCGATGGAGACGCTGCTGATCGACCGCGATTATCCGCATGGCGCATCGCTGCTCGCCGCGCTCGCCGATGCGGGCTGCGAATTGCGCGGCGACGACATGGTGATGGAGCTCGAACCGCGCGCCGTGTCGGCCAGCGACGAGGACTGGGATACCGAATATCTCGACGCGATCCTGTCTGTCGGCTTCGTCGCGGGGCTCGACGGCGCGCTCGCGCATATCGCGCGGCACAGCTCGGGCCATACCGATGCGATCATCACCAGCGACATGGACGCCGCCGCCCGCTTCCAGGCCGAGGTCGACAGCGCGATCGTGATGGTCAACGCCTCGAGCCAGTTTGCCGATGGCGGCGAATTCGGGCTCGGCGCCGAGATCGGCATCGCCACCGGACGGCTGCACGCGCGTGGGCCCGTGGCGCTCGAAGGGCTGACCACCTATAAATGGCTGGTCGACGGCGAGGGCCATATCCGCGCCTGAGCCGAGGTTGCCGCGCCCACGTATACAATGTATACATGCGGACATGAGCAAGTCGCAGATCATCACCGCCCGTATCGATCCCGAGATCATGGACCTGGTCGATCGTGTTGCGAAAGCGCAGGGCCGCAGCCGCTCCTGGCTCGCCGCGCGCGCGATCGAGAAGATGGTGCGCGCCGAAGTCGCAATGATGGACTTCATCCAGCAGGGCGAGGACGACATCGCCGCCGGGCGCTTCCTCACGCAGGAGCAGATGGAGGAGTGGGTCGCCAACTTGCGCTCCGAAGCCAAGGCCAAGATTGCCGAGCAGGACGCCAAAGCCCAGCAAGAGCAAGATAAAGCGGCGTGATGCGCGTCACCTGGTCGCTGCGCGCGCAGGACGACTTCAACATCATCTATCGGCAGGCGCTCGACGACGACGCCAGATATGCACTGGATTTGGTCAGCGCGCTTGAAAAGGCCATCGCCCGCTTGTCCGAACTCCCTCAAATCGGCGCACCGGTCGGATCGGCCGATCACCGCAAATGGCGTATGGTACGAACGCCGTTCCTGATCATTTATCGCGCGGGCGATCAGGGCTTGCACATCCTCCGCGTCCTTCACGAGCGCCAGGACTGGAGCATCGAACCATGAACGGCCGTCCCGTCCGCACCGGCCTGATGGGCGGATCGTTCAACCCGGCGCATCGCGGGCACCGGGCGATCAGCCTGTTCGCGATGGAGGCCTTGGGGCTCGACGAAATCTGGTGGCTGGTCAGCCCTGGCAATCCGCTGAAGGACGGAGCAAGTGACATGGCGCCGTTCAAGGCGCGGCTCGCCTCGGCGCGCGTCATGACGCGGCGCAGCCGGATTCGCGCGACCGGAATCGAGACCAAACTGGGCACGCGCTACACCGTCGAGACGCTCGAAAAGATCACGTCGCGCTATCCAAAACGCGACTTCGTCTGGATCATGGGCGCGGACAATCTGGCGGGATTCCACCGCTGGAAGCACTGGCGCACCATCGCCCGGCAAATGCCGATTGCAGTTGTCGCCCGTCCGGGATATGATGGCGCCGCCATTTCGGGCCCCGCAATGGCCTGGTTCGGGCATCGTGTCCGTCCCCGCAGCCAGGCAAGAGACTGGACACGATGGAGTTTGCCAGCGCTTGTGCTGATGCGCTTTCGTCCTGATCCGCGATCTGCCACGGCCCTGCGCCGTCAGGATCCCGACTGGTTTCTGGATTACGCCGACACAATCGTGCGCGATGCAGTAACCCGGCAGGTCTTTGCGTGACAGCCGGTCCAGCCACTCCGCCCGTCCTTCAGGACGTTTCCTTCAACCCGCCCTTTCCCCTCGTGCGCCATCGCAACGCTTGCGGTGCCGCATCCGTTCAACAGATGCCTTTGTGCAAGGAGCTCCATTGACCAACCTCTCTCAAGCCCATCAGTCGGTCGCCAGCCCGCCCCCGTCGGCCACCGATCTGCAACTGGCCGAAGCCAGCAAGCTGCACGCGCTGGTGATGCAGTCGCTCGACGACGATCAGGCGCAGGAGGTGGTTTCGATCCCGCTCGCCGGAAAGAGCAACATCGCCGATTTCATGGTGATCGCCTCGGGCCGTTCGACCCGCCAGGTCGCCTCGATGGCGCAGAAGCTGGCCGAGCGGATCAAGGAAGCCGGTGGCAGCGCGCGGATCGAAGGGCTGACCAATGCCGATTGGGTGCTGATCGACGCGGGCGATGTCATCGTCCACCTGTTCCGTCCCGAGGTGCGCAGCTTCTACAATCTGGAGCGCATGTGGGCCTTTGGCGACGCGCCCGAGGCTCCGAACGCCTGAGCCTGTAACAGGCCGGGGGGCTGAGGCAGCATGCGCCTGCACATCATCGCGCGCGGCAAGATCGGCCGGTCGCCCGAGGCCGAGCTGGTGCAGCGCTATGCCAAGCGCATCCAGTGGCCGCTCAGCATCACCGAACTGCCCGATCGCGGTGGCACCGTTCCGCCCGCGCCGCAGGGCAGCCGCACGGTGATGCTCGACGAACTCGGCAAGCAGCTGACCTCGATGGAAATCGCCGAGAAGCTCGGCCGCTGGCGCGACGATGGCGTGCGCGAAACCCGCTTCCTGATCGGCGCGGCGGACGGCTTCGATGATGCCGAACGCGCCAATGCCGATCTGCTGATCGCGTTCGGCAAGGCGACCTGGCCGCACATGATGGCGCGCGCGATGCTCGCCGAACAGCTCTACCGCGCGACCAGCATCCTGGCCGGCCATCCCTATCATCGCGAAGGCTGACGCTGTGCGGATGCGTGCGCTTGTTCTCGCGATGGTGACAGGAGCCGCCGTGATCGCAGCGCTGCCCGGCAGCGCCGCCGCGCCTGCCCGCCCCGTCAATCTGCTCGAACAGGAGCGCACCGCACTCGCCCGCGCGCTCGCCGATGCGAAAGCCGCCGCCCGGCGCAGTGCCACGCTCGAACGCCAGGCCGACAGCGCCGTGGCCGAGGCGGACAAGGCACGTGCCGAAGCGCGTGTCGTCGCCTCGCGCGTGCAGCAGGCCGAAGCCGAGATTGCCGCTGCCGAAGCGCGGGTCAAGATCATCGCGACCTTGCAGCGCGCGCAGCGGGCCAGGCTCGCCGCGCGCCAGCAGCCGCTCGCCCGGCTGACGGCCGCGCTGCAATCCATGGCGCGGCGGCCCACCGTACTCGCCCTGGTTCAGCCCGGATCGATCGATGACCTGGTGCGCGTCCGTGCGGTGCTCGCCACCACCCTGCCCCGGGTCGAGGCGGAAACCGCAAGCTTACGCAAGGACATCGCCCGTTCGCGCGATCTCGCGCACCAGGCGACGCGCGCCGCCGCGCTGCAGCGCGAGGGTCGCCAGCAGCTCGCCTATCGCCGCGCCGAGCTTGCCCGGCTCGAGGCGCGCGCGCGCAACCGGTCCCGCGAGTTGGCGAGCACCTCGCGGCTCGAGGAGGAACGCGCGCTGGGTTTGAGCGAACGCGCGCGCGATCTCGACAGCCTGGTGGATGACCTCGAGGCGAGCGCGACGCTGCGCCAGCAACTCGCATCGTTGGAAGGCCCGGTCCTTCGCCCGCCCCGCCCGCAAGCCTCTGAGGTGGTCGAAAATGCCGCGCCGCCCGCCACCAACGCCCGCCCCGCCTATCGGCTGCCCGCGGCCGGCGCGATCGTCACCGGCTTTGGCGAGGTCGCCGCGACCGGCGTGCGATCGCGCGGGCTGACGCTTGCCACGCGGCCCGGCGCGCAACTGGTCGCGCCGGCCGATGGCCGCATCGCCTTTGCCGGAGCCTATCGCGGCTTCGGCCAGATCGTCATCATCGAACATGTCGGTGGCTGGACCAGCCTGATCACCGGGCTGGCGCGCACGCGGTTGAAAGTCGGCGAACGCATCGCGCAGGGCGACCCGATCGGCCGCGCTGCCGACAACCGTCCGCGCATCACCGTCGAGCTGCGCCGCAACGGGCGTCCGATCGACATTGCCGCCCTTATCTCCTGACAGCGTCCGTTCACCGCGCAGCAAGCTTTCGCACGCACAACAGGCGTTGGTCGAAGCGCATCCGGTGCCGGTGGCAAAGCATCTGGCAATTGGGCGCGCGCAGGACTAGATTGCATGGGCCGCGCCAGGGGTAAGCGCGAAGCACCTGCCTGGGGAATGCCGTTGCCATCGTCGATGGCCAGAAGCGGCACGATCCGGGCCCGACATAGCCGGTTCAAGAACAAGGTTGCCATTCGATGATGAAATCCCGCCTCGCCCGAGCCTCTGCCATCGCGCTTGCGGTGGCCCTGGTGCCGATCACCACCTCGGCCATTTCGCAGGTCGAATCCGACACCCAGGCGGAGATCGCGAAATTCGTCGACATTTTCGAGCGGGTGAAGACCGATTATGTCGAGCCGGTCGATGACGACAAGCTGGTGCGCGGCGCGATCGACGGCATGCTCGCCGCGCTCGACCCGCATTCGAGCTATCTCGACGCGCGCGATTTCGCCAATCTGCGTACCCAGACCGAGGGCATGTATGGTGGCCTTGGCCTGTCGGTGACGATGCAGGACGGCGCGGTCAAGGTGATCGCCCCCACCCGCGAGACCCCCGCCGACAAGGCTGGGATCAAGGCCGGCGACTATATTACGCATCTCGACGGCAAGCTGATCTATGGCGGCACGCTCGACGATGCGGTCGATCAGATGCGCGGCGAACCGGGCACCTCGATCAAGCTGACCATCGTGCGCGAAGGCCGCGACAAGCCGTTCGACGTGACCATCACCCGCGCGATCATCGACTTGAAGCCCGTGACCTGGGAAGTGAAGGACGATATCGGCATCATCACCATCGCCAGCTTCACCTCGAGCGTGGGCGAGGATGTGAACCAGGCGATCGCGGATATCGAGGCCAAGCTGGGCCGCAAGCCGGTCGGCTATGTGCTCGACATGCGCTCCAACCCCGGCGGGCTGCTCGACGAGGCCGTCGCGGTCTCCGACGTGTTCCTGCAAAAGGGCGAGATCGTCTCGCAGCGTGGCCGTCACAAGGGCGATATCGAGCGCTATTATGCACGGCCCGGCGATGCGACCGGCGGCCTGCCGCTGATCGTGCTGGTCGATTCCGGTTCGGCCTCGGCTTCGGAAATCGTTGCAGGCGCGCTGCAGGATCATCGCCGTGCGCTGGTCATGGGCGAACGCAGCTTCGGCAAGGGATCGGTGCAGACGCTGCTGCCGCTCTCGCGCACCTCGGCGCTCAAGCTGACGACGGCGCGCTATTTCACCCCCTCGGGCAAGTCGGTGCAGGAAGGCGGTATCGAGCCCGATATCGCGGTGCCGCAGATTTCCGACCCCGACTACAAGACGCGAATGAAGCTGCGCGAATCCGATCTGCGTGGCCATTTGATCAACGAGATCGGACTCGACGACAAGGATCTGGAGGTCGACAAGCTGGACGATCCGCGCTTCACGATGACGCCCGAGCAGCTCAAGGAAAAGGGCATCGAGGACTTCCAGCTCTATTATGCGCTCGCCACCCTGCAGCGCACGACGCTGGCCAGTTCGCGACTTTCGGCAACCCGCCCGATCGCCGCGCGTTCTGCTGTCGGGGGACGTCCGGCAATGCGCCGGAACTGATCTCGCATCCTTTGCTGCACACCAATATCGGGGGCTTGCTGACATGACTTCGCGCGCGCCGCGTTTCGCCGCATGGCTGGCGTTCCTTCTGCCCGCATCGCTGCTGGGCGGAGCGCTGATCAGCCAATATGTGTTCGGGCTGTACCCGTGCGAGATGTGCTATTGGCAGCGCTGGCCCCATTGGGCGGCGCTGGTACTGGGCGGGATCGCGGTGCTCGCGGTCAAGCGTGTCGAGGGCCTGGGTGTTGCCATGGCATCGCTCGCCGCGATCGCCATCGCGGTCAGCGGACTGATCGGCGGTTTCCATGCCGGGGTCGAATATGGCTGGTGGGAAGGGTTGACCCGCTGTGCCACCGCCGCACCGATGGGCAACACCACCGAGGACGTGCTCAATTCGATCATGGCCAATCCCCTGGTCCGCTGCGACACCGCGCCCTGGTCGCTGTTCGGCATCTCGCTGGCTGGCTATAATTTTCTCTTGTCGCTGGCCGGGGCGAGCGCCATCTATCTGCTGCTGCGCCGCAGAAAGACCGGGACGATTGCCGCATGACCCATGAGAACGAACCGCTCCAGCCCGTCCGCAAGGAGCTTGACCTGTCGGAGATGATCCGCGTCAACCAGGCGGGCGAATATGGCGCGACCCGCATCTATGCCGGGCAGCGCGCAGTGATGGGCGATCATGTACCCGAAGCGCGCGCGATTGCGGGCATGGCCGAGCAGGAAGAGGTGCACCGCGCGTTCTTCGACAAGCTGATGGCCGAACGCGGCGTCCGCCCGACTGCACTGCAGCCCTTCTGGAATGTCGCGGGCTTTGGCCTGGGCGCGGTTACCGCGCTCATCGGTCCCAAGGCGGCGATGGCCTGCACCGTCGCGGTCGAGACCGAGATCGACCGGCATTATGCCGAACAGCTCGAGGAACTGGGCGACAGCGACCCCGAGCTCAGCGCCGCCATCGCCAAGTTCCGCGACGAGGAGCTGGAGCACAAGGATCGTGCGCTGGCAGAAGGCGCCGAACAGGCCTTCGGCTATCCGGTGATGAGCGCGGTGATCCGCATGGGCTGCCGCGCGGCAATTGCGCTTTCCAAGCGCATCTGACCGCTGATCACGCGCCGTTCATCCGGCGCAGGCTATTGGCCAAGAACGACAGAATCCAAGTGGAGGACGACATGAAGAAGACCGGCACCCTGGCAGCCCTGCTGCTGATCGGAACGGCCTTCGCCGCCCCCGCCGCCGCGCAGGACAATGCGGGCGACAAGGTCGTCCAGAAGATCGTCTATGGCGATGACGCTTGCGAGCCCTCGAGCGACCCGAACGAGATCGTCGTGTGCATGCGCATGGACGAGCAGGAGCGCTATCGCATCCCCGAAAAACTGCGCAGCGATCCCAATTCGATCGCCAATACCAGCTGGACCGAGCGCGTCCGCTCGATGGAGACCGTCGGCAATTTCGGCACCGACAGCTGCTCGCCGGTCGGCGTGGGCGGCTTTACCGGTTGCACGCAGACGCTGGTCCAGGCCGCACGCGCCGAAAAGAAACAGGGTGAAGAGGCGATTGCCGGTCGTCTGATCGAGGAAGAGCGCCAGCGTCGCCTGTCGAACATCGACCGCGATGCTGCAGCCGTCGAGGCGCGGCAGAAGGAGATCGAGGCACAGCTCGACGCGCGGAAGGCCGAACGCGAAGCTGCCGCTGCCGCGATGCGCGCGCAGGCCAATGGCGAGGAAGTGCCGCCGCGCCCCGAGCCGGAAGCGCCGTCGCCGGAATGATCTCAACCGCCTTGCACGCCTAACACACCTGGCGCATATAGGAAGGAGCGATGGCGCTTCGCCTTCGCGAGCAGGGAGCGCGCGGCAATGTCGGCAAGTCTGGCAGACGATCTGGTTTTCGCTGTCCCATCTTCGGATGAACTGAGCGCCGGTCTTCAGCCGCTTGATCCGCGCTACCGATCGGTCATCCGCATCTTGACCGCGCTGGTGCTGCTGCCGGTCACGATTGCAGCAACGGTGGTCGAGTTCGCGCTGGTCGCCAAGGACGTCGGCGAGCATGGCATGATCATAGCGCCGGTGCTGGCGCTTGCTGCGTTCATCCTCGTCTTCCTGCCGCAGCGCAAATGGAAGCGCTGGGGTTTCAGCGACACGCAGGAGCAGCTTCGCGTCGCGCGCGGATGGATGTTCCGCACCGATACCATCGTGCCGTTCAAGCGCATCCAGCATATCGATCTGGGCGAAGGGCCGATCGAGCGGATGTTCGGCCTCGCCAGCCTGACGGTCCACACCGCCGGCACGCACAACAGCATCGTCACCCTGCCCGGCCTTGCCCGAAATCAAGCCGAGGCGATGCGCGATGCGATGCGGCTGCACATCCGCCGCGAGGCCGAATGAGCGACGCTCTCAGCGCCGATCTGCCCGCCACGCTGCCTGCTGCCGACGCTGGCAGCGATCGGCGCCTCCACCCGCTGACCCTGATGCTCAACCTGGTCAGACAGCTGCCCCAGGCAATTCTGGGCCTGATCGCGCTGCGTTTCACCGGGCCAGACGAGCTCAAGCCCTGGGTGGGGCTGTTTGCGCTGGTGGCGATCCTCGCCATGTTCGGATTCGAATTCTACCGCTGGTGGCGCTTTTCGTACCGGCTCGATCCCGAGGAACTGCGCATCGCGAGCGGGGTGTTCAGCCGCAACGTCCGCTCGATCCCCTATGAACGCATCCAGGATGTCAATCTGGAACAGGGTCCGCTCGCACGGGTGGTCGGCCTCGCCAAGGTCCGGCTGGAGACCGGCAGCAGCGGCAGCGGTGACGAGGGCGCGCTCGATTCGGTCGACCTCGCCGAAGCCGAGCGGCTGCGCGACGTCATCCGCCTGCGCAAGGCCCAGCAGGCCGATGGCGCGCTCCCGGGCCAGAGCGAAGCCGGTGCCGAGGCGACAGCCCTGCCCCAGACCGAGGCGCCGTTGCTGTTCGGCATGGACAACCAGCGCATCCTGACCGCGGGTGTCTTCAATTTTTCGCTGGTGTTCTTCGCGGTGGTCGGCGCAGTGGTCAACAATCTCGACTTCCTGATGCCCGATGACTTCTGGAACCCGCGCCGCCTGCTCGATTTCCTGGGGCTCGAAGATCTGTTCGCCGCGCTGGATCTTGCCGCGCGCATCGCATCGGTGATTGCGGCGCTGATCGGGCTCGTGGTGGTCGGGCTGGTCGGCGGGATCGTCCGCACCTTCCTGCGCGAATATGGCTTCCGCCTCGAACGTACCGAGACCGGCTTTCGCCGCCGCCGCGGGCTGCTGACGCTGACCGATGTCGTCATGCCGCTGCACCGCATCCAGGCCGCCGTCATCGCCACCGGCCCGATCCGCCGCCGCTTCGGCTGGTACGAACTCAAGGTGCAGAGTCTCGCCAGCGACAGCGACAAGGAGAGCGATCACAGCATCGCCCCGCTCGCCACCGCAGACGAGCTGCGCCACGTGCTGGGCGAGACACGGATTGCCTGGGAGACCGACTATCCGGCGATGCGCGCGGTCGATCCGGCCATGTGGTGGGTGCCGCTGGTCTTCGCACTGCCCGTGCCGATCCTTGGCCTCGGCATCTCGGCCTATCTGGCCAGTCCCCTTATCGCGCTCGCCTATCTGCTGCTGCCGCTGGTCCCGCTGATCAGCTGGCTGCACTGGCGCGCGCACCGCTATGCGCTGCTGGGCGACCAGGTCTATGTCCGCGACGGCTTCTGGAACCAGCAGCTGACCCTGCTGCCGCTGCGCCGAGTGCAGAGCGTCGACATCAAGCAGAGCTTTGTCGGTCGGTTCATCGGCCAGACCGAGATTGCGATCGGGGTTGCGGGCCGGTCCGGCGCGGTCACGATCCAGGCGATCCCACTGGGCGACGCGATCGCGCTGCGCGAACAGCTGCTCGGCGGTCCGGTCAGAAATCCACCGTCAGGAACATTGTGACCTGGCGCGGCGCGTTGACCTGATAGCTGCCGCTGCCGACGAGCGCGAGGTCATAGGTGTTGGCGACATTGAGCATCGTCACGCGCAGAAGTGCGGGATTGTCGCCCAGATCGAAGCGCCAGCGGAAGCCCGCATCGATGATTGTCCGGGCAGGCAGGAAGACAAGGTTGCGCGTATCGGCGGCGCGGGTACCGCGATGCGTGACATTAAGCGTCAGCTGCACGCCGTCGAGCCCCGGCACCTCATATTGCGTCGCCAGCGTCAGGATGCGCGAGGGCTGGCCGAGCGGCCGGCGCCCGACGCGCCCCTGCTCGACCGCCTCGCCGGTGACGCGCGGTTTCATCAGCACCGCGCCAGCCACCACCGTGAGCCGGCGCACGAGCGTCCCGGTCGCCGACAGCTCGACCCCGCGATGGCGCACGTCGCCCAGCTCGCGTAAGACATTCGCGCTATCGGCAGCGAAATAGGGTTTGCGGACATCGAACAGCCCCGCGACCAGGCTCATGCCGCCGGGGATCTTCCAGCGCAGCCCGGCATCGACCTGGCTGGTGAGGATCGCGGGCAGCGCCTCGGTCCGGTTGGCGGCATTGTCGGGCGCGATGCCGCTTTCCTCGAGCCCCCTGGTATAGCCGCCGTAAAAGGCGAGCCGTTTCGTCGCCTCGACAGAGGCGGTGACATTGGGCAGCCAGGCCTCGTCATCGGTCTTTGCCAGCGCCGCGCCGGGGCGATCGACGCGCTTGCGATACCAGGTGTGCTGCAGGCCGACGCTCAGCCCGCCGACGCCCTGCCAGCGCCCGTCATAGGCAATCCCCGCAATCGCCTGGCGCACCGTCTCGTCGGTCTGGGGGTTGAAGCGGAAATCGGGCTCGGGCGCATCGAGCACCTGCTCGACCGGCGCGCGCGCATAGCTGATCGACGCCCCTCCCCCATAGCGGCTCACCCGCTCGCGCCCGCGCAGCGCCGCATGCAGCGTGTGGCGGCGCGGGCCTTCGGCGAAGCTCTTGCTGATCCGAAGCTCGCCGCTGGTGCCGGCGAGCGAGAGCGGGGGGTCGCTGGTGATGCGGCGGACAGCGGTGCCATCGGGGCGGAGCGCGGTGAAATTGGTCGCGAAATTGGTCGCGCTGTCGGAAGTCGAGCGGAACAGGCCCGCCGCCAGATCCCAGCCATTGCCCAGCCCCGCCTTCGTCAGCGCGCCATAATGCTGCACCGTGTTGCGCTGGTCAGCCCATTCGGGGCCGGGGAATTTCCGGCGCTCGATCCGGGGCGGCAGGAACGCGCCCTCGGGCGTGTAGAGCGGCGCGGCCTCGCGATTGTACAGGTCGATCCGGCTCCAGAACGGGATCACCTCGATATTGCGCCCCGGCTTCCAGCGCGCCGCAAGCGCATAGGAGCCGAAGAACGACTGGTTGCCCGGCGCGAGCTCGTCGACGAACCCGGCAGCCCCCGCGACCAGGCTCAGTCGGTCCTTAATCACCGGGATTTGCGTATCGATCTCCAGCCTGCCGCCGCCCCAGCTGTTGAGGCCTAGCATCGTGCTGACAACCAGATCGTTGCCCGCAGGACGTATCTTGTAGTCGACAATTCCCGTCGGTGCCGGGAAGAGATAGTTCTGCGCGGTCAGGCCGACGCGCACGACATTACTCTGCACCAGCCGGTCGGTGAACGCGGCGGGGCGATCGAAATACAGGCCTTCGAGCCGGATGTTGTTGGCGGTGACAGGCGAAAAGCCGCGCACGTCACTGCCGCTGTACAGCCCGACCCGCTCGTTACCGATGCTGGTGCCGAAGGCATCCTCGGCCCCGGCAGCGGCATTGTCGGTCACGCGCTGCGCCAGCGCCGCCGGTGCCAGAACCAGGCTAGCTGCCGATAGCAGGATCGAAGCGCGGAACGCGTCGCAGATCGTCCGGGCCAAAGGGTTTCTCGCTGAACAGATAATCATAATAGAACTCGCGCAAGCGCTGGTGGTAAGCGCGAATGCGCATCTGATAGTCAAGCTGCGCGGCGACATCGGTGCGCGCGAGTGCAGTCATCGCCTGGGCAAGACCGGCGGGAGGGAGCAGCCATCCCGCAGTTCTGGCAAG
This sequence comes from Acidovorax delafieldii, assembly GCA_001555775.1. Taxonomy (GTDB): domain Bacteria; phylum Pseudomonadota; class Alphaproteobacteria; order Sphingomonadales; family Sphingomonadaceae; genus Blastomonas; species Blastomonas delafieldii_A. The sequence goes on along the minus strand of LSHP01000138.1, from coordinate 16,224 downwards.
CTCTGCCCGGCGGGCGATCCCGTCGCGATAGGCCGCAGCTTGCTCCGCCACATGCCGGTCGCCCAGGTGCTGGAACGCGAAATACCATTTCCAGCTGAAGGTCGGCGGGATCGCCGCACCGGGAGCGAGTTGCGGATAAAGCTCGAGGAAATCGCGCATCGTCCCGTCTTTCGGACGGTCCCATCCTGCATGTACATATTCGCGATTCTCGCGCGCCAGCGCCGCGCCATCGGGCACGGGCACGGCAGCGTTGATCGCCAGATTCGCCCCCGCAGGCGCAACGAGCGTCAGCGCGAACCAGATCGCCGCGAGCGATGCCGCATGCACCGCCGAGCGCGCGCCCCGCCACGCGACGATGAGGATGATCGCGGTCCACAGCAGCGCTACCAACACGATCAGCCCGGCAAAACCCAGGGCGCGCAGCGGCGCCGTTCCCGCGATCAGCGCGCCGACCGCGAACGGCAGCAGCAAGGCGAGGAGAACACCTCCAACGCGCACCAGCACGCGCGCGCTCCACAGCCGCCGGTTTGCCCCCGGAAGCGCTTCCAGCGCATGATAGCGCCCCGCCTCACGCTCACCCGACCACAGGTCGTGCAGCAGCGCGATCAGCACCAGCGGCGCGAGATAGATGACGACAAAGGCCAGATCGAACCGCCCCGGCAGCGACAGCTCTGGATTGGCGGCTTCGTTTTCGTAGATCTGCGCCTCCAGCGCCAGCGCGCGGACGCGCAGCAAGGCGGGCGCGATGTCTCGGCTGCCGAGCGCGGCAAAGGCGAGGTCCGATGGCGCGTCCCAGGTCGGCTGGAACCCGTAATAGGCGCCCGAGCCCGCATCCTCGACAAACGCCTCTAGCGCGCGCTCCTCGGCGACCTGCCCTGCCAGCATCCGATCGATCGCCGCCCGGTCGCGCGCGACGCTGGCCAGGCCCAGCGCGACCGCAGCGCTGGCGCAAATCGCGAGCAGCGCCAGCGCCAGCAGCGCCGATTTGCTGCGCAGCATGAAGGCGAATTCGCGGGTCAGGTTGCTCATAGGCCCGTCCCTTCGAGCCGTCGCCGCGCGAAGGCGAACAGGCCCATCGCCAACGCTACCCAGAGCGCGAGCACCGCGAGCGGCATCGCCATCGCGCTTGCACGCTCGCCCGGGCTGGGCGCGGAGAAATCGAAATCGGGGATCGTCTTCCAGAAATCGGCGGAGATGCGCGTGCGGCGGTCGGCAATCGGGTCCTTGCTGCGTGCGGCATCGTCGGCGCTGGCGACGGCGCTCGCCTGCAATCCGTTGAGCTTCTGCACCATGTCGTAGCGATAGGCTTCGGCGGCGGCGAGAAAGGCGAGATGCGTGCCGAGATCGGTTGCCGCCCCGGTCATCGAGGCGCGGCGCACCGCGAGCGCCGGGCTGATGATACCGAGCGCGGTCAGCGTGTCGGTCTGCGCGTTCTGGATGGCGGCAGCACGCGCGGCATAGCGCTTGAACAGCCCCGAGGTCAGCCGCTCGCCTTCCTGCGCCAGCACGCCGCGATAGTTGAACGGCAGTTCCTCGACCTTGCTCACCCCATATTGCGCCAGCAGCTTCGCCTTGAACGCGGCGAAATGCGGATCGTTGGGATTGTGGCTGTCGCCGATGCGGCGCAGGTCTGCGGCAATCGCGAATTCGGTGTCGACCCGGCTGGGCAAGGGCTCGGCCACGCCGACCCAGGCCGCCGCCGCACGCGGGATCAGCACCACCACGATCGCCCAGGCGGCGATCAGCGTGACGAGCGCGCCCTGCGCACTGGCCGCGAGCGCCGAGACCGCGGTGATGACCAACACCCAGACGAGCAGATAGCCGCTATAGGACAAAGCCGTCAGCGCGGCGATGCCCGCTTCGCCCGGCTGCTGCACGGCGGCCCAGGCGAGCGCGGCAAAGGCCGGTGCCATCGCCAGCACCGCCGCCACCGCCAGCGCCAGCGCCTTGCCGCCCAGGATCGACCAGGGCCCTGCCCCATAAGCCGCCAGCGCCCGCAGACTGCCGCGCTCGCGTTCGCGCGCGATGCTCGCAAAGCCCAGGAACACGAGCAGCAACGGCGCGAGCGTCTGAAGCACGAAGGCAGGCGTCAGCTGGCCGAAGCGGACGAGATCGGAGGATTCACGTGCAGCCCCGAAGGTGGCACTGTTCTGCCGGTGCCCCTCGAGGAACAGCAGCGTCCCGGTAAACGCATCGACACCCGGATCGAACGCGGCGAGCGGCCCCACCGGGCGCAGCGCATAAGTGCCGTAATGCACCATACGGTGCGGATGCCGGTCGGGCTGGGCCTTGAACTGTGCATCGGTCGCGGCCTGTGCCTCCGCGCGCATCTTCGCCGCCGCCGACATTTGCGTGGCCGAAGTGACCGCCGCGATCGCCGAAAGCAGCAGCAGTGTCGCGATACCGACCAGCGCCAGCCGCGAGCGCAGCATCAGGCGCAGCTCGGCGCCCGCGATCGTCAGCGCCTGGTTCATCGCACCCTCGCGAAACCGTCGTGCAGGGCGTTGAGGTCGAAACGCGGTTCGTGCTTCTGCGCCGACCATTCGCTGGCAATCCTGCCTTCGGAGATCAGCCCGATCCGGTCCGCCGTGTCCGCCGCACCGAGCAGGTCATGCGTCACCATCAGCACCGCCACGCCGCGCGCAGCGAGCGTCTCGAGCAGCGCGTGAAAATCGGCCGAGGCCGCAGGGTCGAGCCCCGATGTCGGCTCGTCGAGCAGCAGCAGCGGCGTGTCGCGCAGCATGGCGAGCGCGATCGCGGTCTTTTGCCGCATGCCCTTGGAAAAGCTGCCCACGCGCTGGTCCCAGGCGCGAGCGGCCAGGCCCACCGACTGGAACGCGGCCTCGATCTCTTGCCCTGTGCGGCGGCAGTCGGCGATCTTGAGCAGATAGTCGACATTCTCGCGCGCGGTCAGATGGTCGTAGAGCGCCACGTTTTCGGGCAGATAGGCGATCTGCGCGCGCACCGCGTCGATGGCATTGGTCGGGTCCTGCCCGCCGATGGTGAGCACGCCGCCCGAGCGGGCGAGAAAGCCGAGGATGGCAAACAGCGTCGTCGACTTGCCGGCACCGTTCCCCCCGAGCAGCGCATAGATTTCGCCTGCCGCGAGGGTGAGCGACAGACCGTTGACGATGCGCCTTCCACCACGCTCGACAACGAGCTGGTCGATCACCAGTACGGGGTTGGACATGGAAACTACCCTTTAGAACGACAATCTCAGCGCCACCGACGCGGCTCGCGGCGTCCCAGGCTGGACCCAGAGCTGCGCGAAGCTGTTGGTATAGTATACTGTATCAAACAAATTCGTGACGTCAGCGAAAATTTCCACATTTTCAATGACCTTCCACGCAGCGAACAGGCGGACCAGCGTGTAGTCGGGCAGTTCGAACGCGGTTCCGGTCTCGCCCAGACGCGTTCCGACATGGTGCACGCCGCCGCCGACCGTGAGTTTCGTGTCGCCGATATCGAAGGCGCGCGACGCTTGCAGGCTGACCGTGTGGCGCGGAATATTGATCAGCCGGTCGCCACGCCGGATCGGCAATCCGAAATTGAGATCGGCCACATCCTCGCGCGCCTCGGCATCGACAAAGGCATAGGAGAACCACAGATCGATATCGCCGGGCAGCTTGCCCATCAGATCGACCTCAAGGCCGCGGCTGCGCGCCTTGCCAATCGGGAGCGAGAAGCCGGGATTGGCGGGGTCCGCTGCCAGCACGTTCGACTTGGACAGCGTGAACAGTGAGACCGTGCCCTGCAGCGCATCGTCGAAAAGTCCGAATTTCGCACCAATTTCCGCCGACTTGCTGGTTTCGGGATCGAACAGCGTGCCCGCCGCCGTCGCGCCGAGATTGGCGCGGAAGCCCTCGCCATAGGCCGCATAGAACGACACGGCGGGCGAAGCCGCATAGACGATCCCCGCCTGGGGGCTGAACCGGCTGTAGCTGCGGCTGGCGGCACTGTTGTTCGCCCGGTTGAGGCTTTCCACGGTGATGTCGCCGAAGCGTCCGCCGAGACGGATCTGCAGCGAATCGCTGATGCTGATCTGGTCCTGCACATAGGCGCCGACCGCCCGCTGCTGATCGAGCCGATTGGTCTGCGGCCCCGGAGCGGGCAGCGGGAAGCGGCCAAAGACCGGGTTGAACACGTTGATGTCGTTGCTCGCCTGCGCGGTGGTCGCCGCGCCGATCGAAGGCGGCCGGAAACGCAGGAAGAACTGGCTGTTGTCGAACTCGTCGTAATCGACACCCATCAGCACGCGGTGCGTCAGGCTTCCGGTCGCGAACCGCCCGGCAAGCTCACCCCGAAGCACGAAATGCTCGCCTTCGTAATCGCGGAAGCGGCGCTGGCGCGAGAGCGACTGGCCATCGCGGAACAGGCGCTGGCGAGCGGTGGCGAGCTCGGCCTCGGTCGAGAAACCTTCCAGATCGGTCTCGCGATACTGCGTGCCGATCAGCAGGCTCCAATCCTCGTTGAACTTGTGATCGAGCTGCACCTGATGGCCGGTCGCATTCGCCTCGAGCGGACCATCGCCCGGTTCGCCGAAAAAGTCGCGGCGCGAAACGCGACCCAGCACGCCGCCGATCGCCACGGTGCCGCGGTCGAAATCGGCCTCCTGCCGCGTCAGTTCCAGATCGTAGCTGATCGTCGTATTCTCGCCGAGCCTGAACACGAATGACGGCAGGAAGCCGAAGCGCTCCGATCCTACCGTGCGGCGGAAACTGTCGGATTTTTCGTAGAAGCCGATCAGACGCACTGCTGCGACATCGCCGATGGCAATATTCACATCGGCGTCGGCGCGGCGGCGATCGAAGCTGCCCGCCTGCACGTTGATCCGCCCGCGGGTGTCGAAGTCTGCGCGTTTGGTGACGATGTTGACCGTGCCGCCCGGTTCGCCGCGCCCGAACAATGCGGCATTGGGCCCCTTCAGGATCTCGATTCGCTCGACACCGGCGACATCGCGCGTGCCGCCGAACCCGCGTCCGCCGTTGAAGCCGTTGACCAGATAGCCCGAAGGCAGGTTTTCATCGCCCGCAAAGCCGCGCACCGCATAGGCATCCCACAGGCCGCCGAAATTGTTCTGTCGCGCGACCGAGGCCGAAAGGTCGAGCGCATCGGTGAGCCGGGTGAGATTGTTGGCGTCGATCTGTTCCTGGCCGATCTGGGTGATCGCCTGCGGCGTTTCGCGCAGCGTGAAATCGCCGCGATAGGCCTGACGCTGACCGGTGACGATGATATTGCCTTCGGCTTCGAGCGCCTCGCCGGGCTGCCCTTCATCGGCCCATGCTGTGCCGGGTGCGAATGCTGTGCCTGCCAGCAGCATCGAAACCAGGCCAAAAGCGAAACGTGACATGACGGTGCGTACCCCCAACAGAGCGCCGCATCCCCCCCGGGAGCGACGAATGGGAGCGCGTGATATAGTATATCATATTCAGGTCAAGTGCGTTTTTGCTGCACCTGCTCAGCCCGTGATAAGAAATAGGGCCACAGCCCCGGATTGCGCCCTTCTCAGACGTCGGTCCAGCGCCGCAGCAGATTGTGATACAGGCCGGTGAGCTTGACCAATCCCGCATGGCCCTCGCCCAGATCGCCCGAAAGCTGCTGGATCGACTGGTCGAGATCGAGCAGCGCCGAACGCGCCTCGTGGTCGCGCACCATCGACTGGATCCAGAAGAAGCTCGCCAGCCTGCGCCCGCGCGTCACCGGCTCGACCCGGTGCAGCGAGCCCGCCGGGTAGAGCACGGCATCGCCTGCCCCCAGCTTCACCTGCTGCACGCCAAAGGCCGTCTCGATGGTCAGTTCGCCGCCATCATAGTGCGAGGGATCCTCAAGAAAGACGGTCATCGAAAGATCGCAGCGCACGCTGGTGCCCCCGCGCGGCAGCGGACGCACGGCATTGTCGACATGCAGCCCCAGCGCCTGGCCGCCGGCATAGCTGTTGAACATCGGCGGATAGATTTTCACCGGCAGCGCCGCGGCGATGAACCCGGCATGGCGGGCGAGCGCGGCGAGCACGATCTGCCCGCCCTGCTGCGCCTCGGGACTTTCCTCGGGCAGTTGCAGATTGTTCTTCACCAGCCTGGCCTGATGGCCGCTGGTGGCATTGCCATCGACCCAGCCAGCCTGTTCGATCAGCGCGCGCAGCCGCGCGACCTCCTCCTGCGACAGCAGGGCGTGAAGCGGTAGCAGCATCGAAATCTTTCACAAATTGTTGAGGACGAAGGGAATTTCGACCGTACCGCGCACCTTGACCGGTGCGCCGTCACGCAGCGTGGGCGCCCAGCGCCAGCGGCGGACTGCCTCGAGCGCAGCTTGATCGAGCCGGGCAAAGCCGCTGCTGGTGGCGACCGAAATGCTCTCGACCCTTCCGTCGAGCCCGAGCACCAGTGCCAGTTCGACCGTGCCCTGTTCCTTCTTGCGGCGGCTTTCCACCGGATAACGCGGCGGAGCGCCCGAGATCATCCGCGTACCGAGCGCGTCCGACGTCACCGTCGCGGGAGGCGAAGGCGGCGCAGGGGCAGGCGCAGATACCGGCGCAGGCGGAGCTGCAATCGCCATCGTCGGGACCTGCGGCGCAGAGGTCGGCACCATCGCAATGACCGGGCGCGGTACCGGCGCGGGAACCGTCACGGGCGCGGGTTGGACGCTGGTCTGCAGCGTCCGGCTTTCGGGTGGGGCAGGCTTGGTGGGACTGGGCGGCGGCAGTGGCGGGGCAAGATTGACAGCGACGAGGCTGTCTTCCCTGGTCTTGACCACCCGATAGCCCAGCCCCGCCAGCGCCATCGCCAGCAGCGCATGCACTGCGATCGCGATGAGAATGGCTGGCAGCCGGGATTGACGCCCCTCGCCATAGCGCCCCGCCGGCACATAGGCTGGCTCGGAGGGTGCGGCGCGGCTTGCACGCGGGGGCTCGATCCAACCGGCGGGCAGCGCGTAGTCGCCCGCTCCCGTCGTCGAAGAAAAGCTCTGGGCCTCCAGCATCGAACTGCCCCATCCCCTGGCATGACTAATTTTGAAACTGACTCGCAATATCTTAAATCTACGCCAAACGCGAGTCTGTTTGAGCGTTACCTGTAAAGATTGGCAGAGAGGGTTGCACCCGCACACAATCGGCGCGGGTGCAGCCCTGTCTTGCGCATCAGAAGCTGTAGCTCAGACTGAACACGGCCTGGCGCGTCGGCCCCGGCTGTGCCCAGCTTCCCCCAAGCTGGTTGCGCACCGTCGTGACATATTTCTCGTTGGTGAAATTCTGCACGTTGACCTGCGCCATCAGGCGATCGGTGATCGGGTAGGACGCCATGAACCGGTGGATGGTATAGCTCGGCACGAAATAGGGCGTGTAGGTATTCGCCGTAAGTTCGGCCACGGTTGGGAAGTTCAACAGGAACTTACCCTGATAGTTGATGCCATAGCCGAGCTCGAGCCCGAAATCGAAGCGGTAGCTGGTGAACAGGCTGCCCGAATGGCGCGGCGTGTTCTGCAGCTGCGATCCGCGGCTCGGGTCCGGGAAAGCCGCGCTGTTGCCGCAATTCGCCGCGCCCGGATTGGCGAGACAGAAGTCCGACACGCCCTGCAGAACCTCGGACTCGAGATACATGTAATTGGCGGAAATCGTCCAATTCTCGGTGATGTTGCCCGACGCACCGAACGAGATGCCCTGCACCCGCTGCCGCCCGTCGAGCCGCTGTTCGGGGAAGATCGGATCGTTCGAGTTGAGCCGGATGCTGTTGCGGTCGTTGCGGAAAAGCGCGACGCTCACCAGCAGCTTCTTGTCGAACAGATCGGCCTTGGCCCCGATCTCGTAGTTCTTCGTGGTTTCGGGCGCGAGGTTGCAATTGTTGGCGGTACAAGCCCCGTCGACAGCCGCCTGCGAGGGATTTTTCGAATTGCCCGTCGCGATGTACAGGCTGGTATTCTCGCTCGGCTTGAACACCGCACCGATGCGATAGCTGAACAGATTGTCCTCGTTGACGAACGGACCCGTTGCCGCGCTGATCTGGCCCAGCGTCGCTCCCGAAGTGACATAGGAAAGTGTGGTGTTCGATCCGCGCGCATTCTCGTAGCGAAGGCCGCCATTGATCTCGAACATCTCGCCGAACTTGATTGTGTCGAACAGATAGCCCGCGATGACGCGGCGATCGCCGCGGTTGCGTGCCGTCAGGATGTAGTTGACGGGGCCGGTATAGATGTTGCTGCCATAGGTGAAGCCCGCAGGCCCCTGCACCACCTGACCCGGATTGGCGATGTTGACCAGCGCGAAGGCCGGCGTGCTGCCATCCGGATTGCGCGGCAGGACGCCATTGGTCTGGCGATAGTCCTCCTGCAGATAGGATGCGCCGACGACCAGCGAATGTTCGATGCCGCCGGTGCTGAACTCGGCGCTGAGATCGAGCTGGTTGTAGAAGGTATCGTTGATGATGTGGCGCTGCACGCCGCGCCCGCCGGTGGGCAGATAATAGCCGGGCGGGACGTTGGCAGGGCACGCCGCCTGGATCGAGGGGACCGCAAAGCTGCCGGGCTGCAGCCCGGTCGAAGCGAGGCAGAAGGTGCCCGTCGGCTGGCTGGTGACGGTATCCTGATTGACCCGCTCGTAGCGCGTCAGGTTGCGGACGGAGACGCTATCCGAAAACTGGTGGCTGAAGATCGCCTGCAGCGCGTCGGTCTTGGCATTCTGCCGATCGAGATTGGCAAAGCCGTAATAGCCCGAGCGGTCGAAATCGTCGAGAAAGCCGCCAAGATTGGCGTAATAGCGCAGGCCATATTGCGGCATGCCCTTGTCGTCGAGATGCTCGGCCTGCAGCGTCAGGCTGGTCGGGCTGTCGATGCCGATGGTGATCGCGGGCGCGATCCCCCAGCGCTTGTAGAACTCGACATCGCGGCCCGGCACGTCATTCTCGTGATAGACCGCGTTGAGGCGCACCGCGATCAGGTCCGACAGCCGCTTGTTCATGTCGACAGTGGCGCGATAGTAATTGTCGGTACCGATCCCGGCTTGGATCACGGTCTGGTCGGTGCCCAGCGGCTTCTTGGTGACGAGGTTGATGTTGCCCGCGACCGATCCGCCGCCGCTAAACACGCTGTTGGCGCCGTTGGTAACCTCGACCTGCTCGATATTATAGGTCTCGTTGCGGTTCTGGAAGGCGCTGCTGCGCACACCGTCGATGGTCACGTCGTTCTTGGCATCCTGGCCGCGCAGGATGATGCGATCACCGTAGCCGAAGCCGCCCTCGCCCGCGCCGAAAGTCACGCCGGGCACGTTCTGCAGCACCTCGCGCAGCGTCAGCAGATTCTGCTGCTGGATGCTCTTGGACGAGATCACGGTGATGGTCTGCGGCGTATCGAGCAGCGGCGCGGTGTATTTGGGAGAATCCGCCTTCTCGACCTTTACCTCGCTCTCCTCGATCGCACTGTCGGTCACCGTCATGCCGCCGAGTCGCTGGCCCTGCTGAGCATCCTGCGCCCAGGCAGGCCCGGCAAAGGCAATCGCGCCGACGCAGCTCAGCGCCAACAGGGGTGGAGTGGTTTTCGCAGAAGTCATCGGTTTCTCCCCCGAGAGAATGGAATGGAGCGTCGCCGCTATTGCGACTCGTTCGCAGAGTCAATCGACTTGTGGCGATTTGCGTCAAATTGTATCAATTGATTCTCATTCGCATTAAATGATTTGACACTGCAGGCCTGATTGCGCAGTTGCTGGAGTCGAAAGCCCGATCGGGGGGCCATCAACTTCGGGAAAGTTCAATGTCGTTGGGGACATCCGGTTCAGCGCCGCATGAGACAGCTGTCGAGCCGCAGGTTGGCGATGCTGCGACTGGACGATCAAAGCCGACTTCCGTGTCTGCCCCGCGTAATGGGCCCCTCCGCCCTGCCCCGCCTCGATCGAAGAGTGCGGCCAAGCCCAAAAAGGCAAAGCAGTTCTGGTTAAAGCAGCTGCACAGCTGGCACTGGATCAGTGCGGCCATATCGCTCTCTGGCATGTTCGTGTTCGCGATCACCGGTATCACGCTCAACCATGCATCGAGCATTGCAGCCGAGCCGATCGTCGTCACGCAATCCGCCCAGCTTCCAGGCTCGCTGATCGAGTATCTGCGCCGGGGTCCAGAAGCCGGCAGCGCGCCCCTGCCCGCAGCCGTGCGCGCCGAGCTGGAAGATGCCGTCGGCATCGATGCAGGAACCGCCGCCGCGGAATGGAGCGAGACCGAAGTCTATGTCGCGGTGCCCGGGCCAGGCAGCGACGCCTGGATCAGCATCGACAGGGCGAGCGGCAAAATAGAGGCCGAACGCACCGACCGCGGCTGGGTGTCGTTCTTCAACGATCTGCACAAGGGCCGCAACACCGGCACCGCCTGGTTCTGGCTGATCGACATCCTCGCGGTCGCCTGCGTGGTCTTCACCTTTACCGGACTTCTGCTGCTGCAGCTGCACGCGCGCCACCGCCCATCCACCTGGCCGCTGGTCGGGCTCGGCACCGCGATCCCGCTCATCATCATCCTGTTCTTCATGCACCTGTGACGCCCATCAAGAGAGACCCCAAGACATGAAACCCAGCATCGCCATCGCAGTCAGCATGGTCGCCGCCCCCGCCACCGCAGGAACGGTCACCGTGACCATCCCGCGCATCAATGTCGCCGAATATCACGTTCCCTATGTCGCGGTGTGGATCGAGCCCAAGACGGGCGGTCCGGCGCGGACACTGGCACTATGGTACGATGTCGACAAGCGCGGCGCCGAACCCGGCACCAAATGGCTTGCCGATCTGCGCACCTGGTGGCGCAAGGGCGGACGCAGCCTCAACCTGCCCGCAGATGGCATCAGCGGCGCCACCCGCGCCCCCGGTGCGCACCGCATCGCCATTCCCGCCAGCGTCAAACCCGGATCATACACCCTGTTCGTCGAGGCGGCGCGCGAGGATGGCGGACGCGAACTGATATCGCTGACGCTCGACATCCCCACACGCACCGCCGCCAAGGCCTCGGGCAAGACCGAGCTCGGTGCGGTCGCTCTCTCTCCCCGCTGACCCCCTCTGGCAGAAAGGACCTTTGTCATGATCCGCAAATCCCTGTTGTTCACTGTCGCTTGTTGCGGGCTCAGCCTGCCCGCGTTCGCGCACAACGCTTGGCTTCTCCCCTCGACGACCGTGCTGTCGGACACGCAGCAGAGCGTGACGGTCGATGCCGGCACCTCGACCGCCCCGTTCGAACCGAATCACAATGCGATGAACATCGATGGCGTGAAGATCTGGGCACCCGATGGCAGCATGGGCACGCCAGAAAACTCGGCGAAAGGACGCTATCGCTCCACCTTCGACGTCAAGATCGACAAGCCGGGGACCTGGCGCATCGGCATGGAGAATGTCGGCATTTCAGGAAGCTTCAAGGTCGATGGCGAGCCCTGGATGGTGGGTCGTCGTCGCGGCCCGCCGCCGGGTGCGGGTGGTCCGGGTGCTGCAGCGCCGGGCGCGGGCGGGCCGCCGATGGGCGCTACGGGCGGACCGGGTGCAGGCGCTCCCGGTGGACGGCCACGGATCGATCCCAGCCATATCGTCGCCAGCGTGGACGAGATCCCGGCCAATGCGACCGATATCGACCTCACCGAAACCATGGGCCGCAACGAGTTTTTCGTGACTGCGGGCGAGCCGAGCGAAACGCTGTTCAAGCCGAGCGGCAAGGGCCTGGAATTCGTTCCCGTCACCCTGCCGACCGATCTCGTGTCGAATGAACCGGCGCAGTTCCGCTTTCTGGTCGATGGGCAGCCCGCCGCCGGGCTCGAAGTCGAGGTGATCCCGGGTGGTCGTCGGTACCGCGAAAGCGATGGCACGCAGAAGCTGGTCACCGATAGCGACGGCGTGCTGACCGTCACCTGGCCGATGGCCGGGATGTACTGGCTCAACACCAGCCTTACCGATGCGAAGCCGAGCAATCCGAAGGCAAGCAAGCGACGTATGAGCTATACTGCAACGCTCGAGGTGTTCGCCCCATGACACACATGCAACCGGCGCCGCGCATCGCGGTGCCGGCTGCCATCGATCCGGCGGCCCTGATCGGGTTCGATCCGCAAGCACCGGTGGTGCAGTTTGGCGGCACGACCATGGGCACGACGTGGCAGGTCCGCGCAGCGCTCCCGGTTGCGCTAGGGCTCGATACGGCCAGGCTGAGAATGCTCGTCCAGGCACGGCTCAATGGCATCATTCAGGACATGAGCCATTGGGAGCCGCAGTCCAACCTTTCGCGCTTCAATCAAGCTTATGCCGGGAGCGTCTGCGCCTTGTCTCGCGACATGGTGCGGGTGATGGAGACCGGATTGGCTGTCGCACGGGCGACGAACGGCGCTTTCGATCCCGCGATCGGCAGATTGACCGATCAGTGGGGCCTCGGACCAAAGCCGGTATCTGGCCCTCCGCCACCAGCAGCAATTGACCATGCATTGAAGGGAAGCGGCTGGACAAGACTGCACTTCGACCCCGTGCGCTGTACGCTTCGTCAACCCGGCGGGCTCTGGCTCGACCTGTCGGGCATCGCCAAGGGGTTCGCCGTCGATGCGGTTGTCGATCTCTTGCAGGGGAAAGGCGTGCAGCATTGTCTGGTGGAGATCGGCGGGGAATGTGCCGGGCGGGGGATGCGCCCCGACGGTGATCCCTGGTGGGTGGATGTCGAGAATCCGCCCGAACTCTCCCTGCCCGTGCTGCGCGTCGCCCTGCACGGCCTCGCCATCGCGACCTCCGGCGATTATCTTCGCGGCGCGCACACGATCGATCCGCGCACCGGCTGTCCCGCCGTTCATTCGACCACGGCGGTTACCGTCGTGCATCCGGACTGCATGTCGGCGGATGCCTGGGCCACTGCGTTGAGTGTGATGGACGCGTCGGCAACGCAGCGATGCGCAGAGCGCGAGGACATTGCCGTTCGCATCGTCTCTCGCGACGGCGGCGAGTGGTTCAGCCCTGCACTCGCTGCCATGATGGACCTCGAGCCCGCCTGAGGCTTTCACGCCTCAAGCGGACTCGCAATCGATCATGCGCGCGGGTATTTGCCTGCGTGCTTCTTGTCCTGGTGACGCTTCACCAGATAACCGCCCGCGCCGAGCAGCAGCATCGATGGCAGGCTCATCCGCGAGAGGATGAACGGGATTGCGGAAGCGGCAATCGCGCCGGTGGTGGCACCGGCAGCGCTATCCGCCTTGGGCGACTTGCCTGCAATCTTCGCGCCCAGATAGGCGCCGACAATATTCTTGATCATGATGTTGCTCCTTGTGTCCCCGATTACCGGGCACGGTCGATAAGGTTCCCTGCACATGGAGGACGCCACGAAAATCCGGAGCGGAACTCCCCTCAAGTCGCGGCGTAAGCCCTGCCAGACGGGAGCAGGACGCCATGATCGACAGAATGACAAAGCTACAGACCTTCGCGCGCGCAGGATGGTTCGCGCGCGGCGTCGTCTATTGCCTGCTTGGCGTGCTCGCCTTGAGCGGCACCGGCGCTTCGGATGCCAGCCCCCAGGGCGTTTTCCGCTCGGTGCAGGACATGCCCGGTGGGCCATGGCTGCTGGGCTTGCTCGCGCTGGGTCTGGCGCTTTACGGCGCCTACCGACTCTACAGCGCCGCGTTGGACAGCGAAGGCAAGGGGGACGACACCAAGGGCGCCGCGATCCGGGTCGGCTATGCCGCCAGCGGCCTGGCGCATTTCTTCCTGGCCTATGCCGCCGCGCGCCTTGCTCTCGGAAAGCCCTCAAGTGGCGACGGCGAGACCGAGCAGCGCGCAGCCGACATGGTGCTCGACATTCCCATGGGCGAAGCCCTGATCGGCGCACTCGGGCTGGCGTTCCTCGCTGCGGCTGCGCACCAGGCGATCAAGGCCTGGAGCACCGAATTCATGGCAGACACCGGCCCCGGCGCACCACGCTGGGTCGTGCCGATCGGCCGTGCGGGACTGGCTGCGCGCGCAGTCGTGTTCGCAGTCATCGGCCTGTCGCTGGTCAGCGCAGGCTGGTTCGGCTCTGCCGGCCAGGTCAAGGGGCTCGGCGATGCGCTGTCATCGCTCGCCGACCACCCGGAGCTCTATGCGCTGGTGGGCACCGGGCTGTTCCTGTTCGGCGTGCACAGCTTTGTCGACGCCCGCTGGCGCCGCGTTAGGAACGACGATGTCGTGAATGTGCTCAAGTCCAGAGCTCGGGCGCGCTGACGATATCGGTCAGTCGGCACCAGGCCCGTCATAGGTGATCGCCTGCGCTGCAGCGCCGGACATCACGAAGCCGATCGGGCGGTCGATTTCCTCCTGCAGATGGCCGATCAGGCTGGCGGTACGCGCAAGCAGTGAAATGCCCTTGAGCGCGCTGACCGGGAAGCCGACATCGAGCATCACTGCCGGGATCGCACCGTTGACGTTGATCGGCAGTGCACGGCCCAGCGTTTCCGGCAGACAATCGCGCAGCGCGTACAGCATGCCGATATGTTCGCCGACAATCCCGTGCTGTTCCGCCATGTCGAGCAGCAACAGCGCGCGAGGGTCTCCGGCGGAATGCTGCGGATGGCCAAAACCGGGAATCGCCTGTTTGCTGGCGCGCAGCGTGCGGACGCCCTCCGCGGCGATCGCGGCCGGTGCCCCTGCCCCGTCGCGGGCCTTGCCGACCAGATCGGCATAGAAGCGGCCAGCGACCTCGGCGCTGCCCAGCACCACCGATCCGCAGCCCAGCAGCCCCGCCGCAATGGCCCCGTGAAACGCTTCAGGGGCCGCAGCGTAGGTCATGCGGGCGGCGACGACGCTCGGCACCAGTCCATGCTCGGCAATCGCCGCGAGCACCGCGTTGGCGAAGAATTTCTGGACGTCGGTCGGCTCCTCACCGGTGACCAGCAGCCAGAAATAGCTGGTAAAGTCCATCTTGCCGATGATGTCGCCGCACAGGTCGCGCCCGCGCACGGTGATGCTGGTCGCATCCGAGGTGCAGATCGAAGTGAACGGGGCGTCCTGCTTGCCGATGCGCATATGGGCTCCTGTGCTGGCCAGGCGGGAGCGTAGACACCCGCCAGAATGTTTCGATTTACGAAGTTGATTTCGTATATCGAATTTTCTATGAGTGGCGATCAGGGAGATGTCAATATGGCCAAGCCGCTCGCCAATGTCACCGTGCTCGAAATGGGCACTTTCATCACCGGTCCTTGCGCCGGAATGATGCTCGCCGATCTGGGCGCTGACGTGATCAAGGTGGAAAGGCCCGATGGCGGCGATCCGTTCCGCGCTTTTCGCGGTGGCTTCTACAGCCCGCATTTCCAGACCTATAACCGCAACAAGCGCTCGATCACGCTCGACACCCGCGGCGGCCCCGATCTCGAGGCGTTCGATCGCATGGTCGCTTCTGCCGATGTGTTCATCCAGAATTTCCGCCCCGGCGTCGCCGACAAGCTCAAGGTCGATCCCGAGCGGCTGCGCGCGATCAATCCGCGGCTCATCTACCTTTCGATCTCGGGCTTCGGCGCGACCGGGCCGGACCGCGATCGCCCCGCCTTCGACACCGTCGCCCAGGCGGCGAGCGGCTTTTTGCGGCTGCTGGTCAACCCGGCCAACCCGCGCGTCGTCGGCCCCGCGCTGGCGGATGCGATTACCGGCTTCTACGGCGCGCAGGGCGTGCTGGCCGCGCTGCACGAACGCGCAACGACCGGCAAGGGGCGGCTGGTCGAAGTCTCGATGTTCGAGGCGATGGCGCATTTCAATCTCGACGATTTCACCCATTATTTCTCCGACGATCAAGTGATGGGGCCGTATAGCCGGCCCAATGTCTCGCAATCCTATGTCTTCCAGTGCCAGGGCGGCGAATGGATCGCGCTGCACATGTCCTCGCCGCCCAAATTCTGGGAGAATCTGGCGATCGCCGTGGGCCAGCCAGACATGCTCCAGCGGCCCGAATTTGCCAGTCGCGACGCCCGGATCGCCAATTACGAGAAGGTCGCCGCATTCCTGGCCCCGCTCTTCGCGGCAAGGCCCCGCGCCGAATGGTGCGCGACGCTGGAGCAGCTCGAGGTCCCGCATTCGCCGGTCTACAGCGCGCCCGAAGTGATCGAGACACCCCAGGCGCAGCATCTGGGGCTGGTGCTCGAGGACCCGCACGGACCGCACGGCCCCTTCCGCACCATCCGTTCGCCGCTGAGCTTCGATGGCGAGCGCGCCACTAGTGTCACAGCCCCACCGGTCACGTCCGTCAATGAGGTGTAATTTGGGGTGTGGTCACCGGGCTGCATGGT
>LSHP01000137.1 GCA_001555775.1 Acidovorax delafieldii | reverse complement strand
GTTGATGACGTAAAACTCCCCTCCCTCAAAGGGAGGGGAGTTTTACGTCATCAACCTCTCAGGCCACCGTTGCCGAGGCGATCACGCCGGGCTTGGCGGGCGGTTCGCCCTTGGGCAGCGCGTGGACATGCTCCATGCCTTCGATCACCTGACCCCAGACGGTGTACTGGCGATCGAGGAAGCGCGCATCGTCGAGGCAGATGAAGAACTGGCTGTTGGCGCTGTTCGGATCCATCGTGCGCGCCATCGAGCACACGCCCTCGACATGCGGCTCGTCGTTGAATTCCTGTTTCAGGTCGGGCTTTTTCGATCCGCCGGTGCCGGTGCCGTTGGGGCAGCCGCCCTGTGCCATGAAGCCGGCGATCACGCGGTGGAACTTCACGCCGTCGTAAAAGCCTTCCTGCGCCAGCTCGACGATGCGCGCGACATGGTTGGGCGCGAGGTCGGGGCGCAGCTTGATGACGATGTCGCCGCCATCCTGGATGTGAAAGGTAAGCGTTTCGGCGGTCATGATAGGTCCTTTGCGGCCGGAGAAATGGGTGCCGCCGATATAGCGGCGCGGGTGCGAATGTCACCCCTTGGCCGACGCGCCCGATCGGGATTGCTTTTGCAGGTGCGAAGCGCCAAACACGCGAAACGTTGCGGCACGCCCGCGCGTTCCCCATCCACCCCGCAGACAGGAGCAGGCCATGACCGACCCGACCGACGCGCCGCTCCGTGAGCCCGACCTCGCCGAGCTGGCCGACGCCAGCACCAGCCTGGACGAGGACAACCGCCTGCTGCCCGGCTTTGTCGATCAGGTCTGCGAGGCGCTCGACGCGGGCGATGACGAGGCGGCCTATGACCTGGTCGAGCCGCTCCACCCCGCCGATATTGCCGACCTTTTCGAGCTGGTCGAGCGCGACTATCGGGGTCCGCTGGCGCGTGCGATCACCGACCTGCTCGGCGCGGACGTGCTCACCGAGCTCAACGATTATGTCCGCGATGACGTGATCGACGCCCTGCCCGCCGCGCAGGTGGCGGAGCTCGCCGGGCAGCTCGAGACCGACGATGCCGTCGCGATCATCGAGGAGATGGAGGAGGAGGACCAGCGCGCGGTTCTCGCCGAGCTGGAACCGGCCGATCGCGCCGCGATCGTCGATGCGCTATCCTTCCCCGAAGAATCCGCCGGCCGCCTGATGCAGCGCGATCTGGTCGCGGTGCCGGAGCACATGAATGTCGGCCAGCTGATCGATTATCTGCGCGAGCATAGCGACCTCACCACCGAATTCTGGGAAATCTTCATCGTCGATCCGCAGCATCGCCCGGTCGGCACCTGCCAGCTGAGCTGGATCCTGCGCACCCCGCGCCATATCGCGCTTGCCGATGTGATGAAGCGCGATCAGACGCTGATCCCGACCGACATGGACCAGGAAGAGGTCGCGCTGCGCTTCCAGAAATATGCGCTGATCTCCGCCGCCGTGGTCGATGGCGCCGGACGGCTGGTCGGCCAGATCACCGTCGATGACATCATCCATATCGTCCAGGAAGAGGCGGGCGAGGACATTTTCCGCCTTTCGGGCGCGGGCGATGGCGACATTAACGAGCCCGTGCGCGAGACGTACAAGACGCGCGTGCGCTGGCTGATCGCGAACCTGGGCACCGCGCTCGTCGCTTCGAGCGTCATCGGCTTTTTCGGCGGTGCGATCGAGCAGATGGTGGCGCTGGCGGTGCTGATGCCTATCGTCGCGGGCGTCGGCGGCAATGCGGGCACGCAGACGCTGGCGGTGACGGTCCGCGCGCTTGCCACCAACCAGCTCACCGAATCGAACACCCGCCGCGCGATCCTGCGCGAGATGCGCATCGCGATGCTCAACGGCGCGACCATCGCGCTGATCGCGGGCACGGCAACCGCCTTGTGGTTCCATGATGCGCATCTGGGGCTGGTGATCGCTGCGGCGATGCAGACCAACATATTGCTCGCGGGGCTGGCGGGTGTTGTCATCCCGGTGGTGCTCGAGAAATTCGATCAGGACCCGGCGGTGGCGAGTTCGATCTTCGTCACCATGACCACCGATTCGATGGGCTTTCTCGCCTTTCTGGGCCTCGCGGTCGCGAGTGGCCTTGTGAGCCTGTAATGCCGCTGTCGATGACCAAGATCGCGTTCGGCGCGACCAGCGTGGGTTCGCTGCGCCAGTGGATCGAAAGCCACGCGCCGCTCGGCGAAGCGCGGCTGACGACGCGCTATCTGCCCAAGCGCCACGAGGAAATGGTCGGGGGCTCGCTCTACTGGATCCACAACCGCGCGATCGTCGGCCGCAGCCCGCTGATCGGCTTCATGGACAATGGCCAGGGCCGCATCTGGATCCGCATCGAACCCCGGCTGATCGCGGTGCAATCCATCCCCCGCCGCGCGCACCAGGGCTGGCGCTATCTCGAAGCGGCAGATGCGCCTGCGGACCTGGGCGACGGAATGAGCGAGGCGGAAGCGATGCCGGCGGAAATGCTCGGCGAACTGGCGCGGCTGGGGCTGGTATGATCGCCGTCTGCTCCGCCAACCCAATCACCCACGCTCGCTCAGCCGGAGCCTGTCGAAGGCCCCGCGCCGGGGGTCCGGACCATAGCAACCCCACCCCCACCTCTGCTCACCCTGAGCTTGTCGAAGGCCCGCGCTGAGCCAAGCATTGCAATTATCGTCACCCTGAACTGGTTTCAGGGTCCATTTCGCCCCACGCGGCTTCGGCTTATTGGTGCACGATGGATCCTGAAACAAGTTCAGGATGACGTCGCTATATCCGGAGACCAAATCGCGGACCTTCGACAGGCTCACGCTGAGCGGGTGGCAGTGACAGGGCTGCGCCCCCTCACGCCAGCGCCTTTTCCCGCACCTTTCGGATCACGTTGACGAAGGTCTCGGCCTCCTGCGCGCCGGGAACCAAATACTTGCCGTCGAAGATGATCGCGGGAACACCGCTGATCCCCTGTTCGATCCAGTGGTCGAGATGCGCGCGGACCTCCGCCTCGTTGTCGGGATCGTTGAGCACCGCGCGGCCCTCGTCCGCATCGAGCCCCGCTTCGGCAACGATCGACAGCAGCACCTCCTCGTCGCTCACATCGCGGTTCGCCTGGAAATAGGCCGCAAACAGCGCCAGCTTCAGCCGCGTCTGCGCCGCGCTGCCATAGCTGTCGCCCGCCCAGGTCAGCAGCTGGTGTGCCCTGAACGTGTTGTAGATGCGCATGTCGGGGCCATAATGAAAGCCGAAGCCCAGCTTGTCACCCAGATCGGTCAGCCGCTGGCGGTTGCTCGCGCTCTGCTGCGGCGTTGCGCCGTACTTGCGCGCGACATGCTCGGAAATCGCCTCGCCCTCGGGCGCCATCTTGGGGTTAAGCTCGAACGGGTGCCAGGTGATCTCCGCCTCGACCTCGTCGCCCACCGCTTCCAGCGCCTTTTCGAGCTGCTTGTAGCCGATGATGCACCAGGGACAGACCACGTCCGACACGATATCGATCTTGAGCTTGTGGGCGGTCATCAAAGGTCTCCGGGTTCTTGCAGCTGGCCTCCAGCCCCAATGTACCGCAAAGCGGCGGGGCTGTCAGCAAATGTTGACAGTCAGCGTGTCGGAACCGGGGTCTCGCCCGAATAGTCGTAGAAGCCGCGCTTCGTTTTGCGACCCAGCCAGCCAGCCTCGACATATTTGACCAGCAGCGGCGCGGGGCGGAACTTGGGGTCGCCGGTGGTGCTGTGCAGTACCTGGGTGATGCTGAGGCAGGTGTCGAGCCCGATGAAATCGGCGAGCGTCAGCGGCCCCATCGGGTGGTTGAGCCCCAGCTGCACCGCCGCGTCGATATCCGGCATCGTCGCCACGCCCTCGCCCAGCGCGAAGCACGCCTCGTTCAGCATCGGCAGCAGGATGCGGTTGACGATGAAGCCCGGCGCATCATTGGCCTGGACCACCCGCTTGCCGATACGCTCGGCATAGCCGCGCACCGCATCGACCGTCGCGTCCGAGGTGGCGAGCCCGCGGATCAGCTCGATCAGCCCCATGACCGGCACGGGGTTGAAGAAATGCACGCCGACGAAGCGCGCCGCATCGGGGCTGGCGGCAGCCATGCGGGTGATCGGGATCGACGAGGTGTTGCTCGCCAGGATCGCTTGCGGGCCAAGCACCTTGCCGACAGCCTCGAAGATCGCGCGCTTGATGTCCTCGCGCTCGGTCGCCGCCTCGATAATCAGGCCTGCATCGGCCATCGGGCCATAATCGCCGACGGGCTGGATGCGGCCCAGCACCGCGTCGGCCTCGCTCGCCTCCATCTTGCCCTTTTCGACCGCGCGCGCCAGCTGCTTGCCGATGCCTGCCTTGCCCTTTTCCGCCAGATCGACCGACACATCGGAGAGAAACACATGGTAGCCCGCCTGCGCGCTAACCTGCGCAATCCCTGCGCCCATCTGGCCTGCGCCGATGACTGCCACTTTATCCATGTTGCGCCTCTTTCTGCTGTTGCCGGAATCGGATAGGCGGGGCGCATAACCGAAGACCGCGAGTCTTGCTAGGAGCGATAATCCCAAGATGTTGAGCCCGTTTCTGCTGCTGGCCGCCGCCGCCGCCTCCCCCACTGGTCCCGTTCCCGGCGAGGTGAAGATCTTCAAGGACTGGTATGTCGCCTGCGACAATATCTGGTCGTGCGAGGCGGGAACGCTGTCCGACGATGCGTCCGAACTGTTCACGGCGCAGGTCGTGCGCATCCGCCGCGAGGGCGGCCCCGATGCACCGTTCCGCATCGAGCTCACCCCGCAGGAGGAGCAGGCCAAGGGGCCGGCGCGGCTGGTGATCGATGGCGGCAAGCCGCACTCGGGCACGCCCGACAGCGAAGGCGACACCTGGCTCGACGAGGCGCAGTCGATGGCGATTGCGCGCGGCCTGGCGAATGGCCAGTCGGCAAAGGTCCTGCTGTCCGATGGCAAGGCGATCCCGATCTCGCTCGCCGGATCGTCGGCGGCGCTGCGCTATATCGATGCGATCCAGCAGCGCGCGGGGACCAGCGGCGCCATCGTCGCGACCGGCGCGAAGCCCGATACCGCGCAGCCGCCCGAAACGCCGCAATTGACCGCGCGCGCCGCGACCAGCCTGATCGAGCTGCCCGATCTCAAGGCCTATCCCAAGGTCATCGCCGATAGCGGCTGCGAATTCCGCATGGAAGGCGCCGAGGACAGCGTCGAGCCGCTCGGCCAGCATAACGGCAAGGACATGGCGCTGGTGCTGATCGCCTGCGATTCGGGCGCATACAATTTCGGATCAGCGGTGATGATCGCCGAACGCCCTATGGAAGACCCCAATGCCCGCTGGACCTTCCGCAATGCGAAATTCGACGGTGAAACCGGCTGGGGCGACGAGGAACAGGTCGCGCAAGTTGTGAATGCCAGTTTCGATCCCGCAACCGGCACCCTTTCGGAATTTGCCAAGGGGCGCGGGCTTGGCGATTGCGGCACGGCGAACAGCTATGCCTGGGACGGCGAGCAGTTCCGGCTATCCGAGCGCCATGAAATGGACGATTGCCGCGGCGCGTGGGACTGGCCGCGCGTCTGGGTGGCCGAGGTGTCGGTCGTCAAGTGAGCGTCACAGCGTGCGCGTCATGCACATGCTGAACGGGTCCTCGGTATAATCGCCAAAGGGCGGGCATTCGGCAAAGCCGTGCCTGCGATACAGCGCGTGCGCTGCATGGAAGGGCTCCGGCTTGCCGGTTTCGAGCGAGAGGCGCGTATAGCCCCTCGCCCGCGCCTCGGCTATCAGATGCAGCAACATCGCCTCGCCCAGCCCGCGCCGAAGGAAATTGGGGTCGGTGCGCATCGATTTCAGCTCGCCATGGTCCGCGTCGATCTGCTTGAGCGCGCCGCATGCGGCGAGCTGCCCGTCGATGCGCAGCGCATAGAAGGTGACATCGGGTTGCCGCAGTCGCTCGACGGGAAAGGCATGGACCGAACAGATCGGCGAATGCTGGACCATCTGACCCAGATGATAGCGCAGCAAGGCCACGATATCCTCGCCGGTCAGGTCGTCTTCCTCGATGGTGATCGTCTGCTGCATGTCCAAGCCCCCCGGAACCTTTCTTCACGTCCGGACATTGCGATGGAAACCGCGCGCAATCCACACAAAGTTGCGCGGCTCGCCAAAGCCGCCTAATCGCGGCAGCTCAATTCCCGCCTGATCCGGAGCCTGTCCCCATGTCGCATCCCTCGACTGAAACCACCGGCCACAGCGGCTGGTCGCTCGTCATCCATGGCGGATCGGGCCAGTTCGAGCGCGGCCGCCTGAGCGCAGAGGCCGATGCCGGTGCACGCGCCGGGCTCGACCGCGCGCTCGTGGCCGGGTCTCAGGTGCTTGCCGCAGGCGGCAGCGCGCTCGACGCAGTGCAGGCGGCGATCATCGTGCTCGAGGACGACCCGCATTTCAACGCCGGCCACGGGTCGGTCTATACCTATGAGGGAAAGATCGAGCTCGACGCCGCGGTGATGGACGGCACCAACCGCGCCGCTGGTGCCATCGCCCGCGCGCACCACACGAAGAACCCGATCCTGCTCGCGCGCAAGGTGCTCGAGGACAGCCCGCACGTGATGCTCTCGGGCGAGGGCGCGGACCGGTTCTCGGCGGAATCGGGCTTGTCCCAAGTCGACAACGCCTATTTCGGCACGCCCGAGCGCAAGCGCCAGCTCGAGGAGATGAAGGCCAAGACCAGCGGCTGGTTCGACATCGACATGAAATACGGCACCGTCGGCGCGGTCGCGCGCGACAGCCATGGCCATGTCGCGGCGGGCACCTCGACCGGCGGACTCACCGGCAAGCGCTATGGCCGGATCGGCGATTCGCCGCTGATCGGCGCGGGCACCTATGCCGACGACCGTTCGTGCGCCGTCTCCGCCACCGGCGCGGGCGAGTTTTTCATCCGCGTCGGCGTGGCGCACGAAATCTGCACCCGCATCCGCCTGAAGGCCGAAGCCCGCGCCGAGTTCCTCGCGCACGAGGCCGAGCGCGGCGGCACGATCCTCGACGAAGCGGCGCGCGCCAGGCTGCTCGCCACCGCGCTGACGGCGGACGAGGTGCAGGAGATCGTCGACGCAGTTATGGCCGAGATGGTGGGCCTGGGCGGCACCGGCGGGCTGATCTATCTCACGCCCTGGGGCCATCAGGGCTATGCTTTCCGCACGCCCGGCATGTATCGTGGGATGGCCAGCAGCGACGGCGCGCGCAGCGTCGCGGTCTATGGCGACGAATAAGCAACGATAACAGCAAGGCGAGGAACTTCATGACCGGCATTTCCCCCCGCACCGGCGGGCGCATTCTTGTCGACCAGCTGGTGGCGCAGGGCTGCGACCGCATCTTCACCGTGCCGGGCGAGAGCTTTCTCGCGGTGCTCGATGCGCTGCACGACGTGCCCGAAATCGACACCGTGGTCTGCCGTCAGGAAGGCGGCGTGACCTTCATGGCCTGTGCCGATGGCGCGATGACCGGACGGCCCGGCGTCGCCTTCGTGACGCGCGGCCCGGGCGCGACCAATGCCAGTATCGGCGTGCATGTAGCCATGCAGGACAGCAAGCCGATGGTGCTGTTCATCGGCGATGTCGACCGGGGGATGAGGGACCGCGAGGGCTTTCAGGAGGTCGATTTCCAGGCGATGTTCGCGCCGCTCGCCAAATGGGCGGCGCGGATCGACGACGCGGCGCGCATCCCCGAATATGTCGCGCGCGCCTTTTCGGTGGCGATCTCGGGCCGCCCCGGTCCGGTGGTGCTGGCGCTGCCCGAGGACATGCTGAAGGACGTTGTCGAAACCGCCGACCGCCCGCGTGTCACCCGCCCTGCCCAGCCGGTCTGCCCCAACGGCTTTGCGGTGCTGATGGAGATGCTTGGCCAGGCCAAGAACCCGATCGCGATCGTCGGCGGCGCGGACTGGAGCCCCTCGGCGCGCGCCAATTTCCAGATCTTCGCCGAGCGCATCGGCCTTCCCGTCGCCTGCGCCTTTCGCCAGCAGGACGCTTTCGACAACGCCTCACCGGTCTGGGCGGGCAATCTCGGCTATGGCCCCAACCCGAAGCTGGTCGCGCGGGTAAAGGCCGCGGACCTGATTCTCGCGGTCGGCGCGCGGCTGGGCGAAGCGACCACCGATGGCTACACGTTGATCACCACCGAGCATCCCGGCCAGACGCTGGTGCATGTCCATCCCGACCCGAACGAGCTCGGCCGAGTCTATCGCACCGACCTGCCGCTGTGCGCCGACATGGAAGAGTTTGCCGAAGCTGCCGCGCTGTGGGACGAGGACGACGTGCATTTCGACAGCGGCGCCGAGGCGCATGCCGAATGGCTCGCCTTTTCCGACCCGCAGCCGACTGGGGCTGCGCTCGATCTCGGCCAGTGCGTCAAGGCGATGCGTGCGGCGATGCCCGCCGATACCGTCATCTGCAACGGCGCGGGCAATTTCTCGGGCTGGTGGCACCGCTACTGGCCTTATGGCGAAAAGCCGAGCCAGCTCGCCCCGACCGCAGGCGCGATGGGCTATGGCGTGCCCGCTGCCGTCGCAGCGGCGCTGCGCCTCACCGACCGCAAGGTGGTCGCGCTGGCGGGCGATGGCGATTTTCTGATGAACGGGCAGGAATTGGCGACCGCGGTGCAATATGGCGCGGAGCTGCTGGTGCTGGTGATCGATAACGGCGCGTACGGCACCATCCGCATGCACCAGGAGCGCGAATATCCGACTCGGCTCTCCGCCACGACGCTCCACAATCCCGATTTCGCAATGCTTGCGCGCGCTTATGGCGGCTGGGCGGCAACGGTCGAACGCACCGAGCAATTCGCCCCCGCGCTCGCAGAGGCGCTGGCGCAGCCGGGGCTCAAGCTGCTGCATCTCAAGACCGATATCGAGAATATCGCAGCGAGCGGGGCTACGGTGACGGGTCTACGGGGGCGCTGAGCGAACAAACCTTCTCCCTTGAAGGGAGAAGGATACGAAGCCTTGCTGAGCGCAGCGCGGTTAGGCGGAGTTGGATGAGGGTGATGTGCGTGAACGCCTGCGCATTTTCACCCTCACCCAGCTTCGACTAATTCGCTTCGCTCATAAGTCTTCGCAGCCCTCTCCCTTCTAGGGAGAGGGATTCGGAAGCGCAAAAAACCGGCCCTCTTGCTAGCGGAAGAGAGCCGGTCCTTTTGAATTCAGCGAAGCTGGATCAGAAGATCACACCTTGTCGCCGAATGCGCCCTTGACGTCGCCGGCAAGCTTCTGGGTCTTGCCCTTAAGCTGCTGCGCCTCGCCTTCGGCTTCGAGTTCGGGGTTGTTGGTGGCAGCACCGATGCCTTCCTTGACCTTGCCGGCCAGATCATTTGCGGTGCCTGCGGCCTTGTCCTTGAGTTCGCCCATGATATTGCTCCTTCACTTGGCAAGACGGGGAGGCTTGCCTTCGGAGTACTTACGCAGGTTAGAAAGACGCGTTCCCCGCGAGGCGCATGATTTCCCCCCATTCGTCGCATGTTACGCCAGCGACCGACAGGCGCGACTGGCGCAGGATCGCCATGTTGGCCAGCTTCGGATTCGCCTTGATCGCCTTGAGCGTCACCGCGCGCCTCAGCGGCTCGACCGGCTGCACCTTCACCGCGACCCAGCGTCCGCTCTCATCCTTGGGATCGGGGAACGCCGCCGCGCTCACCCGCATGATCCCCACCACCTCAAGCCCCGTGCGCGAATGGTAGAACAGCGCCAGATCGCCCTCGCGCATCGCCTTCAGGTTGTTCGAAGCCTGCGCATTGCGCACCCCGTCCCAGGTCCCCTCGCCGTCGCGGACCAGGTCGTGCCAGCCATATTCTTCGGGTTCGGACTTCATCAGCCAATATTGGGTCATGATTTTTCCCGTCTGAGCGCCTAGACCTCGGTCGCTTTTGATGGAGTCAAAAGCGCGGTCTAGGTTTCTGTTATGCCGTGATTTCCGAGCCGTGAAATGTTCCATTTCACTCGAAATCACTCTAGATGAGCGCATCGCTCGAACTTCGAGACTCAGCTATTGCGGACCGCATCATGATACAACTGCCCATTCTCTCGCTCACCGACGAACCTGCCGCGCTCGCGCAGAAGCTCGGCGACAGTTTCTCCACCTATGGCTTTGCAATGATCAAGGATCACGGCCTCGACCCCGCTTTGGTGCGCCAGGGCTGGGACAAGACGGCCGAATTCTTCGCCCTGCCCACCGAGGAGAAGCGCCGCTATTACGATAGCGAGGCTGGTGGCCAGCGCGGCTATACGCCGTTCGGCACCGAGATCGCCAAGGATGCCAAGGCGCATGACCTGAAGGAATTCTGGCATGTCGGGCGCGAGATTGACCCGGCGAGCCCGATCGCGCACACCATGCCCAAGAACGTCTGGCCCGAGCGCCCCGAGCATTTCCGCGAAACCTTCGAGCCGCTTTTTGCCGAGTTCGACCGGGTGGGCAACATCATCCTGTCGCGCATCGCGGTCTATCTCGGGCTCGATGCCAACTGGTTCGAACCGGCGGTGCATGAGGGCAATTCGATCCTGCGCCTGCTCCACTATCCGCCCATGGGCGTCGGCACCGGCGAGGAAGGCGCGATCCGCGCGGGCGCGCATGAGGATATCAACCTCATCACGCTGCTGCTGGGGGCCGAGGAAGGCGGGCTCGAGATTCTCGCCAAGGATGGCAGCTGGATCGACATGCGGCCGCCCGAAGGCGCGCTGGTCGTCAATGTCGGCGACATGCTGCAGCGGCTGACCAACCATGTCCTGCCCTCGACCACGCACCGCGTGCGCAACCCGGCAGGCGACCGGGCGCGCTACAGCCGCTATTCGATGCCCTTCTTCCTGCATCTGCGATCGGACTTCCCGATCCGCACACTCGAAGGCTGTATCAGCGCCGAGCGGCCCAATCGCTATCCCGACGCGATCCTCGCAGACGATTATCTGCACGAGCGGCTGGTCGAGATCGGCCTGGTCAAGGCCTGAGCGGGGCGTAACAACTCCGGCAAGGCGGGGGCATCAGTCCCCGCCGCACCCTCCGCCGCATCCACTGCATCCGCTGTCGCTGCTGCATCCGCTGTCGCCGCCCGAGTCGTTTCCGGAATCGCCATCCCAGCT
Organism: Acidovorax delafieldii; assembly: GCA_001555775.1. GTDB lineage: Bacteria > Pseudomonadota > Alphaproteobacteria > Sphingomonadales > Sphingomonadaceae > Blastomonas > Blastomonas delafieldii_A. The sequence goes on along the minus strand of LSHP01000137.1, from coordinate 4,308 downwards.
GGCTTCGGCCCCACCGCCGCCGAAATCGCCGCCGCCCGCCGCAAAGGCCGCGCCGCCCGCTGCGGCCGCGCCACCGCCGCTCGACCAGCCGTCGAACGAACTGATCGAGCTGTCACCCGTGCTGTCATCGGTGCGCTTGCGACGATTGGCAGAGGCCCTGGGCACCATCAATCGTCGCGCCAGCCTCCATGACCAGCGCAGCAGCGATGCCAGCACGAAGGCGATCGCCAGAAGGATCACCAGGCCGACAATCGCATCGAATATCCGGCTGGTTCCGCTGGACCGGGTTACTTCGCTCACCTTGCTGGCCGCAAGCGCGGTGCAGGCCGCGAGCAGCGCCGCGCCGCCCGCCATGCCCGCGATCGACACCGCCTTGCGCGGCAGCAGATAGTGCCGGGTACGGTCGACCCATTGATAGCGCGTGCCGAAGCGGATGTCCGATGGGGGCCAGATATTGCTCGGCGGCTCCTCGCCGAAGGTCTCGCGATAAAGCCGCAGCGTCTCGGCATAGAGCGCACGGTATTTGCGCCCCTCGGACGCGCCGCCCGCCGTCGGACCATGGTGCAGCGGCCGCCCGATGATCCGCGCGCACAGCTCCTCCCAGTAATGCCGGGTATAGGCGAGATGCAGGTGCCAGGCCTGATCGACCTGATCCGACGGCGTTACCTCAGCCGCGCCGGTGGCGGCCAGATAGAGAAAGCGGCGATATTCATGGCAAACCGCTTCGGCATGGGCACGCGACCATCCGTTCTCGCGCGCCAGCCGCCGCGTGAAGCTCAGCGCTGCGCCCGGAGGCTCGATACGCATCTGGGCAAGCGCCTGCCATATCGGATCGTCGACCATCACCGCCCCTCCCGCCGTTTTGGTGAGGCGAGGCTATCGAGTCCGGATCGCTGCGGCAATCGTCAAATGTAAAACAAAAAGGAGGGCATCGCGCAGGCGATGCCCTCCAGGGTGGAGAGAGATGTAAACGGACGATCAGCGGCGGACGCGCGCGCGCGTTTCCAGATCGCCCAGCCGGCGGTCGAGATAGGCGCGCTCGTCGGCGCTGGGGTTCAGCCGCGCATAGGCCGCTTCCAGACGCGTCAGGTCCTCATGCTCGACACGCAGCTGCGCCTGAGCGCTCGCGGACAGGCCGCTCGCAGGCAACGCGCGGGCGATCGCATCGAGGCGCGCGCGCGGGGTCTGCAATGTGCTGCCGCCACCGGTCGAGGCCATGTCGCCAACGCGGGCATCGAGCGCTTCGAGCCGGGTGTAAAGATCGTCGCGCTCCTGGTCGGTGATGCGGCCATCGCGCAGATAGCTCGCTTCGGTGCGCACCAGCGCTGCGTAATCGGTCTTCAGCCGCGCGCCTTCGACTCGCGTGATCCGGCGCGCGGAAACCTGAGCATCAACGCGCTGGTTGAATTCGCCCTGCCCGTCGGCGACCGAAATGCCGATGTCCGATTCATATTCGTCGCCATAGGCGCCGTCGGCGATCACCTGGGTCAGCCGGCCATAGCGTTCGGCCAGGTCCTCGCGCTCCTGCACGGTGAAGCGGCGGTCGGCGCCATAGCGCGCCTCGAGCTGGACCAGATCATAATAGTCGCTCTTCAGCCGGTCGCCGGTGCGGCGGTCGATCTGGCCCGAACGCACATCGGTATCGACCCGCGCTTCGAACTGCGCACGCTGCGTGGCCAGCGGAGTGCGCCCGAACTGCCATTGCGCCTCGATCGACTGGGTCGAGCCGGTACGATCGCCGAACAAAGCGCCGAAGATCGAGTTCAAGCGCTCCTGCTGGCGCGACCGCTGCTGGTCCTGCGCGCTGCTATCGGTCTGCGCGAAAGCGGCGCCGCTCGTCAGCATCAAGGCTGCGGCGGCGGTGGCGGTGTAAAGGCTTTTCATGATTATATTCCTCGTTGAACGATGCACGCACTACGTGCCGCTTCACCGAGGGTTGCGACGAGCCGAGTGTCCGGCCCGGTAAAATCAGGTCAACTGGCGAGCCCGGCCTTGAGACTCCCGATCACCTTGTCCTGATTGTCGAGCAGCGCCAGCACGTGCTGGCGCGCCTGTTCGATCTGGTCGCTGCCGCCGGGCTTCACCTCGCCCGCCGCCTCTTTCTGGAGGCGTGCGATATAGAGCTCCTCGAGATCGCCCAGGATCTCCGCCAGATCGCGCCGCGGCGCATCGAGCGCGCTGATCTTCGTCTGCGCGACCGACCAATCCTCGCTCCCCACCGCATCGCCCCTGGCCGCGCCCGAAGCAGCCTGTGCTGACGAGCGGGCGAGCGCGAAATCGGCCTCGGCCTTGTCGGCGCGCGCCAGCATGGCGGCAAGATCGCGCGCCAGTGCCGGATCGGCAATGCTCTCGATCGGCGGCGGCGGCGCCTTGGCCTCGGCCTCGCGATCGCGCAGCTCGACCTCGCGCCGCTCGAGCGAGGGCAGCTCGGCCATCGGCTGCAGGCAGGCGGTGACCGCGAGCGGCGTGGCGGAGAGGATAAGGCGTGCGAGCTTTGCCGGGGTGACTTTCATGACCCAGGGCTGTAGGACAGCACGCAATCGCGGGCAACCGGCTTGCGTCGCGGCGCAGCCTTGATGCGCATAACCGCCCAAAAAAGCCGCCGCAGCGGTTGACAGCACCGCCGCTTTCACCTAACGGGCATGGCTTTCCGGCGCGGGACATCCCGTCGCAGGGCAGTGGTTTTCACTCTGCCGATTCGGGTCTGGCAACAGGCAAGATGAAACAGGCGATCATCACAATTTGCGTGCCCGGAACCCGATTGAAGCAAACAGAAACGAGACAACCCATGTTCGCTATCGTGCGCACAGGCGGCAAGCAGTATCGCGTTGCAGCCGGAGACAAAATCGCAGTGGAAAAGCTGGCCGGTGAGGCTGGCGACGTCATTGCGCTGAACGACGTTCTGCTGGCCGGCGACGGCGGCGAGGTCAAGGATGTGGCCGGTGTGGTCGTCTCCGCCGAAATCATCGCCCAGGCCAAGGCTGAAAAGGTGGTGATCTTCAAGAAGAAGCGTCGCCACAACTATCGCCGCAAGCTCGGCCATCGTCAGCAGCACACGATCCTGCGCATCGTTGCCGTGGGCGAGGAAGCCAAGAAGGCTGCTCCGAAGAAGGCCGCCGCTGCCAAGACCGAAGCTCCGGTCGAAGCTGCTGCCGAAACCCCCGCTGCCGAGGCTGCACCCAAAAAGGCTCCGGCCAAGAAGGCTGCCACCAAGAAGGCCGCTGACACCGATTCGTCGGCTGACAACGCCTGATCGCGCGCGAACCAAAGGAGTTTTGAACAATGGCACATAAGAAAGCAGGCGGTTCGTCGCGCAACGGTCGTGATTCCGCAGGTCGTCGTCTTGGCGTGAAGAAGTTCGGTGGCGAGCCCGTCATCGGCGGCAACATTATCATCCGCCAGCGCGGAACCAAGGTCTATGCCGGTGCCAATGTCGGCATGGGCAAGGACCATACACTGTTTGCGCTCACCGAAGGCCGCGTGAAGTTCCACGAAGGTCGCCTTGGTCGCAAATACGTATCGGTAGTCGCCCCGGCGATGGCGGAAGCCGCCGAATAACGGACGATCGATGACGGGTCGTCCTCTCACAGGGATGACCCCGGCCGGTGAAACACCCGGACCAGATGACAGGGAGATGGGGTCCGTCCCGTCTCCCTTTCTTTTTGTCTCCCTGTCACCGCGCTGACTCCAGCCTGTCATGTTTGGCTGGCAAGGCGCGGGCAACGAGGAGAGACATAATGTTTGCAAGAACGCAAAGATTGTTGCTGCGGCCAGTCTGGCCCGAAGATGCCGATGCGCTGTTCGCGGGCATCAACGACGAGCGCATCGTGTGCAATCTTGCCCGCGCGCCCTGGCCCTATAGCGCTGAACACGCCCGCGAATTTGCCGCGCGCGCGCAGGACCCCTTCTATCCGCACTATCTGCTCACCCTGCCGGGCGATGCCGGGCAGACGCTGATCGGCAGCTGCGGCCTCGGCCGCACCGATACAGGCGAGGCCGAGCTCGGCTACTGGATCGCACGGGACCATTGGGGCAAGGGCTATGCGACCGAGGCGGCGCACGCGGTGATCGCCAATGCCTGGACGCTCGGCCACCGCCGGATCGTCGCCAGCCACTATATCGACAACCCGGCGTCGGGCGCAGTGCTGCGGCGGCTGGGCTTCGTCCCCACCGGCACCACCCGCCCCCGCTTCAGCCTGGGCCGCGGCTATGAAGCGATGGCGCAGGAATATGCGCTGGAAAGCGACATGGCGGAGGCAGAACGACCGCTCGCGGCGTGAGGGGCGGGCGGCGGGCGGTGAGCAGCGC
>LSHP01000136.1 GCA_001555775.1 Acidovorax delafieldii | reverse complement strand
GACCATGCAGCCCGGTGACCACACCCCAAATTACACCTCATTGACGGACGTGACCATTTTCTGGCTGTACCGCCCGGAGCGCCTTTGATGGAAATGCATCAGGTCCGATATTTTCTGGCGGCGGCGCGGACGCTCAATTTCACGCGCGCGGCGGAGGAGTGCAATGTCACTCAGCCTTCGCTCACGCGTGCCATCCAGAAGCTGGAAGAGGAATTCGGCGGGCAGCTTTTCCGGCGCGAACGGTCGCTGACGCATCTGACCGAACTGGGGCGGCAGATGGTGCCGCATCTGCAGCGCACCTATGACGCGGCGCAGGCGGCCAAGCTGCTCGCGCGGGGCATCGGCAGGCAGGTACATGCCCCGGTGACGCTCGGGGTGTCCGGGGCGGTTTCCGAACAGCTCGGCATGGCGCTGGCGCAGGTGATGGAGGGGCTGCCCGGCTTTCAGCTGTCGCTGCTCAAGGCGGACGCCGCCAGCCTGTTGCAGAGCCTGTTGAAGGGCGAGGTCGATGCTGCTGTGCTGCCCGAGCCCGGCGATCCGCCCGAGCGGCTGGACACCATCGTGCTGTCGCGCCAGGAACTGATAGCGGTTGCCCCGATCGATTGCCGGGTGGCGCAGCAGCCCTCCGTCGATCTGCCCGAACTGGCGCGGCTCGCCTGGATCGACGGCGACGCGCATGTCGCGGCAGAATTCACCGCCTTGTGCGCGGAGGCCGGGTTGCGTCCGGAATTCCGGCATAGCGCCAATCTCGAGGGCGATGTTGTCGATCTGGTCGCCAACGGGCTGGGCTGCGCCTGGGTGCCGGCAGGCCTGGCCTTGCCCGATCGGGTCAGGCCGGTCGCCGTCCAGGGCATTACCATCGCGCGCACCACGGTTTTCGCGACCGTATCGGGCCGCAAGCGATCGGTGGCGACCGATGCGCTGGTGCGGGCGATCCGCGCCCGGGCCTGGGGCTGAGCGCGCTTACCCGCCCGACCGGCTCAAGGCCTCGACGACCGCAATCACGGCATTGGGGTCGGCGCGCCGGCGGAAATCGGGATCGATATTGGCGAAGCGAACGATGCCGCTGCGATCGATGACATAGGTCGCGGTGATCGGCAGCAGCTGGCCGGAATTACCATAGATCGCGCCGAGATCGAGCCCGGCATCGGCATAGCGCCGGTTCAGATCCGCGCCGATCGGAAAGGCCAGCCCCAGCAACAGGGCAAGGCCGTGATCGACATCGCACAGCATCGTTGCCCCGGGCGCGATCTCCCGCCGGAAATCCTCTGCCCGGCCGCCGGTCTCGTCGCTGATAGCGACGAACCTGCCGCCTGCTGCTTCCAGCCGGGGCATCGCATCGTGCCAGATGCTGAGTTCTCGGGCACAGAACGGACACCATCGTCCGCGCAAAAAGCTCAGCACCACGGGCCCCCGATCAAGCAACTGGGGCAGCGTGACATGATGTCCGTGCGAATCGGGCAGGGCGAAATCGGGGAAGCGATCGCCAATCCGCGGGGCCCGCGAACCGGCGCCCGACTGGCACAGCCGCGCGACAAGATCATTGGTCGGCTGTTCCCATGGGTCATGCGCGGCAGGGCAGGGATCGCGGTCGGGCTGAGGAGTGAGGGTCATCCGCAGGATCATGCACCCTGCCGCCGCGTTTGCAAATGGTGGCAGCGTGCATGGGTTTCATGCCCTGCGGTCATGGCGGGCAGGCGCATCACGCCAGCGCGACGAGCACCGCCTCGGAAATCCAGCGTTGCAGCATCGCACCTGCCTGTGCCGCTGCCGCTTCGCTCCCTGCGGAGCTCTTGGCGAGCATGGCACAGATCGCGCCGAAGCTCTCGCCCCGCATGGCCAATGCGAGCGCATCGAGCTCGACAAATTCGATCGTCTGGAAGCGCGGCATCAGGCCCTGCCGCCAGACGGTCAGCACCGCTTCGCTCGGCAGCCGATCGGCCGGTGGCGGGTCGGCCTCGCCATCTTCGAGCGCCTGCCAGATCAGCGCGACATTGGTGATGATCGGGCGGCTCGCCAGCGTCGGGTTGATCACCAGCCGCGCGCGGTCCCAGTCGACCTCGGCCAGCCCGGCAAGGTCCAGCTCCGGGCTGTCGGGGCCGTTGAACGCCGCGCGCAACGTCCAGTCGAGCCAGGCGAGCTCGGCGACTTCGGGATGGCCGGGATAAAGCGCGGACAGCGTCTCGTCGAAGCCCTCGCCATAATCGGCCAGCGTCCAGCTCGAGGGCGGATGAAGCGCGATATGGCGGTCGGCCGCCTGTTCGAAGCGCGCATCGCCGAGCCATGCGTGCGTGCGCTCGAAAACGTCGCGCAGCGCCGCGCCCAGTGTTGCGCGATGTGCGAAATGATAGACGCCGAGACCCCGTTGGGCGGCCGGAGCGACGCTTGCGAGCGGGACCGCCCTGTCGCTGCGCAGGAAGGCACAGAACTCGCTCTGAAGATCGTGCAGGGTCATGCCGCCAGGCTTTCGCCGGGTTTCGCCAGCCGCCGCGCCAGGGCCAGTTCGCCCATCAGCGTTTCCAGCGGCGGAATATCGTCGTCGCGCTCGATCATCACGGCCACATCGCCAAGCCTGGGCATAGCCTCAGCGTAAAGCGCCCAGACCGGATCGGGAACGGGATGGTCATGCGTGTCGATCAGCAGGCCGTCCTGCCCGGCGCTGTGCCCGGCGAGATGGATCTGGCGCACGCGATCAAGCGGGATGCCGGCCAGATAGGCGAGCGGATCAAAGCCGTGATTGGTGGCGCTGACGTAGATGTTGTTGATGTCGAGCAGCAGATAGCAGCCGGTTCGGCGTGTGAGCTCGGCTAGGAACTCCCATTCTGCCATCATGTCAGCGGCAAAATGGATATAGCTCGACGGGTTCTCGATCAGCAGCGGGCGATCAAGCAGGTCCTGTGCCAGCGCGATATTGCGGGCGGCGATGTCGAGCGCCTCGCGGGTATAGGGCAGGGGCAGCAGGTCGTGCGAATTGAAGCCATCGACGCCGGTCCAGCACAGGTGATCCGACACCCAGAGCGGCTCTATGCGGTCGGCCAATCGCTTCAGCCGAACGAGATAATCGGCCCTCAGGCCGTCGGCAGACCCGATCGACATCGAGACGCCATGCATCGCGACGGGATAGTTCTGGCGCGCCCGTTCGAGCAGGTGCAGCGGGCGGCCGCCTTCGCCCATGAAATTTTCCGAGATGATCTCGACGAAATCGACCGGCGCGGTGCCGCTCAGATAGGCGTCGTAATGCTCGGTGCGCATGCCCAGGCCATAGCCTGCAAATCGGGGAAGCGAGGGCTGGGGCATGAATGGGGCTTTCCGTCGGGGGGCCTGGCTTGCCGCGCACGCCTGAGCAGACAATGCCCGGCCTCGCCTTTGCGGAGCCGGGCCTGCCTCAGTCGAGCGGGGCGATCACTTGGGTTCGGTCAGGCTGCCACCCTTGGCGGCGCATTCCTTGGCCGTGGTCGAGATGAAGCCGCTGCCCTTGCACGAGTTCTGGCCCTTGCAAGAGGTCTTGGCGGTGGCGCAGTCCGATGTGCCCTTGCAGGTGTTGATGCCATAGCAGTGCACCAGATCCTTGGGCTTGGCCTTTTCGGCGGCATGGGCGCTGATGCTGAGGCCGGTCACGGCCAGCATCGCGGCGGTGGCGGCAAGGCTGATGGTCTTTTGAGCGCTATTCATGACGGTATCTCCGGGAATGGGTCGGTTGCGGTGCCTGTCTGGCACTGATCCGTTCGCAGGGGCGCCCTGATCGGTTACAGTCCAAACCCGGTCACCATCGCAAAAGTCGCGGAGCGCTGACCGCGCCGAGCAACGTCGCCAGAGCGATGCCGAGGCCATACCAGCACAGCACGAATGCGGCCGACTGCTCGGTGCAGGCCAGCGCATAGAGCGTGGCGGCGATCGACCCCGAAAGCAGCCCGGCGATCGCGCCCGTCCGTCGCAGATGCACCGGTGCCTGCTGGCGCAGCGACCGGAATATGCCGGCGAGCAGCGGCAGCGAGAGGGCGGCTATCCGCCACGGGCAGGCTTGCCAGCTCTCGCCGAACATCAGTTGTTCTGCGCCCGATTCATGCGCGACGAGCATCTGGCCCAGCGCGACGAACCCCAGCGCGGCGGTGATGACCGCCAGTCCGGGCCACAATGCGACGGGCATGGCAGCCGGTCGCGCGAGTGCCGCCAGGCTGCGCAATGCGATGGCCGCGAGCGCCATCATCGCGCCAGCCTTCAGCAGGAATGCGCAGAGCGTCCAGCCATGATCGATGCCGGGCTGCACGCCCCAGATCGCGAGCACGGCAAGCAGCGCCGCGCTGCCGCCGATCAGCGCGCCCCTGGCGATTGTCTCGCTCGGGCTTGCGGGGGTCACCGGAGTCAGGTCGTCGCAAAGCGCCTGGATGAGTGCGGCCTGGTTCATGAGATAATGCTGGGTCCAAAAGGCATCGCTGAAATGCGGATGCGCGCCACGGCAGTTGCCATGCGGCCTGTTTCGCAATTGGGGCCGAAGCGGTTACAATTTTGATGATCCGATTTGCTGTACCGGTCGGCTATTCGCGTAACCTTGTTCGCGACATCAACGAAAACAGCGGCATGGCCCGTTGGCAAGTTACGGACCATCATGCGGCAGCTTCGGCCACACCGTTCCCCCCGAAACCCCGGTGGCCAGGCTGCCGCATGCGTGTTCTTGCCCAAGGGATGTTCGGATGAAGCGATCTGGTTACTGGAAATCCGCGCTCCTGGGCGCAGCCTGTCTGCTGGCCGTGCCGCAAGCAGACGCTGCGTGCAACAGCACGGTCGCCATGCAGATCCTCGGGTCTGGCGGCCCGATTGCCGAAGGCTCGCGCGCCGGATCGTCCGCGCTGCTCTGGCTCGATGGCAAGGCAGTGCTGCTGATCGATGCCGGCAGCGGCGCCTTCGTGCGCTATGGCGAGGCAGGGGCGCGCTTCGAGGACCATCTTGCCATCGCGATCACGCATTTCCATGCCGATCATGCCGCCGATCTCGACGCGATCCTCAATAGCGGCGGCTTTTCCGACCGGACGGCCGATCTGCCGGTCATCGGTCCGATAGGCAGCGACTATTTTCCGGGCATGCGCGATCACTTGCGCGCGCTGTTCGATCCGCAGGCGGGGGCCTTTCGCTACCTGTCGGGCTATCTCGACGGGAGCGAGGGCAAGGCGAGACTGCTGCCCGTCGAGGCGTCACCCGATGGCGCGACGCTTGTGTTCGAGGATGCCGCGCGGCAGGTGAAGGTCACCGCCATTCCGGTCGAGCACGGCGTGGTCCCGGCGCTCGCCTATCTGGTCGAGATACGCGGGCGGACCATCGTCTTTGCAGGCGACCAGAATGCGATGAGCCAGAGTTTTGTCGACGCGCTCGCGGGGCGCAGACCCGACATTCTCGTCGCGCACAATGTTATCCCCGAAGGCGAGGGGCAGCCGCGCGGGCTGCACCGTCCGCCTGCATCAATTGGCGAGATGGCGGCGGCGATCGATCCGAAGCTGCTGGTCCTGTCGCACAACATGCAGCGCGCGCTGGTGCGCCAGCAGGAGGGCGAGGCGGCGATTCGTCAGCATTATGAGGGACCGATGGTGGTCGCGGACGATCTCGCCTGCTTCGCGCTGTGAGCGGATGATCGTCACGACCCTTCACTCTGCCGGCGCGGCGGCATAACCCGCAAGCTTCGCAAGACCGCGATGGATGTTGACCTTGACCAGCGATTCCGACTGGCCGGTCATCGCGGCGGCTTCCTCGATGCTGTAGCCCTTGAGCTTGACAAGGCGGATGACCGCGGTCTGGGCCGGACGCAGGCGGGAGAGCAGTTCCTCCAGCACGATCGCGCTGGTGACGCTGAACTCGTGATCGTCGACCTGCGGCTCGACCAGCTCCTCCTCGATCGATATGGTCGGCCTGCGTCCCATGGCGCGGAGCCGGTCGATCCACTTGTAGCGCGCGATCGTCGCCAGCCAGGGGCGGAACGGGCGACCGGGCTCGTAGGTGTGGCGCTTCTGGTGCACCGCGATGAGGCATTCCTGGGCCAGATCCTCGGCGATGCTCATCGGCAGGCGCCGCATGAAATAGCGCTCGAGCCAGGGTTGGATCTCGCCGAGCAGCCGGTTGTACGCGCCCCTGTGCCCCGCCAGCGCCGCCGCCATCAATCGACCCCATTCGTCCGGAGCGCAAGCGAGCGAGCGTTCGGCAACGGTGAGGCTTTCAGGGGCCATGATCGGTCTCCGGCCCGACGCGGAGGATGCCGCGTTCGGATGACCGTTTATCGCCGGAGGCCTTGTCGCCGTGAACGTATCAGGCGGGTATGGATTCGATACGCGTTGTGCATGAAGCGGCGGAATCCCGCCACAAACGGGGCTTCAGAGCTGCGTCAGCGCGGCCACCATCGCAGCGGGGTCGGCGCGGACGCGGAAGTCTGGATCGACGCATGCCTCTCGCACCAGACCGCGGGAATCGATCAGGAAGGTCGCGGGTATGGGGAGAATGCCGCTGGCCGTGCCATAAACATCGGTAAGGTCGAGCCCGGCGTCGTGGTAGCGCTGCAGCAGATCGGCCCCGGCATGATATGCCAGGCCTAGGTCGAGCGCCGCGCCATGGTCGATATCGCACAGCACGACCGCTTCGCCGCCGAGCATCGCATGGATGCGGTCTGCGCCACCTGCGATTTCACCGACCACGACGACCAGCCTGCCGCCCGCCGCCGCCAGTGCCGGCATCTGCTCGCGCCATTGTTCCAGCTCGCCCCGGCAATAGGGGCACCAGCCGCCGCGCACGAAGCTGACGATCATCGGGCGATTACCCTGCAGGGCCTGCAGGCTTTGATACTGCCCGTGATGGTCGGGAAGCTGCAGATCGGGAAAGGGTGCGCCTGCGCTCGGCGCGGAGCGGCCTGCCTCGAGTGCAGTCAGCCGGGCGACGAACCGGTCGTAGATTTCGCTCCAGCCGCTATCGCCGTTGGGGCGGCGCTGCAGGTCAGCATAAAGTCGGGTGGTCTGTTCCATCGCCAGCCTATGGACCCTGATCGTGCGCAAGAGAAGAGAGAGGGGTGTATCAAGTCGATACGCGCTGCGCATGGCGAAGGATGCGCATATGCTGTCCAACCGACTGCCTGCTTGACGCGGCGCGTGCACATGGCAAGCTGCCCGCTCCCTTGGGGTGCAGGCGATGATCGCATATTTCGAACGGCCGCCGGATCGGGCGCTCAGCTGGGCGGTCAAGGCGTTCTGGCATCTGGAGGGGCATTTGCTGGGCGAGGCCGCCGCCATTCCCAAGCCTTATGTCGAACTGGTGATCAGCCTGGGCGACGGCCATGAATGGAGCGCCGGCGAGCGCGCGACGGGCTTTGCGGGCGGATGGATCACGCCGATCCAGACCGGCCCACGCTTTTCTCGCTCGCTGGGGGTGACGCGGTTTGTTGCCGCGCGCCTGCACCCAGATGCCGCCATCCTGCTCTTCGGGCCGCTGCCGCTGGGCGATGGCGCGCCGCCGGTTCTGGCCGAGGACGTGATCGGTCGGGACTTCCGGGACCTGCGCGACCGGCTTGGCGAGCAGAGCCACCCTGCTGCGCGGATCGATCTGTTGCAAGCCTGGGTGGCCCGTCGCTTGCCGCCGCCGCCTGCCGGGCTGCGCGTCGCGCCTGCCGAACCCTGGCGCGCCGAGCAGCTCTGCCAGCTGCTCGGCTGGACCGACCGCGACCTGCGCCGCCGATTTGCCCGGACGATCGGCTGCTCGCAGGCATGCCGCCCTCGGCCTATCAGAAGCGGCGCGAGGCCGAAGGGCTCAACACCGCGCCGACCATGGCGCCGCGCGCGCCGGTTTTTCCAAGCCAGGCCGGGCGGGGCGTGGCAGACTCGGGGCTTGAGGAGGTGATGGCATGATCGTTTCGCGTTTTCCGTTCCGCTTCGTACTTGCGAGCGCGCTCGCCGCTGCCACGCTCCCATTCCATGCCACAGCACAGGAGGCACCGAAGCGCATGCCCGCCCCTATCGTCTATTTCGATATCGCAGGCCCTGCTGATGCCGGGCAGACCGCGTTCTATGAGAAGGTCTTCGGCTGGACCGCAGGGCCCGGGGGTGTCGTCGCGGTGCCGGTGAGCGGCCCGGTGCTGCCCGGAACGCTCCGCACCGATCCCATGCAGAAGGTGATCTATATCGGCGTGCCCGATGTCGCTGCCACCTTGACCGAAATCGAAGCGAATGGCGGCAAGACCGTCGCGCCGCGTTTCGAGGTGCCCGGCGTGGTGGTGCTCGGCCTGTTCACCGACCCTGCGGGCAATGCCATGGGTCTGGTCGAGCTGACCGCCGACGGACAGACGAAAATCCCCTGAATTTTTCGCGATCGGGCCGCGGATACCCGCGCGTTTCGTTTGCCGTTCTCCGGGCTTTGCTGCTATGCAACATCGCAGCAATAATCGGGGGAGCACGCGCGTGGCGATCGACTTCAAGGTGAATGGCAAACCGGTCAGCGTCGAGGCGGAGGCCGATACGCCTCTGCTCTGGGTGCTGCGCGAAGAGCTCGAGCTCACTGGCACCAAATTCGGCTGCGGCATCGCCGCCTGCGGCGCGTGCTCGGTGCATGTCGATGGAGAGCTGACCCGCTCGTGCAGCGTCCCGCTTGCCGATATGGCGGGCAAGTCGGTCACCACGATCGAGGGGCTGAAAGGGGCCGACGGCACGCTGCATGCGGTGCAGCAGGCCTGGATCGAGGCGCAGGTGCCGCAATGCGGATACTGCCAGTCGGGCCAGATCATGGCGGCGGTGGCGCTGATCGAGCGTACCGGCAGCCCCAGCGACGAACAGATCGACGAGGCGATGACCAATATCTGCCGTTGCGGCACCTATCCGCGCATCCGCAAGGCGATCCTCGCCGCGACCGGCAAGGCGGCAGCCGCGAGTGCGCCTGCGACTGCACCGGCGATGGGAGAGGCATGATGGCGGACAATCCCAATCCCGACATGGATGTGATGGAGCCTGCGACCCCGGTGAAGAAGAAGCGCGGCATCGTGCGCCGCGCGTTCCTGGTCGGCGGCGCGCTGCTCGTCGGCGGCGGCGTGTTCGGCGTCTACTGGTCCGACCGTTCGGCCAATGCGCGCGCCAAGGCGCTGACCGAGACGGGCAACGACCATAATTTCCTCAGCTGGATGAAGATCGCCGAGGACGACACAGTCACCGTCTATTCGCCCCATATCGATTTCGGCCAGGGCACGCACACGGCGATGGGGCAGATGCTCGCCGACGAGCTCGATGCCGACTGGTCGAAAGTGAAGGTCGAGCAGGCCCCGGCAGACCTGTCCTTTGCCAATGCCGCGCTGGGCCGCGGTTTCCTGCTCAGCGACTCCTCGATGCCGGGCGTGATCAACGCGCTGCCCAATGCAGTCATGGCAATGCTCGCGCGATCGATGCCGTTGCAGATCACCGGCGGCTCGTCGGCGGTGCGCTTTACCGGCCAGGTCGGCATGCGCGTGGTCGGGGCCTCGGTGCGCCTTGCGCTGATCGAGGAAGCCGCCGACCGGCTCGGCGTTCCGGCGAGCGAGCTGACCACGGCGGACAGCAAGGTGATCCATGCCAAATCGGGCAAGTCGCTGCGCTATGGCGAACTCGCCGCCGGTGCGGCGGAGCGCTCGCTGACCGGATCGCCCGAGCTCAAGTCGGCCAAGGACTACAAGCTGATCGGCAAGCCGGTCCCGCGCATCGACATCCCCGCCAAGGTGGATGGCAGCGCCAAATACGGCATCGATCTGGTGCTGCCCGATATGCGCGTGGCGACGATTGCGGCTGCGCCCGTGCGCGGTGGCAAGCTGGTTTCGGTCGATGAAAAGCCCGCGCTGGCCGTGGCCGGCGTCGAGAAGGTGATCAAGCTCGATGACGCCGTGGTGGTCGTCGCCAAGCGCTACTGGCAGGCGCTCAAGGGCCTGCAGGCGCTGACCCCCAAATTCTCCGATGGCGGGCATGGCGCGCTCACCAGCGAGACGATCCATGCCGCACAGGTCAAGCTGCGCCAGACCGGCGAGCCCGAGGGCGAGGCGGGCGATGGCGATGTCGCGGCGGCGTTCAAGGCCCCGGGCGCAAAGCTCGTCACCGCCGATTATCGCGTGCCGTTCCTGCACCATGCGATGATGGAGCCGTTCGCGCTCACCGGCCATTACAAGAACGGCAAGCTGACGCTTTGGGGCGGATTGCAGGACCCGCTCACCACCCGCGATCGCGCTGCCAAGGCGGCGGGGCTGGGCATCGACGATGTCGCGTTCAACCCGATGATCATGGGTGGCGGCTTCGGTCGGCGCTTCCCCAATGTCACCGAGATTATCGACCAGGTGGCGGTGATCGCCAAGCAGGTGCCCTATCCGGTCAAGCTGGTGTGGAGCCGCGAGGAAGAGGTGCGCCACGGCACCTATCGCCCACAATCGTCGAGCCAGTTCAAGGCCTCGCTGAGCAACGACGGCAAGATTACCGGCTGGCAGGCCGATTATGTGCAGAGCGACACCGCCGAGGGCGAGGTGACGTTCATCTACGACATTCCCGCCGTCTCGCGCCGCCATTTCAAGTACCAGTCGAACCAGAATGACGGGCCGTGGCGCTCGGTCAATTCGACCCAGTTCGGCTTCTACAACGAAAGCTTCATGGACGAGCTCGCCAAGGCGGCGGGCGAGGACCCGTATCAATTCCGCCGCAAGCACCTGGCCGAAGGTTCGCGCCACCGCGCGGTGCTCGATATGGTCGCCAAGCGATCGGGCTGGGGCACGCCGCTGCCCGAAGGCACCGGGCGCGGCATCGCGATCGTCGAGAGCTTCGGCACGATCGTTGCCGAAGTGGTCGAGGCGACGGTCAAGGAAGACGGCCGTCCCAAGGTGCTGAAAGCCTGGGCGGTGGTCGATTGCGGCACAACGGTGAACCCGCTCAACGCCGAAGCGCAGATTGCCGGCGGGCTGATCATGGGGCTGTCTTCGGCGATCGGTGAAGAGATCACGCTCGACAAGGGCGCGGTGGTGCAGAGCAATTTCAACGATTACGAGCTGATCAGGCTGGCCGATGCGCCGCCGCAGATCGACGTGCACTTCATCGAAAGCGGCGCGAAGATCGGTGGCATCGGCGAGCCCGGGTTGCCGCCGGCGACGCCTGCGCTGGCAAACGCGCTGTTCGCCGCGACCGGCAAGCGCATCCGTACCCTGCCACTGCGCGACCAGGCCAAGGCCTGATCGCCGCGCGTTCAATGGCGCTGCCCGGCTGGTGCGCCGTCATCCTGGCGGCAGGCGCGGGGCGGCGGTTCGGCGGGGGCAAGCTGCTCGCGCCGCTCGATGGTGTGCCGATGATCCGTCGCACTGCCCAGGCGGTGACAGCCGGGGGCTTTGATGAGGTGCTGGTCGTCGTCGGCGAGCATGGTCGTTCGATCGGTGACGCGCTGGCCGGGCTGGACTGCCATCTGGTCGAGGCTGCAGACTGGCAGCAGGGCATATCCGCTTCGATCCGCGCGGGTGTTGCCAGCCTGCCGGACGAGAGCGAAGGGGCATTCCTGTTCCTGGGCGACATGCCGCTGGTGCCGGTCGCCTTGTGCGGCGAACTGGCGCGGCTCGCCCAGCGCTCGGGCTATGCCGCGCGGCCCAGGGTCGATGGCAAGCCCGGCCATCCGGTCTGCTTCGTGCGTTCCGCCTTGCCTGATCTGATGCAGCTTTCGGGCGACCGCGGGGCAGGGGATGCGCTCAAGGACAGGGCGCTCGCCTATCTCGATACCGACGATAGCGGCGCGCTGCTCGATATCGATGATGCGGCCTCGCTGGCGCTGGCCGAGCGTGCGTGGAACTCGCGCGCGACATCGGCGACCACCGACAGCGCGATATCGCGCGGAGCCTTGCCGAAGCCCTGAAGCCCGATCGGTGCGCGCAGCCGCGCGATCTCTGCCTCACTCACGCCCTGGCGGCGCAACTGGTCGATGCGTCCGTCGAGCCGAATGCGCGCGCCGATCGCGCCGACATAGAAGGCAGGCGAGATGAGCGCGGCGGCGAGCCCGGCTTCGTCATCCTCGCGATCGTGCGACAGCACCGCCACCGCCGTCCACCGGTCGAGCCCAATCGCCTTGAGCGCGTCGGCGGGCGAGGCGCGATGATAGGACAGTCCCGGCCATGGCGTGGCTTCGGGGCCGTTGGGGGTGACCAGCGCCACCTCCATTCCCATCGCCTGGCCGAGCGTCGCGCAGGCGAGCGCCGTCGCATCCTCGCCGATCAGCACCAGCCGCAGGACAGGATCGTAGCGCTTCGAGTAGCGGCGAGCATTCCAGGCGAAGCGCGGTACATCGTCGGAGGAAAGCGCCTCGCGCGCTGTTCCATCGCTGGACCACAGAACCGGATGTCGCGACTGAAAGCCATCCAGCAGCGCAGACACTGCCGGGTCATCGCCGCGCAGCGGCTCGACCAGCACCGAGATGCCGGTGCCGCAGGCGAGCCGAATGTCGATCCACGGGCTGCCCTCGCCATAGCGCAGCAGTCTCGGCTTGCCCTCGGCCATCGCTTCGCGGGCGTGCCGCGCGACATCGGCCTCGATACAGCCGCCCGAGAGATAGCCCCAATGCTGATCGCCGGTGATCAGCATCTGTGCCCCGATCTCGCGCGGGGCAGGGCCCGAGGTCTCGACCAGCGTGGCGATGGCGAACGGTTCGCCTGCGCTGTGCAATTGCATCAGCAGCGGGCGGATATCATCGGTCTGCGCGTCGAAGGGCCATCTGCTCATGCTGGACCAATTAGGGTGCGCCGGCGCAAACGGCAATCGCGTCGCGATCGGGAAAGCTTAGTCTCCCGCCAGGCTGCGCAGGAAGCGCCTGCGGATCAGCCGATCTTCTAGAATGCGACCGATCACGTAGAGCAGCGCGAACAGCCCGGCGAACACATAGGCAGAGGTCGGCGAGAAGCGGTCCTTGCCGCCTTCTTCCTTCTTCTTGTCCTTCTCATCCTTCTTGGGCTTTTCGGGCGCGGGGGCACCAAGCATCTGGTCGATCCAGTGCAGTTCGCGGACCTTGTCCTTTTCCTGGTCCTTCTTCTTGTCCGCCTGCTCGGTGTCGGGCTTGGCCAATATGCCGACCCCGACGATGATCTGGCCGAAGGCGACAAACAGCAAGGGCGCGAGGAAGCAGAACAGCAGCGACTTGCTGGTCATCCAGAAGTGCAGCACGCCGCCACCGGGCTGGCTCTCGACGCGCAGCTCGCCCCGATCATAGATCGACATGCGGTCCTGCGCGAGCGGGTCCTTCTTGGTGAAGGTCAGGCGCCCCTCGGCCCGATCGAAGCTGGTGCCGGGTTCACGGAAGAACGGTTCGAGCCTCGCAAAGGCCTCGTCCGCGCTCTGGCCCTGGGGCAGCGGCAATTCACCGCGTACCGTCCAAATCCAGTCGATCAGTCGCATCCAGCTGCGCCTGTCGCTGGCTGCGGCCATGCCGGGAAGCGTGTCGCTCACGCTGTGCGCCTGACCGGTCATTCTGCGGGCACTGCCGTGGTATCATGGCCTTTGCCGAACTTTTCCTTCATCGTCTTCCAGCCTTCGGTGAAGGGATAGGTCATCTGTTCGCGGATCGACATGCGACGACCGCCTTCCATGCCGAGCAATTCGGCCTCGCCATCGACACAGGTGCCGAACATGCGGTCGATGAAGATGAAATTGCTGGCATAGTTGCTGCGCGTCGCCTCGAAATCGAGCGAATGGTGCAGGCTGTGATGCTCGGTGGTGTTGAACAGGAAGCGCCACCAGGCGGGCGTGTTGAAGCGCACGTTGATATGCTGGTACACGCCGATCGACATGCCGATGGCCCCGGCGAGCAGCGCGGCCCGCGGCAGGAAGTCGAACAGGCCGCCGATGCCCAGCCCGATCAGGAACAGCTCGACCGGATTGCCGACCGCGCCTTTGTTGATGTTGAGCTGGGTAATGTAATGGTGCACCGAATGGGTGAGCCAGAGCGGGTACCAGTTGTGCATCCCGCGATGCATCCAGTACTGGCCGAAATCGAAGATGAACAGGATCAGGAATGCCTGGACCAGCAGCGGCAGGCCGGTGAACCAGGCGAACTTGTCCCAGTCGAAGCTGCTCAGCAGGTTCTCGATCAGCACGTCGCTGCCGATGAAATTGTCGACCAGATTGAGGATGGTATAGCCCAGGCCCACATAGAACAGGTCGGTGACGCATTCCTTCCAGGTCAGCTCCCAGCTCTTGTAGCGCGGGTTGACCCATTCGAGCGCGAGCAGCAGCGCGCGAAACGCGATGCCGATGCCGATCGCGGTCGAGGCCTTGGCGATCGAATTGGGCGCATAATACCAGAACGCGATCATCGAAAAGAGCACGGCAGGCTGGAACCAGGTGAAGAACAGCCGCTTGAACGGGCCGCCTTCGACCTTGGGCACGTTCTCCCAGCCGATGGTGACGGGCGAATCTGCCCCGATGATGCGGTTGCCGACGCGGACTCCGTTCATGTGCCTGTACTCACGTTGCGGTCCCGGGCTGCCGGCATAGGGCAGCGCTGAAGGCGGGACGGTTGAGGTTCGCAGTGGAAAGAGCGTTGTAAAATCCGGGCCATCACGCCAGACGGCATTGGCCAATAGTTCCCATAGACCTCATCTATGCGGTCATTCGTCACGGGGCGGCACCGGTACGATGATGAAGCGGTCATGGACCTGCGACTGGCCCGGTGTGTCGAGCTTCGCCCTGAGCCCCTGGCGTAGCTTGGCGATCTCGCTTGCTGGCAGCTCGAGCGGATGCTCGTTCGGATGTTCCAGCGCCTCGTGCGCATAATCGCGCCCCGGCGCGCGCGTCATCTCGATATGCGCGCCGAGCACGGCGCGGATCGGATGCGTGCGCACGAAAGCGCTCAGCCGGTCGATGCTGGCGCGGTTGTCGCCGAGGAAATTGACCGGCACGTAGAGCCGCCCGGGATAGAGCGTGTCGCCCGAGAGCAGGATCTTGAGGCGCGGGTCATAGACCATCATCGCTGCGGCCTGATGCCCCGGCGTCGGGATGATCGACAGCGCCCGGCCGCCGAGATCGAAGGTCGCGATATCGCCGGGCCAGCGCTTGATGCCGAAAAAGGCTGCGACATCCGCCGGTTTCAGCCCGACCAGCACGGTATCGGGCCGGTCGCGAAAGGCGGCATCGCCTGCGATATGGTCGCCATGCGCATGGCTGTGCGCGACGACCAGCGGGATGGCCTGGCGGCCATGCGCGGCGAGCCATTCGGCGATCACCCGGTCGACCACCGGGCGGATGACTCCGCCTTCCGCGCCGGTATCGATCAGCAGCGCCTTGTCGCGCCCGAACAGCAGATAGAGAAACGGCGCCTCGAAATTGGTCTTGACCGACTGGCGGATGACGAACGTGTCGGCGTCGAGCGACTGCACTTGCGCGACCGGTTCGGCGCCGTTGGTGCCGTCGATCCAGCGTTCGGCGAACAGCCGGGGCAGGGGGGCAGCGGGTTCGGCGGCAAGCCCGCCCGAGGTCGCCAGCACCACGGCGAGCCCCGCAAATCCCGGAATTCGGCTTTTGGCTGTCATCACCTGGCCCCCTTGCTGGCGGGTCGCATGGGGCGGGACCGGCCTTGCCCAACCGGCCCCGCGCCCAAGCCTGCGATCAGAACCTGAACCGAGCCTCCAGACCCAGGGTCATCGGGTTGATGACGCTGTTGCGCAGATAGCGCAGCCGGACGCCGTCGTTCAGACCGACGCGCGAGCGATCGTTCGACACCGCGTTGACCGCATATTTGTCGAAGATGTTGTTGGCCCAGACGCCAAGGCTGTAGCGGTCGGTCTCGTAGAAGACCGAGGCGCGGTGGGTGGTGAAGCCGGGCAGCTTGTCGCCGAACGCGCGATCCCAGCCCAGCCGGGTGACGACATTGCCGCGATAGGTCGCGGTCCAGTCGGCGACGATGTTGCCGTCCATGAACGGCGCGGTATAGGTCGCGCCTAGTGCGCCGCTGGTCCTGGCCGAACCCGGCAGCCGGTCGCCCGACAGCGCGTCGAGCTGGATCGGACGGCTGGGATAGATTCCTGCCGGGCTGTTGACCGCGATGATCCCCGGCACGTCCTGGGTCAGCCGCGCGTCGAGATAGGAGAAATTGCCCTGGATGGTGAAGCGGGGCAGCGGGCGCAGCTGGAACGAGGTTTCGAAGCCCTCGGACTTGCCGGTGCCGCCATTGACGGTGATCCCGACCACGCCGTTGACCGTCGCCGAGGCGACCTGAATGCCGTTCCACTTGATCTGGAACACGTTGAAGTTGAACGTCAGCATGTTGTCGAACAGCTCGGTACGGATGCCGAGTTCCAGGTTCTTGGTGGTATCCGGGCCGAACTGCTGCTCGTTGGGCAGCGCACAGACATTCTGCTGGTTCGGATTGAGCGGCAGCACGCATGGTGCCACGGTATTCGGCCCGCCCAGGCGATAGCCCTTCGAATAGGTCGCATAGACCATGATATCGTCGGTGATGTTGTACGAGCTGTTGAACTTCCATACCCAGCCGCTCTTCTTGGCGACGCCGCCCGCCGAGGGCAGGTCATAGGGGCTCAGGGGTTCGCCAAGCAGCGGCAGCACCGCGCGGCCCGCGACTTCGGAGCGATAGCCGAAATAGCGCGCACCCGCCGTGACCTGCCATTCGGGCGTGACGCGGAAGGTGCCTTCGCCGAAGATCGCGCGCTCGGTCACCCGCGAGCGGTTGAACGAGACATATTCGAGCTCGAGCGGGTTGGGCAACGTGCCGAAGGCAACGAACGGGTGGCCCGGCAGCCGCTCGCGATAGTCGTTCTGCAGCGTGCGGCGGTTGTAGAATGCGCCCAGTACCCAGTTGAACGGCCCGCCATGGCGCGAGACGAAGCGCACTTCCTGGTTGAACTGCTTGCGCCGGTTGGTGCTTTCGTTGAAGCTCGAAAAGGCCGGGAAGGATTCATAGCCATAATCGAGGTCGAGCAGCAGATCGGTATTGTCGCCCACCTGCTCGTTCTTGACATCGGTATGCGCGGTGGTCGCCACCAGATCGGCGATATTGCCGATATTGGCGTTGATTTCCGCGCTGATCAGATGCGCGCGGCGATTGACCGGCTCGAGAAAGCGCGCCGCGCTTTCATACCGCCCGGTGCCGAACACGAAATCGCTGTTCGACTGGCGGCCATCGGTCTTGGTGCGCTGAAACGCATAGGTGATGTTGAGCTTGAAGTCCTCGCTTGCCTGATAGAGCAGCTGGTTGCGCGTGCTGATCGTCTTCTCGAAATTGACGTCGTTCTCGCGGCGCAGGTTGGCGGCATAACCCGCCGCGCTGATGAAATTGGGGCCGTTGGGCTGGGGCAGCGAAACGCCCGGCCGCTGCAGAAGCAGCGTATAGTCGATAAAGCCGGGATCGTAGAAATAGCCGGTGG
This sequence comes from Acidovorax delafieldii, assembly GCA_001555775.1. Classification (GTDB taxonomy): domain Bacteria; phylum Pseudomonadota; class Alphaproteobacteria; order Sphingomonadales; family Sphingomonadaceae; genus Blastomonas; species Blastomonas delafieldii_A. The sequence continues at coordinate 40,407 of LSHP01000136.1, read as the reverse complement.
AACTGCGGAAGGCGAGGTGATCCTTGATGATCGGGATGTTGATCACGCCATCGGCCTGATAGCCCAGCTTGCTGCTGTGCTGCTTGGCGTAGAAACGGCCGTGCACCTCGCCTTCGAAGCTTTCGAGATTGGGGCGGTTGGGGATGTTGCGGATCGCGCCGGCCAGCGTTCCCAGCCCGTAGAGCGTGCCTTGCGGGCCGAGCAGAACCTCGACACGGGCGATATCGAGCAGCTTGAAATCGTAATAGAGCGGTACTTCGCCCAGATACAGGCCGAGCGCGTCATCGAATGAGGCGCCGTTTGCGCTGGTGTCCGAAGCGTTGAGGCCGCGCAGCACGATGGCGCCGGTCGATCCGGGGCCGGTGTCGGAGATGGTCAGGCCCGGGGTGAAATCGGCAATGTCGCGCACATCGTCGATGCGCTGGCGGGCGAGCTGCTCGTCGCCGATCGCGCTGATGTTGATCGGCACGTCCTGGATCGAGGTCGCGCGGCGGGTCGCGGTCACGACGATGACGTTGCTGCCGCCTTCCTGTTCGGTATCCTGCGCGTCATCACCCGCAATGTCCTGCGCAAAGGCAGGCGCGGTGCCCATGCCCATCAACATGGTAGCGCCCAGCAAGGTGGCGCGGAACAGCTTGTTCGTCATCTTCAGACCCCCAATTCTTGGTGAGCCTTTTCAAATGACACCCGTCTCCCCTGGGGTTCTGGCGATGCCGACCCCTTGATCGCCGGTTTTCCGGCCTGTTCTCCCTGAAACTCCCCACACGCGCCGCCTTGTCTGCGCGCGCGCCATTGCACGTCGCGCGGCGGTCTTGCCTGCGGGGGTAGATATCGCTTTGCGTAGGGTGATCGTGCCGTCTGCGCGGTGCGCAGCGCCTTGTCTGATATCCGAACAGGCCGGCTTTCGATCCACGGACCCTCGCTTGCGAACAGTCGATAGTGCCGCTGGCGGACTGCCAGCGACATCCAATACGGTATGGATATTACGGAATGCGTCAAGCGTAATAATTTTGCACTTGCTCAGTATGAACGGCATTTCGTGCTGCACTGCAAAAAATGACGGGATTGACGCGGTTTGATGGCCGATCGCACAGCCCGCCCCTAACGCAGAAACGCTTCGCGGATGAGGCGCGAATCATACCGGCGAATCACATGCTGCGGAAGGTCGGCGCCTGGCCGAGCGAATCACCGTCCGCTGAACTGGCGCGGTTTTTCGGGCTTTGCAGGGCTATCAGTTGCGCAAAGCGAACCCTGACAGCTGGGCGCCGCGGACCAGCGGAGGAAGTGTGCGCTGTCCGACGGTTATTACGTTTTTCACTCATGGTAATATTTTCTGCTGGACAAGCCTGTCTGCGCTCGTGATGCTGCACTGCGAAAGGGGACCGAATCATGACGAGGCTGTTGCGCAGGCTTTCCACCCTTCTGGCGATGCTGGGGGCTTTCGCGCTCGCCGCCTGTTCCGGTTCCCCCGGGCCCGCCAAGCCAAAGACCGAATTCAATATCGGCTGGTCGATCTATGCCGGATGGATGCCCTGGCCTTATGCGCAGCAAGCGGGCATCGTGAAGAAATGGGCCGACAAATACGGCATCAAGATCAACTTCGTGCAGGTCAACGACTATGTCGAGTCGGTCAACCAGTACACGGCGGGCAAGTTCGATGGCGTCACCGTCGCCAATATGGACGCGCTGACCATTCCCGCGGCGGGCGGCAAGGATACCACCGCGGTCATTATCGGCGACTATTCGAACGGCAATGATGGTGTGCTGCTGAAAGGCGCGAACAGCCTGGCGGCGATCAAGGGCCGCCAGGTCTATCTGGTCGAGCTTTCGGTTTCGCATTATCTGCTCACCCGCGCGCTCGAAAAGGCGGGGCTCAAGTCGACCGACGTCAAGACGGTGAACACGTCCGATGCGGACATCGTCGCGGCCTTTGGCGCGGCGGATGTCAACGCTGCGGTGGCGTGGAACCCGCAGCTTTCGGTGATGAAGGGTGAGCCCGGCGTTACCCAGGTGTTCAGTTCCGCCGATATTCCGGGCGAGATTCTCGACCTGATGGTGGTCGACACTGCGACGCTCAAGGCCAATCCGAACCTGGGCAAGGCGCTCGCGGGCATCTGGTACGAGACGGTGGCGCTGATGCAGCGCGACGATGCGGAAGGCAAGGCCGCGCGCGCCGCGATGGCCAAGCTTTCGGGCGCGACACCCGAAATGTTCGACAGCCAGCTCAAGACGACGTTCCTTTACGCCGATCCCAAGGCGGCGGTCGCGGCGGCGACCTCTCCGGCGCTGGTCAACACGATGACGCAGGTGCGCGATTTCAGCTTCTCCAAGGGCCTGTTCAAGGGCGCGGCGAGCGCTGACGCAGTGGGTATCGCGTTCCCCGGCGGCAAGGTGCTGGGCGATCCGGCGCGGGTGACGCTGCGCTTCGACGATGCGTTCATGAAGCTCGCCGCCGACGGCAAGCTGTAAGCGCGGATCGGGGCAGGGGAACGGCGATGCGCTGGGTCAACCGACATCCGAAAAAGGGCGAACGCATTTTGCTCGGCGCACTGCCGGTCGCGGTGCTGCTGATCGCCTATCTGATCGTCGCGGCGCAGCGCCATGCCGACAATCCGTTCGATAAAATCCTGCCGCTGCCCGGGGCGATGGGGCAGGCGATGTCGGCGCTGATGTTTCAGGCGGATCAACTTACCGGGCAGGTCACCTTCTGGGCCGATACGCTCGCCAGCCTGCAGCGCCTCGGTCTGGGCCTGGGCATTGCGACACTGACCGCGCTGGTCGTCAGCCTGGTGCTGGGGGTGCTGCCGCCGGTTCGCGCCACCTTCGGGCCTTTGGTCACCGGTATCGCGGTCATCCCGCCGATCGCGCTGCTGCCGATCCTGTTCATCGCGCTGGGCCTGGGGGAAACCGCCAAGGTCGCGCTGATCGCCATCGGCGTCGCGCCGGTGATGATCCGCGATATCGCCGCCTATATCGCCGCGCTCCCCGCCGAACAGGTGATCAAGGCGCAGACCCTGGGGGCAAACTCCTGGCAGATCATGATCCGCGTCGCGCTGCCCCAGGCGATGCCACGCCTGATCCACGCTGTCCGGCTGGCGCTCGGCCCGGCCTGGGTGTTCCTGATCTCGGCCGAGGCGATCGCGGCGGATGTGGGGCTGGGCTACCGCATCTTCCTCGTCCGCCGTTACCTCTCGATGGACGTGATCCTGCCCTATGTCGCGTGGATCGCGCTGCTCGCGATCGTGATGGACTGGGCGCTCGCGCTGACCAGCCGCAAGGCCTTTCCCTGGGCGGAAGGGCAGGGCCGATGAGCGCCGCGCCGATCCTCAGCCTCCAGAACGTCTGGGTCGAATATGGCGACAAGATTGTGCTGGAAAAGGTCGATCTGGACATCCAGCCCGGCTCGTTCGTGTCGATCGTCGGCCCCTCGGGCGCTGGCAAGTCGAGCCTGCTGCGCGTCGTCCTGGGCCAGGAGCGCCCGACGCGCGGGGTGATCGAACTCGACGGCCAGCCGCTTGCGCCCGAATGCGGGCCCGATCGCGGGGTAGTGTTCCAGCGCTATTCGGTGTTCCCACACCTTTCCGCGCTGGGCAATGTGATGTTCGGGCTCGAATGCGAACAGGCGCCGCTCAGCGCCCGGCTGTTCGGATCGGCGCGCAAGGCGGCGCGAGCGCGGGCCGAGGAGATGCTCGTCGCGGTCGGCCTTGGCGACAGCATGCACCAATATCCTGCGCAGCTTTCCGGGGGGATGCAGCAGCGGCTCGCTATCGCACAGGCGCTGATCAAGCGGCCGCGCATCCTGCTGCTCGACGAACCCTTCGGCGCGCTCGATCCCGGCATCCGCGCCGACATGCACGCGCTGATCAGCCAACTGTGGAGCGATTATGCGCTGACCATCATCATGGTCACGCACGACATTCGCGAGGCGTTCACGCTCGGCACGCGCGTGCTCGCGCTCGACAAGCGTCGGCACGATCCGCACGCGCCACACCGCTTCGGCGCGACCGCTGTCTATGACCTGACTCTCAACAAGAAGAGCAACCCGGAAGAGCCTGAAAAACCGGCGGTTCTGGAGATTGCCAAGACCCAGGAGAACGCATGATGGGAACCGAGCCGACCAGTGTCGCGCGGTTATCGATGAGCCTGCCGAGCGAGCTGTTCCGTCAGCTCGACATGATGGTCGAGGAACGCGGGCTGCCCTCGCGCTCGCAGCTGATTGCAGAGCTGATCCGCCATGCGCTCGCCGCGCACGAGGCGACGACGCGGCCCGACGAGATGCTCGCGGGCACGCTGACCATCGTCTATCGCGGCGACCGGGGCCGGGTGCGCCATCAACTCGCGCAGACCCAGGCCGAATATCTGAAGGAGGTCATCTCCTCGCAGCACGTGTTTCTCGAGGACGACCAGTCGCTTGAGGTGTTGCTGGTCCAGGGCCCCGCCGTCCGCCTCAACGAGCTGTGCGATGCGCTGCGCCGGGTGCGCGGCGTGCACCAGCTGCAACTCGTCACCACCACCGCCCTGCTGCCCCCGCTCTACGAGCCGGACGCGGGCGAACATGCCAAGGGAGCCGCTGCATGACCGCCGTTTTGAGCGATCCGTCCGCCGCCCGCGCCCATGCGCGGAGCATGGCCGGGACCAAAGTGGAATCGATGCCGGTGCTGCCGCCAATTGCCGACGACCTGCCCGAGGGCGTCGCGAGTGAAGACCTGCTCTGGGAAGAGACGATCGCGCCGGGCGGCTATGCGACGCGCAAGCTCGCGCGGAGCACCCGGCTCAGGCTGATCGACCTCAAGGGCGATGCCTGTGCCGGGCTGCAGCTGTTCAACGCCGAGATGCCGACCGAGCGGCTGAATGTCGCGGACACGGTCAAGGTGCAGTGGAACGCCTATCTGGGCGCAGGCAAGCTTCTGCTGTCGGACATGGGCCGCGTGCTGATGAGCATCGTCGAGGACGGAGCCGGCACGCACGACGCGTTCTGCGGCACGTCCAACGCTCAGACCAATGCCGCGAAATATGGTGAGGGTGCCAATTACAGCCCCTGTCCCAATGGCCGCGAACGGTTTCTGCTCGGCGCGGCCAAGCACGGGCTGGGGCGGCGCGACGTGCATCCGTGCATCAACCTGTTCAAGGGCGCGATCATCGCCGAGGATGGCAGCATCGTGCCGGATGTCGGCCCGTTCGAGGGCGGGCGCAGCGTGCTGCTGCGCGCCGAGATGGACGTGATCGTGGTGATCGCCAACGTGCCGCATGTGCTCGATGCCCGCCCGGCATATAGCGTCACACCGCTGCGCGTCACCGCCTGGCGCGGGGAGGTGACTCCGGAAACCGACCCTATCCGTAACGCGACGCCGGAGGGCCACCGCGCCTTCTTGAACGTCGAAGACTATTTCCGTCGCTGATCGCAGGAGTTTCACCCGAATGAGCGCCGATCCCCATATCGCTGGCCTTTCCGGCCCCATCGTCCACGACGAGATCGTGCCTGCGCGCGCGCCCTGGCTGCACCATATCGCCGCCGGGCAGACGCTGCGCATCGTCGATCTGGAAGGCAACCAAGCGGTCGACTTCCTGCTCTATGCCACCGCCGACGATGCAGAACGATATAGCGCGCAGGATACGGTCGCTGCACAAGGCAATCTGTTCCTGCGCGAAGGCACTGTGCTGCGCTCCAATGAGGGGCGCGCGATGATGACGATCGTCGGCACGGCGGTCGATTATCACGACACGATCGGCGGCGCGTGCTCCTGCGAATCCAATACCTTGCGCTATGGTCATCACACCAAGTCCGAACATGCCTGTGTCGAGAATTTCCTCGAGGCCAACCTGATCGAGGGGCGCGGCAAGCGCGACATCGTCTCAAACATCAACTTCTTCATGAACGTACCGGTCGAGGCCGATGGCTCGCTGGGCATTGTCGACGGCATTTCCGCGCCGGGCCTGACGGTCGATCTGCGCGCCGAGATGGACGTGACCGTGGTCGTCTCCAACTGCCCGCAGATCAACAATCCCTGCAACGGCTTCAACCCCACGCCTGTTCGCATGATCGTCACCGCATGAGCTACGATACCGTTCTCATCGCCAATCGCGGCGCGATCGCCACGCGCATCATCCGCACGCTGCGCAAGATGGGGCTGCGTTCGGTCGCGGTCTATTCGGAGGCCGACGAGGATTCGCTGCATGTCGCGCTGGCCGACGAGGCGGTGTGCATCGGCCCTGCGCGCGCGAGCGAGAGCTATCTCAATGTCTCGGCAATCCTCGATGCGGCGCGGGCAACCGGCGCAGGGGCGATCCATCCGGGCTATGGCTTTCTTGCCGAAAATGCGGAGTTTGCGGAGGCCTGCGCGGCGGCGGGGATCGTGTTCATCGGCCCCGATCCCGACAATATCCGCACCTTCGGGCTGAAGCACAGCGCGCGCGCGCTGGCAGCGGCGCATGACGTACCGCTGGCGCCGGGCACCGATCTGCTCACCGACGAGGCCGAGGCGGTCGAGGCGGCCGAGCGCATCGGCTTTCCCGTCATGCTCAAGGCGACGGCGGGCGGCGGCGGTATCGGCATGCGCGTGTGCGAGAATGCCGAAGACGTGCGCGAGGGCTTTGCTACCGTGGCGCGGCTCGGCCAGGGCAATTTCGGCGATTCCGGGGTGTTCCTCGAACGCTTCATCCGCCGCGCCCGGCATATCGAGGTGCAGATTTTCGGCGATGGCGAGGGACGGGTCGTGGCCTTGGGTGAGCGCGACTGCTCCCTGCAACGCCGCAACCAGAAGGTGGTCGAAGAAGCCCCTGCGCCGCTGCTTCCCGATACGATTCGCGCCGAGCTTTATGCCGCCGCGATCCGTCTGGGCGAGGCGGCGCGCTATCGCTCCGCCGGAACGGTCGAATTCCTCTACGATGCCGAGCGCAAGGAGTTCTTTTTCCTCGAGATGAACACCCGGCTTCAGGTCGAGCATGGCGTGACCGAAGAGGTGTTCGGTATCGATCTGGTCGAATGGATGGTGCGCGGCGGGCAGGGCGATTTCGCGTTTCTGGGCAGCGCGCCGACCGCGCCCAGCGGCCATTCGGTGCAGGTGCGCCTCTATGCCGAGGACCCCGCGCAGGACTATCGCCCGACCTCGGGCACGCTGACCTCGGTGCGCTTTCCCGAGGACATTCGCACCGAGACCTGGGTCATGGCGGGCAGCACGGTAAGCAGCTGGTACGACCCGATGCTCGCCAAGCTGATCGTGCATGCCGAGACGCGCGAGCTCGCGGTTGCCGCGATGCAGGCCGCGCTCGACCAGTCACGCGTCGACGGTATCGAGAGCAATCTGCGCTGGCTGCGCGAGGTGGTGCGCGCGCCGGCCTTCGTTACCGGCGAGGTTTCGACCCGCGCGCTCGAAAGCGTGGTCTATCATCCGCAGAGCATTCAGGTGGTGAGCGGCGGCACGGCGACCACGGTGCAGGACTGGCCGGGGCGTCAGAAGCTCTGGGCAATTGGCGTTCCGCCTTCGGGGCCGATGGACGATCAGTCGTTCCGGCTCGGCAACCGGCTGCTCGGCAATCCCGAAGGTACGTCCGGGCTCGAACTGACGCTGACCGGCCCGACGCTCCTGTTCAACGCCGATGCGCGCATTTGCCTGATGGGCGCGGATTTTGGCGCGACGATTGATGGCGCACCGGTGGCACGCGGTGCGCCGGTGGATGTCGCGGCGGGCCAGACGCTGAGCCTCGGCCGCGCGACCGGCGGCGGCCTGCGCGGCTATATCCTGTTCGCAGGCGGGCTCGACATCGCGCCCTATCTCGGCAGTACCAGCACCTTCGAGCTCGGTCAGTTCGGCGGCCATGCCGCGCGGCGGCTGCTCGCGGGCGATACGCTGCATCTCGCCGGTGCCGCGACCGATGCGCCATTGTCGCACGTCGCGCTGCCCGAGATCGGCAGCGAATGGACGCTGCGCGTGCTTTATGGCCCGCACGGCGCGCCTGATTTCTTCACGCCTGCCGATATCGACACGCTGATCACCGCCGACTGGCAGGTGCATTACAACTCGAACCGCACCGGCGTCCGCCTGGTCGGCCCCAAGCCGCAATGGGCGCGCAAGGACGGCGGCGAGGCGGGTCTACACCCGTCGAACATCCACGACAATCCCTATGCCATTGGCGCGGTCGATTTCACCGGCGACATGCCGATCATCCTGGGACCGGACGGTCCTTCGCTCGGCGGCTTCGTCTGCCCGTTCGTGGTGATCGCGGCGGACCGCTGGAAGATCGGTCAGCTCGCTCCCGGCGACCGGCTGCGCTTCGTGCCGGTCAACGCCCACGACGCGTTCGCGGCAGACAGCCTGCAGCGGCGGCTGGTCGCGACCGGTGAGGGGCATATGCAGAGCCCTGCGCGCCCGATCGAGACCTTGTCGCCGATCCTGGGCATCATCGCCGAAGGGCCGCAGCGCCCGCGCACCGTCTATCGCCAGCAGGGCGACCGCAACATCCTGGTCGAATATGGCCCGATCGTGCTCGATATCGAGCTGCGCATCCGCGTACAGGCGCTGATGACCGAGCTTGAGCGCATGGCGCTGCCCGGTGTGATCGATATCGTGCCGGGCATCCGCTCGCTGCAATTCCATTTCGATGGCAGCACGATGAACCAGGCCGCCGCGCTCGCCGCGCTGATGGCGGCGGAGGAGCGGCTCGGCGATCTGGAAGATTTCACCATCCCCTCGCGCATCGTGCATCTGCCCTTGAGCTGGCGCGATCCGGCGACGATCGAGACGATCGAGAAATATATGGGCACCGTGCGTGACGATGCGCCCTGGTGCCCGGACAATATCGAATTCATTCGCCGCATCAACGGCCTGCCCGATGCGGCGGCGGTCGAGAATCTGATCTTCGAGACCAATTATCTCGTGCTCGGCCTGGGCGATGTCTATCTCGGCGCGCCGGTCGCCACCCCGGTCGATCCGCGCCACCGGCTGGTGACCACCAAGTACAACCCGGCGCGCACCTGGACCCCGCCCAATGTCGTCGGCATCGGCGGCGCGTATATGTGCATCTACGGTATGGAGGGGCCGGGCGGCTATCAGCTGTTCGGGCGGACGATCCAGGTGTGGAACACCTATCGCCAGACCGAGGCGTTTACCGAGGGCAAGCCCTGGCTGCTGCGCTTTTTCGACCAGATCCGCTTCTATCCGGTCAGTGCCGAGGAACTGGCCGAATGGCGGCGCGATTTCCCGAGTGGCAGGCGGTCGATCCGCATCGAGCCCTCCGAATTCCGCCTCGCCGATTATCGCGCATTCCTCGCCGACAATGCCGAATCCATCGCCGCTTATGAATCCAATCGCCAAGCCGCGTTCGATGCCGAGCGCGCCGAATGGCAGCGCTTGGGCGAGTTCGACCGGGCCGATCCGGCAGATGCTCCGGTCAGCCAGAGCGCGGCGGTCGAGGTGCCCGAGGGCGCGGACCTGATAGAGACGCCCTTTGGCGGCAGCGTGTGGAAGATGCTGGTCAATGTCGGCGACGAGGTCGCGGCGGGCGATGCCATCGCGATCATCGAAGCGATGAAGATGGAATGTCGCGTCGACAGTCCCGGCGCGGGCACGGTCGCGGCGCTCTATGCCAAGGAACGGCAATCGGTGCAGCCCGGCGAGCCGATCCTGGCGCTGACGAGGCACGGATGAGCGCGCCGTTTCGCCTCAGCGCGGCCGGCATCGCCCAAGCGGTCAGGAGCGGCCAGAGCAGCGCGGTCGCCGAGGCGGAAGCGGCGCTCGAGCGAATCTCGGCCTACGATGCGGTGCAGCCGCAGATCTGGATCAGCCGCGCGTCGTCCGAGGCCCTGCTCGAGGCTGCGCGGGCGATCGATGCGCGGGTGGCGGCGGGCGAGCATCTGCCGCTGGCGGGGGTGCCGTTCGCGGTGAAGGACAATATCGATGTCGCGGGCTTTCAGACCACGGCGGCATGCCCGGCCTTCGCCTATGCGCCGCAAGCCTCGGCCAGCGTGGTCGAGAAACTGCTCGCGGCTGGTGCCTTGTGCGTCGGCAAGACCAATCTCGACCAGTTCGCTACCGGCCTCAACGGCACGCGCAGCCCCTATGGCGCGCCGCGCAACGCGCACAATCTCGCCTATGTCAGTGGCGGATCGAGCTCGGGATCGGCGAGCGCGGTCGCGGCGGGGCTGGTCGCCTTTGCGCTGGGCACCGATACCGCAGGCTCGGGCCGCGTGCCCGCAGCGTTCCAGCATCTGATCGGGTTCAAGCCGAGCAAGGGCCGCTGGAGCAACAGGGGGCTGGTCCCGGCATGCCGCTCGATCGACTGCATCACCGTGTTCACCGATGACACGAACGACGCGCGGCTGATCGACGGGATCGTCGCGGGCTTTGACGCGGCCGATGCCTGGTCGCGGCCGCTTGCCGATATGCCGCGCGGCCACCGCACCATCGGCGTGCCGCGCCGCGACCAGCGGATGTTCTTCGGCGATGTCGAGGCGGAATATCTCTATGACCAGGCTCTCGAAGTGCTCGCGGGCCTGGGTACGATCGTCGAGATCGATTACGCGCCGCTGCAGGAGGCCGCGCAGCTGCTCTATGGCGGGCCGTGGGTGGCGGAACGGACGGCCGCTTTGGGTGACCTGCTCGTCAGCAACCCGGATGCTATCGACCCGACCGTGCGCGAGATCGTCTCGGCGGGACTGGAGACCAGGGCGGTTGATCTGTTCAATGGCATCTATCGCCTCGCCGAGCTCAAGCGCCATTCCGATCAGCTCTGGGAGAGCATCGACGTGATGGCCTTCCCGACCGCCGGGACGACCTATCGCGTCAAGGAAATGCTCGCCGCGCCGATCGCGCTCAACAGCGCGCTCGGCTTCTACACCAATTTCGTCAACCTGCTCGACATGGCCGCGCTTGCCGTGCCCGCAGGAGCGCGCGGCAACGGCACCGGTTTCGGCATCACGCTGATCGGCCCGGCGCATAGCGACCGCGCGCTGCTCGACATCGCCGACGCCTATCTCGCCAAGGCTTCGCTTCCATCTCCACCCCCGCTCGATCTGGAGGGCAAAATGCAGACCGTGAAACTCGCCGTTGTCGGCGCGCATCTGAAGGACATGCCGCTGCACTGGCAGCTCACATCGCGCGACGCGAAATTCGTCGGCGCGTTCGAGACTGCGCCCGAATATCGGCTCTACGCGATTGCCAACAGCGTCCCGCCCAAGCCGGCGCTGGTGCATTCCGGCGAGGGGGCCTCGATTGCGGTCGAGGTGTACGAGCTGGGCGTCGCCGAGTTCGGCAGCTTCACCGTCGAGGTGCCGCCGCCGCTCGCGATCGGAACCGTGACGCTGGCCGATGGCTCGAGCGTCAAGGGCTTCGTCGCCGAACCGCGCGCGCTCGATGGCGCCGAGGACATCACGCATCTCGGGGGCTGGCGCGCCTTTATCGCGCAAATGGCTTGAGCAGATTTTCAGAAGGGAAGGGCTGATGATGACCAAGTTCCGCAAGGCTGCCGCCGCGATGGCCACCGGATTATCTGTACTGATCGTCACCCCCGCCTCGGCCGAACAGGTGATCGACGTGCCAGGCTTTGCCGATTTTCTGGCGGTCGACGGTGACAGCGTCTGGGCCACCAATGATGGGCGGGTCGAGCGCTGGTCGCGTTCGGGCAAGCTGGCTGCGGTGGCGATGGGACGGCCCTGCGGCGCGATGGCGATCCATGCGGGCAGCCTGTGGGTGGCCGATTGCAAGGAAAACGTCGTTGTCCGCATCGACACCGCCAAGGCCGAGAAGGTCGCGACGATTGCGACCGGCATAGCCAATCCCAAGGGCGAGCTGAACGTGGTTGCGGGCGCAGGATCGATCTGGGTGGCGAGCGACAACAAGGGCGTGGTCTCGCGCATCGATCCGGCGACAAATACGGTGGTCGCGACGATCACGGTGACCCCGGGCACGCATTATCTGGTCTTCGGCTTCGATGCCCTCTGGGCGATCAGCAGCGAGGGCAAGACCTTGCAGCGGATCGACCCTGCCACCAATGCGGTGACCAAGACCACGGCTATGGGCGATTCACCAGCCTTTTCGGCCGCGGGCGAGGGCGCCGTCTGGGTGCAGGAACAGGGCGACGGCACCGTCGCGCGCCTCGATCCTGCTACCGGCGAGGTGACCGGCAGGGTCAAGGTCGGCAAGGAGCTGAAATGGGGCGATATCGATACCGGCGCGGGGATGGTCTGGCTGCGCACCACCGAGGACCAGACGTTCGTCGCGATCGATCCCAAGGCGCTGACCGTGGTCGCGCGGCTGGGCAAGGCAGAAGGCAGCGGTGCGCTGCGCTATGCCAGCGGCGGCCTGTGGACCTCGGCGCATGACGTGCACACGCTGACCTGGTGGCCCGAGCCGATCCTGGTTCCAGCAAATTGACATGCCCGCGACCGGGGGTTCCGGTCGCGGATCACGACAGAAAGATCAGCGCAGCGAGGCGAGCTTTGCGCCCGATGCGGTGCTGGCCCGGGCCAGACGCTGTTCGATCTGCGCGCGGACATCGGCAGCAACCGACGCGCGGCATTCCTGCGTCTTGGCTTCGGCGGCCAGATGCACGTTCGACAGGCGATCGCCGCACACGGCGCGCGCAGCCTGATCGACGCGGATGGCGAGGCGTTGCTGGCCGTCGGCGGTCGACAGGTCGAGATCTGCGAGGTTGAGGATCGCCTTGTCCTTGGCGAAGGGATTGGTGGCGGTTTCGTTCGCGGCGGCACCAGTGGCCGTCAGGGCAAACGCGACGGTGGCGAGCGCCACGAGCCGGGTCTTCATGGGTTTTTCTCCTGCGTCAGACAAATGCAGCTCTGCGGCCGCTGGCGGCTGATATAGCCGCGCGGGAGAAAACTTTCAATATATAACCCGGTTTTGTACTTTTATTACTTTCGTTGGACCCCGTTATTACTTGACCGACACGACCAGCATGGCGAGATCGCCGCGCGTGCCGAGCAGGCCTATCGGCAACTGGGCGCTATGCTCTTCATTTGCCACGGAAAGCTGGATGCTGCGGGCATAGGGTGCGGACCAGTTCCGCACCTTCGCGACCGGGACCCGCGCCGTCCAGCGATGCCGGCCAGTGACCGCGATCTCATGCCCGTTGATGAGGACCGGCGCGGCGCTGTCATCGCGATGGCCGGTGATTCTGAGGCAGCTTTCCGCGCCGCATTCGACCACGCGCAGCTTTGGTGCATGTCCGGCCTGAGCCTGGGCCGGGGAGGTGATGCCGAGCGCGGCCAACGCCAGGGTGGCAGATACGAGCAGGCGGGACATGGGCAGAGATCTCCCGGTCATGTGGCGGAAATGCCGTGCTGTTCGAAGAAGCGCGATACCGGCGCCAGCACATCGGCATGGCGCTTCCAGCGCGCGACGGAGTCGGAGTAGATGGGGCGGCGAACCTGCGCGGCGCTCGGCGTGGAAACCGGCGCGGCATTGGTGTGGAAGGATAGGCAATCGTCCGACCAGTCGAGCCCGGCATGATCGAGCAGCCGACGGGTCTGCCCCTCCTGATCGGCGATCAGGTCCTCATATTGCACTTCCAGCACGCGGCTTGGAAGCTGCTCGGTCCAAAAGCGCATCAGCCGGTCGAACCGTGCGTAATAGGCGGCAATGTCGAGCAGGTCGTAGCTGTAATCATAATAGCGCGAGCTGACCGCGAACAGGTTGCGGAAGTTGCTCAGCACCGTGTCCATCGGATGGCGGCGCAGGCAGATGATCCGTGCATTCGGCAGCGCGCGGGCGATGAAGCCGACATATTGGAAATTGCCGGGAAACTTGTCGATGAAGCGCCTGTCCGCATCGCGGCGGTGATGCTGCGCGCGCTCGAGATAGTCGCGGCCGATCGCGGCCATGTTCGCGCGGGCCGCGAACGCGATCGTCTCGGGATCGAGCACGTTGCGGCTGCGCGTGCCCGCAGCGCGCTTCACCGCCAGCGGCATCGCCTGCAACTCGCCCGCGCTCTCGACCTCAGGGTGCGAAGACAGGATGCGGTCGACCAAAGTCGTGCCGGTGCGCGGCATGCCGATGATGAAGATCGGCGGGTCCGCTTCGGCCCGAGCGGGGGGCGCGGCCTTCAGATCGGCCCAGCTCGCTTCGATCGCATCGAAATTGGCCGCATCGCGCGCGAAATCATAGTCGAGCGCGCGGCGATGCTCGCCATTGGCCTCGCACAATATGTCGAGCGCGCGTTCGGGCTCGCCGATATCCTCGAGCTCCTTGGCCAGCGCATAGCCGAGCAGCAGCCGGTCGCGGCCCTCGCGTGCCCGCGCATAGGTCTGGCCGAGCCGGGCGACATGGTTCTTCTCGGCACTCTGCTTGCGCAGGCTGGCGAGCAGATGGTGCGCGCGGGCATGATCGCCCGCCATCCCGATCAGCGCTTCGAGCGCCGCTTCGGCCTCGTCGACCCGGCCGAGAAAGTTGAGCGTCACAGCAAGATTGTAGCGATATTCGCTGGCATATGGCTGCAGCCGCACCGCCTCGCGGAAATGGCCGAGCGCGGCGGAATGATTGCCCAGGCGCGCATAGACGCAGCCCATGGTGTCGCGGCTCAACGCGTCGCTGGGCAAGGCGCTTTCGGCTTGCTCGAGCACGAATGCCGCATCGCCCTCGCGCCGCACCATCGCATAGAGCTTGGCGAGCTGCGCGCGATATTCGCCCTGCGGGTCGAGCGCGACCGCGCGCTCGAGGCTCGCGATGCCCTGCGCAATCTGTCCCGCGTCGGCGAGCGTGACGCCGAGCAGGAAATGCCCCTCGGCATCGCGCGGATCGTCGTGGATGAGCGAGGCCGCGAGCTTGTGCGTCGCCTGCAGGTCGCCCTGGCCCAGCGCGTCGCGCGCCGCGTCGATCCGCCGGGCGCGCAGGTCGATCATGCCGGGGCGCTGCTCCCGCCATTATCGCTGCGCCGTGCCTTCCAGCGGTCGATCAGCGGCACGAAAGGGAAGATCGTCTGCTCCCAGATCGACAGTCGTTTGCGATCGTCCTGACCGACCAGCACGCCTTCGCCCTCCTTGTAGGTGCCGAATATGCGGTCGAGCAGGATCAGCGAATTGCCGTAATTGCAGCGCGTCGCCTCATAATCGGTCGAATGGTGCAGGCTGTGGTGACGGATGGTCGTGAAGACGAACGAATACCAGATCGGCGGATCGGCCTTCACATTGGCATGCGCGAAGGTGGAAACGACATTGAGCACGTTGAGCCCGGCGAACAATGCGGTCAGGTCGAAGTCGAAAAAGGCGAGGACGCTGAGGCTGATCAGGAACAGCTCGATCGGGTTGCCGACATAGCCCTTGGCGGCATTGAGCTGGGTGATGTGATGATGCGGCGCATGCGTCAGCCAGAAGGGCGTCACATTGTGCATCAGCCGGTGCATCCAGTACTGGCCAAATTCGAGGATCAAGACGACCATGATCACCTGCACCAGCCACGGCACCTCGGCCATCCAGGTGGTGCTGATGCCCAGCCAGTCCTTGAGCGCGAGCAGCGGGTCTTCGGCCAGCGTCTTGCTCAGCCAGGCGATGACGGTCGAGCTGAGCACGACATAGAACAGGTCGGTGCGGAATTCCTGCCAGTTCATCCGCCAGCCCGCATGCCGCTCGTGCACGAATTCGAGCAGCAGCACGGTGAGCGTGATCAGCGACGAGGTGACGATCAGCATCCACGGAATACTCGTCACCGCCTTGGGCGCATAGGCCCAGAACAGCACGACCAGCGCCACCATGGCAGGCGGGACAAGGTTGAACAGTCTGTCCTTCAGGGAAATCGTCATTACGCAACTCCGCAACCGTCCGGAAGTCTGCGCTGCACCGCATCATGAAGGCAGGGGCAAAAATGCGATGAAAGTCATAGGCTGCATCTATGCCTCGCGCATGGCGCGGACCCTGCGGAAGACCTCGTCCCAGAAAAGCTGCGTCGCGGTATCGCGCGCAGGATCGGTGCGCGCGAGCAGATAGATGTCATAGGCGGGCTCGATATCGGCATAGAGCATTGGCCAGAGCCGACCCTTGGCAACATCCTCCTCTGCTGCGGGAACGGGCAGGAAGCCGATGCCGACGCCCAGCCGCACCAGCCGCTGCGCCTCGTTGATATCCTCGGCCAGGCCGCTGACCTTGGTGCCGAGGCCATTGCGGCGGCGCAGATTGGTGATGAGCTCGATCTCGTCATCGCCGGTCAGCACGAAATGTTCAGCCCTCAGATCGGTGAGGCGGCTGTAGCGATGGCCGTAATGCGGGCTGGAGCGCGCGCAATAGAGTTGCTGCCGCTCGACCAGCAGCGGCTCGTACATCAGGCCCCCGCGCACCGCGCTGTCATAGCTGACCCCGATCTCGACCTCGCCCTGTTCGAGCGCGTCGAGCACCTGCCGCCAGGGCGAGACGCGGATCTCGATATGGATATCGGGGTTGCGGCGGTGGAAGCTGGCGATTGCCTCGTCGAATTCGGGCGAGATCAGGCCCGAGACGATCTGAATGCGGACAAAACCCTCGACCCGCTTGGTCGCCTGCGCGATCTGGTGCGGCATCATCCGCGCGGATTCGAGCATGTCCTCGCACAGCGCCATCATCGCCTTGCCCGCGGGCGTCATCTCCACCCCGGTCGCGGTGCGGATCAGCAGCACGGTGCCGACATGATCCTCCAACCGCTTCAATGCCGCGCTGATGCTGGGCTGCTGGCGGTTGAGCTTGCGCGCTGCCGCTCCGATCCCGCCTGCGCGCACGATATCGACAAAGGTGCGCAACAGGTTCCAGTCGACCCTGCTCGCAAATTTGCGGTCAATCAGCGGTTCGCGATCGGGCATTCGGCAATCCCCCTTGGCCGATATCATAGACCAGATTGATGCGGTAAGGGCAACATGCTCTTGCAAGCCTATGACCCTGTCGCGACTGAAAGTGTCAGAAAAATTAGACAGATTATCGCAGACATCGGGCACGCAACCGGTTAGCATCGCGCGCAAGGCTGGTGCGCCAGCGATCCAGGGCGGGGCGATGACGGCTTTTTCGATTTACAAGTTCGCGCACGTGCTGGGGGTCATCCTGCTGCTGGGCAACATCACGGTGACCGCCGTGTGGAAGGTGTTTGCCGACCGCACCCGTAGCGCCGGAATCATCGGCTTCGGCCAGCGCATGGTCACCGGCACCGATTTCGGGCTGACGGTGCCAGGCATCGTCCTGACGATCGTCGGCGGCTATGGCGCGATGTACGAGGCGCGCTATGATTTCCCGGGGCCCGCCTGGCTGCTGTGGAGCCAGATCAGCTTTGTTGCTGCTGGCGTGATCTGGCTGGGGCTGCTGATCCCGATCCAGATCAGGCAGGCGCGGATGGCGCGCGCCTTTCAGAATGGCGGCGAGGTGCCCGAAGCCTATCGCACGCTGGCACGGCGCTGGCTGTTCTGGGGGTTGGTCGCCACCGTTCCGCTGGTCGCTGCGCTCTATTTCATGCTCGACAAACCTGGCTAATATGCCTCGGGGCACAGGGCCCGGGGAGATTTGCCGATGCCTTTGAAGCAGGGCCAGGATCTGCGGCAATTGGTCGGGTACCAACTGCAGCGGGCGAGCCTGATCGCCGAACAGGATGCGCGCCGGGCGCTTGAGCCCTTCGGCCTGTCTCCGGCCAAGATGACGGCTCTGCTGCTGATCCGTGACAATCCCGGTTGCGATCAGACCGCGCTCGGCCACGCGCTGGGCATCAACCGGTCGAGCGCGATGCGGCAGGTGAACATTCTCGAGCAGCGCGGCCTGATCGAGCGCCGCGCCGGGCGCGATGCGCGCACCAATGCCCTGCATCTGACCGCCAGCGGGGAAGAGCGGATGGCTGCGATGCTGGCCGCGATCAACGCGGCGGACAGAGCGCTGGTCGAGACGCTGACCGGCGAAGAGGCCGCGCTGCTGGGCGCGATGCTCGAACGGATCGCGAGGCCAAGTCCACGCCCCCGGGCGCGCATACGCACTGCGGAAGCCTGACCTTTTGCGACATGCCAGATCGCGTTTTCGATTGCGCAGATTGTACGCATGGCATACAATTTACTCCGATGTCGAGCGCCAGAAACTGAGAGGGGAGATAGCATGTCCGAAGATCAGGTCGTTTCGGTCCGTGTCGAGGATCGCATCGCCTGGGTGAAATTTGCCCGGCCCGAAAAGCGCAACGCGATGAACCCCGCGCTCAACCGGCAGATGCTGGAGGTGCTCGACGATCTCGAATATCGCGACGATGTCGGCGTGCTGGTGCTGGGCGGGGAGGGCAACAGCTGGTCTGCGGGCATGGACCTCAAGGAATATTTCCGCGAGACCGAGGCTCAAGGGCTGCGCGGCGTGCGAAAGTCGCAGCGCGAGAGCTATGGCTGGTTCCGCCGGCTGCGTTGGTTCCAGAAGCCGACCATCGCGATGGTCAACGGCTGGTGCTTCGGCGGCGGTTTCGGCCCGCTGTTTGCCTGCGATCTGGCGATCTGCGCGGACGAGGCGCAATTCGGCCTGTCGGAGATCAACTGGGGCATCTTACCGGGCGGCGGGGTGACCAAGGTGGTGGTCGATCTGCTGCCGATGCGCGACGCGATGTGGCTGACGCTGACCGGCGAGCTGATCGACGGCAAGCAGGCGAGCGCGATGCGGCTGGTCAACGAAAGCGTGCCGCTCGACCGGCTCGAGGCGCGCACCACCGAGGTGGCACAGCTGCTGCTCAAGAAGAACCCGGTCGCGCTGAAGTTCGCCAAGGATGCGGTGCGCCGGGTCGGCGTGATGACCTATGACGAGGCCGAGGACTATCTGGTCCGCATGCAGGAAGCGGCCAATTTCCACGACAAGACCGACGGGCGCAAGGAAGGCATCCGCCAGTTCATCGACGAGAAGAGCTACAAGCCGGGGCTTGGGGCCTATGACCTCGACAAGGCGGCGCGCAAGCTCGAGCAGGGCTGAGTCCAGCCTGAGAGACGCCAAGTCGGGGCGGCCCGTTGTCGCCCTGCGCATTCGTGCAAGGCTTCGTCTGGCACCGCGAGGGTGGCAGCCGCTCCTGCGAGAACCCAAGCCGCTAAGCATTGGATGCCGTCAAACAGACTTAGATTTTTCTTATGAGCAAGCAGCAAATCTGATTAGAGCCGCCAGGGTCTATCTGCAATGTTCTCTCACATAGCATTTCCGGACGAGAAATGCACCATGGGGAGAATGCCATGAGCCTGATTCGCAAGATCCGCATCCGCGCCGCGACCAGCACTGCATTGGGGCTGCTCGCGCTTTCCGCTCCGCCGCAAGCGGCATGGGCCCAAGCCACCAGCCCGGATAGCCAGACAGGGGCGGACAGTTCGCAACCGCAGGAAATCATCGTCAGCGCCCGCCGCCGCGAGGAATCGCTGCAGGAAACGCCGGTGGCGGTCACCGTGTTCAGCGGCGAGGCGCTGGAGGATCGCCAGATCACCCAGACCCAGGATCTGGAGCGGTTCACGCCTAGCCTGCAGTTCAAGCCGGCCGGTCAGCTTTCGGGCAACAGCGCGGCAGCCGTGGTGTTCATCCGCGGCATTGGCCAGCTCGATCCGACGGCTGCGGTCGATCCGGGCGTCGGCGTCTATATCGACGATGTCTATGTCGGCCGCTCGGTCGGCGGCACGATCGAGCTCGGCGATATCGCAAGCGTGCAGGTGTTGCGCGGTCCGCAGGGCACATTGTTCGGCCGCAACACCATCGGCGGCGCGATCCTGGTCAACACGCGCGAGCCCGATTTCGACGGTTTTTCGGGGCGCAGCCGCCTTCGTACCGGCGAAGACAATCTCATTGAAGGCTCGACCGCGCTCAACCTGCCGATCGCCAGCAACCTTGCTGCGCGCGTTTCCGGCGGTTTCCGCAGCCGCGACGGCTATGTCCGGCGTGAATTCGATGGGCTGCGGCTGGGCAATGACAATGTCTACACGCTCAACGCGTCGCTCAAATGGGAGGCATCGCCGAGCTTCACCCTGCTGCTGCGCGGCGACTATACCGAGCGCAACGAGAATGGTGCGCCCTTCGTGTTCGCCGGGATCAACGAGCAGGCCCCCGTTCCGGCCATTGCCAGTGTCGGTGCCGGTTGTCCCGGCGCGACGATCCCGTTTGCGCCGCTGACGCCCGGAAACCCGCGCTTCGGCGCGCCCAATGTGCCGCTGATCAACGACCCGCGCTGCGCGAATGATTTCTACAACCGTGGTCCCTTCACCAATGGCGGCACCGCGCCGGTGCAAAGCACGTCCAAGGTCTGGGGTCTTTCTGCCACCGCGAGCCTGGAGCTGTCCGAGGCGCTGACGGTCAAGAGCATCACGGCCTATCGTGACACCGACTCGCGCGGCATTCGCGACGCCGACAACACGCCGTTCGTGATCCTGACCACCGATGTCGGGGCGCAGTCGAAGCAGTTCAGCCAGGAGGTCCAGCTCCAGCTCGATGCCGGCCCGGTCAACGGCATTCTCGGCGCCTATTATTTCGACGAGGACACCAACGAGCGCGCCTCGGTGCCGATTTCGTTCCCGCCTTCACCGCCGGTGATCGCGTCGATCCTCGCCGGCGGACCGGGAAGCCGCGACCTTCAGCTGTCCGATCTCGAGACCAAGTCCTTCGCGGTGTTCGGCGAGTTGAGCTGGGAGGTTGCAAGCGGCCTCGAGCTCACCGGCGGGCTGCGCTATACCGAGGACCGCAAGACCTATCAGGGCACGGTGCTCAACCTGTTCCCCTCGACCCGTCCCGATCCCAATCCGCTGCCGACCCTGGCCATCCCGCAGGGCGGTCCGCTGTTCATCTTCCCGAACCCGAACCGCGAGACCTTCTCGGCGCTGACCGGGTCGGCGAGCGTGCGCTACCAGGTTTCCGACTGGCTGAGCACCTATATCTCCTATGCGCGCAGCTTCAAATCGGGCGGCTTCAACACCCGGTACAACGCCGCACCGGCGGGCAATGTGCCGATCCCGTTCGATGAGGAAACGGTCGACAGCTACGAGCTCGGCGCGAAGATGGATTTCGGTGCGCTTCGCCTGAACCTCGCGGCCTTCCAGGCGGATTACCAGGATATCCAGCTGATCTTTCGCGCCGGGCCCGTGCCGCTGCTGTTCAACGCCGGCAAGGCGCGCATTCGCGGGTTCGAGGCCGAAGCCTCGTATCGCGCCGGCGGCTTCGTGTTCGATGCGTCGGTGAGCCTGCTCGATGACGACATCCTGTCGATCACCGCCATCCCGGGTGCGACCGCGACCGTGCTTCCCGGCGACGACCTGCCGCTGACGCCCTCGTTCCAGGGCAGTTTCGGGATCGCTTATGATTTCCAGCTGACCGATGCGATGAAGCTGACGCCGCGCTTCGACGGGTCATACACTTCGTCGCTGGTGTTCATCACCGGCAGCGTGCCGGAGATCGAGCAGGACGGCTATTTTGTCGGCAATGCGTCGCTCACGCTGTCGCACGAGGATGGGTGGAAGCTGCAGGGCGGCCTTACCAACCTGTTCGACGAGCGTTACCTGATCCAGGGCAACGCATCGCTGGCGACGCTGGGCTATGCCGAGCGGATCTTTGCCCGTCCGCGGCAATGGTTCCTCCAGGCGAGCTTCGAATTCTGATGCCGGACGGACTTCCGGACAAACCAAGCTACGGCCAGATTTAGATTTTTCTTATGCGGTGCGGCTGGGTGACGCGTCAGCGCGATACCAGCCGCAGCTCCGCGAGAAAGGCGGCTTGCACCCTGGTCGGGCGCCAGCCGCTGCGGGTGGTAATGCCGATCGTTCGGCTCAATTCGGCGGGGACTTCACCAATGATCGCGAGCAATCCGGTGGAAAGCTCCAGCCCGACCTGGTCGGGGGAAAGCATGGCGAGAAAGTCGCTGCTGGCCAGGATATGGCGGATGGCGATAACCGATCCGCATTCGATCGGAACTCTGGGCAGCTCCAGCCCTGCATTCTCGAACATCGCGCGCCAGCGGGCATGCAGCGGGGTGCCCTGGGGCGAGGCGATCCAAGGATATCCGGCAAACTGCGCCAGGCTGGCATGGCCGCCGGCCAGCGGATGATCGCTGCGTCCGATGATCGCCGGTCGGTCAAGAAACAGAGGTTGCTGCTCGAGATCGTCTCCTGGGGGAGGATCGCGCAAGGCGCCGACGATGACATCCAGATCGCCGTCGCGCAGCGGCTCGATCAGATCGGCGAACGCGCCTTCGGTCACCAGGATGCGTGCTTCGGGATGCCGGGCATGAAAGGCCGCCACCGCTTCGGGCAGAATCCGCGCGCGAGAAAGCGGCATCGCACCGACCGCAATCCGGCCGATTTCGCGTCCCTTCAGCGTCTCGACCTCGGCCAGACCCGCACGCAACTCGGCGCGGGCGAGGCGGAAGGCGCGCACCGTCCGGCGACCGCTTTCGGTGAATGCGATGCCCTTGCCGCGCCGTTCCACCATCGATCGCTTGAGCACGATGGCAAGATCGGCCAGCGCGCGGTGCAGCGCGGGCTGCGACAGGCCGGTGATGGCGCTGGCGCGGGCATAGCTGCCACCCTCGGCCAGGGTCAGCAGCGCGCGCATCTGCGCCATCGTCACCAGCGGGCTGCCGATATGGTCGAGCGCACGCTCGATGCGCGGGGCCAGCAGTTCCGCAGCTTCGGTCGGCTGCATGCCCTCGGGCAGCCGGTGGAACAGCGCGATGCCGAGCTGCGCTTCCAGTTTCGACAGGCCCTGGGTGACCGCAGGCTGCGAGATGTTCACCTGGCTCGCGGCGGCAGACAGGCTGCCGAGCCGTGCGATCGCCGCCACCGATCGCAGATGGCGCAGATTGAGGCTCTCCATCATGCGCTTTCGCCCCTATCGCGACGACGGGTGGATGGCGTGCCGCATAGCCTGCTGCGCCTAGCCGTGCTTGCGGATCAGCCGCAGCCCGTCGAGCAGAGCTGCAACCTGGCTGTCCTCGAACAGCACCTGGAACCGCTGCTCGTGGGTGTCGATCGCCTTGCGCGCGTCCCGGGCCATGGTCTCACCAGCAGGGGAGAGAAACAACGCCTGCGAGCGGCCATCGACCGGCGCGCGATAGATCAGGTCGCGTTTGAAAAGCCCTGCAATCAGCGGCACCATGTTGGCGCGCTTGATCGCGAGCAGACGTCCCACATCGCTCTGCGTGCAGCCGGGGGACGATTCGATCACCAGCAGGATCGACGCTTCGACCGGGCGCAGCCCCGTCTCGCGCAGCGCTGCGGCCAGGTCCGCCATCATCACGCTCGACGCGCGGCGCAGCTGGTAGCCCAGCAGGGCATCGAGGGGATCATGCAGCGCGGCGGGCGGATCGTTTCTGGCCATAAGCGGCTTTACCCCGATTGCATCGCTTGGCCAACATTGATATGCGGCATATCAATCAACGAGAGGATGGTTCCGATGTTCAAGACGGATTTGCTGATCGGTGGAAAGGCAATCGAGGCCGCTGACCGGTTCGACCGGATCAACCCGTTGACGGGCGATGTGGCCACGCGTGCAGCAGCGGCAACAGTGGCCGATGCGGCTGCGGCGGCCGATGCGGCGGCAGCAGCGCTGCCCGGCTGGGCGGCGCTCGGGCCGGGTGCTCGTCGCGCGGCGCTGACCCGTGCGGCCGATGCAATGGTCGCGCGGCAGGCCGATTTCATCGCCGCTATGCAGGCCGAGACCGGCGCGACGGCCGCCTGGGCCGGGTTCAACCATATGCTCGCGGTCAATATGGTGCGCGAGGCGGCGGCGATGACGACGCAGATCGGCGGCGAGGTGATCCCGTCCGACAAGCCGGGTTGCATCGCGATGGCGGTGCGCGAGCCGGCGGGCGTGGTGCTGGGCATCGCACCGTGGAACGCGCCGATCATCTTGGGTGTGCGCGCAATCGCGATGCCGCTCGCCTGCGGCAATACGGTCGTGCTCAAGGCTTCCGAGCAGTGCCCGGAAACGCACGCGCTGATCGCGCGCTGCTTCGTCGAGGCGGGGCTGGGTGATGGAGTCGTCAATCTGGTCACCAATGCGCCGCAGGATGCGGGCGAGGTGGTCGGTGCGATGATCGACCATCCGGCGGTGCGGCGCATCAACTTCACCGGATCGACCGCAGTCGGGCGCATCATCGCGAGGCGCGCGGCCGAGCATCTCAAGCCCTGTCTGCTCGAACTGGGCGGCAAGGCACCGCTGCTCGTGCTCGAGGATGCCGATCTCGACGAGGCGGTGAAGGCGGCGGCATTCGGCGCGTTCATGAACCAGGGGCAGATCTGCATGTCGACCGAGCGGATCATCGTGGTCGATGCGGTTGCCGACGCCTTTGTCGAGAAATTCGCCGCAAAGGTCGCGACGCTCGGCGTGGGCGATCCGCGCGAAGGCAAGGCGGCGCTCGGCGCGGTGATCGATCGCAAGACCGTGGATCATGTCGGCACGCTGGTGCACGATGCGCTGAACGCCGGCGGCGTCCTGGTCAGCGGCGGGGCATCCGAGGGCGTGCTGATGCCCGCGCATGTCGTCGATCGGGTCACGCCTGACATGCGCCTGTTTCGTGAAGAGAGTTTCGGCCCGGTGGTCGCGGTCATCCGCGCACGCGACGAGGCCGATGCGATCGCGCTCGCCAACGATACCGAATACGGCCTGTCCGCATCGGTGTTCACCCGCGACATTGCACGCGGGCTCAAGGTCGCGCGGGCGATCAAGTCCGGCATCTGCCATGTCAACGGCCCGACCGTGCATGACGAGGCGCAGATGCCTTTCGGCGGCGTAAAGGCCTCGGGCTATGGCCGTTTCGGCGGCAAGGCGGGGATCGATGCCTTTACCGAACTGCGCTGGATCACGGTCGAGACCGAGCCCGGCCACTACCCGATCTGAGCGACACCCATGAATTGCAGAACGGCATTCTGAAGAAAGGTAATGAACCGATGACCGAACGTACCGAAGAAGACACCGTCGCCTATACCGTGACAGACCGCATCGCATGGGTGAAGTTCAACCGCCCCGAAAAGCGCAACTGCATGAGCCCCAAGCTCAACCGGCAGATGGGCCGGGTGCTCGACGAACTCGAATTCCGCGAAGATGTCGGCGTCGTCGTGCTCACCGGGGAAGGCACCAGCTGGTCGGCAGGCATGGATCTCAAGGAATATTTCCGCGAGACCGAGGCGCAGGGCCTCGGCGCGACGCGCCAGGCGCAGCGCGAGGCCTATGGCTGGTGGCGGCGCCTGCGCTGGTATCAGAAGCCGACCATCGCCATGGTCAACGGCTGGTGCTTCGGCGGTGGTTACGGCCCGCTGTTCGGCTGCGACCTGGCCTTTGCTGCGGACGAGGCGACCTTCGGCCTGTCCGAGATCAACTGGGGCATCCTGCCCGGCGGCGGCGCTTCCAAGGTGGCGGTGGAACTGATGCCCTTCCGCAAGGCCATGTACCACGCGATGATGGGCGAGAATATCGACGGCAAGACCGCCGCCGAATGGGGTCTGGTCAATGAATCGCTGCCGCTCGCCCAGCTTCAGGCGCGGGTCGAGCAGGTGGCGAAGGTGCTGCTGGAGAAGAATCCGGTAGCGCTCAAGGCGACGAAGGACGCCATCCGCCGCGTGCGCGAGATGACCTATGACAATGCCGAGGATTTCCTGATCCGCGCGCAGGAGGCCGCGAACAGCTTCGACAATCACGGTCGCAAGGAAGGCATCAAGCAGTTCATCGACGACAAGACCTATAAGCCGGGTCTTGGCGCTTATGACGTGAACAAGCAGCCTGCCTGAAGCCGGGAGCGCCGACACCATGATCGATCTGGAAACCCCGCCTGTGGCCGCATCGTCGCAGCGTGATCTTCGCCGCCTGCTCTCGCCCCGATCGGTGGTGGTGGTGGGCGCGTCGGACAAGCCCGGTGCGCTCGGCGCGTCGGTCGTGTCCAATCTCGACCGCAACGGTTTTGCGGGGCCGGTTTACCTGATCAATCCCAAACGCAGCGAGATCGCAGGCCGGGCGTGCCTGGCCTCGATCGACGACCTGCCGCTGGATGTCGATGTCGCCGTGCTCGCGATCCCGCGTGCGGGCGTGCTCGATGCGGTGCGTGCGCTGGCGGCGCGGCGGTGCGGCGCGGCGATCATCTTTTCCGCGGGCTTTGCCGAAGGCGGTGAGCAGGGTCTGGCCGATCAGCGCGAGCTGGCGCGGATCGCGGACGAGGCGGGCATGGTCATCGAAGGGCCCAATTGCCTGGGGCTGGTCAACTATGCCGATCGCATTCCGTTGACCTTTGTCGAGACGCTGGTGCCGTCCCCTGGCCCGGGGGGCGGCATCGGCATCGTGTCGCAATCGGGCGCGATGGCGGCGGTGCTGGCGACGACCTTCCTGTCGCGTGCCATGAACGTCACCTTGTCGGTCTCGACCGGCAACGAGGCAGGCTCGGGCGTCGAGGATTATGTCGAGCATCTGATCGCCGATCCGGCGACGCAGGTCATCGCGATGATCGTCGAGCAGTTCCGCCAGCCGCAGCGCTTTCTGGCGGCGGCGCGGGCGGCGCGCACGGCGGGCAAGCCGATCGTGCTGCTGCATCCCGGCAAGTCGAGCGCGGCACGCGAGAGCGCGGCGACGCATACCGGCGCGATGGCGGGCGATTATGTGCTGATGCGCGCGATGGTCGAGCGCGCGGGCGTGGTCTTTGCGGAAACGCTGGAAGAGTTGGGCGACATTGCCGAGATCGCCTCGCGCTGCCCCGCGCTGCCGAGCGGCGGCCTGGCGGTCGTAGGAGAGTCGGGCGCGTTCAAGGCGCTGACGCTCGACCTGTGCGAAGAACTGGGGCTCGACCTGCCGGTGCTGACCGATGCGAACGCGCCGACGGTGCGTGCGGCGATGCCCGATTTCGTCGCGGTCAGCAATCCGCTCGACATCACCGCTCAGGGGCTGGTCGAACCGGCCATCTATGCGCGGCTGGTCACCGCGTTGCAGGGCGATGATCGGTTCGGCTGCATCGTCACCGGCATCATCCAGACCGATGCGACGACCATCGGCATCAAGCTGCCCCCGCTGCTGAGCGCGGTCGAAGGCGGTGATCGTGCCAAGCCGGTGATCTATGCCAGTCTCGACGAAGGCACATTGCTGCCGCCAGACATTCTCGACCGGCTGCGTGCGGCCGGCGTGCCGGTCTTCCCCAGCACCGAACGCGCCTTTCGCGCGATCGCGCGATTGGTCGCGCTGGGCCAGCGCGACCTGACCGAGCGCGCGCCGGAGCCGCTGGCGCTCGACCTGCCGACCTGGCGCGGGGTCATCCCCGAATATCAGGCCAAGGCGCTGCTCGACCCTGCCGGCATTTCGTTCCCGCAGGGCGGCTTTGCCGCAACGCCCGAAGAGGCGACACAGGTCGCCGCGCGCATCGGCTATCCGGTGGTCATCAAGGCACAGGCGGCGGCGCTGGGGCACAAGAGCGACGCGGGTGGCGTGATCCTCAACCTGGCCGACGAGGCTGCGCTGCTGTCCGCCTGGGACCGGCTCCATGCGAATGTCGCAGCCTACGATGCCAGCCTGGCGCTCGATGGCGTGCTGGTCGAGGCGATGGGCCAGCGCGGGCTTGAGCTGATCGTCGGCGCGAAGCGCGATGCGCAATGGGGGCCGGTGGTGCTGGTCGGCTTTGGCGGCGTGACCGCGGAATTGCAGCACGATGCGCGGCTGATCACGCCCGACATGACCGAGGCAGCGATCATCGCCGAACTGGGCCGGCTGAAAAGTGCCGCGCTGCTGCACGGCTATCGCGGCTCGCCCGCGCTCGACGTCGCGGCGGTCGCCCGGCTGGCGATGCGGATGATCGACGTGATGGTCGGCACGCCTGCCATCGCCGAGGTCGATCTCAATCCGGTGATCGTCTACCCGGATGGCCAAGGTCTCGTCGCGCTCGATGCATTGATCTACACGCACTGAGCGGTCCACCGGTCTTCACAACCGGGGGCAGGCGATGACGCAAGGGAGAGGAACATGGCTGCATCGCAGCAGGGCATGACATCGGGCGATCCGGCGGCGATCATCGATACCGGGCCGATGTCGGGCTATCAGTGGTCGATCGTCGCGACGATGGTGGCGCTCAACGCGCTCGACGGATTCGACGTCATGTCGATCAGCTTTGCCTCGCCGGGCATTTCTGCCGCCTGGGGCATCGATCGCGGCGTGCTGGGGCTGGTGCTGTCGATGGAGCTGGTGGGCATGGCGCTGGGATCGCTGACGCTGGGGCGGCTCGCCGATACCGCCGGGCGGCGCAACACCATCTTGCTGTGCCTGGCGCTGATGACCGTCGGCATGCTCGGCGCGGCCAGTGCGGGCGGCGTGATCGCGCTTTCGGCCTGGCGCGTTCTCACCGGGCTGGGCATCGGCGGCATGCTCGCGGCGATCAACGCGGCGGCGGCCGAGGCCGCGAATGCGCGCTACAGGCCGCTCGCGGTGGTCATCATGGCGGGCGGCTATCCCGTCGGCACGGTGCTGGGCGGGCTGGCGGCAACCCAGTTGCTCCAGCATTTCGATTGGCAATCGGTCTTTCTGTTTGGCGCGGCCTGGTCCGCGCTGATGATCCTCGTCACCTGGTGGCGCGTTCCCGAATCGATCGCCTATCTCGCCAGCCGTCAGCCCCAGGGCGCGCTGGAGCGGATCAACCGCACATTGCAGACGATGGGGCACCGGACCGTCGACAGCTTGCCAGCAGGCGGCGCGCAGACGGGCAGGGTCCCATTGTCGCGGCTGTTCGCGCCCGAATGGATCAAGGTCACCGCGGCGATGACGCTGGCTTATCTCGGTCATATCATGACCTTCTATTTCGTGATGAAATGGATCCCCAAGATCGTTGCCGATCTCGGCTATCCCCCGGCAGAGGCGGCAGGCGTGCTCGTCTGGGCGAGCATCGGCGGGGCCAGCGGATCGCTGGTGCTCGGCCTGCTGACGCTGCGCCTGCCGGTACGCAGCCTGACCATCGCCGCGATGCTGGTATCGTGCGTGCTGGTAGTCATCTTCGGCATGGGCCAGGGCGATCTGGCGCGGCTGTCAATGGTCGCTGCCGCCGCCGGTTTCATGACCAATGCCGGGGTCGTCGGGCTCTATGCTCTGGTGGCGACCGGCTTCCCGGTCGCGCTGCGTGCTTCGGCGACAGGGTTCGTCATCGGCGTGGGGCGCGGCGGATCGGCGCTCGCTCCTTCGCTTGCGGGCCTGCTGTTCGCGCTGGGCTATGGCCTGCCGGTGGTCGCGCTGCTGATGAGCCTCGGCTCCGTCCTCGCCGCCTGTGCACTGCTGATCGGAAGGAAGCGCGCGGCCTGATACCGGCGCGTCCTTACCCGACCTAGAAATCGTAGGTCAGGGACGCCTTGAAGGTCCGCGGTGCACCCAGTTGCAGGTCGGGCCTGAAGCTGTCGAAGGCCGAGGCCCAATAGTCGGCATCGGCAATATTATCCACATTGAAGCGGAAGGTCAGCGGCTTGCCAGCAAGCACCGTGACATAGCGCGCGCCTAGATCGACACGGGTCCAATCCTGCAGGAACAGGGTATTGCCGATATTGGCCGCCTGTTCGCCAGTATGCACCACACGGCCGGTCAGGGTCAGAGCGGGGATGAAGGGCACATCCCATTCGACATTGGCGTTAAGCGTATATTCGGGCACGCCCACCGCCTGTGCGCCATCGCTGACGCCGTTCTGCGTCCGGCGCAGCTTGGCGTCGATCACCGATCCGCCGCCGATCAGACGCAGCCCCTTGGTCAGCTCGCCCGCGACGGTGAATTCGATGCCGCGATGACGCTGGATGCCAAAGGGGCCGAATTCGAGCGTACCGGCATTGTCCGGGTCGGGGCGCAGGATCGCGCTTTCGCGGTCGATCTGGAACAGCGCCAGCGACAGATCGATCGCGCCAAGCCTGAGCTTTCCGCCGACTTCATATTGTTCGGAGACGAACGGCGGGAGGATTTCGCCCGCATTGCTGACCGGCAGAGCCGCGCCGCCCGAGGGGTTCGCACCGGTCAGCGGTGCCGCAGCGCCCTGAACCAGCCCCTCGATGCGGTTGGCATAAAGCGACAGGTTTTCGGTCGGCTTGATCACCAGCCCGAAGACGGGCGTTACTTTGTCCTCGTCATATTCGCTGACCAATGCGCCTGTGGCATTGGAATAGGATTTGGCGTTGATCACCTGCAGGCGAAGGCCCGCAGTAACGAGGATACGGTCGTCCCAGAAACCGATCGTATCCGAGAAGAAGGCGCTGGCCAGCCGCGTGCGCGAGATCGGGAAGGGATCGTCCAGATTGCCACCGACAAAGGTCACCCGGGTCGAGGGCGTGACTTCCACCGGAGCGTAGAGATTGTTGCGCTGCGCAGATATGTCGAAGAACCGGAAAGCGTTGCGGTTGACCAGCCAGTTCATCGACCCGCCGAAATTGAATTCGTGGCTGATGCCGCCGCCGCTCAGCTTCGCGCGCGCGCCGATGGTCGCGGCCTCGTTATTGTCGGTGCGCGGGATGAACGAGCTGCTGACCGTGATGTCGCCGTTCAAGTTGACCAGGGTCGGGGTGCTGTAAACGCCCTCTTCGGATCCATCGCGCGCGCCGAATGCGGCATAGACCATGACATCCTTGGCGACGTCATACTCCATGCGGAACTGCCCGAAAATGTCGCGCAGCGTCGTGTACTGCCAGGGCTGGCCAAAATTGGTGCCGGCATCGGGCGCGTCGGGGATGGCCGTCAACGTGTTGACGCGCAGCTTGGGGCGGAAATGCGACACCTTGACCCGCTGATAGGCAAGGTCGAGCATCGCGCGGAACGGACCCGAATTGTAATCGATGGCCGCTCCGAGCAGATAGCTGCTGCGAAATTCGTCGTCGATCGAGGCATCGCCCGCGCGCGCGGTGCCATTGATGCGGATGCCCCACTCGCCGTTCCTGCCCAAGCGGCGTCCGACATCGAACCCACCGCCGACATGCTCCGGTCCGGTGATGCCGATCGTCGCCCGGGTGATCGGGTCGGCGGTGGCGCGCTTGGGGATCAGGTTGACGCTGCCGCCGATGCCGGTGCCTCCGGGGGCTGCGCCGTTGAGGAACGCGCTGGCACCGTTGAGGACCTGCACCGATTCATACAATTCCGGCGCGACAAGCTGGCGCGGGGTGATGCCGTACAGTCCGTCAAAGCCGATATCGTCACCCGCCAGCGCGAAGCCCCGGATGACGAACAGTTCGCCCGCGATGCCGAAACCGGTGGTGGTACGGATGGTGGGGTCGTTCTCCAGCACCTGGCCCAGCGTCTGCGGCTGCTGGTTGAGGATCAGCGCGGCATTATAGCTGCGAATGGCGAACGGGATGTCCGCTGCATCCTTGTCGCCGAGCACCCCGGCGCTGCCTTTCAGTTCGACGCCCGACTGGTTCTGGCGCTGGGCGGTGACGATGATGGTTTCCCTGTCCTCTGCCTCCGGCTGCTGCTGCGCCAGGGCGGGGCTGGCCAGGCCGATCGCCCCGAGCGCGGTGGCGGCAAGCAGGGCAGGGCGGAACGAGAAACTCTTCACGGCTTGAATTCCTTGGATTGAGAAGTGCAAAGATCAGGTGCGGCGCGCGCGCATCGCCCAGAAGACGGCGGCGACCGGCGCGCTGAGCGCGGCCCAGGAGGCGGCATCGCGCCAGCCGTCCCCGGTGAGTGCGACGACAAGCCCCGCAAGGCCGATGCCGAAAATGGCGAGCGGCCAGGCGAAGATGGTAAGGAGCGATCGCGAGCGGGTCATTCGGCGGGCTCGGCAATGGGGGCTGGCGACCGGACTTGCGCGGGGCTGCTCGTCCGGCCCCTGGCCAGCCAGAGATATAGGCCCGTGCCCAGCACATGCATGGTGAACAGCGTCAATGCGGCCCAGAGCAGCTTGAGCGGCAGGCCACCATAGTCGCCGAAATGCAGCGGCCGTGACAGCGATAGCGCCTGATAATACCAGGGCATTTGCCGGGCGTCGGTAAAGCGACCGGTCTCCGCGTCAACCAGCGCCGGGGTCAGCAATCGTTCGGTCAGCGGACTATCGCCCTGGAAGAACACGGCATAATGATGGTTGGAGCTGAATGTGCCGCCGGGAAAGGCGATGAATTGCGGATTGTTGTCCGGCAGCCTGGCACGTGCTGCGGCCATCGCGGTGTCGAGCGAGCCATAGCGCGCTGGATCGAGCGGCTCGCGCCCGGCATATTCGCGCGTCATCGCGGCGAGTTCGTTTGCCTTCCACAGTTTCTCGATCGGCACCGCGAAGGCGTTGATCACCCCGGTCAGCCCGACGACCAGCATCCAGGCGAGGCCGACGATACCCAGCAGGTTGTGATAATCGAGCCATTTGGTGCGGGCGCTGCGGCCGCTGCGCAGCGTGCCGAAGTCGAGCTTTCGCATGAACGGCGCATAAAGGACCACGCCCGACACCAGGGCCGCGACGAAGGAGATGCCCATTACGCCCAGAAACAGCATGCCGGGCAGGCCCAGGAACATGTCGGTATGCAGCTTGAGCAGGAAGTGCATCACGCCGCCGTCGTTTTCCGCCACCTTGCCGATCAGCTTGCCCGTCGAGCGGTCGAACGACTGGATCGTCATTTCCGCTGCTGGAGAATCGGGGCGCGGCCCGGTGGTGATCGTCATTGACGGCTGATCGTTGTCGAATGCCATGTAGAGCGGCACTTCGCCCGGCCGATTGGCGAGCGCCCGCGCCAGCATGTCGTCCAGCGATAGCAGGCCTTCGTTCGTGCCCGACGAGCCGATGCCGGGCATCCCGAACACCGGCTGCTCCTCGGTCAGATAATCGATCTCGTCGTGGAAGATCAGTGGCAGCCCCGTGATGCACAGCATCAGCAGGAATGCGGTGCACGCCAGGCTCGTCCATTTGTGCACGACGGCCCAGGTCCTGATCGAGGAGCGGGTCATGATCTGTCCGCGAAGCCCGTCACGACGTCCGCATCATGTTCGTCACAGTGCACAAGCATCGCCAATCCCGATTCCATCGGGCTGGGGAGCTATCGCAACGGACGGATTTCGTCAATGATAATCATTCGCATTTATCGGATGAAAATCGATTGCGAATATCACGCAGAAGCGGCGTGCCCTGCTCCGGCCTTAGGTGTCGGGCAGGGCATCGCCGCAGTCTTTTCCGAGCAGAGCTATCGCACCGGTTCTTCAAACCCCACGAAGACGGCGGCCTCATCGACCGACTTGCGCGTGGAAACCACCGCGTTCGCCGGGAAGCTCTCGTCCGGCCACCCCAGAGCGATGCTCTTCATGATCACCTGATCGTCCGCGATCCCCGCATGTTCGCGCACGACGGGTGACTGCATGATGCCCTGGCTGTTGATGACCGTGCCGAGCCCGCGCGACCATGCCGCGTTGACCAGGGCCGTCGCGACAGCGCCGCAATCGAACGGAGTATCGTCGCTGCCGTCCAGTTCGCGGTCATAGGTGATGATGATGCACACCGGTGCATCGAACTGACGGAAGCCGCGCAAAACCCAGTCCTGGCGGGCATCTGCGTCGTCGCGCGCAATGCCCATTGCAGAAAATAGCTGTTTGGCGACCCCGATCTGCCGGTCACGATGTGGTCCGGCAAAGGGCTTGCCGGTGCGGAATTCGCGCGACTGCGGCACGCCGGCGATCATCCTCTCGGTATTGCCCTGCCGGATCCGGTCGAGCGGTTCGCCGGTAATCACGTAGAAATTCCACGGCTGTGTGTTCATCGAAGAGGGCGCGCGCATCGCGATCTGCAGGATCTCTTCGATCAGGGCGCGCGGCACCGGATCGGGTCTGTATCCACGGATGCTGCGGCGACCCAGAACGACCTCGTCAAAATGCATGCAGGCTCCTATGAATGCAAAGCCTGTTCATGAACCAACCGGGGCGGTGTGGAAAGCCCGGTTTCAGGGCCCCTGGCCGAGGATTTTACTACCGATACGCCCATTCTCCCGGAAGCCCTCGAACCTGGCTTCGGACCCGTCTGCAAAGATTATGCAGGGCTTTATGCGAGAACCGGCTATGGCTGGTACGGTCGTCCTCCTGAAGCGATAGGTCTGTTCGTGCGATCCGTTACCGGCAAGCGTGTCCTGCTGCTCCACAATGCCAAATCGCGGCAGGGCGAGGCTGCACTCGGGCCGGTGCGCGCGCGGCTGGATGCGGCGGGCCTCTCGGTCACTGCCGAGCCCTTCGCCAACCTGCCCGAAATCGCGCGGGACATCTCGCGGCTGCATCAATCGGCCGATATCATCGTGGTGTGCGGCGGCGACGGATCGATCTCATCGGCGGCCCCGGCGGTGATACAGAGCGGGCTGCCGCTGGGCATCATTCCGGCTGGAACCGCCAACGACCTTGCGCGGACGCTGTCCATCCCACTCGATTTTGCTGCCGCTGCGGACGTGATCGTTGCCGGGCACACACGGCAGATCGATGTCGGCATGGTCAACGGCCATGCCTTTTTCAACGTCGCCAGCATCGGCCTCAGCAGCGATCTGGCGCAGAAGCTCGATCCTGCGATCAAGAAGCGCTTCGGGCGGCTGGGCTATGCGGTCGCCGCGCTGCGGATTCTGGCCGGGGCACGGCGGTTTCGCGCGACGATCATCGAGAAGGGCAGCGGGATCAGGGTCAAGACCTATCAGATCGCGATCGGCAACGGGCGTCTTTACGGGGGTGGCAATGTCGTCGAACAGACCGCCGCGATCGATGACGGGTCGCTGGACCTCTACAGCCTGGAGATGCGCAACCTTTGGAAGCTCGCCTTGATGGTGCGCGCCTTCCGCACGGGTACGCATGGCGCCTGGAAAGAGGTCAGGACCGCCCGCTGCGTCGAGTTCGATATCGAGACGCGCCGCCCCATGCCGATCAACACCGACGGGGAAATCGTCACCGCGACGCCAGCGCATTTCAAGGTCCTGCCCGGCGCGATTACCGTCCTCGCTCCTGCAGCGGTCGCCAGGCAAGGCGTGGCTTTACGCCTGTTTCATCGCTGAACCCCAGTCAGGGGATGTCTGATCGAGGAAATGAGTGGCGGAGCGGGAGGGATTCGAACCCTCGATACGCTTTTGACGTATACTCACTTTCCAGGCGAGCGCCTTCGACCACTCGGCCACCGCTCCGCATGTCCTGGAAGGCGACCCCCTATATCCAAGCGGTGCACCGCGCAAGCGGTGTTTGCACGGGAGAGGCGCGCTCAGGAGACGACGTGATAGGTCAGCACGAGGCCAGAAATGCTGACCTGTTCGGGCCGGGTCTCGACATGCTTCA
Source organism: Acidovorax delafieldii (assembly GCA_001555775.1). Lineage (GTDB taxonomy): Bacteria > Pseudomonadota > Alphaproteobacteria > Sphingomonadales > Sphingomonadaceae > Blastomonas > Blastomonas delafieldii_A. The sequence continues at coordinate 5,288 of LSHP01000136.1, read as the reverse complement.
GCGTCAGCGTCGCGCGGGCGCCCTCGGTCAGGAGGATCTCGCTGCGTTGCGCCACATCCTCGCCCAGCTTGCACGTCAGGTTCATCTCGTCGCCGAAGACATCCTCGTCGTCGATGTTGAGCACCTGCCCATAGCCGATGCCGATCGACGCATAGAGCTTGCGTTCCTCGGGCAGCACCATGTTGGCGGCGTTCAGCTGGCGCATGATGCCGCGGGCGGCGCGGACGGCATCGTCGGTATCATCGAACAGGCAATAGAGATTGTCGGCCTCGGCCTTGATCAGCAGCCCGCCATGATCCTCGATCTCGGGCAGCGCGAGCCGCTTCATCTGATGAACCATCAGCAGAAAGGCCGCGACGCCGTGCCGCTGGGTGGTGCGCGAAAAGCCGCTCATGTCGAGCACCATCACCGCGCGGGTCTCGCCGAACACCTGGTGGATGCGTTCGGCGATCGATGGCAGGTTTTCGGGCTGTTCGATCATCTCGTCGAGCAACCGGTCGAGCGTGGTGCGGCTGTTGCGCAGTGCCAGCGGCGTGTCGTCGTCCTCGTCCGGCGGCAATGTCATGCGAGTCTCCCTCCCGACCCGCACGCGAGACTGCACGTGAGGCCAAGGTTTCGCAAGCCTTTGCGCCGTGTTAGCGTCGTCCCATGACAGCCAACCGATTCCGCTCCGCTGCGCTGCGCACTGCCGCTGCACTGTTGCCCCTGAGCCTGATCGCCGCGAGCGATCCGCCGCCCGCCAGTCCTGGGCCGGGCGATATCATTGCTGCCGCGCCGCCCTCGGCTTGGGCGAAGATCGCGCCCGAAGACCTGCTGGTGATGGAGCTTGCGCCCGATGCGAAGGGCAAATCGCGCCGCGTGGTGATCCAGCTTATGCCTGCGCCATTCAGCACCGGCTGGGTGGGCAATATCCGCAAGCTGGCAGCCGCGCACTGGTGGGACGACACCGCGATCGTGCGCGTGCAGGACAATTATGTCGTGCAATGGGGCGATCCCGATGCCGAGGACGAGGCCAAGGCCAAGCCGCTGCCTGCGGGTATCGCGAAAGTGCCGGAGAGCGGCTATGTGGTCGATCGGAAGGGCCTGAATATCGCTTCCGGCAACAGCGGCGCTGAGCCTTGGACGGCTCCTGACGCCTATGCCAAGGCGCTGGGTTTCTTGGATGGCTGGCCGGTTGCCAGCAATGACGAGAGCGTCTGGCCGGTGCATTGCTATGGCATGGTCGGCGTCGGCCGCAACCTCTCGCCCGATACCGGGTCGGGCGCAGAGCTTTACACCGTGATCGGCCATGCGCCGCGGCATCTGGATCGCAATATCGCTTTGGTCGGGCGCGTGGTCGAGGGGATCGAGCATCTCTCCAGCCTGCCGCGCGGCACCGGTGCCCTGGGCTTCTATGAAAGCCCCGAAGAACGCACCGTCATCGGCTCGGTGCGGCTGGCGACCGAACTGCCCGAGGCGGAGCGCCCGAAGCTCGAATATCTGGAAAGCACCAGCGAGTCGTTTGTCGCTTATGCGCGGGCACGGGCGAACCGGAAGGATGCGTTCTTCAATATCCCCGCTGGCGGGGCGGATATTTGCAACATTCCGGTTCCGATTCGGAAAATTGCGCAATAATGTAATAAAGTAACAAAACTGATCGCGCAGCGCGGGAGGTCGGAGTAAGGGCGGGACAAACAATAGCAGCAGGAGAAGAAGTCATGCGCGTTGGCACCGTCAAGGAAATCAAGAACCACGAATATCGCGTCGGCATGACGCCCGAAAGCGCCCGCGAGCTGGTGCAGCACGGGCACGAGGTATGGGTGCAATCGGGCGCGGGCCTGGGCATCGGTGCCAAGGACAGCGATTATCAGCGCGCGGGCGCAAAGCTGATCGAGACCGCCGCCGAAATCTTTGCCGAATGCGAGATGGTGGTGAAGGTCAAGGAGCCGCAGTCGATCGAGCGCGCGATGCTGCGCGAAGGACAGATCCTGTTCACCTATCTGCACCTCGCGCCCGATCCGGAGCAGACCAAGGATCTGGTCGAGTCCAAGGCGACCTGCATCGCCTATGAGACGGTCACCGATGCGAGCGGCGGCCTGCCGCTGCTCAAGCCGATGAGCCAGGTCGCAGGGCGCATGGCGATCCAGGCGGGCGCGACCGCGCTCGAAAAGGCGCATGGCGGACGCGGCATCCTGCTCGGCGGGGTGCCGGGCGTGCTGCCCGGCAATGTCTGCGTGATCGGCGGCGGCGTGGTCGGCTTCAACGCCGCACAGATGGCGGCAGGGCTGGGCGCGGACGTGACGATCCTCGACCGCAATCCCGAAGTGCTCGAGCGGCTGGGCTATTATTTCGAGGCGCGCGCCAAGACGCGCTTTGCCAATGTGTCCAACGTCGCCGACAGCGTTGCCAATGCCGATCTGGTCATCGGCGCGGTGCTGATCCCCGGTGCGGCGGCGCCCAAGCTCGTTACGCGCGAGATGCTGGGCACGATGAAGCCCGGCGCGGTGCTGGTCGATGTCGCGATCGACCAGGGCGGCTGTTTCGAGACCAGCCATGCCACCACCCATGCCGACCCGACCTATGTCGTCGACGGCATCGTGCATTATTGCGTCGCCAACATGCCCGGCGCGGTGGCGCGCACCAGCACCTATGCGCTGAACAACGTCACGCTGCCGCACATGCTGCGCATGGCGGACAAGGGCTGGAAGGACGCGCTGCGCAGCGATCCGCACCTTGCTGCCGGTCTCAATGTCTGGAACGGGCGGGTGACCTACAAGGCAGTGGCGGATGACCTGGGTTATGCCTATTGTCCGCTCGAAGAGGCGCTCGCCTGAAGCGCCCGAAAGCGCCAAGGAGAGCTGCCGATGATCGCCGACCACCAGAAGCCTGTCGATTCCCCGTTCGGCCGCCACAGCGAACCGCATGAGGTGCTGGCGGGCATCGACCTCAAGGGCAAGACGGTCATCGTCACCGGCGGTTATTCGGGCATAGGGCTGGAAACGGTGCGCGCGCTGGCGGCGGCGGGGGCATCGGTTACCGTGCCGGCGCGCGATACCGAAAAGGCCAATGCCGCGCTGGCAGGGATGCCGGGCGATATCCGCATAGCGCTGATGGACCTTGCCGATATCGCTTCGGTCAAGCGGTTCGCGCTGGGCTTTGCCTCCGACAACACCGCGCTCGATCTGCTGATCAACAATGCCGGCGTCATGGCCTGTCCGGAAATGCGCGTTGGGCCGGGCTGGGAGCTGCAGTTCGGCACCAACCATATGGGCCATTTCGCGCTGGCGACGACGCTGCTGCCGCTGCTTCAGCGCACCGAAAGGCCGCGCGTAGTGGCCTTGTCTTCCACCGGGCACAAACTGTCCGCCATCCGCTGGGACGACCCCAACTGGACCGATGGCAGCTATGACAAGTGGAAGGCCTATGGCCAGTCCAAGACCGCCAACAGCCTGTTCGCACTGGGCATCAACGCCCGGTTGAAGGACAGCGGCGGGCAGGCCTTTGCGGTGCATCCCGGCGGCATTTTCACGCCTCTCCAGCGCCATCTGCCGACCGAAGAGATGATCGTGCTTGGCTGGCTCAACGAACAGGGTGAGATTTCCGACGGCGCCCGCGCCATGTTCAAGACACCGACCCAGGGCTGCACCACCACGCTCTGGGCGGCGACCAGCCCGCTGCTCGAAGGCATGGGCGGCGTCTATTGCGAGGATTGCAACATCGCTGCACTCTCGGGCGAGCAGCCGGTGCGCTATCGCGATGTCGAGCCGCACGCGGTCGATCAGGACAGCGCCGAACGGCTGTGGGAAATGAGCGAGACGCTGCTAGCACAGGCCTGAGCGCGGGGGCGCCAGCCGCTCTCAGCCACGCCGTCGCGGGCGCGGTCTATCGGGAACGGGCGCAGCCTGTGGCAGCCAGAGGCTTCCAATGCCATCTCGCTGGCGCTTGATACCGGAAACGCAGCAGTCGCTTTCCGAAGGTTCGGGCACGGCCTCTTTCAGGAAGCATTCGCCATGTTCGGTCCGGCCGGGGATGACATAGGTCCATGCCCGGCATTGGCGCTCATCGTCGCACGCCGCCTTGCAGCTTTTCCAGTCCATGCCCGGCCGGTCGTAGATGATTTCGCGCAGGTCGCTGCCGAACAAATCCGTGTTGAACATCGGCGGGGCGTCAGCGGGTGGGCGCATGACGCTCTGGCCGGGGGTGCCGGCGGGCCTGCCGCTGCCCGGCGTCTGAGCAGAAGGGCCCAGATAGCGCACCGAGCTGATCGAGCCGCCATCCTCTCCGAGCGTCTGCACCTCGCCCGACACCTCGCGGCAGCGCGTGCGGAAGCCCGCATCCATACATACCAGCCAAAGCCCCTCTGCCTTGAGCGAGAAGGCATAATCGTTCGCGGTTCCATCAAAGCCTTCGCGGGCCGGCATGTCCTGCAGGTTGGCGACATCGCTGCGCACCGTGACGGCGGCTCCATCAAGACCTTCGCCGTTGAACAGGGTCAGGCTCGGAGTTCCCTGGGCTGCGAGGCTTGAGCCGAGCAGACAGACGGCGAGGGCAATAGGCGCAAGCGCGCGGCGTGCAAAGGGTGGTAGCATCATCGTCTCCTGGCTGCAGGGTGCGCGACCTGCCAACTCTGACAGAACTGCATGCGGTTGCAATGCCGGTCGTCACACCGACACAGCTCTAGCGAAATTCTGCAAAGGCGATCACGCGGCGGAAGCCAGCGCGGCAATGCGGCTGGCCGTCGATAACCTGCGCCTCGTGCCACATATCGCCCGAATGATAGCCCCAGCGCGCCAGACGCTGCATGGGGCGATCGGTCATCCGGCGGCCGAGCCATTGCGCGAGAACGGGCTTGAGCGCGGCGCGGGCTCGGGCCGGCGAACGGCAATCGCGTGCGCCCTGCCAGCTATCGACATTGCGGGCGAGATCGGCCTGCACGCGCTGGACACTACCGTTCAAGGATTTATCTCTGGGCGAGGCGAATTCCAGCCGCTGCGCGCGCGCGGTCTCGCGCGGCACCATGAGTGCGAGCGCCGCCACCGCCAGAATCAGCAGCAGGACCAGCCAGGTTCGCGCCATGGATTGCTCCACAAGGGATCATCGGTGGCCTGATCGCCGATGCTCGGGCACGAAGGTTGGCCAGCAGCCGTTTTGGGTCGACGAATTACCCCGCACACCGTCGATCAGACCGCAACCAGTCTAGGCGCGATGATGCAGATTGAGTCTGTGGCATATTGTCGCAAATGACGGGAAATCGGTTAGCGTCCGCGCTCGTGGTGTAATTTTCGGTGGAGATTTAGGTGCTGCTGGTG
>LSHP01000135.1 GCA_001555775.1 Acidovorax delafieldii | reverse complement strand
CACCAGCAGCACCTAAATCTCCACCGAAAATTACACCACGAGCGCGGACGCTAACACCAGCTCTCATCGTCGGGATCGGCCTTCAGCGCCAGATTGCCGGCCACCGGCGCGGGCCGATGCTTGGGGCGGGCCTGGCGCGTGGGCGGCTGGCTTGTGCGCTGGCCGGTGTCGAAGCCTTCGACCATACGGGCAAGGTCGTTGGCCTCGTCGGCCAGGCTGCGGGCGGCGGCGTTGGACTGCTCGACCATCGCGGCATTCTGCTGCGTCATCTTGTCCATGTCGCTGACCGCCTGATTGACCTGCTGCAGGCGCAGCGCCTGGGCCTGGGCGGAATCGGCGATCTCTGCGATGCGGTCGTTGATCGCGGCGACACGTTCGCCGATCCGCATCAGCACGGTACCGGTCTCGTCGACCAGCGCCACGCCTTCGGCCACCGATGCGTGCGACGCCCCGATCAGCGCCTTGATGTCACTGGCGGCATCGGCGGAACGCTGCGCAAGCGCGCGGACCTCGTTGGCGACCACGGCGAAGCCCTTGCCTGATTCGCCCGCACGCGCGGCTTCGACCCCGGCATTCAGCGCGAGCAGATTGGTCTGGAAGGCAATGCCGTCGATCACGTCGATGATGCTGGTGATCTCGCTCGAGGATTTCTGGATATGCCCCATCGCCTCGACTGCTCGGGTGACGACGATGCCGCCCTCGGTTGCGCTGCCATGCGCGTCGGAGACCTGCTGGCCGACCTCGAACGCGTTCTTCGCGGTTTGCTGCACCATGCCGGTGACCTCGCGCATCGCCGCCGCGCTTTCTTCGATATTTGCCGCCTGCTGCTCGGTACGCTGCGCCAGATCACCCGAGGCCGAGCGGATTTCGGCAGAGCCATTGAGCACATTGCCCGCCGAAGCGGCGGTGCGGGTGACCACCGCGCACAGCGTCTCCGTCGCGCTGTTGAAGCTGACCCGCAGCGGTTCGAACTCGGGCGGGAAGGCGGCGGTGATACGATAGGCGAGGTTGCGACTGGCGAGCGCCTCGAGACCCAGGGTCAGCTCGCGCACCACGCCCGCCTGGACGTCGGCGGCAAGACAGGCCTGCGAGGATTTGCGGAAGACCTCGATCGCGCGCATCATATCGGCGATTTCATCCATCGGCTTGTCGAGCCCCGCTTCGGCCTTGAGATCGCCCTCGGCCATGCGCCACATGACCCGGGACACGGCCTTCAACGGATCGACCAGGTGACGCCGCAGCAGCAGATTGGCGGCGGCCAGCACCAGCAGCAGGACGAGCCCCGCCACCGCCATCGCGACAAAAGCCATGGTGACATAGCTGTCGCCGGTCTGCCGGGTCGCGGCCTGATAGACGGAGGTCTGCTCGACCAGCCGGTCTATCTCGCGCCGGTGAACGGCATAGGCGGCGGCAAGCCGGGCGATGCTCTGCCGCGCTGCCGCCTCGTCGCCGCGTTTCAGGCTGGGCAGGAAATACTGTTCGAGCTCGGTATAGAAGCGGCGGGCAGGCGCATCGACCTTGTGCACCTGGGCCTTCAGGTCATCGGGCAGGGTGGATGCGGCCCAGTGCCGTTGCCTGGCGTCGAACTCGCCATGCAGCTTCTGGAGCCGTGCCGCATGATGATCGAGCCGCTGAGGCTCGGCCATCGCGAGCCGCGCTTCGAGATAGGATTCGAGGATATAGACGGGCGGCGGCAGGATATCGGCGACGAGATCGGACGCCTGCTGGTTGTCGTTAGAGATCGGGCCGCCGACGCTGATCGTCGCCATCGCCGCGCCGACGAATAGCGCGGTCGCTGCCAGGGTTGCGAAAATGACGCCGGTGCCTGCCAGCGTGGCCTTGCCGATCTGCATCTGTCCTGCCCTTTCGCGCCAGCCAGATCGCCCGGTCCCCGCGTCAATCGAGACCCGTGAGATGGGTGTCGGCCTTCGCACAAGGCCGTCTGGAATAGCGAATGAGCAGCAGGGTCGCGCAAAGCGCTGAATTTATGGTTAATGCCGAATTATGCTTGAGTAACAATGAATAGAACTGATCCTGGATCGAAGCGTTACCTCCGGCCTGTCTCCGGCCGTTTCAGAATTCCGCCCAGTCGCCATCATCGGACTTGAGGGCAAGATTGCCTGAAATTACCGGCAGGCGAGGAGCGGCGCGCCTTTGCGTATTGACCGCTGCAACCTGTGGCCGACCGGTTTCGAAGGCTTCGACCAGCGCCGCCAGTTCGCTCGCTTCATCGGCCAGGCTGCGCGCGGCAGCGTTGGACTGTTCGACCATGGCGGCATTCTGCTGTGTCATCTTGTCCATGTCGCCGACCGCCAGATTGACCTGCTGCAACCGCACCGCCTGCATCTGTGCGGAGTCCGCGATATCGGCAATGCGCGCGTTGATCCTCGCCACGCGCTCGCCGATCTGCAGGAGCACCGCGCCGGTCTCGTCGACCAGCGCCACGCCTTCGGCCACCGACTGGTGCGACGTGGTGATCAGGTCCTTGATGTCATGCGCTGCGTCGGCGGAGCGCTGGGCGAGCGCGCGCACCTCGTTGGCGACCACGGCGAAGCCCTTGCCCGCCTCGCCCGCGCGCGCCGCCTCGACCCCGGCGTTGAGCGCGAGCAGGTTGGTCTGGAAGGCGATGCCGTCGATCACGTCGATGATGCTGGTGATCTGGCTCGCCGATTTCTGGATGCTGTCCATCGCCGCTACTGCGCGGGCGACCACCTTGCCGCCATCGGCGGCGCTCGCATGCGCTTCGGAAATGTCGCGACCGACATCGGTCGCGTTGCGCGCGGTCTGGTGCACCATCTCGGTGACCTCACGCATCGCGGCCGCACTTTCCTCCAGATTGGCGGCCTGCTGCTCGGTGCGCCGGGCGAGATCGTTCGAGGCGGAGCGGATCTCCGCCGCGCCGTTCAGCACATGGCCTGCCGATGCCACGCTATGGCTCAGGACCTCGGCCAGCTCTGCCATGGTCTGGTTGAAGCTGGTGCGCAGCGCTTCATATTCGTCGGGGAAACGCGTGTCGATGCGACGGGTCAGCTGCTTGGCAGCGAGCGCGTCCAGCCCGCCGGTCAGCTCGCGGACGATAAACGCCTGTTTCTGCTCGGCGGCAAGCCGCGACCGCGAGGCTTCGCGGAAGACCTCGATCGCGGCGATCATGTCGGCAATCTCGTCGACCGGCTTGTCGACCTCGGCCCGCGCCTCGAGATCGCCGCCAGCCATCCGCCGCATGGCATCGGCGACCGATTTGAGCGGGGTGATCGCATAGCGCGACAGCAGCCCATTGGCTGCTGCGAGCACCAGAGCAAGGATGAGCCCCGCCAGCGCCATGCTCCAATACGCAAAGCTGGCCTGAGCCGCGCCGGCTTCGCGCGTTTCAGCCTGATAGGCGGACGTCTGCTCGACCAGCTCGTCGATCTCGCGGCGATGTGCGGCATAGGCGCGGCCCAGGGCATCGATGCTCGCCGATGCCGCCGCCATGTCGCCGCGCTTCAGGCTCGGGAGAAAGCGACCTTCAACCTCTGCAAAGAACTGTTGCGCGGGCGCATCGACCCTGGTCAGCTGCGCCTTGAGCGGATCGGGCAGGGTCGAGGCGGTCCAGTGCGCCTGGCGGGTCTCATATTCGCCCTGCAGTTTTGCCAGTCGCTCGGCATGGCGCCGCATCGCGCGCGGCTCGACCATCGCCAGGCGCGCTTCCAGATAGGATTCCAGAATATAGACGGGCGGCGGCAGGATATCGGCGACCAGATCCGATGCCTGCTGGTTTGCGGCAACGACCGGGCCGCCGACGCTGATCGTGCTCAACGTCGTGCCGACATAGAGCGCCGCGACAGCGACCGTGGAGAAGATGACGCCGGACCCGATAAGTGTTGCCTTTTTCAGATCCATCGTCCGCGCTCCTTTCATTGGCGACCCGGAGCACGCACAAACGATTGCGAACGCCGGCTGCATTAAGCTTCGACCCCCCTGTTTTGGGGGGTAGCCTCCCGTACGACTGGACAGTTCAAGCATTGGTTAACAACGGCCCTTTTCCGCAGCAGATCTGGACCGATCACCCCCTATTTCAGGGGGGTGTGGCGTAAAGAAAGATTGACACAAACGGATCGCGATAACGGTGCGGGCAACGATTGCAGATCCGGGACAGGCTTGCTACAGCAGGCCAAAAATCATTGTGTATCAATATTTTTGTCGCCTGGTCGCGGCCCACATTGCCTGATCCTCCGGTTGACGCAAACCTCCAATCGAAATGGTTAATATCTTCAGAATTGGGTTAACGGCGCGCCCGTCAAATTGGATTTGTAAAATTTGCCGGGACATGGCCGCAAACCCGCAGAAAAGCGCTGATCGGCGCAAATTACCTCCGCATCGGATGTAATTTGCGCGAGAACCCAGACAGTTCTCGTGCGCTCGCGACCCGTGCCAGGCGGGGAACGGTCCTGTGCGTCGCCTCGTATGCTTCCTGTCGGGCCGGGTGACACAGGAGAAACCCCATGCATAACAGTTTTGTATCTGCCATTTTCGACAACGAGCGCCAAGCCGGACAAGCGGTCGAACAGCTCCGCACCGCGGGCGTGCCGGATAGCGCGATCTCGATTGTCGCCAGATCGGACAATGGCAAGGCCACTACGACCGATGGGGCCGGAGAAGAAACAACGCGCGATGTGCTCGGCACAGCGGCCGCAGGCGCAGGACTTGGTGCGCTGTTCGGCATTGCCGCGCTCGCCATTCCCGGCGTCGGGCCCTTCATTGCAGCTGGCGCGATTGCGGAGGCAGCGGTCGGCGGCGCGGCAGTGACCGGAACCGTGGTCGGGGCTGCAGCTGGCGGTCTGCTAGGTGTGCTTACTAGCCATGGCGTGGATGAGGACGAAGCGCGCTTCTATGAAGAGCGCATGACCCAAGGCGGCATCTTCGTTTCGGTCGATGCCGATTCCGCAGGCGTCTCCCCGGTGCATGTGCGCGATATCCTGTTCGGCGCAGGCGGCTACAATTCCACCGGCGCGCGCAGCGGCACGCTTGCCTGACGAGACAGATGGTCAGGGCGGTGGCCGACAGTCACCGCCCTTGCATCGCTGCCCGCGCCTCAGCAGTGCGAACCGGATTTGCCTGCAAGCCCCTTGGTCCGGCGGTCGGTCATCGCATGGCAGGCCTTGGAGCAATCGCCTTGCTTTTTCGGCAGGCCGTCGTCGCGTTCGGGAATGACGATCGTCGTCGTCCCGCCATTGCAATTTTCCATGACCAGCACCCGAACCTGCGCACGGGCAAGCGGGGCGTTGATCATCGCGATGGCGATAATGAGCGCGCAAAGGGCGGGAAGTCCGCCGGGACGGCGCAACGCGTTCATGGCAGGGCCTTTCCGGCATCAGCATCGTCGTCAACCAGAATGCGCACGGCAGCGCCATCCATGTCGTCATACTGACCGCCCTGGACGGACCAGAAGAACGCCCCCAGGCCGAGCAGCCCGAGCGACAGCGCGATGGGGATCAGCAACAGCAGGCCGTTCATTTCAAAGCTCCCTTGAGGCGCAGCGCATTGCCGACGACGATCAGCGATGAGCCCGACATGGCGATCGCCGCGACCAGCGGCGTGACCAGTCCGGCAAAGGCCAGCGGCACCGCGATGACATTGTATCCGATCGCCAGCGCGAAATTCTGGCGAACGATGGCCTGGGTGCGGCGTGCCATGCGGATCGTATCGACCACGGGCATTAGCCTGTCGCCCATGAAGATGCAGTCCGAGGCGTTCTTGCCGACATCGCTGGCCGATCCGGGCGCCATCGAGGCGTGGCCGGCGGCGAGCGCAGGACCATCGTTCAGGCCGTCGCCGATCATCAGCACCTTGTGGCCCGCGCCGCTGCTCCGTGCGATGGCGGCGAGCTTGTCCTGCGGGCTGAGCCCGGTCATCGCGGTAAGGCCCAAAGTACGCGCAACCGGCGCTACGGCCTCGGTACGGTCGCCCGAGAGAATCATCGCATCGACACTCTCAGCCTTCAAGGCGGCGATGGCCTCTACAGCATCGGGGCGCAGCGCGTCGGCAAAGCGTACCAGCGCAACGGGATGCCCATCGATGCTAAGCTCGCTCGCCAGTTCGCTGCCCGCTTCCGGACCTTGCGGCCTGCCCAGCGTGACCGGCTGGCCCTGCCACAGCGCGGCGACGCCGAAACCGGGCGTTTCCTGAACTTCGTCGATCTGCGCGGCGTGCACGCCCTGCGCGGTCAGGTCGCGGTTGAGCGCGGCGCTCAAGGGATGGCGGCTCATCTGCGCCAGCGCCAGCAGCAACGGGTAATGCTGCGGCGCGATCTCGCCCAGATTGCTCGCGACGGGGCGCCCGAGCGTCAGCGTGCCGGTCTTGTCGATCAGTGCGCGGTCGATCTCGGCCATGCGCTCGAGTGCGGAGCCGTCCTTGATCAGCACCCCGCGCTTCATCAGCGCCCCTGCTGCCACGATCTGCGCCGCGGGCACGGCGAGGCCGAGCGCGCAGGGGCAGGTGATGATCAGCACCGCCACCGCGATCAGCAGCGCCTCGTGCCAGCCTGCACCCGCGACCACCCATCCGGCAAAGGCGGTGAGCGCCAGCCCGTGCACCGCAGGAGCATAGAGCCGCGCGGCGCGGTCGGCGATGCGGACATAGCGCGACTTGCCTTGCGAGGCTTCACCCATCAGCCGGGCGATATCGGCGATCGCGGTATCGGTTCCGGCGGCGGTCACGCGCACGCGCACCGGCGCGTCGATATTGAGCGTACCGGCGTGCACCGGATCGTCGAGATCGGCATCCTGAGGCGCGCTTTCGCCGGTGAGCAGCGACAGGTCGATCCGGGTGCGGCCCTGCACGATCACGCCGTCGGCTGCCAACCGTTCGCCCGCTGCGACCAGCATCACCATGCCGGGCTGCAGGGCCGTTGCGTCGGTCCAATGCGTATTGCCATCTGCGCCGACGACCATTGCGCCGGTGCCCATGTTGCGGAGCAGCGCCGTGACGCCGCCGCGCGCGCGGTCGCGCATCACGCTGTCGAGCCAGCGCCCGCACAGCAGGAAGAACAGCAGCATGACGGCGCTGTCAAAATAGGCATGCGCGCCGTGCGTCGCGGTCTCGTAGAGGCTCAGCGCGGTGGCGAGCGTCACGCCGATGCTGATCGGCACGTCCATGTTGGTGTGCCCGTGCCGCAGCGCGCGCCAGGCCGAGCGGAAGAAGGGTCGTCCGGCATAGGCGATGGTCGGCAGGGCAATCAGTGCCGAGAGCCAGTGGAACAGGTCGCGCGTCACCCCGGTCGCGCCCGACCAGACCGAGACCGAGAGCAGCATGATGTTCATCATGGCGAAGCCCGAGACCGCAACCGCGCGGACCAGCTCCTTGCTGCTGGCCGCTTCGCCATCCAGGTCCTTCGGGCCCTCGCCGATCGGGTGCGCCTCGAAGCCCAATGAGGTGAACGCACCGAGCAGATCGGGCATCTCGGCATCGGCGGTATGCGCCAGGTGCACGCGCTTTTCGGTGAAGTTGACGCGCGCGGCTTTGATCCGGGCATCGCGCACCAGGCCCTGTTCGAGCTTGGAGATGCACCCGGCGCAGCGGATATCGGGCACGGCAAAGTCGCGTTCGATCAGCGCCGTTTCGGGCGAGAGACGGGTCATCACGTTCACTTGAGGTCCCTCCGATAGCGTGCCTCGTCGCCGCCATGGGCCATGGCGAGCTCGATCCGCCAGCGGCCCTGCGGCAGCATTCGGGTCGAGATCATGCCGCCCTGGCCGTCACCGACCATCACCAGCGCCTGCGACGGCAGACGGCCGAGCGGGTGGTGGATCATCGCCTTGGCGCTTTCGATCGGAAGCTTCGCGTCCTCATGCGCCAGCGTCACGCGGACATGCCGGGTACGGTCGAGCCAGACCGAGGGCTGCCAGCCGAGTCGGTCCTGCGCCTCAGCCTTGGCGAGCAGTTCGTTATAGTGCTGGCTGGCGACATAGCTGTTGTCGACCACCGTGCCGCCGAAGCTCGACAGCGCGAACCGGGCCATGGCGAAGTTCACCGCCATCACGATCGCGAAGAAGCCCACCAGGATGCCGGTCATGTGCCAGCCGGTGAACGGGCGAGGGGCGGTACGCATGGTCATTACTGGGCCTCCGGACGGTCGAACTGGATGGTGTCGCTATCGCCGCGCGGGTCGCCGTCCCGGCCTTGCGTCGCGATGGTGAAGTCCTGGCGCGCCGGCCCCTTGGCGGGTGCCGCGACGAACAGGCGGACGCGAGTGACGCTGTCGGGCGAGATGGTCATCTCGACCCGCTGGCTTGCCTTTTCGCGCGATCCGGTCTCGGTCCAGAGCTGCGCCCCGGGCAGCCCGCTGACGGTGATCGCCACCTTGCGCGGGCGGGCTTCCATGTTGCGCAGCTTGAGCGTGTAGTTGTTGCGGATCATGCCGTCGGACAGCTGGACATAGAGCGGGCTGCGCTCGTGCTGCACGGCCAGGTCCAGCCGGGTGCGCTGGCCGAGCGTGAACAGCATCGCGAGGCCGATCGTGCACCAGATGGCGAGATAGACCATCAGCCGCGGACGCAGCAGCGTCTTGAGCACGGGCTGCGCAGTGCCGCCGGCGCGTTCCACCGCGACATCGTCGAGCGCGCAATAGTCGATCAGCCCGCGCGGACGGCCGACCTGCGCCATCACCGTGTCGCAGGCATCGATGCACAGCGCGCAGGTGATGCAGCCGATCTGCGGCCCGGTGCGGATATCGATGCCGGTCGGGCAGACCGCGACGCACTGGTTGCAGTCTACGCAATCGCCGATGCTGCCCGGATGCGCGAGCGCCTTTTTCAGGCTTCCGCGCGGTTCGCCGCGCCAGTCCTTGTAGGTCACCAGCAGCGATTTTTCGTCCATCATCGCGGTCTGAATGCGCGGCCACGGGCACATGTAGATGCACACCTGTTCGCGCATGAAGCCGCCGAGCACGAAGGTCGTCATGGTCAGCACGCCGACCGTGGCATAGGCGACATAGGCCGCCTCGCCGGTCCAGAATTCGCGGGTCAACGTCGGCGCATCGGCGAAATACATGATCCACGCGCCGCCGGTCCAGAAGGCGATGGCGAGATAGAGGCCGTATTTGAGCGCGCGCTTTCCGATCTTCTCCAGCGTCCAGGGGCCATTGGCGAGCCGGATCTGCGCGTTGCGATCGCCGTCGATCAGCCGGTCGACATGCTGGAACAGGTCGGTCCACACCGTCTGCGGGCAGGCATAGCCGCACCAGGCCCGGCCGACTGCGCTGGTGACCAGGAACAGGCCGATGCCCGCCATGATCAGCAGGCCCGCGACATAATAGAATTCGTGCGGCCAGATTTCGATCTGGAACATGTAGAAGCGCCGGTTCGCCAGATCGATCAGCACCGCCTGATCGGGCGCATAGGGGCCGCGATCCCAGCGGATCCACGGCGTGCCGTAGTAGATGGCCAGGGTCACGGCCATGATCAGCCATTTCAGGCGTCGGAAAGTGCCGTCCACCTTCTTGGGGTAGACGCCCTTGCGCGCGGCGTAGAGCGGGCCTTCGACGTTCGCAAGGGCGTCGGGGTTAGCCATTATCGGCCTCCCCTTTGGGCTGAGCGGTGAGGACAGGAGCGGGAGCGTCCTCTCCGCCGCCCAAAGAATGGACATAGGCGCTGAGCATCTTGATGGTCACCGCATCGAGCTTGTCGTTCCAGCGCGGCATCACGCCATTGCGCGGGGCGTAGATGGTCTTCGTGATCGCCTCGCGGCTGCCGCCATAGAGCCAGACGGCATCGGTAAGCTTCGGGCCACCCAGTTCGCGGATGCCCTCGCCGTTCGGGCCGTGACAGGCGACGCAATTCGCCTCGAAAAGGGCTGCTCCGCGCGCCGAGGCGGCGCTCGGCTTTTCCTGGCGGCTGATGACACGCACGTGGGCGACCAGATCGTTGATCGCGGCAGTATCGAGAATCCCGTCCTTGCCGAAGGCGGGCATCATGTTGAAACGCGTCTCGGTGTGGTCGGGGTTGCGGATGCCGTGGGTCAGCGTGGTCTCGATTGCGGCCAAGTCGCCGCCCCACAGCCAGTCGTCATCGGTCAGGCTGGGATAGGCGCCGACCACGCCCGCTCCGCCCGCACCATGGCATTGCACGCAATGCACCTTGAACGCGGCGCTGCCACCCTGGATCGCGGCCTCCATCAGCTCGTGCTTGCGCGGCAGATCGGTGATCGAGGTGGCGGCAATCGCCTTGGCGATCGGTGCACGCTTGGCGTCCTGCGCAGCGAGTTCAGCCTTGAGATCGCCGCGGCTCGACCATTCGAGCACGCCGCGCGTGGCGCTGTTGACCATCGGCCAGGCCGGGAACAGCACGACATAGACCGCCGCCCAGGCGATGGTCGCGTAGAAGGTCCACAGCCACCAGCGCGGCAGCGGGGTGTTCAGCTCTTCGATGCCGTCCCATTCATGGCCGACGGTGGCGGTGCCGGTGGGTTCGTCGATGCGGCTCTTGTCAGACATTGTCGTCTTCCCTGAAGATCATGTTGGCGGCGTCGTGGTTGTGCTGGCGCGCGCCCTTGCGGAAGGGCCAGGCGATCAGGCCGATGAACAGCACGGTCATGGCGAGCAGGCCCCAGCTGTCGGCAAAGTGGCGCAGATCGTCATAGGTCATGGATTGGCTCCCTTGGGCGCTGCAGCGGCGACCTTGGCGGGGGCAGGGGCATCGCCCTGGTCCTGCGGCGCGGCCTTTTCGACATCGACCAAGGTGCCCAGCATCTGCAGATACGCGATCAGCGCATCCATCTCGGTGATCCGCGAGGGATCGCCGTCGAAATCGCGCACCTGCGCCTTGGGATAGCGCGCCTGCAATTCGGTGGCGCCATCCGCATTGGGGTCGGCCTGCGCTTTCAGATCGGCATTGGCAGCGGCGATCGCGGCCTTGCTGTACGGCACGCCCACCCGCGACAAAGCGGTGAGATCATCGCTCATGTCGCCCGCATCGAGCTCGCGCTCGGCGAGGAACGCATAAGGCGGCATGATCGATTCCGGCACCACGCTGCGCGGATCGGCGAGGTGCGCGCGGTGCCATTCGTCCGAATAGCGCTTGCCGACACGCGCCAGATCGGGACCGGTGCGCTTCGACCCCCATTGGAACGGGTGATCGTACATGCTCTCGGCCGCCAGGCTGTAATGGCCATAGCGTTCCACCTCGTCGCGGAACGGGCGGATCATCTGGCTGTGGCAGGTATAGCAGCCCTCGCGCATGTAGATGTTGCGTCCGGACAGCTCGAGCGGGGTATAGGGGCGCATCCCCTCGACCTTCTCGATCGTGTTGTCGATCCAGAAGAGCGGGGCGATCTCCACGATGCCGCCGACGACGACGGCGGCGAGCGCGCCCAGACCCAGCAGGGTGATGTTGCGTTCCAGCTTCTTGTGGCTGAAGCGCGGTTCGGCGATATTGTCGGCCATTTCTCGGCTCCCTTATTCGGCGGGCACGGCGACCAGCGGGCGGTCGGCGGCGGCATTGTGCGGCGTCTCGGTCATCGGCTTCTCGTCGCGGACCTTGCCGGCCAGCGTCGCCCAGACGTTGACGATCATGATGATGAAGCCGCTGAGGTAGAGCAGGCCGCCAAAGGCGCGCATCAGGTACATCGGGTGCATCGCGGCGACGGTTTCGACGAAGCTGTAGACCAGATATCCGTCGCTTCCGTATTCGCGCCACATCAGGCCCTGCATGATGCCCGCGACCCACATCGACGCGGCGTAGAAGACGATGCCGGCGCTCGCGAGCCAGAAGTGCCAGTTGACCATCCGCAGCGAGTACAGGCGCTCACGACCCCAGAGCCGCGGGACCAGATAGTACATGCAGGCAAAGGTGATCATGCCGTTCCAGCCGAGCGCACCGCTGTGCACATGGCCGATGGTCCAGTCGGTATAATGCGACAGGCTGTTGACCGACTTGATCGACATCATCGGGCCTTCGAAGGTGCTCATGCCGTAAAAGGCGAGCGCCATGACCATCATGCGGATGATGGGATCGGTGCGGATCTTGTCCCATGCGCCGTTGAGCGTCATCAGGCCGTTGATCATGCCGCCCCAGCTCGGCATCCACAGCATGATCGAAAAGACCATGCCCAGGGTCTGCGCCCAGTCGGGCAGCGCGGTATAGTGGAGGTGGTGCGGACCCGCCCAGATATAGAGGAAGATCAGCGACCAGAAGTGGATGATCGACAGCCGATAGCTGTAGACCGGGCGTTCGGCCTGCTTGGGCACGAAGTAATACATCATCGCCAGGAAGCCGGCGGTCAGGAAGAAGCCGACGGCGTTATGGCCGTACCACCACTGGGTCAGCGCATCCTGCACGCCCGCGAAGGCCGCATAGCTCTTCGATCCGAAGATGGTGGCGGGCAGCGACAGGTTGTTCACCACGTGCAGCATCGCGATGGTGATGATGAAGCTGAGATAGAACCAGTTGGCGACATAGATATGCGGTTCGCGCCGACGGACGATCGTGCCGACGAACACCGCCAAATAGGCGAGCCAGACGATGGTCAGCCACAGATCGACATACCATTCGGGCTCGGCATATTCCTTCGCCTCGGTCACGCCCATGAGGTAACCCGTGGCGGCGAGCACGATGAACAGCTGGTATCCCCAGAAGACGAAGCGGGCGAGGGCAGGGAAGGCCAGGCGCGCGCGGCAGGTGCGCTGCACGACGTAGAAGCTGGTCGCGATCAGCGCATTGCCGCCGAACGCGAAGATCACCGCCGAGGTATGCAGTGGCCGCAAGCGCCCGAAGGTCGTGAACTCCAGATTGAAGTTGAGCGCGGGATAGGCAAGCTGCAGCGCGATGAACAGTCCGGCGGCGAGCCCCGCCGTGCCCCAGAACAATGTCGCGATGACACCCCAGCGGATGGGATCGTCGTCATATTGCCCCTGATCGGCCGGTGCCTTCAGGATCCCGCGCGCGATCGCGCCATAATCGGCACGGCTCATGGTGAACCAGAGCGCCAGCAGCGCGGCGATCATCATGATCGTCATGTGCACCGCATAGGGCGTGTCGACGGCCATCACCGCCATTGCCAATGCCAGCAGGGCAAGGCCCAGCCAGCCCCCGGCCTTCAAAACCAAACCATCCATAACGCTTGTCCCCGTGCACGCGGCTTCACAGCAGAATCCGCGCTTCCTCCGCAGGGGTTTGCCCCGAGTGGCGGGCCAAGACATTGATCCGGGTCAAAGAAAATTTTGCGCCGCATCAATGCGACGAACCGAGGCCCAAGGCAGGGAAGCGGTCACTCAAGGAGGAGTGATCATCATGAACACCAAGATTATCCCGCTGGCTCTAACGGCAGCTGCGCTGGCCCTTCCCGGCCAGGCGATGGCACAGGCGGGCGAAGTGCATTTCAAGGTTCTGGGCACGCTCGTCGCGCCCGATGGCAAGATCAAGGACGTCAAGGTCGACCGCATCGGTCTGCCCGCCGGAACCCAGACCAAGGCGAACGACAATTTCGTGCCCACGGTCGCGATCGAATATTTCCTCGCCGATTCGCTGTCGGTCGAAACCATCGCCGGGGTGACCGAGCATGACGTCGACGGGCGCGGCGCGCTCGCCGGGGCCGGGCTGGTCTCGAACGCCAAGATCGTCCCCGCCACGGTCACGCTGAAATATCATTTCGGCAAAGCCGGCGGCATCCGCCCCTATATCGGCGCGGGTCCCAGCTATTTCATCTTTATCAACGAAAAACCGGGCGCGACGACGCGGGCGCTCGGCGCCACCAGCCAGAAGATCAACGACACCGTCGGCGCGGCGCTGCAGGCGGGCGTGGACATTCCGGTGAACGACAAGGGGCTGTTCATCTCGGCCGACGTGAAGCGCTATTTCCTGCGCCCGCTGGCCAGCTGGCGTGCCAATGGCGTCGAGGTGCTGCGCACCCGGCACGAGCTTGACCCCTGGGTGATCAGCGCCGGTATCGGCTTCCGTTTCTGACGAAGCGGCGGTGGGTGACTCAGCCCGCCATCTCTTCCATCGCGGCGCGGTTTCGGATCACGATCTCGCGGCGCGATGGCAGGGAGAGCAGCCCGTCGCTCTTCATCCGGGTGAGTTGGCGGCTGGTGGTCTCGATCGTCAGGCCCAATATGTCGGCGATCTGCTGACGGCCGAAGGGCAGCTCGAACCCATTGAGCGATCCATCGGCATTGCAGCCCTGGCCCGACAGGCGATCGGACATTTCGAGCAGGAACGATGCGACCTTTTCGGTTGCCGACTTGCGGCCCAGCAGCATCATCCAGTGGCGCGCGCGGTCGAGCTCATCGAGCGTGCGGCGGAGAAGCTTCTGCTGCAGGTCGGGATGCTCGCTGGCGAAATCGTCGAACGCGTTGCGGTTGAAGATGCAGACCTCGGCATCGGTCATCGCGGTAACGCTGTATGGGCTTTCCTTGCCGAACGGACGGCCGATGAAATCGGACGGAAAGACGATGCCGACAATCTGCTCGCGCCCGTCCGATGCGGCGACGACGAGCTTGAGCACGCCCTCGAGCACATTGGCGACGACGGGCGCGTCATCGCCTTCCCACAGCAGGGTGTGTCCGGCCTTGACCTTCTGGCGGCGACCCATCTTGCCCAGGATCAGCAATTCGTCGGGCGTCAGGCTCGAACAGATCGCGCGGTTCCGCACGATGCAGGAAGAACAGTCGTTCATGGCCCATCCCTAACCAGAAAGCTGTCAAATAGACATAACATTGTTACGGGCGCGGGGGTAGTCCCGCAAAAGTGATCGCGCTTTCGGCTCCATTTTCGGCCACGGCAGCAACGCCTGCGAAATAATCGTCGACGATGATGCCGGGCAGCGTCAGCTTGGTATCGGTGGTTTCCTGCGACTGTTCCCAGTCGCGCGCATCGGCCCTGCGCCAATAGACTTTGTAGCGCGCCGCGCCCGGAACCTCGGCCCAGCTCACCTTGGTGTCGGTGCTGAGCGCGCCGCCCAGTACCGCGCTGGCGGGCGCAGGCGGGGCGCTGGCGAGTTCGCGGATGACCGCGATGTTGAGCGCGGTAACGCGCGCGAGATAGGGAAAGTCCATCTCGTCGATGGTATCACCGAACTTGCGCCCGTTTTCCTCGCGAATGTCCTGATGCTGGTGATCGTAATTCTCGACGCCGACGGTGAAGCGGATCGCCGGATAGCCCAGTTCCAGCGCGGGAAGGTGATCGCCGCCGCGCGAGAAGCGGTCGGGGCGGCGGACGCCGAAGACCTCTAGTCCCAGATCGCTGCGCGCCTTGCCGACGCGCTGTGCGGCGCGCATCAGCGCCCGCGAGGGGCCGTCATCCTCCGCGCCGCTGCCGCGACGCGCCATCGCTTCGACCACCGATTCCGATGCGCGGATGCCCTCGCTGAACACGCGCACCCGGTCGGCGACCTTGCGGCCATCCTGACCCTCGGTATTGCCGACGATATCGTTGTTGAGCAAAGCGCGCACCTGCCAGCCGCGCGCCCGTGCGGTCTCGGCAATCAGCCGACCGCCCCACAGCCCCTGTTCCTCGCCCGAGAGCACGGCATAGATGATCGTCGGCGCGAACTTTTCCTTGCTCAGGGCACGCGCGGCTTCGAGCACCAGCGCCACGCCTGAGCCGTCGTCGTTCGCGCCAGGCGCGTCGCTGGTGAAATCGGCGACGTCCGACACGCGGCTGTCGATATGCGCGGAAATGATGATGACATCATCGGGATTGCCCGTCCCGGCCTGCACGCCCAGCACGTTGACGACATTGACGCCATTGGGCGCGCGCGGGCCGGTGAAGCGCCGGTCGATCTGCTCGACCGTGATGCAGCCGCCGCACGCCTTGCCTATCTTTGCGAATTCCGCTGCCGCCCAGCGCCTTGCCGCACCGATGCCGCGCGTGGGATGGTCGGGCGAGGACAATGTGTGGCGCGTGCCGAAGCTCACCAGCTTCTCGACATCGGCGCGCAGGCGGCCGGGATCGGCCTCTGGCGCGGCGAGCGCGGGGGTGACGGAAAGGGAGAGGGAAAGGGCGGCGACCAGGGTTGCGATCTTGAGCATGCGCGCAAGCTGGCGCAAATCCCCTGTCAGCGCAAGAGCTTGGGCAAGCCCTTGGCCGCGCGTCAACCGCCGGTTTTGAGATACCAGCGCTCGCGCCCTTCGAGGCAGAGAGCCGTCAGCATGCCGCTCATATAGGCCCCGGTATCGATGCCGATGCGGTTGGAGCATTCCTCGACATCGTCGGTGATAGTGTGGCCATGCACGATCAGCTTGTCGTGCGGGGTTTCGTCCATGATGAAATCCTCGCGGATCCAGCGCAGGTCCTTGGGGCGCTGCTCCTCGATCGACTTGCCCGGACGGATGCCGGCATGGACAAAGGCATAATCGCCCATCACGATCCGGTCCTTGAAGCCGCGCACGAAATCGAGATGCCGCTTGGGCAGCAGCGTGGTGAGCCGCTCGGTCAGCTCTTCCATGCTCAGCGAATTATATTCCTGTGGGCTGATGTCATAGCTCAGGATCGTTTCGCGTCCGCCGATCTTGCAGAAGAAGCGCACCAGCTTCTCGTCGCCATCGGCGGCGGCGAGATACACTTCCTCGTGATTGCCCATCAGGAAATGGACATTGTCGCCCAGCGTTTCGGACAGTTCGATCGCGCGATCGATCACCCCGGCGCTGTCCGGACCGCGATCCATCAGGTCGCCC
Source organism: Acidovorax delafieldii (assembly GCA_001555775.1). Taxonomy (GTDB): domain Bacteria; phylum Pseudomonadota; class Alphaproteobacteria; order Sphingomonadales; family Sphingomonadaceae; genus Blastomonas; species Blastomonas delafieldii_A. Next base: position 32,946 of record LSHP01000135.1, on the reverse strand, counting down.
AAAAACACGATATGCGTGTCAGCAGGGCCGCGCATGCGGTCGTCCATGACGATCTTGTCGAGCAGCTGGTCGAGCAGGTCGCGCCGGCCATGGATGTCGCCGATCGCATAGACGCGCTGGCCGTCGGGCAGGGTGGCGGTATCGATGGGCGCTGCCGGTTTGGGCTTTCTGCGCAGCAAGGCCTTCAGCATGATGCTTCCGCTTCTTCTCTTGTCGTGATCGTGCGTCGCCCCGTGCGGCTGCTATATGCGCCAATCGGCCCAAAGTGCAATGGGCCTGTGTTCGCAAGTGCAGCAATTCCTGCGCTGTGTCGCAATGGCGCAACATTCCCCCTCCCGCCGGGGAGGGGGAATCAGGATCACTCCGCCGCGAAGCTCAATCCGGCCCGGGCGACCAGCCGTTTGACCAGTTGCTCGCCCAGCACCGCGCCAGGGGTGGTGATGCCGCCGGGGCCTTCGGGCACGTCCTCGATCAGCCCGAGCGCGCTTTCGGCGATCATCTTGCTGGTAGAGCCGTACCCGGGGTCCTTGTCGCCCTTCACGCCATAGAGCTGCACCTGGCCATCGGGCATCTCGGCGACGAACAGCACGTCGTAGAAACCGTTCTCGCGCTCCTCCTTGCTCGGGCCTTCGCCGGGCTTGGGGCCGCCTTCGCCGCCCATCATATCGGTGCTGGCAATATGCTTGGCGATCGCCTCGCCCTTCTCGCCGGGGCCGGTCAGCATCATCTCGTCATAGACGAAATCCTGCCCATAGGGGTGGCCGAGCAGCGCATTGGTGCGATGGACATTCTTGGTGTTGATCGGCGCCATGATGAACGGCGCGGCCCAGCTGCCGAGCTTCTCGTCATGCTCGGGCTTGTTGCCCTTGGGCTGGGCCGGGCCTTCGAAGCCGCCCGCCAGGCTGAACGGGTTGGTAAGATAGCCGAGCAGTTCGGGATTGCGCCCGACCGCCGCCATGGTCGCCTTGAGCGAGGCGGCGGTACCGCCCGAAAACGTGCCCTGCATCGCGCGCACGCGGCCCTTGATCCGCGGCGCGGGCTTGCCGAACTTCGCGACGCACTCCTTCTGCAGCATCAGCACGCCGAGATCGAACGGGATCGAATCGAAGCCGGTCGAGAACACGATCCGCGCGCCGCTTTCCTTCGCGGCCGCATCATATTTGTCGATCATCTGGCGCATCCAGGCGGGCTCGCCGCACAGATCGACATAATCGGTACCATTGGCGGCGCAGGCGGCGACCAGCGGCTCGCCATAGAGCTGGTACGGGCCAACGGTGGTCAGCACGACCTTCGTCCGCTTGGCCATGGCATCGATGGTGTCGGGCTCGTCGGCATTGGCAACGACGATCGGGGTGTCGGCGGGCATGTCCATCTCTGCAAGCACTGCTGCCATCTTGTCGGCAGAGCGCGCCGCGACCGCCCATTTAGGGGCACTGCCGCCCTGGCCGTAGGTGTTCTGCAGATATTCGGCGACCAGACGCCCGGTAAAGCCGCTGGCACCATAGACGATGACGTCGAACTCGCGCGAATCGCGTGCGGACATGAGGCTCTCTCCTGCTGTGATATTATGGTGCGTGCTTGTGGGTCAAAGCCGGGGCAATGTCACGCCGCGCTGGCCCATATATTTGCCCGCGCGGTCGGCATAGCTTGTCTCACACGGTTCGTTGCCCTGGAGGAACAGGAACTGACACGCGCCCTCGTTGGCGTAGATCTTGGCGGGCAGCGGCGTGGTGTTGCTGAATTCGAGCGTGACATGGCCTTCCCAGCCCGGCTCGAGCGGGGTGACGTTGACGATGATGCCGCAGCGCGCATAGGTCGATTTGCCGAGGCAGATGACCAGCACGTCGCGCGGCACACGGAAATACTCGACCGTGCGTGCCAGCGCGAAGCTGTTCGGCGGGATGATGCAGACATCGGTCTTGCGATCGACAAAGCTCGCCGGATCGAATTCCTTGGGGTCGACCACCGAGGAATTGACGTTTGTGAAGATCTTGAACTCGTCCGCCACGCGCGCGTCATAGCCATAGGAGGAAAGACCGTAGGATATGCAGCCATCGCGCCGCTGGCCTTCCACGAACGGCTCGATCATGCCGTGTTCCTGCGCCTGGGTGCGGATCCATTTGTCGGAAAGGATGGACATGCGGCTATTCTCCTGGCCCGCTCAGCCTGAGCCTGTCGAAGGCTCTGCGCGTACGCTGGCTGAGCGGTCGTGGTTAGAGTTTATTCCAGATTGGCCGGGCCGAACGCGGCTGGCAAGAGCACCGAAAGCCGGTGCTCGATCGCGCCCGTCGCGTGGCCCGAATAGACGATCGGATCGGTGCCGCCGAGTTGCGCCAGCTCGTTCATCACCTGGCGGCAGCGGCCGCAGGGCGTCACCGGATGCGGACCCGGCGCAAGCTGGCCATCGGCATCCAGTGGCCCGCCCATGATCGCGACCTCGACCAGCCCTTTCCGCCGCCCCTGAAGGTTGGCAGCGATCGCGGCGCTGGTTTCGGCGCAGATGGCCAGACCATAGCTCGCATTCTCGAAATTGCTGCCGGTCACGATCGTGCCGTCGGCAAAACGGAAGGCTGCGCCGACATGAAAGCCCGAATAGGGGGCGTAGGCCGTCAGCGCCGCTGTGCGCGCTGCCTCCAGCAATTCGGTCCTGCTCGCATCATCGCTCATGGTCGCACCACATTCCAGCGCACGCCCTGCGGCGCGCCGTTGATCCGGTAGAAGCTGCTCGATTGCCACATCACCCAGCGCTTGGCAGCATAATCTGGCGGCACGAAGTCTCCGAGCAGCCAGACCGTCCGGGCCAGTCCCTCGCTGACCTGATATTCCTCCTCGAAATCCTGGCCGATGCGCAGCAGCGCCGGCTTGCCCGCATGGTTCTCGATCTGGTTGAGCAGGGTGTTGAGCTCGCCCAGCAGCATGGCGCGATCAGGTCGGGTCTTGCAGGCTTCGCTCAGCTCCAGGCTGACAACGGGGGGCAGCATGTCGGGATCGCGCGGAACGGTGGTGATGAACTGCTGCGCCTGCGATTCCTCACTGGCGCACAGGCTGAACTCATGCACCGCGCCATAGCGCATGCCCGCCGCGCGCGCGCCCTTGATGTTCGCCGCAAAGCGCGGGTCACGCAGGCGCCCGCCCGCGCTCGCGCGCACATAGGCAAAATCCGCGCCCATGGTCGCCAGTGTCGGCCAGGCCAGGTCGCCATCGGCGGCGCTGACATACAGGCCCTGCACCGGGTAATCCTTGCGCGAAGGGGTCCATCCGGTGATGCCGCCCCAGATCAGCCCGCCGAGCACCGCCAGCAGCAGCGCGAGCAGGACGAGGCCGATGGTCCAGCGTTTCAGGGTCGAAGGGCGCATGTCGCTCGTGTCAGCCCTTGATGTGCAGCACGCAGATCAGCGTGAACAGGCGGCGCGCGGTGGGAAAATCGATCTCGATCTTGTCCTGCAGTCGCTCGACCAGCAGCTCGGCCGCGTCGTTGTGGACCCCGCGCCGCGCCATGTCGATCGTCTCGATCTCCTGCGCCGTCGCCTTGCGGATCGCCTGATAATAGCTGTCGCAGATCGCGAAATATTCGCGGATCGGGCGGCGGAAGCGGCCCAGCGCCAGCACCAGCGTTTCCAGATGGCTGCCATCCTCGCGCGAGATGGTGATGGCAAGCCTGCCCTCGAACACCGCCAGATGCAGCCGGAAGGGTCCGGCATAGCCATCGGGATAGGCTTTGAGCGGCTTGAAGAAATTGTCCTCGATCAGGTCGAAAATGGCGATGCGCCGTTCCTGCTCGATATCCGCATTGCGCCACAGAATCGTCTGCTCGTCGAGCTCGACATGGATGATGCGCGGGTTGGACATGATCCCCCCGTCTTTCCCTATGCCGTGCATCGGGGCAAGCGGAAAAAGCCCGCCGGTTCTGCTCTCCCCGGCCTTGTCCACACGATTATTGGCACAGGCGGCTTGCGCGCCCGGGCGGCTGCGGCGATTATGGTCGGATGCCCGAAGATATCCTGCTCCAAGCCGCACCGCCGCCGGCGCTGCCGCCCCAGATTGCCGCGCCGAATGCGCGCGAGCCCGCCGAAGCGCGGCTGCCGCGCAATATCGAGGCCGAGGCCGCGTTCCTGGGCGCGCTGCTGATCGACAACCGCATCGCGGAAGAGGTCGGCGCGCGGCTCAAGGCGGAGCATTTCTTCGAAAGCGTCCATCAGCGGCTCTATGCGCAGATCATGAAGCTGATCGACAAGAACGTCACCGTCACCCCGGTGACGCTCAAGCCGTTCTTCGAGAATGACGCCGGTTTGGCGGAGCTGGGCGGTATGCGCTATCTCGCGCGGCTGACCGGCGATGCCGGCGGGCTGATCGGAGCGCGCGACTTTGCCGAGCAGATCTACAATCTCGCGCTGCTGCGCGAGCTGATCCAGGTTGGCCGCTCGCTGGTCGAGAAGGCGATGGACACCAGCGAGGCGGTCGACCCGATGGGCCAGATCGAGCTGGCCGAAGCGGCACTCTACAATGTCGCGCAGGGCGAGGGCGATACGAGCGGCGCGGTGCAGTTCAACGTCGCCACCCGCACCGCACTGTCGATGGTCGAAAAGGCGCTGAACAGCGGCGGCCATGTCTCGGGCGTGACCACGGGTCTTACCGATCTCAACGCCAAGATTGGCGGCTTGCATCCTTCCGACCTTTTGATCCTTGCCGGACGCCCAGGCATGGGCAAGACCTCGCTTGCCACCAACATCGCCTTCAACGCCGCCGCGCGCTGGCGGCTCGACAAGGCGGCGGGCGTCGCCGACGACAAGAATGTCGGTGCGAAGACCGCGTTTTTCAGCCTCGAAATGTCGGCAGACCAGCTCGCCACGCGTATCCTGGCGGAGCAATCGCGGATCAGCTCTGAAAAGCTGCGCATGGGCCAGATCGCCCGCAACGAGTTCCAGCGGCTGGTCGCGGCCTCGCAGGAGCTCGAGGACCTGCCGCTGTTTATCGACGATACGCCGGGCCTGACCATCGCCGCGCTCCGCGCCCGCGCGCGGCGCCTCAAGCGCAAGCACGATATCGGCTTCATCGTGGTCGACTATCTCCAGCTGCTCCAGGGTACGGGCCGCAACGAGGGGCGCGTCAACGAGATTTCGGAGATCAGTCGCGGCCTCAAGACGCTAGCCAAGGAGCTGCAGCTGCCGGTGATGGCGCTGTCGCAGCTCAGCCGCGCGGTCGAAAGCCGCGAGGACAAGCGACCGCAGCTGTCGGACCTTCGCGAATCCGGATCGATCGAGCAGGACGCGGACATCGTGCTCTTCATCTATCGCGACGAATATTACAATCAGGCGCTCCAGCCGACCGTTCCCGACGACAACAGCACGCCCGAAGAGGTCGAGAAATACCGGATCTGGGAGGAACGCCATCTCAAGGTGCAGGGCAAGGCGACCGTTGTCGTCGCCAAGCAGCGCCATGGCTCCACCGGCAACGTCCAGCTGCGCTTCGAAAGCGAATATACCAAGTTCAGCGACCTCGCCCGCGAAGACTATATGGAAGGTGGGTTTGACGAATAGGCGAGGCTGAATGACGCGTATCGGCAAGCTGCAGGAAAAATTGCTGCGTGGCAGTGCACTGAGCTTCGCCGAGTTCGAGCGGCTTTTGCAGGCTTATGGTTTCGTCCTGGATCGCGTCAAGGGCAGCCACCATATCTACAAGCACCAGGGCATTGGAGACCGGATCAACGCCCAACCCGATGGCAAATCGGCCAAGCCCTATCAGGTGCGCCAGTTTCTTGTTATTATCGAAGCCCACGGGCTCCAGTTGGATGACAAGGCATGACGCCGCATTACCATATCAACCTGTTTTGGTCGGCTGAGGACGAAAGCTGGATCGCAGATGTTCCCGATCTAAAACATTGCAGCGCGCATGGAGCAACGCCCGAACAGGCTGCCGCAGAAATTGCAATCGCCATCGAAGCCTTTGTCGAAAGCCTGCAAGCCGATGGCCTGCCCGTACCCGAACCTCGTTACCGCCCCGCCTATCAGAGTGTTCGGGCCGCCTAACCTCGTAGCATCGTCAACAGGGTTCGCAGCCTCGGTTTGACGATCGAAGCCATACACATCATATTGCACCAATAGTATGACGATGATGGGATGTCATTATGGCGACGGTGCGCAAGACGATCACGCTGACGCAGCAGCAGGACGCCTGGATTTCCGACAAGATCGCCGCTGGCAGCTACACCAATGACAGCGAGGCGATCCGGGACCTGATCCGGCAGGCGCAGCAACGCGACCTCGAACTGGACAGTATCCGCTCGGCGCTGATTGAGGGCGAAATGAGCGGCGACCCCGAACCTTTCGATTTCGCCGAGTTCAAGCGTCGCAAGCTTGAAGAGCATGGCTAGTTTCAAGCTCGCGCCAGCGGCGCAGCGCGATCTTGACGGCATTTTCGACTACACCATCGTCCATTGGGGGCGCGAACAGGCCTTGCGCTATGTCGACGGCATTGAAGCGGTCTGCGCCGAACTAGCGACCGCGCCTTACATGGCACCGGCCTGCGATCACATCCGCAAGGACTACAGGCGGCGCACGATCTGCCGTCATGTCGTCTACTTCCGCATCATACCCGAAGGCATCGCGGTTATGCGCATATTGCATCAGCGGATGCAGGCGCCGTCACATCTCTAGCCCCGCACCACCGTCATCAGATAATTGAGTGCCAGATTGTCGCTAAGGTGCAGGCCCTTGAGCGGGTCCCAGGCGATGCCGCGCGTGTCGGTGACGGTGAGGCCCGCATCCTTCAGCAGCGCGGTCAGCTCCTCGGGCGTCAGGAACTTGTGCCAGTCGTGCGTCCCACGAGGCACCTGGCCCAGCCGTTCTGCCGCTTCGACCAGCATGAGCCGGGATAGCGGCGTGCGATTGGGGGTGGACAGCAGCATCAGCCCGCCTGGCGCGAGCGCGCGTTCCAGCGCCGCGACGAATGCGGCAGGATCGGTAACATGCTCGATCACCTCCATCGAGGTGACGAGATCGAACGTCTCGCCCGCCAGCGTCTCGACATCGACATTGCGATAGTCGATCGCGAGCCCGACTGCCTCGGCATGCGCTTGCGCCGCCGCGACATTTTCGGCCGCCGCATCGAGCCCGGTCACGCGCGCCCCCAGCCGGGCGAGCGGTTCGGCCAGCAGCCCCGCGCCGCAGCCAACATCGATCGCGCTGCGCCCCGCCAGCGGCTTGCGCGCTGCGCCCGCCTCTGCCCAATGCCGGTCGATCGCGGCGCGGATATAGGTAAGGCGCACGGGGTTCAGCTTGTGCAGCATCGCCGATTCGCCCCTGGGATCCCACCATTCGGCCGCGAGCCTGCCGAAATGCGCGGCCTCTTTGGGGTCGATCGTGCCGCTACGCGTTTCGACGGTTCCGGTGCTTGCGTTCATGATGGGGCCTCTCTATGGCAGCGCCCGGTTATAGGGGCGAACTTCGCATAAGGGAAAGCACGAACGGGCAATGGCACGGATCGTCATGAAATTCGGCGGCACATCGATGGCCGGGACAGAGCGCATCCGCAGGGTCGCGCGCATCGTCAAGCGCCAGCAGGATGCCGGGCACGAGGTCGCGGTGGTCGTCTCCGCGATGGCGGGGGAGACCGACCGGCTGGTCAATTTCTGCCGCGAGGCCAACCCGCTCTACGATCCGGCGGAATATGACGTCGTCGTCGCCAGCGGCGAGCAGGTGACGAGCGGCCTGCTGGCGATCGCGCTGCAGGCGCTTGGCGCCAACGCGCGCAGCTGGCTGGGCTGGCAGCTCCCGATCAAGACTGTCGAGGCGCATGCCAAGGCGCGCATCGACAGCATCGATGCCGAAGCGCTGATCGCCGAGATGCAGAAGGGCGTCATTGCCGTGATCCCCGGTTTCCAGGGCATGAGCGAGGATGGCCGCGTGACCACGCTGGGCCGGGGCGGATCGGATACCTCGGCGGTCGCGGTAGCGGCGGCAGTCAAGGCCGATCGCTGCGACATCTATACCGATGTCGACGGCGTCTACACGACCGATCCGCGTATCGTCGCCAAGGCGCGCAAGCTTGCCAATGTGACATACGAAGAAATGCTCGAACTGGCGAGTGTCGGGGCCAAGGTGCTGCAGACCCGCTCGGTGGGCCTGGCGATGAAGGAAGGCGTGCGCGTGCAGGTGCTGTCCTCGTTCATCGACGACGATGCGCCGGCTGCGGACACGATCCCCGGAACGATGATCGTCAGCGACGAAGAACTGGAAGGAATGGACATGGAACGCCAGCTGATTACCGGCATCGCGCACGACAAAAACGAGGCGAAGATCACGCTGACCCGCGTGCCCGACAAGCCGGGCGCGGTGGCGAACATCTTCGGCCCGCTCGCCGAGGCCGCGATCAATGTCGACATGATCATCCAGAATGTCGGCCGCGACAAGGGCGAGACCGATGTGACCTTCACCGTGCCCGCCGCAGATCTGGCGCGTTCGCTCGACCTGCTCGAAGGCGCGAAGGAATCGATCGGCTTCAACCGCATCATCCCCGATACCAATGTCGCCAAGATCTCGGTGGTCGGCGTCGGCATGAAGAGCCATGCAGGCGTCGCCTCGACGATGTTCAAGGCGCTGGCCGATCGCGGCGTCAATATCCAGGCAATCTCGACCAGCGAGATCAAGGTCAGCGTGCTGATCGAGGAAGACTATACCGAGCTCGCGGTGCGCGTGCTGCATACGGCCTATGGGCTGGACGCGGTAGAGGCATGAGCGTGAGCCACCCGCTCACCGCTGCCGCCATGGCGCGCGGCACCGCCTTTTTGGGCAGCGAGACCGCAATCCTGTGCGGGGCGATGAGCTGGGTGTCGGAGCGCAACCTCGTCTCCGCGATATCCAACGCGGGGGGCTTTGGCGTGATTGCCTGCGGGGCGATGACGCCCGAATTGCTTGATGCCGAAATCGCTGCAACCAGGGCGCTGGCGACCAAGCCGTTTGGCGTCAACCTCATCACCATGCACCCGCAGCTGATGGATCTGATCGCGGTGTGCGCCAAGCATGGTGTCGGCCATGTCGTGCTCGCAGGCGGTCTGCCGCCCAAGGGCAGCATCGAGGCGATCAAGGACGCCGGTGCGAAAGTGGTCTGCTTTGCGCCCGCTCTGACGCTGGCCAAGAAGTTCATCCGCTCAGGGGTCGATGCGCTGGTCATCGAGGGCATGGAGGCAGGCGGCCATATCGGGCCGGTATCGACGAGCGTGCTGGCGCAGGAAATCCTGCCCGAAGTGGCGCACGAGGTGCCGGTGTTCGTCGCAGGCGGCATCGGACGCGGCAGCGCGATCGCCGCCTATCTCGAAATGGGTGCAGCAGGCGTGCAGTTGGGCACGCGTTTCGTCTGCGCGCATGAATCGATCGCGCATCCGGCGTTCAAAAAGGCGTTCCTGCGCGGCAACGCGCGCGATGCGGTCGCCAGCGTGCAGGTCGATCCGCGCCTTCCGGTGATTCCCGTGCGCGCGCTCAAGAACAAGGGCACCGAGGAGTTCACCGCCAAGCAGCGCGAGGTGGCCGCATTGCTCGACGCGGGCGGCATAGACATGAACGAAGCCCAGTTGCAGATCGAGCATTTCTGGGCAGGCGCGCTGCGCCGCGCGGTGATAGATGGCGATGTCGAGAACGGATCGCTGATGGCGGGCCAGTCGGTCGGCATGGTCACCCGCGAGGAAAGCGCCGCCGAGATCATCGCCACGTTGATGGACGAAACCGAAGCGGCGCTCGCGCGCTGATACGCGTCAATATCAGGGGTTCGGGTTGGGCAGCGGGGCCTGGCCTTCGGGAGCCTCGACTGGATCGGACACCGATTCCTGCGGGTCGGGCGCGGGATTTTCCGGCCCCGTCGCCGCGCCCGTGATCCAGATGATGCTGAGCGCGATGATCGCAAGGCCCAGCGACACCATCAGCACATAGCGCACGATATTGCGCTTCTGCCCGCCGCTCGCCTCTTCGGTGGTCATTTCGACCTCTTCGCCATGTCGGATCATGTTTTCGCCTCCATCGTGTCCCACAGGTATCGGGGGGATTACGGAGGTGGGTGGCGATAGTTCCCTTCAACCGCCGGGCAACGCGCTGCCCGACAGGAACCACAAGGCGATGGCCGCAAGCCCGATCGCCAGCGCGCGCCGCGTCGTTCGCAGCCGTTCCGGTGCGCTGAGCAGCGGGTGCAGCGTGGCGGCGAGCAGGACGATCGCCACATGCACCACGGTCGCAACCACAACGCTGATTCCGGTCAGCAGCAGCCCGTCGTGCAGGCTCGCACCCGATTGCGGCAGGAAGCGCGGCAAAATCGCGACATAGAACAGCGCCGCCTTGGGATTCAGCACGTTGGTCATCAGTCCGCGCAGGAAGAAGCGGTGCTGGCCGGACGGTCCACCGGCAATGCCGGCGGGCGATGTCTCCTTCTCGTCGCGCCAGGTCTCCCAGGCGAGGTAGAAAAGATAGGCGGTGCCAGCCCAGCGCAGCGCGTTCCACAATAGCGGGCTCGCGGCGACCAGCGCGGCAAAGCCCATCGCGGCGGCCAGCCCGATCAGCGCCAGGCCCAGCGCGACGCCGACCACTGCCGCCAGCCCCGCGCGCCGTCCATGACCCAGCGTGAGCGCCGCCAGATAGGCCATGTTCGGCCCCGGCGTCAGTTCGATCAGCAGCACCGTGGCGAGATAGCTTGTCAACATCGCCCGCCAGCCTAGTGTGTCGGAGCAGAAGCGCAATCATGGCAGGGCAGGGAGCGGACATGCTGGAACGTCAGGAAAATCATGACTTTGCCGCTCCTGTCGAGGCCGTGGTCGCCCGCTGGACCGACGCGGAATTCCTGACCGCGATGATGCAGAGCCAGGGATCGCGCGAGATTGCGGTGACCGTAGAGCGCCCTTCGCCGCAAGAAATCCATGTCGCGATCACCCGCCAGGTCCCGGTCGATGCGCCCGCGATGATCCGCGCGGTCATCGGTTCGTGGCTAGATCTCACCCAGCGCGATGTCTGGCAGCGTCAGAGCGACGGCAGCTGGCACGCGGTACGCGACGCCAAGCCCAAGGGCCTGTCCGCCGAGGGGCAATGCCTGCTGACGCTCAGCGCCAACGGTGATGGCGGCACGGCCTGCGCCGCCACCGTCAGCGTACAGTCGCGCGCGCCGATGGTTGCCGCGATGGTCGAGAGCCTGATGCTCGAGGACAGCACCCGGCTGTTGCGGCAGGAATTCGAAGCCGTTTCCGCCGCAACAGCCTGATCGCCATCAGTTGCGGCACTGCTTGTTGCGCAGCGTCGTGATGTCATAGACCCTGGCGTTGCGGGTATTGACCGAGATGCACTGCTTGGACACCTGCCGCCAATAGGTGGTGAACCGCCCATCGCCATTGGTGGTATAGGTCTCGATCTGCCGGAACCCGCGCCGGGGCAATTCGGCCTCCGAATAGCTGCGCGCCTGGCCGATCAGGTCCTGGACATAGACATCCTCGCGATAGCCGCCGCCGCCCTGGCCGGGGCGATGGCTGCCATCATATTCGCGCTGTTGCACGCCGACCTGATAGCCCTGCGAGTAGTAATCGGACCGATCATAATTGTGATAGGGATAGTTGTAGAGCCCGTCGCGATAGCCGCGATCATAGGCGGCCTCCTGCTGGGCAGTGCCGCCATGCTCGCCATTGTCGTGATGGTGCGACTTGTGCGCGAGTGCCAGCGCGCCGATCAGAGCTGCTGCGCCGACAGCGACCGCAACAGCGGTGCCATTGTCGCCCGATTTCTGTTTGCAGTCGCTGGGTGAGGCCTTGTCGATCCGCTCGTAGCGTCCATCATAGGTGACCACGGTGATGCAGCGCTTGCGCCCGCCATTCCACCAGTTGGCATAGGCGCGCTCGTCGCCCTTGGTCACGTCGACAAAAGTATATCCGCGCTGTTCGAGCTGGGTTTCGCCTCCGGCCCCGCGCGCGCCGACCAGATCGGCGACATCGTCGGGCGGTGCGGCCTGCGCGGGAATGGGTGCAAGCACCATGGCCGCCAGAGCCAGAGTTGCGGCGCTGCGTGATCCTCTCTTTGTCATCTGCATTACCCCCTGCTTGGGGCAGGCATGAGTCGATGACTGCCCGGGCACCGAGAATATCATGTTCCGCAACGCCGGGATATCGTGCAACATTGTCAACCGACGTGGCAAACGGCCATGCAAGCATTGGGGAGGATGGAACATGACGACAACCGGCGGATGCCTGTGCGGCGCGGTGCGCTATGCGATCGAGGGTGAGCCGCTGATGGCCGCGGTCTGCCATTGCCGCAATTGCCAGAAACAGGCAGGCAGCGCGATGTCGGTGCTGATCGGGGTCGCCGCCGCGCAGATGACGATCACCGGCGAGCTCAAGACCTATGAGGACCGGGGCGAAAGCGGCGATCCCGTCTGGCGGCGCTTCTGCGGCAATTGCGGATCGCCGATATTGTCCGATCTGCCCAGCCAGCAGGGTCTGCATTTCGTCAAGGCGGGCACGCTCGACGATGTGAGTGGTCTCGATCCGAAGCTGCATTTCTGGACGCAAAGCGCCCAGCCCTGGGTGCGCTTTGCCGAGGATGCGGTAAAGTTCGACAAGACGCCGGGTTAGGCTGGGCTGCCAGTCTCCAGCGGTGCGACAGGAGATTAACAAGCCATAATTATGTGAGAAGTAGTGACGCAAGCTATTATGCGGCCGAACGTTTGCAGCAAGGGAATGCGAAAATGGCCGGACCATTTGATGATCTTCAGATTGGAGAAAGCCGTACGACTGGCGGAGCCGGTATCGACGCGCTCGTTATCGGTCCGTTTCTTTTCGACACAAACTTGGAAATCTACGCCTGGCACACGGGCGTGAAAACCGGGGAAGGCAATAGCGCCTATCTGACGCTCAGCCACGATGGGGCTGAAATCGGAAAGGACCAGGATCAGAATTTTGACAATTATTCGTTGCGCGTTGCTAAAACCATCAGGTTGGCCAAGCTTGCCAGCACGTCGCTAACCATCCGCTATGACAATACTATGGCTACCCGCCGCGACTATGGCCTGAAGATAACGTTCACGATGCTTGGCTGACGAATTTCTTGCTCAACCCGGCTCCCAACCCTCTTCTGCCAACACGAAGCCGCCGAATTCGAATCCCGGCGAGACCAGGCAGCTGACCAGCGCCCAGCCCTTATCGGCATGCGCCGCCTGCCAGTGGCCGGGCGGGATGACGGCCTGTGCGGTCTCGCCATGCAGGATGTCCGCGCCGAGCCGGTGCCAGCTCACCGGCCCTGAATCCCCCGGTGCGTGGCCGAGCGCGATTGGGTGACCGGCGTGCCAGCACCAGATCTCGGTCGCATCGACCGTGTGCCAGTGCGAGCGCTGCCCGGCCTCGAGCAGGAAATAGATGAGCGTTTCGCTCGCGCGGCCATCGGCCCCGGCAGGTCCACGCCAAGTCTCCTTATACCAGCCGCCTTCGGGATGCGGGGCCAGGCCCAGGGTCTCGATCAGCGCGCGCGCCGCGTCGCTCATCCGGCGCGCTCCTGGTCGCGCTTGGCCGCCATCTGCGCGCCGATCGACCCGATCAGTTCGAACGCCTTGAGCGGATCGTTCATGCGCAGCTTGGCGATCATGTCCTCCATGCCTTCGGCAACCAGGATCTCCGGTTCGCCGGCATCGATTCCCGCCAGGATGCGGCTGGCGCATTCGGCCGGGTCCATGCCATTGGCGATGGCGCTGTCAGTGTGACCGAAGGCGGTGCCATCGCCCGATAGCGCATTAGCCGAGACGGCGGTGCGGATGGAGCCTGGAAGCACGGTGTGCACCTTCAGCCCGTAATGCGTTTCGGTCTCGGCGCGCAGCGCATCGAGATAGCCGATCAGCCCGTGCTTGGCGGCGCAATAGGCGGTGCGCAGCGGCACCCCGGCGCGGCCTGCGACCGAGGAGATGCCCACGATCAGTCCTGACTTGCGCGAGGCCATGTGCGGCAGCAGCAGCTGGGTCAGCCAGATCGGCGCGAGCAGATCGACAGCGATGATCCGGTCATAGACCTCGAGCGCGCTGTCCACGGCAAGCGCGCGCTGGCTGATTCCGGCATTGTTGACGAGGCCGTCGACCTGGCCCTTCCACGCGATTGCCCGTTCGACGATGCCGGGCAGTATTCCTTGGTCAGTGGTTTCAAACGGCAGGATCAGGCTCTCGGTCGGCAGCCGACCGGCGACCGCCCGTAACGCATCGGTGCGGCGGCCCGAAAGGATGATGTGCGCGCCGCGCGCGGCCAACGCCTCGGCCAGCGCCTCGCCAATCCCCGACGAAGCCCCGGTGATCCAGATGACCTTACCCGAATATTCCATGCATCCTGCTCCCATTGGTGTTTGCGATATCAAAGGGGGGTCCGCAGAAATCCGCAAGCAGGAAAATTACCCCCAGATCTGTGTTTCCGCTTGCCGCACCACCCTTGCCAAGGCCGTGTTGCCGCAGTAAGACGCCAGCCCGCTCCAGCTATAGTGCAGGACCCTACGGATACATGACTTCCGCCTATAACCAAGCCCGCCCGGTCATCTCCTCGACCGGCCTTTTCACCCCCGCCGACAGCATCAGCAACGAAGAGCTGGTTGCCAGCTTCAACGAATATGTTGCGCAGCATAATGCGCAGCATGCCGCGGCGATCGAAGCGGGTGAAATGGTCGCGCTACAGCCGAGCTCGGTGGAATTCATCGAAAAGGCGAGCGGAATCAAGGCGCGCAAGGTTTTGTCCAAGGCTTCGATCCTCGACACCGACATCATGTGCCCGCGCTTCGAAGAGCGGCCCAATGACCAGATTTCGGTGCTCGCGGAAATCGGCGTCGCCGCCGCGCGCGATGCGCTGGAACGAGCGGGCCGCGACGCGAAGGACGTCGATGCGGTGCTGGTCGCCTGTTCGAACCTGCAACGCGCCTATCCCGCCATCGCGATCGAGGTGCAGGACGCGCTGGGCATCGAGGGCTTCGGCTTCGACATGAACGTCGCCTGCTCGTCCGCTACTTTTGGCATCCAAACCGCCGCAGATTTCATCCGCGCCGGCAATGCGCGTTCGGTGCTGGTGGTCAGCCCGGAAATCTGCTCGGGCCATCTCAACTGGCGCGACCGCGACAGCCATTTCATCTTCGGCGACGTCGCGACCGCCGTACTGGTCGAGGCGGCCGATTTCGCGCCCGTCGGGCACTGGGATATATTGGGCACGCAGCTCAAGACGCGCTTCTCCAACAACATCCGCAACAATTTCGGTTTCTTGAACCGCACCGCGCCCGAAACGCGCGACAGCGCCGACAAGCTGTTCGTCCAGGAAGGGCGCAAGGTGTTCAAGGAGGTGGTGCCGATGGTCGGCGATCTGATCACCGACCATATCGCACGGCTCGGCATCGCACCGGCTGACCTGCGCCGCCTGTGGCTGCACCAGGCCAATGCGGGCATGAACCGGCTGATCGCGCAGCGCGTGCTGGGACATGAGGCGAGCGAAGACGAGAGCCCGACCGTGCTCGATAGCTATGCGAACACCTCGTCCGCAGGATCGATCATCGCCTTTCATCTGAACAGCGAGGATCTGAAGCCCGGCGATACCGGGATCATCTGTTCGTTCGGCGCGGGCTATTCCGCAGGGTCCGTGGTTATCCGCAAGGCTGCGTAAAGCAATGGCGGTGACGGTCGAGACTTTGCCCGTCCACCGCATCGCCGAGGCCATCGACGCGCTGGCGAGCTTGCGCATCGCGGTGTTTCGCGAGTGGCCCTATCTCTATGATGGCGACGCCGCCTATGAGCGCGAGTATCTCGCCGAATTTGCCGCTGCGCCCGATGCGGCGCTGGTGATTGCGCGCGACGGCGATACCATTGTCGGCGCGGCCACGGCATCGCCGCTCGCTGCGCAAAAGGACGCCTTCAAGGCCCCGTTTGTCGCGAATGGATGGGACGTTGCCCGGGCATTCTATTTCGGCGAATCGGTGCTGCTGCCGGGCTATCGCGGGCAGGGGATTGGCCACGCGTTCTTCGATCATCGCGAGACGGCGGGCCGTGCGGCCGGGGCAAATGTCGCGCTCTTCTGCGCGGTGCAGCGTCCGGCGGATCACCCGATGCGTCCGAGCGACTATCGCCCGCTCGACGCGTTCTGGGCGAAGCGCGGCTATGCCAGGGTGTCCGGGCTGGTGACCAGCTTCGACTGGCTCGATATCGGCGACACACACGAGACGCCGCACCCGATGCAGTTCTGGGCGCGGATGCTCTGAAACCGCCGTCATTCCCGCGAAAGCGGGAATCCCGCTACGATCGAAACATCAGCGCAGAAGCGGGACCCCCGCTTTCGCGGGGGTGACGATCAGGGAAAGCGATTTGCTCAACCCTCTTTGGGCAGCTTCACCTTGGGCTTGGTCGCAAACGGCCTGATGCCGAACTCGGGATAGACCTCGCTCGGATAGTAGAACACGCCGTCCTTGGCGACGAGACGGATCGCCTTGATGGCTTTGAGGTCCTTCGTCGGGTCGCCCTGGATCAGGAAGAAATCGGCATATTTGCCCTTCTCGATGCTGCCCAGCGACTGGTCCTGCTTCAGATACTGCGCCATGTCATAGGTCGCGCGCCGCAGGATCTGCGCGGGCGTCATCCCGGCCTTCTGGTAGAGTTCCAGCTCGCGGTGATAGGTGAAGCTGCCGCCCATATCGGTGCCGGGGATCAGGAAGATGCCCGATTCGTGCATCTTGCGGATCGTCGCCGCAACCTGATCGAACGCGCCGCGATAGGCCTTGTCGTCCGCCGCATCGGCGATCTTGGCCCAGGCCTGTTTCGCGCTGCGCTGCACGCCGACGGGCATATGGTCGACATAATCGGCCATGCCGGGATTGATCATGCCGTTGCGCGAGAGCAGCAGCGATTCATGGATGGCGAAAGTGGGGTCGATCGTCACCTTGTTGTCGACCATCGCGCGGATCGTCGCGTTGACGCGGCCGCTGTTGAGGTCGAGCGCGGGCAGGCGCTTCAATGCGGTGAGGCGCAGCAGCGTGCGCGTGTCCTCTCCCGGTTCGAGCACCCAGCCCAGCATCACCTGGTTGATATGCGTCATCTCGTCATAGCCCGCCGCGATCATCGCATCGGCATTGGTGAAGGCAGGCACGTGGCCCATGACATGCAGCCCCAGCGCCTTGGCTTCCTTGACCAGCGCCGGAATCCATTCGGGGTTCATGCTGTTGTAGATCTTGATCGCCTGGTAATCGCGCGCCGCATAGAAGCGCGCGGCGTCGATCGCCTCCTGCTGGCTGTTCACCAATATGCCGTTGTTCGAGCTGAACGGCGACTTGCCTTCGATAAAGCCCGATTTGATGATCCGCGGACCCGCTAGCACGCCGCTGTCGATCCGTTCGATCAGGCCGTCGAGCACGTCGATCTCGTTGCCCATGTCGCGCACCGAGGTGATGCCCGCAAGCACGTTGAGCATCGCGTCTTCCTGGCCGATATGCCCGTGCATCTCGTACAGGCCCGGAACCAGCGTGCCGCCTTCGCCATCGATAGTCACCTCGCCTGGCGTCGCGGGGCTGCTGGCAGGCAGTACGGCGGAGATATGGCGGCCGCTGACCAGCACGCTTTTCGGTTCGGTGAGCTTCATCGCCACCGGATCGAACACGCGCACATTGGTGATGCGCACCGGCGCCTTGTACGTGTTCGCTGCCTTGGCCTGCATCTTGACGAAGCGTTCGGTCGAATATTTGACTGCGAGATCGCGCAGTTTGATGTCCTCGCCCTCGAAGCCCTTGCGCACGAACACCGCACGCGGGCTGATCGCGGCGAACAGCGCGCCCTTGTCGTCGAGCAGGAAATAGCCGGGGTCGAGATCGTTGCCCGACAGCGCATAGGCGGTGACGGTCATCGCGCCGCCAGTGCCGGTCACCTGCACCTTTTCCAGCTCTGCCAGGCTCAGTGCGCCACCGGGCAGCGCGGGGATCGAGCGATCATCATCGGCGAGCAGCGCGCGGGCATAAAGCCCAGCCGCCCAGGGGCTGCCCTCCTGCGCGACATAAATGGCCTGGCCCTTGGGTTTGGCGGTGCCGCTGCCGGTCGAATCGGTCCAGCGCGCGGTGCCGCGCTGCATCGTGAAGCTCTCGTTGATCGCGTTGCCGAAGGTCGAGTTGCCGGTGATCTTCCAGCTGACGGGCATGCCCTTGGCGTCGAGCTTCAGCTCTTCCTTCATGGTCGGGCCGCGACCGTTGTTCTTGTAGTCGTAATCGATCTTCACCGTGTCGCCGCTGCGCACGACATCGAGATGGCCGACATTGGCGCCGCCGATGATGACGGTGAAATTCTCGGTCGAATCTTGCGCCAGTGCGGGCATGCCCAATGGGGCGATCGCGAGCGCGAGCGCGATGGAACCGAATTTCAGTGCTTTAGCGGCCACGGCCAGTCCTTCCCTGCGAGGATTTTTATCTTCGCAGACAATGGGCTAGCGCGAAGGGGAAGGCAAGCGGGCCGGGGAAAATCCTCCCCCGGACAGGCCGGGGGAGGATTTGCAGAGGTCAGCTCGCCGGGTTGCCCGTGGCGATGCTGAGTTCGGCCATCAGCGCATTGCGGTCTTCGGCGGCGACCGCCAGCACATGCGCCTGCACCTCATCGGCGCGGCGGGCGAGCGTGTCGCTGACCTGCTCCTTGCCCTGGGCGCAGCGGCCGTTGGTCGATCCTTCGATCAGCTTGGCCGGTACCAGCGTGCGCACGACATGGCTGCCCTGTCCGGCCGGTGCCTGGAGATGCCGTTCGACCATGACTTCCGCCTTCCACAAGCAGCGGGCGGTGCTGGGCCGGTTCGGGCTCATATTGCCGATCTGGCGATAGCTGACCATCGTCTTGGGCTGATAGACGGCGGTCACCTCGCGCTCTCCGTGCGGCACCTGCACCTGATGGCGGATGTGCTGGAATTCGGAAGCGCTGGCGGGGATCGAAAGTCCTGCAACTGACAGAGCCGCGATCGTGGCGGCCTTTATATTTTTCATCTCTTCGTCCTTTCCAATGGATGTGCATTGGTCGGGATGCGCGGGATTTCGATCGTAAGACCGGGCCGGAAGCCCGGGATGGTGCGCATCCCGTAGCAGTCCGACATCACGCAGCATTTTGAGAACGCTGCGCCAGAGGGGCCCGGCCTGCTTCATCGAGAATGGGGGCGGGGAACCCGTCTGTCAACCGCAGCGCGAAAGACGTTCATGCTGCGCAGCAATAGATGCAGACTATGCCTTCAGATCTGTCTGGCGAAGGCCGTCAGCTCGGCACGCAGATTGGGATGGGCATCTGCCGTCCTGGCACAGATGATGTCATAGACCTCGTCGGCATGTCCGTCGCGAAACGCCATCGACCAGTCGCCGAACTCGCGCCTGCCCACGGTCCGGCGGCTGAGCATCACTTGCGCGCGGTGCCGCGTATCGCGCCGAATCCGCTCGAACGTGTTCTCCACCGCACCCGACGGCCCTTCGAGCACTTGGAGAAAGCGCTTGCCGTTGAACATCAGCAGGCCGGTAATGTCGTGCGCGCGGTTATTGCGCCGGGCGACCGCGAGGATCGATCCCAGATCGACGGTTTCTCTTGGAGACACCGTGCTGATATACAGGATCTGCAAAAGATCGGAGCGCTCTGACATGACCGCAGCTTGATGGGGCATGGTTAAAATGCCCTGAATCGGATCGAATTGTTCCGAATTTTTCTGCAGTTTAATGTCGATCAGAAGACAGGGTCATTCGCGCCATTGTCATCCTGGGCATCGGGGAGCGGCGTTACCTCGCTATGGATGCCGCATTCGGTCTTGTCCCAGCCCTTCCAGCGGCCCGAGCGCGGATCTTCGCCGGGCGCGACCTTGCTGGTGCAGGGCGCGCAGCCGATCGAGGGATAGCCCTGCGCCTCGAGCGGGTGGCGCGGCAAGTCGTGTTCGGCGAAATAGCTGTCGAGCATCTCCTTGGTCCAGCTCGCGAGCGGATTGAGCTTGAACCGGCCCTGCGCGTCGGACGTGTCGATCTCGAACCGCGGCAGGCCCTGGCGCGTTGCAGACTGGAAGCCCTTGCGACCGGTGATCGAGCCGTCATAGGCGAGCAGCGCCTTGGCCAGCGGACGCACCTTGCGGATCTCGCAGCAGCCATCGGGATCGTACGACCAGCGCAGGCCATTGGCGTCCTGCTTTTCCAGGTCCTCCGCATCGGGCGAGAGCAGGATGAGGTTGGTGAGGCCGAGCCGCTCGACGAGCGTATCGCGATAGGCCAGCGTCTCGGGGAAATGCTTGCCGGTATCGAGGAACAGCACCGGCAGCGAGGGATCGACCGAAGCGATCATGTGCAGCAGCACCGCGCTTTCCGCGCCGAAGGACGAAACGATCGCAAGATCGCCGACCAGTCCGTCGCGGATCACGGTGCGCATCATCTCTGCCGTATCGGTGCCGCGGAACATGTTGTTCAGACGGATAGCATCGCGCTCGGTAAAGCGCGGACCCGCATCAATGCGGTCGCGCTGGCGGGGGGCAGCACTGGCAGCGGGCTGCGCGTTGATTTCGGTCTGCTTCATGATGCCACCTGATGCCGCTTGGCCCAGATCGCCGCGACGCCGTCGCTGGTCTTCTGGTAGAATTCGGGGAAAAAGCCCTCGGCCGCCTTCACATCGTCCGGATTGAGCGGCTTGCGGGGCGCGAAGCTGTCGAATCCGCAGCGGCGCAGGAAGACGAACTGGTCGACCAGCACATCGCCGACCGCGCGCAGCTCGCCCTTGTATCCGGCTTCGCGCAGGATCTGCGCGCTGGAAAATCCGCGTCCGTCGCCGAAACTCGGGAAGTTCACCTCGACAAGGCGGAGCTGATCGAGCTGCGGCAGCAGCGCGCGCGCGTCCTCGCCCGGCTCGATGCGCACCGCAGCCGAATTGGTGCCTGCGGTGAACTCGGCGAGCGGGATGGCGGTGTCGGTGACAGCGGGCTCATCGCGATAAAGGATCTGGACGTCAGCCATAAAGCGCCTCCTTGAACGGCTGCATGCCGATGCGGCGATAGGTGTCGACAAAGCGTTCGCCGGGTTCGCGCGCGCCAAGATACACGTTGGTGACGGTCTCGACCGCGTTGACGATGCCATCCTCGTCAAAGCCGGGGCCGACGATCTTGGCGAGCGAGACATCCTCCGCGCCCGATCCGCCGAGCAGCAGCTGGTAGTTTTCCAGCCCCTTCTTGTCGACGCCCAGAATGCCGATATGTCCGGCATGGTGGTGGCCGCAGGCGTTGATGCAGCCCGAGATCTTGAGCTTGAGTTCGCCCAATTCCCGTTGCCGCCCGGTATCGGCGAACCGCTCCGAAATCTTCTGCGCCACCGGAATCGAGCGGGCATTGGCGAGGCTGCAATAATCGAGCCCGGGGCAGGCGATCATGTCGCCGATCAGGTCGAGATTGGCGGTGGCGAGGCCTGCATCATCGAGCTTCTGCCAGATCGCGTAGAGATCAGCCTTGCGGACATGCGCCAGCACGATGTTCTGCGCATGCGTCACGCGCAGCTCGTTGAACGCGTAGTCGCGCGCCAGTTCGGCCATCAGGTCGATCTGCTCGGCGGTGGCATCGCCGGGAATGCCGCCCGCAGGCTTGAGGCTGATCGTCAGCGACGTGTAGCCTGGTACGCGGTGCGGGTGCGTGTTCTGATCGACCCAGACCGCGAAATCGGGGTCCGACCGGTCGATTTCGTCGCTCAGCCCCTGCTCGAACGGCGGGTCGCGGAAGAACGCGCTGATTCGCTCGAGCTCGGCCGCAGGCGGGTTGAGCCCCAGCGTCTTCATGTGCGCGAACTCTTCCTCGACCTGGCGGATATATTCCGCCGCGCCGAGTTCGTGCACCAGGATCTTGATGCGCGCCTTGTACTTGTTGTCGCGGCGGCCATGGCGGTTGTAGACGCGCAGGCACGCCTCGGCATAGCTGATCAGCTCCTCGATCGGCACCCACTCGCGGATCATCGGCGCGATCATCGGGGTGCGGCCCATGCCGCCACCGGCAAAGAACCGAGCGCCGAGCACACCGTCGGCATTCTTCACCAGCTCGATGCCGATGTCATGCAGCCGCATCGCCGCCCGGTCATTGGGCGAGGCGATGACCGCGATCTTGAACTTGCGCGGCAGCAGCTGGAATTCGGGGTGGAAGGTCGACCATTGCCGCAGCAGTTCCGCCCAGGGCCTCGGATCGGCAATCTCGTCGGCAGCAGCGCCAGCAAACTGGTCGGAGCTGATGTTGCGGATGCAATTGCCGCTGGTCTGGATCGCGTGCATCTCCACCGTCGCCAGTTCGGCGAGAATATCGGGCGCGTCCTCCAGCTTGATCCAGTTATACTGGATGTTCTGCCGGGTGGTAAAATGGCCATAGCCCCTGTCATACTTGCGCGCGATATGGGCGAGCATGTGCATCTGCTTCGAACTGAGCGTGCCATAGGGGATCGCCACGCGCAGCATATAGGCGTGCAATTGCAGATAGAGGCCGTTCTTCAGGCGAAGATGCCGGAACTCCTCCTCGGGCAGGCTGCCATCGAGGCGGCGGCGCACCTGGTCGCGGAACTCCGCGACGCGTGCATCGACCATCGCCTGGTCATATTGGTCATACTGATACATCGCGTACCCTTCCGAAAAATCTCAAACCTGTGCGGCAAAGCCGCGAACGGCGACCAGGTCGAGCCGCTGGCTGCCGACGATCCGGCCAAGCTCCGCCAGACCTTCGCCCTCGATCAGCACGGTCTTGTGGGCCTTGCGGATCGCCTCGAAACCCTTTGCCGTGGCAGGGTCGTCATACCCTTGCGCGGTCGGGTAACCGACCTGCATCGCATAATCCCAGGCCTCGAAGCCGGGGGCGGAGCGCGCCAGCCAGAAGCCGGTGAACAGGCCCTGGTCGAGCGCCTGCTGGTCCATCACCAGCCAGTTTGCGGCAAGGAACTGGCCCAGCGCATCGGCCTTGCCCGGCAGTGCCTTGAGCAGCGTCTGTTCGACCACCACCGTCGGGCTTGGGCCCGCGGCATGCGCGGGTGCGACAACACCGCCCAGCATGGCCAGGCCCGCCATTCCCGTCAGGGCATCACGGCGCGAGGGCATAGTTTCAGGCCCTCACGATCGGAATGCTGGTGTTGATGGCAAGGTCGGTGCGCACCGTGGGTCCGAAGGCACGGATGCGTTCCTTGATGTGCAGCGGCATCGGACCCTGATCGGTCTGCTTGCCATCGACGATATAGGGCACATTGACGCGCAACGCGGATTCCTCACGCTTGAGGATCGCCTCGGCCTCGTCGCCTGCATCAACGCTGTCGGCCAGGTGGCGCGACCAGCGCGTATCGCCCGCCCACCAGATGACGTCGCCGGTCTTCAGGTCGTTACCGGTGAGAATCTTCATGAAATCGGCTCCAGATGCTGGGCGAAGAGCGTGGGCAGGCAGTCGGTGGCGTTGGCGCGGGTGACGACATCGCCGATCACGATCAGCGCGGGGCTCACCACCTTCTCGCGCGCGATCATGGGCCCGAGATCGGTCAGCAGCGTGCGCAGCGTCCGCATGTCGGCGCGCGTGCCTTTCTCGAGCACGGCCACGGGCGTATCGGGCGACAGCCCATCGGCGATCAGCTTTTCGGCGATCGCATCGCCGGTGGCGACGCCCATATAGATCACGAGCGTACGGCCCTTTCCGGCCAGGCCTGACCAGTCCTGCTCGGTCAGGCCCTTGCACTGGCCCGCGACGAACGTCACCGCACTCGAAAGGTCGCGATGGGTGAGCGGCAGTTGGGCTGCGGCAGCGGCACCATTGGCGGCGCTAATGCCGGGGATCACCTCGACACGTACGCCAGCGGCACGGCAATCGTCGACCTCCTCGCCGCCACGCCCGAAGATGAACGGATCGCCGCCCTTGAGGCGCACGACATCATGGCCGGCGCGCGCCTGCTCGATCAGCAGCGCGTTGATATCCTGTTGCGGCAGCGTGTGCCGGGCGCGCTGCTTGGCGACCGAGATCAGCTGCGCATCGGGCCGGGCGAGCGCCAGGATGGCGTCATCGACCAGTCCATCATGCACGATCAGCCGGGCGCGCGCGATGATCCGCGCGGCCTTGACGGTGAGCAGATCGGGGTCGCCGGGGCCTGCGCCGACCAGCCAGACGGTGCCGGGCGCCGCTTGCGGGACAGAAGGGGGATGCGTCATGCCGTTGGTCCTTTCCAACGGTGCATCTGATATTTGGAGGCCTTGGATGCAAAGCAGAACCCCTTGGGCAGGGGTTAGATTTGCTTTTGCGGCTGCGAAGGAACCTGGTCTCCCGGTCCCGGTTCAGTCCGACTTCAGGCCGATGCCGATGGTCGCGCGCGGCTGCTCCATCTCGTTCGAGACGACCGGATAGGCGCAGTAATCGGCTGCATAATAGGCGCTGGGGCGGTGGTTGCCTGAAAGTCCGACCCCGCCGAACGGTGCCTTGGACGAGGCCCCGTTGGTCGGCCGGTTCCAGTTGACGATTCCGGCGCGGATGTTGGCCCAGAACTGCTTGTAATGC
Organism: Acidovorax delafieldii; assembly: GCA_001555775.1. Classification (GTDB taxonomy): domain Bacteria; phylum Pseudomonadota; class Alphaproteobacteria; order Sphingomonadales; family Sphingomonadaceae; genus Blastomonas; species Blastomonas delafieldii_A. Next base: position 8,465 of record LSHP01000135.1, on the reverse strand, counting down.
TGGGGACTGCCGCCCACCAGAGCGGCGGACAGGCCGAAACGGGTATTGTTCGCCTCGGCCACCGCCTCCTCGAACGAGCTGACCTTGACCACCTGCAGCAGCGGGCCGAACAGCTCGATATCGGGCCGATCCTTGACATTGGTGACGTCGATGATCGCGGGCGACAGGAAGGGCAGATCGTCGTCGAGCCGCACCAGATGCTTGATGACGCGGCCGCCGTTGCTGAGGAAATAGAGGAAGCTTTCGGTCAGCCCGTCGGCGGTGGCATTGTCGATCACCGGACCCATGAACGGCTGCGGATCGTCGAACGGCTTGCCCACGACCAGCCGGTCGGCCAGCTTCTTGGTTTCGGCGATCACCGCATCGTAGATGGTGTCACGCACGATCAGACGGCTGGCCGCCGAGCAGCGCTGGCCCGCCGAGGTAAAGGCCGACTGGATGATCAGCACCGCCGCATCGGCGATGCACGGCGTATCCCAGATGACCATGGGATTGTTGCCGCCCATTTCCAGCGCGACGATCTTGTCCGGGCGGCTGGCGAGCGTGCGGTTGATCGCGATGCCCGTGGTGGCAGAGCCGGTGAACAGCACGCCATCGACGTCTTCGTGCGCGACGAGCGCCTTGCCCTCGTCCGCACCGCCGATCAGCAGCCGCACCACGCCTTCGGGGATCCCGGCCTGGTGCAGGCATTCGACCAGCATCGCGCCGACGGCAGGCGTCTTTTCCGAAGGCTTGAACACCACGGCATTGCCCGCGATCAGCGCGGGGATGATATGGCCGTTGGGCAGATGTGCGGGGAAATTGTAAGGCCCCAGCACCGCCATCACGCCATGCGGCTTGTGCCTCAATGCCATGGTGCCGCCCAGAGCGCTGTCCAGCTTGCGCTGCGAGGTGCGCTCGGCATAGGCGGCGACCGAAATATCGACCTTGGCAACGACCGATTCCACCTCGGTCCGCGATTCCCACATCGGCTTGCCGGTTTCGCGCGCGATCAGCTCGGCCATTTCCTCGGCGCGCGCGCGCACCTGATTGGCAAAGCGGCGGCAAAGCTCGATCCGTTTGGTGACCGCCATCGCCACCCATTCGGGAAAGGCCGCACGCGCGGTTGCGACTTCGGCATCGACATCGCCATGCGGGCCGGACCAGAGCCGGGCACCGCTTGCAGGCTCGAAGGAGACAAGTTCAGGCAATTTCACGCTTTCTGGCGAGCAGTTCATGACCGGTTGTGCGAACCTGGAGCCCCCGATAGCAAGTTATGAACGCGGCGGAAACCGTTGAACGCCATGGTGACAAATTTGTGGCGATTTCTTGGGGTTGCGCATCGGGCGCGCTCTGATAGATTTCGCGACGGCTGGTTAACGACCACTCGGCGAACAGGGTCGCATGAGTAAAGTTATAGCCGGGGGCAAACCCGCCTTGTCATCGAGCAAGGAGCGGTCCCATGAAATCTTTCCCCAACAACGCAAAAGCGTTGCGTGCCACGCTTTTTCTGGCCTCAAGTGCTGCAGCCATCGCGATCGCGAGCCCAGCTTATGCCGATGCCACCGCGCCTTGCAACGCCAATGCCGGACCTGACGGGATCGCGGGGAACGCAGACGATGTGCCCGAAAGCACCGAATGCGGCGTGAATGCAACTGCGAGCGGCGCGGGCGCGACGGCGGTCGGCAACCAGAGCAGCGCGAGTGGCACGTTCAGCGTGGCCGTTGGCGCGCGCTCGGTATCGACCGGTGTCCAGTCTTCCGCGATCGGCCCGGCTGCATCTGCTTCGGGCAATTTTTCCACAGCGGTAGGGACGTTCGCCAATGCCTCGGGCCAGCAATCCCATGCCTTCGGCGATTCGGCGACGGCCTCGGCCAGCTTCGCCATTGCCATCGGGACGGCTGCCACATCCTCGTCGCAGAGCAGCATTGCAATCGGTGCCGGATCGACGACCACAACCGCCGGAACGACGCCCTCCGGTGCAGCGTCGCTGGGGACGGCAGTCGCTATCGGCAATGCCGCGCGGGCAACCCAGGAGGATGCGGTGGCGCTGGGTGACCTCGCCAATGCCTCCGGCTTTCATGCAACGGCGATCGGCGGTGAATCGGTGGCTTCGGGCGTAGGCAGCCAGGCCTTCGGCTGGCAGGCCAACGCCTCGGGGCGCACCGCCGTCGCAGTCGGTCATCAGGCGAATGCTGCCGGGTTCGAGGCGACCTCGGTCGGCAAGAGCACGCTGGCAGGCGGCGCCAACGCGACGGCGGTGGGCAGTCGCGCCAGTGCGGCGGGCATCAGCTCGGTGGCGATCGGCAACAATGCGGTGACGGCAGATGGCACCACGCCCTCGGGCGCGGCTTCGACCGGCACGGCGGTGGCGATCGGCAATGGCGCACGGGCCACGGCTGAGGATGCCGTCGCGCTGGGCGATCTTGCCAATGCGAGCGGTTTTCACGCGACCGCGATTGGCGGGGAATCGGTGGCCTCTGGCGTGGGCAGCCAGGCGTTCGGCTGGCAGGCCAATGCCTCGGGGCGCACCGCCGTTGCAGTGGGTCATCAGGCCAATGCTGCAGGCTTCGAGGCGACCTCGGTGGGCAAGAGCGCGCAGGCGGGCGGCACCAATTCTGCTGCGCTCGGCAGCCGGGCCAATGCGGCAGGCATCAATTCGGTCGCGATCGGCAACGGCGCGGTGACGGGAGACGGCACGACACCCTCGGGCGCGGCCTCGACCGGCACCGCGGTGGCTGTCGGCAATCTGGCGCAGGCCACGGCTGAGGATGCCGTTGCGCTGGGCGATCTTGCCAATGCGAGCGGTTTTCACGCGACCGCGATTGGCGGGGAATCGGTGGCCTCTGGCGTGGGCAGCCAGGCGTTCGGCTGGCAGGCCAATGCCTCGGGGCGCACCGCCGTTGCAGTGGGTCATCAGGCCAATGCTGCAGGCTTCGAGGCGACCTCGGTGGGCAAGAGCGCTCAAGCCGGCGGCGCCAACGCTTCGGCGCTGGGCAGCCGCGCCAACGCCTCGGGCGTGAACTCGCTTGCGGCGGGCAACGCGGCCGTATCTGCCGGCATCAACTCGGTCGCGATCGGCAACGGCGCGGTAACGGCAGACGGCACCACGCCCTCGGGCGCTGCCTCGACCGGCACAGCGGTCGCCATCGGCAATGCCGCACAGGCCACTGCCGAGGACGCCGTGGCGCTGGGTGATCTGGCCAATGCGAGCGGTTTCCATGCGACCGCAATTGGTGGGGAATCGGTGGCCTCGGGCGTCGGCAGCCAGGCCTTCGGCTGGCAGGCCAATGCCTCGGGGCGCACCGCCGTTGCGGTCGGGCACCAGGCGAATGCCGCCGGTTTCGAGGCCACCTCGGTCGGCAAGAGCGCGCAGGCTGGCGGGGCGAACGCGACGTCGGTCGGTAGCCGCGCCAATGCGGCAGGTCTCAATTCGGTCGCGATCGGCAACGGCGCGGTGACGGCGGACGGCACAACGCCCTCGGGTGCCGCCTCGACGGGCACCGCGGTGGCCATCGGCAATGGCGCTCGCGCGACGGCGGAAGATGCGGTGGCGCTGGGCGACCTCGCCAACGCCTCGGGCTTCCACGCGACCGCAATCGGCGGCGAATCGGTCGCCTCGGGCGTGGGCAGCCAGGCCTTCGGCTGGCAGGCCAATGCCTCGGGCCGTACCGCTGTGGCGGTCGGTCATCAGGCCAATGCCGCCGGGCTCGAGGCGACCTCGGTCGGCAAGAGCGCGCAGGCGGGCGGGGCCAATGCCAGCGCGCTCGGCAGCCGCGCCAATGCCGCCGCCGATAACAGCGTTGCCTTGGGCAATGGCGCGAGTGCCACGGCGACCAATGCGGTTGCGCTGGGCTCGGGATCGGTGGCCGATCGCGCCAATACCGTCTCGGTAGGGGCTGCAGGCGCCGAGCGGGCCATCACCAATGTTGCAGCCGGCACGGCGCTGACCGATGCGGTCAATGTCGGCCAGCTCAACGCGGTCGCCGCGACCACCACGGCCAATGCGGCACGGCTCAACTATTTCGCAGTCAACAGTACCCAGGCGGGAGCGACGGCAACGGGCGCCTCTGCCATTGCGGCGGGTGACAATGCCCGGGCTGAAGGGATCGACGCGCTTGCCATCGGCGGCGACGATGCCGGGACCGGCGCGCGCGCGATCGGCAATTCGACCGTGGCGATCGGCGGTGAGGCGGATGCCTTCGGTCCTGGAGCAACCGCCTTTGGCTGGCGCTCCAATGCCGATGCCGAGCGCGCGCATGCGCTGGGCCACCTTGCCAATGCCACGGGCGTGCGCTCGCTGGCGGTTGGTGAAGCCGCCAACGCGACCGCGCTGACCTCGGTCGCGGTCGGCAATCAGGCCAGCGCTACTGACGAGGATTCGGTCGCGATCGGCGATCTCGCCAATGCCAGCGGCTTCCACGCCACGGCGGTGGGTGGCGAATCGGTTGCATCGGGCCGTGGGGCGCAGAGTTTCGGCTGGCAGGCGCGCGCCTCGGGCGAACTGTCGCTGGCAGCGGGGCACCAGGCGCAAGCGACGGGCGTCCGCTCGACTGCCGTCGGCAAGAGCGCGGTTGCGTCTGCCGCCAATTCGGTCGCGATCGGCAACCAGGCCACGACCGACAGCGCCAACACCGCCTCGCTCGGCACGTCGGTCGCGATCGGCAATCTGGCCAGCGCAGGCGATGAAGACTCGGTTGCAATCGGCGACCAGGCCAATGCCTCGGGCTTCCACGCCACGGCGGTGGGCGGCGAAGCGGTAGCTTCGGGCCGGGGATCGCAGACCTTCGGCTGGCAGGCGCGGGCGACGGGCGAACTGTCGCTGGCGGTCGGGCATCAGGCGGTGGCGGGCGGCGTCCGCTCACTCGCCTTGGGCAAGAGCGCGACGGCAAGCGGCGATTTCTCGATCGCGATCGGCAATCTGGCTTCGACCGGAGCCTTTATCAACTCGGTCGCCATCGGCAACGGATCGGTCGCCACCGCGAGCAACCAGTTCGTGCTCGGCGCGGCCAACCACAGCTATCGGTTCGCGGGCCTGGCGGGCATCGTTCCTGCCGGCCAGCAGTTCTTCCTGACGATCGATTCGGCGGGTAATCTGATCGCGGTCGCCTCCGCACCTCCGGGTGCGGGCATCGGCACGGGTGTCGACAGCACGCAAGTAGGCGTCGGCGCGCGGGCCAGCGCGGAAGATGCGGTGGCCGTGGGCAACAGCGCGGTGGCCAGCGCGGTCGATGCGACGGCCGTCGGCACCGACGCTCAGGCGTTGAGCCCCGGTGCCACTGCGATCGGTGCGGGCGCGATCGCCTCGGGCTCGACCGCCGTCGGCGCGGATGCACAGGCGCTCGGCGCGGGATCGGCGGCCTATGGCTCCAACTCGCGCGCGACCGGCGCGCGCTCGATCGCCATCGGCGAGGATGGTGACGATGCCGATGGGCTGGGGGCCGTGGCATCGGGTACCGGCGCCATCGCCATCGGCAACGATGCCCGGTCGACCGGGGTCGAAGCGGTCGCCATGGGCCTCAGCGCTGCGGCCACCGCGCAATCGAGCACGGCCGTGGGTGGTCGTGCGCTTGCCACTGCCACCGCCGCCACCGCTTTTGGCTGGCGCGCCGAGGCACTGGCGGAACGCGCCACCGCGCTCGGCCATCTCGCCAATGCCAGCGGCGTGCGCTCGACCGCCGTGGGTGAGGCTGCAGCGTCTTCGGGTGATCTCAGCGTCGCGGTTGGCAACCAGTCGGTCGCCAGCGGTACCAACGCTGTCGCCATCGGCAACACGGCTATTGCCAGCGGCGGCGATGCGATCGCGATCGGCGGCAACCGCGACGGTGCCTCGGGCCGCGCGACCCAGGCCACCGGAGCCTCGACCACGGCGGTCGGCGGCCAGGCGCTGGCCACGGCCACGGCGGCCACCGCCTATGGCTGGCGTTCGGAAGCGACGGCGGAACGCGCGACCGCGCTCGGCCATCTTGCCGTGGCATCGGGCGTCCGCTCGGTCGCGGTGGGTGAGGCGGCGATCGCCTCTGGCGCCGGTGCCATTGCCATCGGCAACCAGAGCTCGGCCGCGTTCACCAATTCGGTCGCTATCGGTAACGGTGCCACGGCCAACCGCGCCAACCAGATCAAGCTGGGCGGCACGGGAAGCTCGGTGACGATCGGCGATCTTGCTGCCAGCACCGCGGCGCAATCGGGCACCACCTCGATCGTTACCACCGATGCCAGCGGCACGCTGGGCGCAGGGCCTGCGGTGAGCAATTTCGCCACCAATGCGCAGGTCACCGCGCTCACCGGCCAGGTGAACACGCTGTTCGACCTGACGGAGATCAACCGGCGGGCGATCAACCGGGCCAACGAGGGCGTGGCGATGGCGCTCGCCATGGAATCGCCCGCACTGCCTGCAGGCACCAACTTTGCGCTGTCGGGCGGTGTCGGCTATTATGAGGACCAGGCCTCGCTGACCATGGCAATCACCGCCCGGGTCGGGGAGAATGCTTCGGTTTCCGCCGGTATCGGTACCGGCTTCAACAGCGGTTCGGTGGGCGCGCGCGGCGGCTTCCAGATCGCCTGGTAAGGACGGGTATGACAGGTTCGAACTTCTGGCCGGGGCGCCTTGTCCCGGCCTTTTTGCTTGCCGCTGCGGCGCTGGTTCTGCCCGGTGCGGCATCGGCTCAGGGTGCGCCCCAGGCCGCGCAGCCACCGATCTCGGTCGAACCGGTGCCGAGCGAGCTTGAACTCGCCAAGCTGCTCTGGTCGACCATGACGGCGGTCCACCATGCCAATCTTTCGGGCAATTATTCGGTGCTGCGCGATATTTCCTCGCCGGGCTTTCAGGTGATGAACAATGCCGCGCGGCTGGGCGAGATTTTCGCCAGCATCCGCGAAAGCCGGGTCGATCTATCCAACGCGCTGCTCCTCGCCCCCACCTATACCGAGCCGCCTTCGGTGGTGGAGCCGGGCGTGATCCGCGTGCGCGGCTATTTCGGCCTGCGGCCCACCGCGATCTTCTTCGACTTCTATTTCCAGTGGGTTGAGGGGCGCTGGCGGCTGCATGGCGTTTCGATCAGCCCGCAGGCGATCGCATCCGAGGAAGCGCCGGAGCGGGGGCGGACATCAACCCGCTGACCTGGGGCGCAATTCCCGCTTCCCCCCGCCCGCATCCGCGCGCATATAGCGCGCGGTTTTTCATCGTTCACAGGCTATCCCCATGAAGCGCAGATCCGGACAAGACCCCGCCATCACCAGCCGCTGGCGCCCCGCCACCCGCGCGATCCGCGGTGGCACCGCGCGCAGCGAGTTCGGCGAAACCTCCGAGGCGCTGTTCCTGACTTCGGGCTTTGCCTATGATTGCGCCGAGGATGCCGCCGCGCGCTTCAACGGCGAGCAGGACGGCATGACCTATAGCCGGTTGCAGAATCCCACGGTCGAGATGCTGGAAAAGCGCATCTCGCTCATGGAGGGCGCGGAGGCCACGCGCTGCATGGCGAGCGGCATGGCCGCGATGACCGCCGCCCTGCTTTGCCAGCTCCAGATGGGCGACCATGTCGTTGCCAGCCGCGCGCTCTTCGGATCGTGCCGCTGGCTCACCGACTCGCTGCTGCCGAAGTTCGGCATCGAGACCACGATCATCGACGGGCGCGAGCTCGACCAATGGGAGGCGGCGATCCGCCCGAACACCAAGGTGTTCTTCTTCGAAACGCCTGCCAACCCGACGATGGACGTGATCGACATCAAGGCCGTGTGCGAGATCGCCCGCGCGCACGGCATCGTAAGCGTCGTCGACAATGCCTTTGCCACCAACGTGCTGCAGCGGCCGATGGAATATGGCGCCGATGTCGTCGCCTATAGCGCGACCAAGATGATGGACGGGCAGGGTCGCGTGCTCGCCGGCGCGGTTTGCGGCACCGAGGATTTCATCACCAACACGCTGCTGCCCTTTACCCGCAATACCGGGCCGACGCTGAGCGCGTTCAATGCCTGGGTGGTGCTCAAGGGGCTCGAGACGCTCGACCTGCGCATCCGCCGCCAGAGCGACAATGCGCTGAAGGTCGCGCGCTTCCTTGAGGGCCGGGTGGAACGGGTCAACTATCCGGGTCTGGCAAGCCATCCGCAGCACAATCTCGCCATGGCGCAGATGGAGGCCGCAGGGCCGATCTTCTCGCTCTATGTCGGCGGCGGCAGGGCCCGCGCGCACGCGCTGCTCAACGCGCTCGAACTGGTCGATATCTCGAACAATATCGGCGATTCCCGCTCGCTGATGACCCATCCCAGCTCGACCACGCACCACGGCCTGGGCGAGGAGGCGCGACTCGCGGTCGGCATCACCGAGGACATGCTGCGGCTCAACGTCGGGCTGGAGGATGTCGACGACGTGATCGAGGACCTGGACCGCGCGCTGGGCAAGGCGGGGCTGTAAGCCCCACTGGCCGCGCAGCACCCACCCCCATCCCCTCCCTTCCAGGGAGGGGAGCAGGCTGCGCAAACGGTTAAAT
>LSHP01000134.1 GCA_001555775.1 Acidovorax delafieldii | reverse complement strand
CACCCGGCCCGAGAACGATGTCGGCATATTGTTCATCGAAACCTCGGGCTGCCTGCCGATGTGCGGGCACGGCACGATCGGGATGATCACCTTCGGGCTCGAACACGGGCTGATCCAGCCGCGCGAGCCCGGCCTGCTCAAGGTCGAGGTGCCGGCCGGCGATATTCAAATCGAATATGCGCGCGAGGGCGACAGGGTGGCCTGGGTGCGCATCCGCAACGTCCCCTCGTTCGTGGCGGCAGAAGGCGTCGAGATCGACGTGCCGGGCCTGGGGGCGCTTTCGGTCGACATCGCCTATGGCGGAAATTTCTACGCGATCGTCGAGCCGCAGGGCCATTATACGGGCCTGGACGATCTGGGTGCAACGCGGCTGATCGAGCACGCGCGCACGATCCGCGCGATGCTGCGCGAAAGGATCGAGCCGGTGCACCCGCTCGACGACCGGATCCGGGGGGTGAGCCATGTGCTCTGGGCCGATGCGCCCAAAGGCGAGGGTGCGGACGGGCGCAACGCGGTCTTCTATGGCGAGCGCGCGATCGACCGTTCGCCCTGCGGCACGGGAACATCGGCGCGGCTGGCGCATCTCGCGCACAAGGGCGTGCTGAAGGCCGGTGAGCGTTTCGTGCACGAAAGCTATATCGGCAGCCGCTTTATCGGCCGGGTGGAAGATTCAATCGAGCTTGGCGGGCGGCGCGCGATCATTCCCTCGATCCAGGGTTCGGCGATCGCGACGGGTTTCAATACCATCTGGATCGACGACAAAGACCCCTTTTGGGATGGCTTCTCTGTGATATGAGAGGCTTATGAGCATCGCCGCGCGCAACCTTTCCGAACAGCTGGTCGACCAGGTTCGCGCCCGCATTCTCAACGGAACCGTCGCGCCCGATCGCCCGATCCGCCAGGACGCGCTCGCGGCCGAAATGGGGGTGAGCAAGATCCCGCTGCGCGAGGCGCTGGCGCGGCTGGAGCAGGAAGGGCTGCTCGCCTCGCAGGCCAATCGCGGCTTCACCGTGCGCCCCCTCACCGATGTCGAGGCCGAAGAGGTCTATGCGCTGCGGCTCAAGCTCGAGCCCGAGACCATCGCCATCGCCGCCAAGCTCGCCGGAACGGCCGAGCAGCAGGCCGCCTCCGATCTGCTCGATCAGCTCGACAGCCTGACCGATTCGGGAGGCGAGGGCGTCGGCGCGTTCAACCGGGCATTTCACCTGGCGCTGCTCCGCCCCGCCGGGCGCCCGGTGACCTTCACCATTCTCGAACGGCTGCACGTCCTGTCGGAACGCTATGTGCGCAAGCATCTCGAGCCGCTCGGCCGTAACGAGCGCGCCAACGAGGAGCATCGCGATATGCTGCAGGCCTGGCTGGCGCGCGACGAGCGCAAGATCGCAGCGCTGACGCTGGTGCATATCGGCAAGACGCTCGATGACCTCAGGCTGCAGCTGCAAACCGAATCCAAGGGACCGCCGGGCTGATCGCCCGTGCGCATAATCATAAAGGGACGCGACGGATGGGGATTTTAGGGCCGATCAAACCGATAGTGCAGGCGGCCGACGCCCCTGAGGGCAGCCGGCTGAAGCCTACGCTTTCCTGGCCGCACCTGATTGCGCTCGGCGTCGGGGCCATCGTCGGCACCGGCATCTACACGCTGACCGGCGTGGGGGCAGAGCGCGCCGGGCCTGCGGTCATTCTGGCCTTCGCGATTGCGGGCGCGGTCTGCGCCTGCGCCGCGCTTGCCTATGCAGAGCTCGCGACGATGATCCCGACTGCGGGATCGGCCTATACCTATACCTATTCGGTGGTGGGCGAGACCTTGGCCTGGGTGGTCGGGTGGAGCCTGATCCTCGAATATTCGCTGGCCTGTTCGACCGTTGCGGTCGGCTGGTCGGGCTATCTGGTCGGCTGGCTGCAATCCGCCGGCGTTGAACTGCCCGCCATGCTGCTCAGCGGCCCGCATGCAGGCGGTATCATCAACCTGCCGGCGGTGATCGTGTCGCTGGCGATCGCGGGCATGCTGATGGCGGGCACGCGCGAGAGCGCGACGCTCAACATCATCCTCGTCATCATCAAGTTGACCGCATTGACCGCGTTCGTTGCGCTGGCGCTCCCCGCGTTCGACAGCGCGAACTTCACGCCGTTCATGCCCTATGGTTTCGGCAGCACGGTGCAGGACGGCTCGACCCGCGGGGTGATGGCGGCTGCCGCGATCGTGTTCTTCGCCTTTTACGGCTTCGATGCGGTGGCGACCTCGGCCGAGGAAGCACGCAATCCGGGGCGCGACCTCACCATCGGCATTGTCGGGTCGATGGCGGTGTGCACGCTGATCTACATGGCGGTGGCGTTGTCCGCCGTCGGGGCGATGTCGTATCTGACACTGGGCAATTCGCCCGAGCCGCTGGCGCTGGTTCTGCGCACACTCGGCCACCCGACCGCCTCCTATCTGGTCGCGCTGGCGGCGCTGATCGCGCTGCCTTCGGTGATCCTGGTGATGATGTACGGCCAGAGCCGCATCTTCTTCGTGATGGCACGCGATGGCCTGCTCCCGCCGGTGCTCTCGCGTGTCTCGCCCAAGACCGGCGCGCCGGTGCTGGTCACCGGAATTACCGGTGTGTTCGTCGCCGCCGTTGCCGGGTTCTTCCGGCTCGACGAGATTGCCGAGCTCGCTAATGCAGGCACCTTGCTCGCGTTCATCGCGGTGGGCGGCTGCCTGATGGTGCTGCGCAAGCGCGCGCCGGAACTCAAGCGCGTGTTCAAGTGCCCGCAGCCCTATCTGGTTGGTACGCTCGCGATTCTCGGCTGCCTCTATCTGCTCGCGAGCCTGCCCACACAGACGCTGGTGCGCTTTGCGCTGTGGAACGTGGCGGGCCTTGCCTTCTATTTCCTCTACAGCCGCTCGCGCAGCCTGGCGCTGCAGGAACAACAGGCCGGGGTATAATCAAAACGGGCCCAGCGAGGCTCGCAACAGGGGAACGGGGCATGAAGATCGGTCGGATATTGCTGGCGAGCCTGTCGGCGCTCGCGCTGGCGGGCAGCGTTTCGGCGCAGTCGCTGGGCCAGGCGGCCCCGCGCGAGGTCGCCGATCCCATCCCGGCGCGTACGCTGGGCGAGGGGCCGTGGCCGCGCACCGTGCTGCGCAACGCGATCTATGTCGATGGCACCGGCGCGCCCGCACAGGGGCCGGTCGACATCGTCATCGAGAACGACCGGATCGTGCAGATCGCCAGCATCGGCGCACCCGGCGCGATCGAGGAAGCGCGCAGGCCCCCGCGTGGCGACAAGGAATATGACCTGACCGGTCATTATGTATTGCCCGGGTTCGTCGACGCGCACGTCCATCTGCACACGCTGAGCGACGGGCAGGGCGTGCCGTCCGACTATGTGCTCAAGCTCTGGCTCGCGCATGGGATCACCACCGCGCGCAATGTCGGCTCGTCCGAAATGTCGATCGAGCAGCAGGTCGCGATCAAGAACCGGCTGGCGCGCAACGAGATCACAGGACCCCGGCTCGACGTATACCCGATGTTCCAGCAGATCGGCCTGCCGATCCGCACCGCCGAACAGGGCCGCGCGGCGGTGCGCGATGCGAAAAGGCGCGGCGCGGACGGCATCAAGTTCATCGGCGGCAGCGAGGCGGCCTTGCTCGCCGCGATCGACGAGACGAAGAAGCTGGGGATGCATTCGACGATGCACCATGCCCAGGGCGTGGTCGCCTATGCCAATGTGCTGCGCACCAGCGAGGCGGGCCTGGAATCGATGGAGCACTGGTACGGCCTGCCCGAGGCGCTGTTTACCGACCGCAAGCTGCAGGACTGGCCGGGCGATTTCGTCAATACCGACGAACAGATGCGCTTCGGCGAGGCTGGCAGACTGTGGAAGCAGGCGGCAAAGCCCGGCTCGGAGCGCTGGAACGAGGTAATGGAGACGCTGCTCAAGCGCGGCTTCACCATCGACCCCACCTTCACCGCCTATCTCGCCAGCCGCGACCTCATGCGGATGAACCGCGCGGTCTGGCACAACGATTATACCATGCCCGCCTTGTGGGACTGGTACCGCCCCAGCCGGATCAACCACGGCAGCTACTGGTTCGACTGGACCACCGAGCGCGAGATGGACTGGAAGGAGAATTTCCGGCTGTGGATGGCGTTCGTCAACGAATACAAGAACCGCGGCGGGCGCGTTACCGTCGGGTCGGACGCAGGCTATATCTACAACACCTATGGCTTCGGCTATATCCAGGAGATGGAGCTGCTGCGTGAGGCCGGGTTCAGCCCGCTCGAGGTGATCAACGCCGCGACGCAGCAGGGCGCAAGGCTGCTCGGCCATGATGCCGATATCGGCACGATCGAGCCCGGCAAGAAGGCGGACCTGGTCATCGTCAAGGGCAATCCCATCGCCAATCTCAAGCTGCTGTTCGCCACCGGCACGCTCAAGCTCGACGATGCGACCGGCAAGGCGCAGCGCGTCGGCGGCATCGCCTGGACGGTGAAGGACGGCATTTTCTACGAGGGCAAGGCACTGCGCGCGGACATTCGCGCGATGGTGGCGCGCTCCAAGGCCGAGCGCGGCTTGCCGCCCGGCTACATGACCATCGAACAGGAAGACCTTACACAGTGACACTGACAGGCCAGTATTTCATCGCGGGCGAACGGCGCGGGCATGGCGAGGTGTTCCATGCCTATGATCCCGCCAAGGGCGCGAGCATTACCGATATCGGCTTTTTCAGCAGCACCGAGCGGGACATAGCCGATGCCTGCGCCGCAGCGGACGAGGCTGCGGTTCCCTATGCCGATCTGCCGCTGGAGCAGCGCGCGGCGTTTCTGGAAGCGATCGCCAATGAGATCGAAGGCTTGGGCGATGCGTTGCTGGAGCGTGCCTGCGCCGAATCGGGCCTGCCGCTGGCGCGGATCACTGGTGAGCGCGGGCGAACCTGCGGCCAGCTGCGGCTGTTCGCCGCCGAGGTTCGCGATGCCCAATGGCTCAAGCTGCGCATCGACCATGCCGACCCGGCGCGTACCCCGCCCAAGCCCGATCTGCGCCTGCGCATGATCCCGCTGGGGCCGGTCGCGGTGTTCGGCGCCTCCAATTTCCCGCTCGCTTTCTCGACAGCCGGCGGCGACACCGCCTCGGCGCTGGCCGCAGGTTGCCCTGTGGTGGTCAAGGGGCACCCCGCGCATCCCGGCACGGCGGAGCTGGTCGCGGGCGCGATCACCCGCGCGGCTGCGGCGACCGGCATGCCCGCCGGCGTGTTCAGCCTGGTCACCGGCACCGGCAACGCCATCGGCGCGGCATTGGTCGCCGATCCGCGCATCCAGGCCGTGGGCTTTACCGGATCGCGCAGCGGCGGCGAGGCGCTGATGAAGATCGCGGCCGCGCGTCCGCAGCCGATCCCGGTCTATGCCGAAATGTCGGCGATCAACCCGGTCATCCTGTTGCCGCACGCGCTGGCGGGCCGGGGCAAGGCGCTGGCTGCGGGCTATGTCGCATCGCTGACCATGGGCTCTGGCCAGTTCTGCACCAATCCCGGTCTTGTGCTCGCGCTGGAAGGCCCGGAGCTCGATGCGTTCCTCACCGAAGCGGGCGCACTGGTTGAGGCGCAGCTGCCGCAGACCATGCTCACCGCCGGAATCCACTCGGCTTATGAAAAGGGCAGTGCCGCGCTCGCCGCCACGCCCGAGGTCCAGACGATCGCGCGCGGCGTCCACCCGACCGGGCCGCACGAAGGCCGCACCGCATTGTTCAGCGTCGCGGCAAAGGACTGGCTCGCCAAGGCGGAATTGCAGCACGAGGTGTTCGGCACCTCGTCGATCGTCGTGCGCTGCCAGGACCGCGACGAACTTCTCGCGGTGCTGCGCGGGCTCGAGGGCCAACTCACCGCGACGCTGCACATGGATGAGGCCGATACGGACGATGCCCGCGCGCTGCTGCCGGTGCTCGAGCGCAAGGTCGGGCGCATCCTCGCCAATGGCTGGCCGACGGGTGTCGAGGTGGGGCATGCGATCAACCATGGCGGACCTTACCCCGCGACCTCGGACGGGCGGACGACCTCGGTCGGCACGCTGGCGATCGACCGATTCCTGCGCCCCGTCGCTTACCAGGACCTGCCTGAGGCCTTGCTGCCCGAGGCGCTGCGCAAGGGCGGGCAGGGCGGTGTGATCGCGCGGATCGACGGGGCCTGGCGTCTCGCCTGAGCGCAAAATATGGCCGGGGCGGTCCGATATGGGTTGCAATTCACAACGATGTAAGCAACCTTTCTCTCCCGAGAGCCGCAAAAGCGGCCTTGCGACTGGAGAGTCTCGCCATGAAGCATGAAAAGCCGTCCGACCTCAAAGCCGCGTCGCATGTCGATGTGCTGATCATCGGTGCCGGAATTTCCGGCATCGGCATGGCGGTGCATCTCAAGGAAAAATGCCCCGGCCGGACCTTCGCGATCCTCGAGCGGCGCAGCGATATCGGCGGCACCTGGAACCTGTTCCAATATCCCGGCATCCGTTCGGACAGCGACATGCACACTTTGGGCTTCGAGTTCGAGCCGTGGCGCGAGCAGAAGGCGATTGCCGATGGCCCCTCGATCCTGAGCTACCTGAAGCGCATCAAGGACGAGCGCGGGCTCAACGATTACATCCGGCTCGGCCACAAGGTGCTCTCGGCGAGCTGGTCGAGCAGCGAGGCACGCTGGACGATTGCCGCCGAGGTCGAAGGCCAGGGCGTTCAGCATCTGACCTGCAGCTACCTTTTCATGGGCACCGGCTATTACGACTATGACCAGGGCTATGACCCCGAATTTGTCGGGCGTGAGAGCTTTGGCGGACAGATCATCCATCCGCAATTCTGGCCCAAGGGCTTCGACTATGCGGGCAAGCGCGTCGTCGTGATCGGATCGGGCGCGACCGCCGTCACCATCGTGCCGTCGATGACCGACAAGGCTGCCCATGTGACCATGCTCCAGCGCACGCCGACCTGGTACTGGAGCCGCCCGGCCAAGGATTGGCTGGCGAACAGCCTGCGCGCCATCATGCCCGACGAATGGGCCTATCGCATCATCCGCTTCAAGAACGTGCGGATGCAGCAGATCTCGTTCAACCGCGCGCGCAAGGACCCCAAGAAGGTCGGCGACTATCTGCTCAAGCGCATCCGCAAGATCATGGGCAGCAAGATGCACGAGCCCGATTTCCAGCCGCCTTATGGCCCCTGGGAGCAGCGCCTGTGCCTTGTCCCCGATGGCGACATGTTCAAGGCGATCCGTGACGGCAAGGCGGATATCGTTACCGATCATATCGACCGCTTCACCCCCACCGGCATCCAGCTCAAGTCAGGCAGGCATCTCGATGCCGATGTCATCGTCACCGCCACCGGCCTCAAGCTCGCCATGGCCGGCAAGGTCGATTTCTCGGTCGACGACCAGCCGCTCGATTTCACGCAGCATTTCTATTACAAGGGCTGCATGTTCAGCGATGTGCCGAACATGGCGATCGTGTTCGGCTATCTGAACGCTTCTTGGACGCTCAAGGTCGATATCGTCGCCGATTTCGTCTGCCGTCAGCTCAACCACATGGCCGCCACCGGAAGCGACATCGCAGTGCCGGTGCTGGGCAGCGACGGCCCGGTCAACGAGGAACAGATTTTCGATTTCTCCTCGGGCTATGTCCAGCGCGCGCTCGACATCCTGCCCAAGCAGGGCGACCGCATGCCGTGGCGGCTCAACCAGGATTATCTGTTCGACCGCAAGGTGCTGCGCGAGGAGGCGGTGGACGATGGCGTGCTCACCTTCCGCAAGGCGGCTGCGCATGTCGAAGAACCCACCGCGATCGCGGCGGAATAAGGCTCATTCCGCCGCGTTGAACGCCGCCTGATATTCGGGCCTGATGCTGGCGATCGTCTGCTTGGTCACGGGGACGCTGATCTCGTAAACGCCTTCGGCATAGGGACCCGCCACATAGGGCGCGGCAACGAACAGGATGCGGTCGAACCTGTCCTGCCCGACGGCGGACGGGATGATCACGAGGTCGCTGAAGGGCGGGCAGACGTTGAACATGTCCTCGGGATCGGACGACATATATTCGCCCCGCCGCACCTGGCGCTCCGCCTTCAGCCCGTCGCAATAGAGCGTGCGCATCGGTTCCAGCGCCGTCTTCATGTCGGTGAACAACGCTTCGGGCTTGAGCTTCTTGCCTGCAGCCTTGTCCCACAGCAGCACCTCATAGCCGGTATTGCCGTGCGCCCCGCCCGAATAGCTGCTGATTTCGCCCAGCATCGCGAGCAGCGGCGGCGTGTTGCCGGTGGTCGACCAGCTCGTCCCCAGCATGTGCGGGTTATAGGGATAGTCGTTCGCCTTGGCGTCCTTCTCCGCCTCGTCCGCCTGGCTTTCCAGCTGGGCCAGGCCCTGTGCGCGGTCTTCCTCGAGCAGCTTGACCAGCGCCGGGATCGCGGCGGCTTCGGCGGGATAGGAATAGCTGTACGTGAACTTCTCGGTTTCGCGCTCGAACGCTACCGGCTTGGCCGCCGCTTGGCTGTCCTTCGTTGCAGCGGGCTGGGCCTTTTCTGCCACCGGCGCGTCCTGGCCGCATGCGGCCATCGCGGGCAGCATCAATGCGGCCAGCGCCGCAAGCGCCAGAGAGCCAGGTTTTCGAACGATCATGATTCTCTCTCGCAGTTGCGCGTCAAATTGCTGTAAGACCTGACAATGATTGATTTGTCCTCCCTCGTCCAGCCGGACCTTGGCCAGAGCGCGCGCAGCATCCACCTTGTCGACAAGGCGGGATTGGCCGATTGGCTGAACGCCGCGCCGCCGCGCATCCGCAACCACCTGTCCGCCATGCGCTTTGCCGCGCGCCCGCACGAGCTGGTGGTGGTGCCGGGCGATTCCGCCGATGACTGGGCGGTGGTGCTGGGCGTAGCCGATGCGGCAAATCTGCGCCCCTGGTGTCTCGCCAAGGTCGCAGAAGCGCTCGCCGCGGGGCATTATCGGCTCGCAGGCGATGCGCGCCCCGGCGATGCGCTGATCGGCTGGGCGCTCGCGCAGCACCGGTTCACCGCCTACAAGAAGCCGGAAGACAACCCGCAGGGCCCGCGCGTGCTGCTGACCAACGATCCGGCGCGCCGGGAAGCCGCGCTGGCGGAGGCCGAGGCGACGGCCTGGGTGCGCGATCTGGTCAATACCCCCGCCGAGGACATGGGTCCTGCGGCGCTGGAAGAAGCCGCGGCGACGCTCGCGCGCACCTATGGCGCGCTGCTCGACGTGACCCGCGGCGATGCGCTCGAAACCCATTATCCGATGATCCATGCGGTCGGGCGTGCGGCGGCGCGCAGCCATGCCCCGCGGCTGATCGAATTGCACTGGGGCCGCGACGATCATCCCAGGGTGGCGGTCGTCGGCAAGGGCGTGTGCTTCGACAGCGGTGGTTTGGACATCAAGCCGGCGTCGGGCATGCTGCTGATGAAGAAGGACATGGGCGGCGCGGCGCACGCGCTGGCGCTGGCGCAGTTGATCATGCGGATGAAGCTGCCGGTGCGGCTGCACATGCTGGTCGGCGCGGTCGAGAACGCGATTGCGGGCAATGCCTTTCGCCCGGGCGATGTGCTCAAGAGCCGCAAGGGCATCACCGTCGAGATCGGCAACACCGATGCCGAAGGTCGGCTGGTGCTGGGCGATTGTCTGGCCAAGGCGAGCGAGGCTTCTCCGGATCTGATCGTCGATTTCGCGACGCTGACCGGTGCCGCCCGCGTTGCGGTGGGGCCGGATCTGCCCGCGCTTTTCTCTAACAGCGATCCGCTCGCCGAGGGGCTGCTCGCCAGCGGAACGACGGTGGGTGACCCGTGCTGGCGGCTGCCGCTCTGGCCGGGATATGAAGAAATGTACGCGAGCGACATTGCCGATATCGGCAATACCGGCGGCTCGTTTGCGGGATCGATCACCGCCGCGTTGTTTCTGCAGCGCTTCGTGGCCGAAGGCGTGCCCTGGGCGCATTTCGACACCTATGCCTGGCGCCCGACCCCGCGCCCCGGCCAACCCAAGGGCGGCGAAGCCATGGGGTTGCGCGCCAGCTGGCACTATCTGCGCAGCCGTTATGACGCGAAAACGACCCCGCAATGACGGGGCTTGGACAAATCGCGGCAACTGGGCTATCAGCCCCGGCTGCGCGGTGCCCGGCACCGGCAGGGACAGATCATCATGACGCGGCATGGCTTGAGGGACTGGGGTAATTGACACATTCGACACGTTCTGCGGCGGAAGCATCGCCGGTGGATGCCGGATCGGCGCTGCAGGACAGCTCTGACGCCCCCGCAGCGGGGCAGCAGCGCTTCGTGCTGAGCGGTCCGGTCGCCGATTACGACCCGCGCGTCACGGCCATCCGCGGCGATCTGGCGGATATCGCGCTCGCTGGAAAGTTCTTCGCGCCGCATTATGTCGCGCCGCAGCTCCATCGCGTAGCCGATGAAGCGGCGATGCTGCGCAAGGCGGGCAGCGCCGATGCCGAGGCGGTCAGCCAGCTGCAGCCGGGCGAAGGCTTTGCCCTGCTCGACAGCGCGGGCGACTGGGGGTGGGGCTATGGCGTTCACGACGGCTATTGCGGCTATGTCCGGCTTGACGCGTTGACCCGCGACGCCGCCGCGCCGACCCATGTCGTGCATGTCCGCCGCGCGCTCGTCTTTGCCGAACCGGCGATCAAGACGCCAATGGTGGCGAGCCTGCCGATGGGCGCGCGCGTCGCGGTTCAGGGCGCCAGCGAATGCGGCAAGTTCCTGCAGGTCGAAGCCGGCTGGATGTCGGTGCGCCATGCGATCGGCCTCGATGCGCTGACCTGCGATCCGGTCGATCGCGCGCAGCAGCTGATCGGCGCGCCCTATCTCTGGGGCGGACGCGGCGGCGATGCGCTCGACTGTTCGGGGCTGGTGCAGCTGGTGCTGATGCTCGCAGGCCTTGCCGCCCCGCGCGACAGCGACCAGCAGATGGCGGCGCTGGGCCGCGCCCTGGGCGATGACGAGCCGCTGGAACGCGGCGACCTGGTCTTCTTCCCCGGCCATGTCGGGATCATGGCGGATACCCAAACGCTGGTGCACGCCAATGCCTTCTGGATGCAGGTGGTGGCAGAGCCGCTGGCCGATGTGATCGCCCGCTTCCCCGAAACCACGCCGCAGCCGGTTCTGGCGCGCAAGAGGATCGGCTGATGCTCAAACTGTTCATCGATGGCGCCGCCGGGACAACGGGCCTGGAAATCGCTGAGCGCATGGCAGGGCGGGGCGAGTTTCGCCTGATCACGCTCAGCGATGCCGATCGCAAGAGCGTGTCCGCGCGCGCCGCTGCCATCCAGGACGCCGATTTCGTGATCCTGTGCCTGCCCGATGCTGCTGCGCGCGAGGCGGTTGCGCTGGGCGAGGGCGCGGACACGCGCTTCATCGATGCCTCGAGCGCGCACCGCGTCGCCGATGGCTGGACCTATGGCTTTGCAGAGCTGCGCAAGGGCCAGCGCGAGGCGATTGCCAGCGCTCGGCTGGTGAGCAATCCCGGCTGCTACCCGACCGGTTTCCTGGCGCTGGTCGCGCCGCTGGTGGCCGAGGATCTGCTGCCCGCCGATCACGGCTTCATCGTCAATGCAGTGAGCGGCTATTCGGGCGGTGGCAAGGATCTGATCCAGCGGATGCAGGTCGATGCGCCCGAAATCGGGTTTCGTGCCTATGCTCTGGGGCTCGAGCACAAGCACCTGCCCGAGATGCAGGTGCATGCCGGGCTCAGCCGCGCGCCGATCTTTGCGCCCGCGGTCGTCCGCGCCTTTCGCGGCATGCTCGTCGATGTGCCGTTGTTCCTCGATCCCGAGCTAGGCTTTGCCGATGCACGGACCTTGCACGCCGCGCTCGCGGACCATTATGCAGGCGAACCGCTGGTCAGCGTCGCAGCCATCGATGCCGTGCCCGGCGAGCTGCTGGTGAGCGAGGGCGATGCGGCGACCGACCGGCTGTCGCTCTACGTGTTGCCCAGCGCGGATGGCTCGCAGGTGCGGCTGGTCGCGATGCTCGACAATCTGGGCAAGGGCGCGAGCGGGGCTGCGGTGCAGAATCTGAATATCATGGCCGGACTCGACGAACTGGCCGGTTTGCGCGCCTGAGGCCGGGTCTGGTTCAGGTGCGCAAGACCGTCCGCTTGGCGGCATAAAGCGCACGGTCAGCGCGCAGGAACATCGCTTCGGCATCATAGGCCATCGCGTTTTCGGCGATCGCGATGCCATAGCTTGCTCCCACCTCGAGCAGGTGCCCGTTCCAGACGATCGGCGTCCTGAGCAGGTTGATCGCCTCTTTCGCGCGCCGGGCGATCCTGGGCAGGTGACGGTTGCTGGGCAGCAGCACGGCAAATTCGTCGCCGCCCACCCGCGCCACCATCAGGGCATCGAAAAAGGCCTGGGAAAGGCGCTTGCCGAACTGCGCCAGACAGGCGTCTCCCGCCAGATGGCCGTAGCGGTCATTGATCGCCTTGAAGCCATCGACATCGAACAGGATCAGCGCGCCCAGCGGCCGGAAGAAGGGGGCGGCCATGCTGGCGTCCAGAAAGCGGGTCTGAAACGCCGAGCGATTGGAAAGGCCGGTCAGTCCGTCGGTTTCGGCGGCGAGGCGCAGATTTTCCTGCTCGCGCCGTTGCTCGGTGATGTCGCGCTTGGTGCCGTTGAGCCGGACGGGGCGCCCTGCCTCGCATTCGATATTGGCGACAATCTGGATCCAGCGATCTTCGCCGTCGGTGCGCGTGATCCGGGCATCGAGCGTGAAACCGCCCGCACGCTCGATCGCGTGGCTGCGCAAGCGATGCAGCACCTCGCGCGATTCCGGGTCGTACAGTTCGACCACGTCACCACGATTCAGGCCTTTGTCGCTGCGCAGACCGAACATGTCATAGACCTTGCGCGTCCAGTTCAGGCCATCGGTTCGCAGATCGCATTCGAACAGGCCGATCCCGGCATGGTCCAGACTGCGCAGAACTCTGGCGATGTCGGGCTGGCCCGGCACAGGCTGTGCGGGCTCGATGGCAGCGGTGTCATCCGGGGCGGCATGCGCGGACGTACCGAAATCGTGAAAGTAACCGTCCATCACCGCTAATGCATCGCTCCCTGGATTGCAGAAGGCAGACTAGCGGTTGCGAGTTAAGGCCAGGTTACCAAATCCCTAAACCTTCGGACGGTCAGAAAAACGCCTGAATTCCGGTCTGTGCACGGCCCAGGATCAGCGCGTGAACATCATGCGCGCCCTCATAGGTATTAACCGTTTCTAGATTCACCATGTGGCGCATCACCTGATATTCTTCGCTGATGCCGTTGCCACCGTGCATGTCGCGCGCCATGCGGGCGATATCGAGCGCCTTGCCGCAATTGTTGCGCTTGACGATCGAGATCATCTCGGGCGCGAACCGGCCCTCGTCCATCAGCCGCCCGACGCGCAAGCTGGCCTGCAGGCCCAGCGCAATCTCGGTCTGCATGTCGGCCAGCTTCTTCTGGAACAGCTGTGTCGCGGCGAGTGGCTTGCCGAACTGGACACGGTCGAGGCCGTACTGCCGCGCGGCGTGCCAGCAGAATTCGGCCGCGCCCATCGCGCCCCAGCTGATGCCGTAGCGCGCGCGGTTGAGACAGCCGAACGGACCCTTCAGGCCTTCGACATTGGGCAGCAGCGCGTCTTCACCGACCTCGACCTCGTCCATCTGGATCATGCCGGTGGTCGAGGCGCGCAGGCTGAGCTTGCCCTTGATCTTGGGGGCATTCAGGCCCTTCATCCCCTTTTCCAGGATGAAGCCGCGGATCGCGCCGCCATGCGCGTCGGACTTGGCCCAGATCACGAAGACATCGGCAAACGGGCTGTTCGAGATCCAGGTTTTCGCGCCGGAGATGACATAGCCGCCATCGACCTTTTTCGCGCGGGTCTTCATGCCCGCCGGGTCCGATCCCGCATCGGGTTCGGTCAGGCCGAAACAGCCGATCAGTGCGCCCGCGGTGAGGCCGGGGAGATATTTGCGGCGCTGTTCGTCGCTGCCATAGGTGTTGATCGGGTGGATGACGAGCGAGCTTTGCACCGACATCATCGAACGGTAACCGCTATCGACGCGCTCGACCTCGCGCGCGATCAGGCCATAGGCGACATAGCTTGCTTCCGCGCCGCCGAATTCTTCCGATATAGTCGCGCCGAGCAGCCCGGCCTCGCCCATCATCGGGAACAGTTCGGGCGCGTCGATCTCCTCGCGAAAGGCGTCGATCACGCGTGGTTGCAGCACGTCCTGCGCAAATCCGCGCGCGCTTTGCTGGATCAGCCGCTCCTCTTCGGTCAGCTGCTCGTCGAGCAGAAAGGGGTCTTCCCAGGTGAACGGGATGGTTTCGGCCTTGCGGATGGTGTCGTGCTTCATGGGCCGAAGGTCTAGCGCAGCTTTGGCCGCGCTCCAACCGGATTTTGCGCAAATAAGTTGACGTAAGCGTAAAGCCGTTGCGGTGAACCGGTGTCCGCTTTCGGCACAATGAACCTGTTAACCATCAATTACCATGGGCAATGGTTAAAAATGCGTTAACTCATGGACCATGCAGCGGCTTCAATTCCTTCGCACCCCAGCTCAGCCCCACAGCTTCCGCTCGGCGCTGTCGCCGCGCGTCCTCGCAGCGACCCCGGTGGACGAGCCCGAGGTGCTGGCCAAGCGCAAGCGCGCGCAGCGCAACGAGGAAATCCGCCTTTTCTTCCTGAGCTTTACCGCATTCTTTGTTGCGATCAGCTCGTTCATCTGGTGAGCTGATCGAGAAACCGCTTCGCATCGGCGCGGATCGCCTGCTTGTCCTTGTCCGCCCGCTTCGCCCAGTTGCGATAGGGCATGGCGAGCCGTTGGTTCTTGCCCAGGACCTCCTCGTTGCGGTCGAGAAAATCCCAGTAGAGCAGGTTGAACGGGCAGGCCCTGGCCCCGGTCTTGGCCTTCACGTCATAGCGGCAGTGCTGGCAGTAATCGGACATCGAATGGATGTAATTGCCGCTCGCGGCATAGGGCTTGCTGGCGAGCAGCCCGCCATCGGCGAACTGGCTCATGCCCAGCGTGTTGGGCAGCTCGACCCATTCATAGGCGTCCGCGTACACTTCCAGATACCATAGATGGACCGCGTGCGGATCGATCCCGGCGATCAGTGCGAAATTGCCGGTGATCATCAGCCGCTGGATATGGTGCGCATAGGCATGGTCCAGGGTCTGGCCGATCGCCTGTTTCAGGCAATGCATGTCGGTCTGGCCGTCATAATAGAAGCCGGGCAGGGGGCGCGTCGCATTCAGCGCGTTGCGCTGCGCGTAATCCGGCCCCTCGCGCCAGTAGATGCCGCGCACATATTCGCGCCAGCCGATGATCTGGCGGATGAACCCCTCGGTGGCATTGAGCGGGGCCTTGCCGTCGCGATAGGCCTGCTCGACCGCGCGGCACAGATCGAGCGGATCGAGCAGACCGCAATTGAGATAGGGCGAGAGGATCGAGTGCCACAGGAACGGCTGGTCGGTCAGCATCGCGTCCTGATAATCACCGAACTTTGCCAGCGCATGGCGGATGAAATGCGCCTGCTGCCTCGCCGCGTCCTCGGCCGTGGTGGCGAAGGCGAAATGGTCGAGGCTGCCCGGATGGTTACCGAAACGCTTCGCCACCAGATCGAGGACCTCGCGGGTGATTTCGTCGGGCTTGAACTTGAGCGGCTGGGGGATCAGCAGCGGCTCGTTCGGCGGCGGCTTGCGGTTCTCGCTGTCGTAATTCCACTCGCCGCCCTCGGGCTTGCCTTCGTCGTCAAGTAGCAGCCCGGTCTTGCGGCGCATCTCGCGATAGAAGAACTCCATGCGCAGCTGCTTGCGCCCTTGCGCCCAGGCGTCGAATTCCTCGTGCGTGCAGACGAACCGGTCATCCTCGCGCAGCTCGACAGGCACGTCGAACCGATCCGCCCATTCCTCCATCGCCGCTCGCACCCGCCATTCGCCGGGCAGGGTTGCGATGATGCGGTCAGGGGCGTGGCGCTCGATCGCGCGCGCCAGTTCGCCGGTGAACGAGCCCGCATTGTCGGGGTCGTCGAGATTCACATAATCGACCGTCCAGCCCACCTCGCGCAGCGCCTCGGCATGGTGGCGCATCGCGGAGAGGATGAAGGCGATCTTGGCCTTGTGATGGCGGACATAGCTCGTCTCCTCATCCACCTCCATCATCAGCAGCACCGCCCGTTTCTGCTCGACGCCGCGCAGCGCCGAGAGGGAAAGGCTGAGCTGATCGCCCAGGATCGGGATGAGGATGGTCATGAAAGGCCCCTGTTCGACGAGCCTGTCATGATGGGGTCGCGCGGGCTGCAATCAATGGTCGCAAAGAGCTTTGATCGCGGCGGCGCACGGGTTACGAGGCGATGTCAGCGCTGAGGCTGGCTGAGGACCGCTGCCATGCCCCATTCCGCCCCGCGTGCCATCGAGGAGCCGAGCGCGCTCGTTGCCGCGTTCCGGGGCGCGCGGAACCATTGTCCGCGCTGCGACCACAAGCCGCTGTTCGCGCGCTACCTCAAGCCCGTGGAGCGCTGTGCGTGCTGCGGGCAGGACTGGACGCTGCACCAGGCCGATGATTTTCCCGCCTATATCGCGATCTTCATCAGCGGCCATCTGCTCGCGCCGGTGCTGATCGCGGCAGGGTCGCGCGAATTGCTGCCCATGGGCTGGCTCGCGCTGATTGCGGTGGTGGGTGCGCTGCTGCTGACGATCGTCATGCTGCAACCGGCGAAAGGCGCGGTAATCGCGCTGCAATATCATTGGCGGATGCACGGCTTCGACCCGGCAGCGCGCGAGGCCGATCAGCCCGAGGGTTGACCGGTCAGATCTTCTTCCAGATCTGCGACTTGCAAAGCAGGCCGCCCAGGATGCAGCCGCTGATCTTGATCCGCTTGGCGTCGAGCTGCACGATCCGCGAATAATAGGTATCGCCCAAGTCCGGCACGAAGACGCGGCCCTTCCAGTGGCCCGGCTTGGTCAGGCGATAATCGCGCAACAGGCTGGTGCCGATCAGGTTCGGCGTGCCCCCAGCGGCGGCGTCCTTCTTGGCGATGTCGCTTGCCCAGCTGACCTTGCCGCACAGGTTCTCGCCGCACGGCTGGGTGACGACGCGGACATCGCCGGTCGGGTTTTCCCAGGTGCCGTGGATGGTCTCGGCCATGGCCGCCTGTGCGCTCAGCCCCGTCGCGATGAAACCCATTGCTCCCCAAGCGAGACCGCGCGCCCGCAAACGCCCCAGATGCATCATACGACCCTTTGCAACCCTGTTTTCCCGGCGCGTCCCTTGGTGGCAACAGCCCCGCGCAAGGATGACGATTAGGCCATGATCGCGGTTCCAAGTCGAGCGGCATTTGCCTCGGTTCGGCGAATTCCGGCTCGGACCCGCAGCATTTCCTTCATCGAATCCTTACCAATATCGGTTAAAAGGCGCGCGACATGACCCAAGCTGCGTCCGCCCAACCCGATCCATGTCCGCCCAGCGCGGTGAGCCATGGCGCGGGGCTGATTGGACTGGTCGGACTTCTTGCCTGGATCGCGCTCGCGCGGCATTTCGGCTGGGACGGGCCGAGCGCCGCGCTGGTCTGCTGTGTCGCCACCGGGCTGCCGATGGTGCTCTGGTCGATCTTCGTAGACAAGGTGCATCTGCGCCCGAGCACCGGCATCGACTGGAGCCATCCGCGCGCCGTGAAGGACGTGCTGGACATCAGCACCATCAAGCTCACCGGCCTGTGGCTGACCTGGTCGCTGATCGCCGCGATCTATGCGACCGCGCGCTGGTACTGGACCGGCAATTACCAGTTCTCGATGGCGGTGTTCATCTATGCCTCGCCCTTCCTCTTCTTCCTTTCCATCCCCTATGTCATCTGGATCGACCGCTATCTCAAGCAACCGCGCGACGGCGCCTGGCATTTCGGCGCGATGATCTCCGGCCAGTCCGGCTGGGATCGGGAGCAGATCTGGCACCATCTGCGTGCCTGGGCGGTGAAGGGTTTTTTCCTTGCCTTCATGCTGTCGATCGTGCCGGGCGGCTATGCCGATATCGTCAACGCCAATGTCGCCGAGATCGCGACCAACCCGGTCTGGATCGCCAACTGGCTGATCATCGCGATGTTCCTGGTCGACGTGCAGTTCGCGACCGTCGGCTATGTGCTGACCTTCAAGCCGCTCGATTCGCACATCCGCACCGCCAATCCCTTCATGGCGGGCTGGGCCGCGGCGCTGATCTGCTATCCGCCGTTCATCCTGATGGGCGATAACGGTCCGCTCAACTATCACGTCGCCACCGCCGACTGGGCGTACTGGTTCGAAGGGCACACGGCGCTGCTGGCGGTCTGGGGCGTCTGGCTGGTATTTCTCACCGGAGTCTATGCCTGGGCGACGGTCGCGTTCGGCATCCGCTTTTCCAACCTCACCCATCGCGGGATCCTGACGCACGGGCCATACCGCTGGACCAAGCACCCGGCCTATCTGTCCAAGAACGCCTTCTGGTGGTTTTCCACCATGCCATTCCTGGTCACCAGCGGTTCCTGGCAGGATGGGCTGCGCAACACCGTGCTGCTCGCCGCCGTATCGGGCGTCTATTACTGGCGCGCGCGGACCGAAGAGCGGCATCTGATGGCCGATCCCGATTACGCCGCCTATGCCGCCTGGATGGAACGCCACGGTCCCGTGCCGCGCGCGATCGGCTGGCTGACGGGCAGACGCGCGAAGGTCGATGCCGTGGTCGCACCCGCCGAATAAGCCTGCAATTGCGTTCTTTGCGGCTGGTAATGCCCGCCATCGCCCCCATATCGCGCCTCCGTTGCAGCAGCAGGTGGAGATGGCATTGATCGACAATCGGATTTTGCGCATGGCGGCGCTGGGGACGGCGGCGTTCGTCCTGACGACGGTGGCAGCAGGCGCGCAGACGGCAGCCAAGCCCGGCGATGCGGCGCGCGGTGCCCAGGTCTATCAGACCAACTGCACCGGCTGCCATGCGCTCGATGCCAATAGCGTCGGCCCGGCGCATCGCGGCGTGTTCGGGCGCAAGGCTGGCAGCGCGCCCGGTTTCGACTATTCGCCCGCCCTCAAGAAAGCAGGCTTTGCCTGGGACGCGGCGAAGCTCGACAAGTGGCTTGCCAATCCGCAAGGCTTTGTCCCCGGGGCCAAGATGCCCTTCCGCCTGATAAATGCGCAGCAGCGCGCCGATGTGATTGCCTATCTCAGGAAGGAGAGCGGCAAGTAACCGTCAGCAGCCCCACGGGCGAAATATTCCCCAGCGCCTCTTTCGCAGCGGGGCCGAAAGAGGCATATTGCGGGCATGGACGGCATCTCGGACAGCATGGACAGGTTCTTCGGCCATTCGGCGACCACCCAGGGCATCACGGTGCGGGTGGCGGTGAGCTTCCTGCCCGATCGTTCGCGCGCGGACAATGCGCGCTGGTTCTGGTCCTATCATATCCGCATTGAGAATCATTCGGACCAGGCGGTGCAACTGCTCACCCGCCATTGGGTGATCACCGATGGCCGCGGCGGGGTGCATCAGGTCGATGGCGAGGGCGTGGTCGGCGAACAGCCGGTGATCCAGCCGGGCAAGGCGCATGATTATGTCTCGGGCTGCCCGCTCAACACCCCGACCGGGCGGATGGAGGGCGTGTATCGGATGCTGCGCGACGACGGGCAGATGATCGCGGTGGAAATCCCGCGTTTTCCTCTGGTCGCACCGGCGGTTGCCGACTAATCACCGTTTCCCATGAAGCGTACCCATCTTCCGCTCAACGGCCTGCGCGTGCTCGACGCCGCCGCCCGGCATCTGAGCTTTACCCGTGCGGCCGATGAGCTGGCGGTGACGCCCGCCGCCGTGGGCCAGCAGATCCGTGCGCTTGAAGAAATGCTGGGCGTCGTCCTCTTTCGCCGTACGCCCAAGGGGCTCGAGCTGACCGATGAGGCGGGTGCCGGGCTCGATGCGCTGCGCAGCGGCTTCCTGCAGTTCGAAGAGGCGGTGCGGGCGATGCAGCAGGGCCAGTCGAGCTTTCGCCTGACCATCGCGGTGCCGCGCGACTTTGCCGCCAAATGGCTGCATCACCGGCTGATCGGCTATGCCGCCGCCAATCCCGAAATCCGCTACACGCTCGTCTCGGGCGACAGCGATATCGACTTTACCGAAGCCAATCTCGATTGCGCGATCCGCCTCGCCGATGGTCCGGCGGAGCTCGAAGGCGCGCAGATCGGTCCGGCGCAGTTCGTTACCGTTTCCGCGCCCGGCTATGACGGAGACCGGCGGATCGAATGGCCCGGCTGCCAGCGCGGCGCGGGCGAGGACGAAGCCGATGATTCGACCGTGATGCAGGTCGCCGATGCCGGCCTCGGCCTCGATGCGGCGATTGCCGGATTCGGCATTGTCACCGTGCCGTGGCTGCTTGCCGAGCGCGATCTGACCGAAGGGCGGCTGGTGGCGATCGGCGAGGCACGCGAATCGCGCCGCGCCTTCTGGGTGGTCGCACCCACGCCGCAATGGCGGCAGAAAAAGGTCAAGGCGCTGGTCGCCGCGCTCACTGCAGCATGAGTAGACTTCCCGTCCTGAGGAGTGACCGGCTGACGCTGCGCCAGGTGCGCGTGAGCGACGCCGAGGCGCTGTTCGAGATCCTGTCCGACGACGAGCTGATGACCTGGTGGGCGTTCGGGCCGCACCGTTCGGTCGAAGAAACGCGCGCGATGCTGGAGCCGGTGGCGGCCGAGGATGCCAGCTGGCGCAGCTGGGCGATCACCCGCACTGGCGAGGATATCGCGCTCGGCTGGGTCAATGCGCACCAGCGGCGCGAGAATGTCAGCGAGATCGGCTATATCCTGGCGCGCTCGGCCTGGGGCCAGGGCATTGCGCGCGAGGCGGTCGGGCGGGTGCTCGACCAGCTGCTCGTCGCCGAAGGCCAGCGCCGCGTCTTCGCCGACACCGATCCCGACAACCGCTTTTCCATCGGCCTGTTGCAGAAACTGGGTTTCCAGCTGGAGGGCCATCTGCGCGCCGAATGGGAAACGCATATCGGCGTGCGCGATACGCTGCTGTTCGGGCTGCTCAGGGACGAGTGGCTGGCGGTCCAGCAAGCTGATCAAGCAGCCGCGCCATCAGCGTGACGAAGCCCGGCTGGTCGATGTCAGCCGCCGGATTGTTGACCAGCGCGCTGACGACATAGCGCTCGCCGGTTTTTGAGCGGAGCAGGAAGCTCATCGCCATGATTCCCGGCTCCGACCCGCCCTTGTAGCCAAGATAACCCCAGCGCCCTGCATTGACCGGGGGGATGCCGGGGTTGATCTTCAGGATCGCGCGGGTGACCGGATCGCCCTCGCGTTCGAGCATCGCCAGCAGCCGCGCGATATCGGCGGGGCTGGCAAACCATTCGATCGTGTCGATCTGGTTGGGCCCGCCGGTATAGACCGACAGGTCGAGATTCTTGAGGCGCAGCGTATCGCCTGCCTCGGCCAGCAGCCTGGTTTGCGCGGCATCGTCGGCAGCGAGGAAGCGGTCGCGCAAGCCAGTATTGGCAGGCATTTTAAGCCCGGTGACTTGCTGCGTGGAAAGCAGCGGAATCATGTCCGAAGGCTGGGCATGGCCGCTCGCCCTGACGATCGCGGCGAGCCTTTTCTGCCCGATGGCGGCGATCAGCGTGTCGGTGGCACTGTTGTCGCTGACCGAGATCATCAACGTCGCGAGCGTCTGCAGCGTCATCGGCGCATTGTCGGGCCAGTCCTGGCTGATGCCCGAGGGGTGCGATTTCTGCGTCAGCGGAAGCACGTCGCTCCACTTGCGCTCGCCCGCGCGCACGGCCCGGTCGATCTCGGCGAGCACATAGAGCTTGAAGACAGACGCAATGGCGAAGCGTTCATCGGCGTTGCGGGCGATCACGGTTTCCGCGCCCTTGTCGGTTAGCTTCTGCACGACCAGTCCGGTGCGACCTGACAGCGCGGCGATATCGGCAGCGATCTTGTCGAGGCTGTCACCCTCGGTCCGCGTGCCGGTGATGAACAGGCCCGAGAGCTTGCCGTCCAGCATGCCGATGGTGAAGGTGACAATCGCCCTGTCGAAGCGGATATCGACGCTGGCCGAGCGCGCGTCCATCGGGCGCACTGCGACCACCGCCTGCGCCTCTCCATGCTGTGCCTTGAGCCCGGCGACCACTTGCGCGAGCTGCGCTTCGGGCACGGCAGCGACAAAGGCGGGGTTGAAGATGTCCGACGCGCTGGCCGGGCCCCGCAGCAGCGCGAGCACGCTGGCGGCGCCCTGGTCGAAGGCGGGAGAGGGGGTTACGGCGGGTACGGGGGGTGTCTGGGCG
>LSHP01000133.1 GCA_001555775.1 Acidovorax delafieldii | reverse complement strand
CCACCCAACCCTCCCCCATCGAGGGGGAGGGGTTTTACGCGGGGCTCAAAACAGCCCTGGCACTTCGCGCTGCGCCGGGCTGGGCGCATCCGGCACCAGCAGTTCTCGGTCGCTGGCGATCAGGCCGCGCTGCGACTGGCCGGCGATGTTGCCCGATGGGCCGCTGAGCGCAATCGCGGTGCAGCTGCGCCCGGCGAGGAAATCGAGCGCGCCGCGGATCGAGGCTTCCTGCGGATCGCCGAGCGGCCGGGTGAGGTCGTCGGGTGCCTGGCAGGTGACGTCGAGCGTGCTGGCCAGGCCGTTAAAATATTCGCCCTGGTTGCGGCTGTTGACCGAGCTGAACGCGACGACGCGGACCCGGTCGTCGCACGCGCTGCGGTCGAGCGCGATCTGGCCTACCGGCTTGCCGAAGGTGTTCGCGCCGATCAGCGCCAGGTTGCGGCCGAGATAGGGGGCCATTGAGTTGATCACCAGTTCGCTGGCAGAGGCGGTGGCGCCGGTGCCGATGAACGCGATCTTGACCGGGCTCACCGATTCCGCGCGCGGCGCAAACAGGCGGTTTTCATTGCGCGAAGATTTCGAGGCGCGGAAGCGCACGCCCGAAAAGAGATCGTTGCTGCTGCGGTTGCCGCCGAGCAGATCGCCCATCAATTCTGCGGTCGAAACCAGCCCGCCGCCATTATAACGGAAATCGATGATGAATTCGGTAATGCCGGCTGCACGGAAGCTGGCAAAGGCCTCGCGCAGCGGCGTATCGGCGGACGAGATGAAGGTGCGCAAATTGATATAGCCGATCTGGCGGTTGCCGTCCTGGATGATCCGCGAACCATAGCGGCCGGAGACGGCGGGCAGATCGAACACCGCCTTGGTCACGCTGACCTCGCGCGATGCGCTTCCGCGCGTAACCCTGAGCACGCGGGTGAGCCCCGCCGTGTTCGGCCCCAGCGCATTGGTGATTCCGGCAGAACCTTCTGCCGCGATGATGTCGCTGACGCTCCTCAGGCTCGCGCTGCTGGTGCCGATTGCGGTGATCTCGTCGCCGCGGTCGACTCCGGCGGCGAGGCCCGGCGCGCCTTCGAACGCCTCGCTGACGAACACCCGGCGCGCCGGTGCATCGATCGACAGCCGTATGCCGATTCCGGCGCTCTCGCCGCTCGCGAGGAACGCATTTTCTTCGGCAATCGAGGTGATGAAGGTGAAGAACCTGTCCTTGCCCTGCTGCCGCGCGGTCGCGGTGAGTGCGTCGATATAGCCCTGCACCGTGGTGAAGCTGGCCGGATTGGTGCTGGTCACCAGCAGTTCGGGGAAGAGATACCATTCGTCGAGCACGTCGCGGGCGAAGGCCTGGCGGTTGGCGAGCGAGCAGGTGGGGCTGGGCGTCGGGCCGGGCGTGGGCGCTGGTGCGCTCGCGACCGGGGCTGGCGTGGGCGTGGACGATCCCCCGCCTCCGCCACAACCGGTCAGGAGCAGAGCGGAACTGGCCAGCAGGCCGATCAAATGGCGCATGGAGCGAAGAATCCGAAGCGAGAACGATGGGCCGCAATCTAGGCAGACAGCGACGATCAGGCGACAGGTTTTTGCAGCGATCGCATCTGCAACGCCGCATTTTCGGTGCGGATGCGGATGAACAATATGCCTGCGTTGAGCAAGGTCCAGAGGATCGCAATCGGCAGATGCCCGAAGATCAGCGGAATGGTGAGGATTTCCAGTGTCACCACGACATAATTGGGATGGCGCACGAAGCGAAATGGGCCGCCGATGATGCGCGGAAAATCGGGTGCGGAGATGATCCGCGTCGTCCAGTACGGCCCGAGCGTCGCCAGCACCCACAGGCGCGCGGCCTGGAGCAGTGCGAAGGCGATCAGCAGCGGCCAGAGCATCGGCGCATACGGTGCCGTCGAAAACCACAGCGCGCCGAGGAAGCTCGCATGGATGGCGACCATCGCCGGGTAATGCCCGCGCCCATGCTCCACCGCACCGCGCGCCAGCAGGGCCCTGGTGTTCTTCTGCGCGTATACCAGTTCGAGCAATCGCTGCGCGGTGAGGAACGCCAGCACCGCCCATGCGGCAGGCCAGGCGGGTGACCAGATCAACGGGGCGAGGGCAGGGCTTGCGATCATCGGTGCAGCACCCCCATCGCGCCCGTAAAACCGGGCCCCAAAGCCGTCATCAGCAAGGGGCCGGTCTGCCCCCGTGCCAGGATGCGCTTCAGCACGAAATGCACGGTGGGCGACGACATGTTGCCATGGTCAGCCAGCACCGCGCGGGTTTCCGCCAATCCGCGCGGCAGGTGCGCAAAACAGCGTTCCAGCGCATCGATGACCTTGCGCCCGCCGGGATGGCACGCCGGTTCGGTGAGCGCCGCCTTGTCCAGCCCTTCGCGCGCGAGAAAGCCGTCGACCACCGGCGCGAAACGCTCGCGCACGAAGCTCGGCAAGTCGCGCGAGAGGATGAGGCCGAGGCCCAGCTCGTCGACGTCCCAGCCCATCATTGCCCGGCTGTCTGGCCAGGTATGCTGCGCGAAAGCCCCCAGCGCCGGGCCATCGCCTGCCGCCGACAGCACCACCGCGCTCGCGCCATCGGCGAACAGGGTGGAGGCGATGATCGCCTTTTTGGTGAGGTCGCCGAAGCGGAACGCGAGCGAACACAATTCCACTGTTAGCAGCAGCACGCGGCGCGCAGGATCGGCACGCACCAGATCGCCCGCCACCTGAAGGCCCAGCACGCCGCCCGCACAGCCATAGCCGAACAGCGGCACCGTCAGCGCATCGGCGCGAAAGCCCATCGGTGCAATCATCTGGCTCGCAATCGAGGGCGTCGCGATGCCGGTGGAAGAGACGCAGACGATGGCGTCGATCTGTCCCGGTTCCAGCCGCGCATCGGCCAGCGCCTGCGCAGCGGCGCCCTCGAGCAGTCTCTGCCCTTCGGCGAGATACACGGCATTGCGCTGCGGAAAATCGGCGCGGCCCAGGTAGAATTCGGGCGGCTGCGCAATGGCGCGGCATTCGACGCCGGTGCTGTCATAGATCGCCGCGATGCGCTCCGGCAGGCCCTTTTCGGTCGCTTGCCCCACAAACTCGCGGACCTGCGGCTGGCTGATCCTGTGGTCGGGAACGACGGTGGCGATGGACTGGATGCGGGGAAGCATTGGCATAAGGTGGTCACAGTGCGCAGCGCTTGGCAAGCGATTCCCACGAGCCGGTGAATCGCGCTTGGCAGGGCGGGCCCAAATCTGCTTTAGCGGCCCACAAGTTAATGTTGCGCGGGACTCACCGCCTGTTGCCCTTGCGGCCAGGCCCGGCCCTGTCCACATCCGCCGCATCCGTTCGAGAAAGCCAGACCATGACCGAAACGATCAAGACCCGCATGCTGATCCTGGGCTCCGGCCCCGCCGGCCTTTCCGCCGCGATCTATGGCGCGCGCGCAGGCCTCAAGCCCATCGTGGTGCAGGGTCTGCAGCCGGGCGGGCAGCTCACCATCACCACCGATGTCGAGAATTATCCCGGCTTTCGCGACGTGATCCAGGGTCCGTGGCTGATGCAGGAAATGCAGGCCCAGGCCGAGCATGTCGGCACCCAGATGATCTACGACACCATCGTCTCGGTGGACCTGTCGCGCCGTCCGTTCCGCCTGACCGGCGATGGCGGCCAGGTGTACGAGGCGGAAACGCTGGTGATCGCCACCGGCGCGCAGGCGAAATGGCTCGGCGTTCCGGGTGAGCAGGAGCTGGGCGGCAAGGGCGTATCGGCCTGTGCGACCTGCGACGGCTTTTTCTATCGCGGCAAGAAGGTCGCGGTGATCGGCGGCGGCAATACCGCGGTCGAAGAGGCGCTGTACCTCACCAACCATTCGGACAATGTGACGCTGATCCACCGCCGCGATTCGCTGCGCGCGGAAAAGATCCTGCAGGAACGGCTGTTCGCGAACCCCAAGATCACGGTGCTGTGGAACAAGGGCGTCGAACGCTTCGTTGGCGGCGGCGAGCCGCACGGGCTGGTCGGCATCGATCTGAAGGACACCGTGACCGGCGAGCGCTCGCACCTCGCGGTCGATGGCGGCTTCGTCGCCATCGGCCACGCGCCCGCGACCGAATTGTTCAAGGGCCATTTGCCGCTCGACCGGGACGGCTATATCGAGGTGAAGCCCGGCACGCCGTACACCACCATCCCCGGCGTGTTCGCGTGCGGCGACGTGATGGACAAGGTCTATCGCCAGGCGGTGACGGCGGCCGGCACCGGCTGCATGGCCGCGTTGGATGTCGAGCGGTTCCTGGCAGAAGCGGATTTCGAGGCGATTGCGGCGGAATAAGGGGGCGGGCGCGCACTCCCGGCGATGATCGTCGAGCAACTCGACGCCGCCCTTCGCGCCGGGGCAGCGTGCACCTGCCTGCTGCTCGCCTGGCTGATGCTAGCGTACTGGCGGCAGCTCGGACAGTCATCGCTGCTGTTCGCTCCGCTCGCGATCTGTCTTGCCAGTTTTGTCCTCGGCAACACGCCGCTGTCGTTCGCCGTGCCGCTCGGAGTGCCGGGCGACATTGCCCATGGCCTGAGCGGCTTTGCCGTCATCTTCCTGTGGTGGTTCTCGCTCTCCTGCTTTGACCGCCGGTTTCGGCTGAAAGGCGGGGTGCTGGTGACGGGCATCGCCTGGGCGCTGATCGCGGCGGCAGATCGCGGGCTGTTCGGGGCATGGCTTGATCAGCTCGGGCTTTCGCGCGTGCTGGTGGTGATGGGTTTTGGAATCGTCGGACACCTCGTCTGGCGGCTGCTGGCCGAGCGTCAGGACGACCTGATCCAGCGCCGCCACGAAGCGCGCGTGCTGGTCGCGGCGCTGCTCGGCGGTATGCTGTTCATCGACCTCGCCGCTGACGCCTTGTTCGGCTTCGCCTGGCGCCCGCTCGCCTTTTCGATGACGCAGAACGCGATGATCCTTGCCTTCGGACTATGGCTCGCGGGCAAGCTGCTGACCATCCGGACTGATGTGCTAACCTTTGGCGCGGGTGCCACGAATGCAAGCGCGGCCCCGCCTGCCAATACCGGTCAAAATGCAGCGCTAATTAGCCGATTGCGCGACCTGATCGAGCTGGAGCGGGTGCATCTCGACCCCGAACTCGGCTTTGCCCGGTTCGTCGAACTGATGGGCGCGCCCGAGCGCACCGTCCGGACGCTGGTCAATCAGCAGCTGGGCCATGACCATTTCCGCGCTTTCCTGAACCATTATCGGGTCATTGAGGCGTGCCGTTTGCTCGAAACGCGCGGGCACGACGATAAACTAATCGCCATCGCGCTCGACAGCGGCTTTGCCTCGCTCGCGAGCTTCAACCGCGCCTTTCGCGCGATCATGAGCTGCACTCCGAGCGACTATCGCAGCCGCGCCGCGCTTCTCGCCGAAGCTGCGCCAAATCCCGCAAAATCCGGGTTCTGAGCAACGATCTGCCGTCTTTTGAGGAGCCTTGCGATCCGCCCAAGGCTAATCCCGGCACGCAATATCAACGAAAGGCAAAGGCGTGATCGGACTGGCAGCCACCCTGACGATACTGCTCATGCTTGGTACGGCTATGGGCTTGGCGGATCGCCGGAATTTCTCGCCCCGCTGGCTGCTGATCGCCGCGCTGCTGATCGCGGTCAATGACGCCTGCCTCACGCGGTTCTACGGATGGCTTCCCGATCTGATCGGCGGGGAATGGAACTGGCAGGGCAAGCTCATGGCGCTCGCAGCCACGCTCGTTCTCGCCGGCCTGCCCGCGCTCGGCTGGCACCGGATCGGCCTGACCCTGGCGCAGACTCCCGGCAGCCTGAAGGCCGCGCTGCCCGTCGCCGCCGCCTATTGCGCGTTCTTCGTTGCGATTGCGCTGGTGTTCGGCGGAGACAAGGCCGATGCGGAAGCGATCGGCTTCCAGCTGACCATGCCAGGGCTCGAGGAAGAACCCTTCTATCGCGGCCTGCTGCTGTTTGCGCTCGACCAGGCGTTTCAGGGCCGCAAGCGCCTGCTCGGGGTCGACTGGGGCTGGGGCGCGCTGCTGTCCTGCTGGCTGTTCGGCATGGCGCATGCGTTCGGCTATTCCGATGGCAGCTTCTCGTTCGAGCCTGCGATCATGGCGCTTACCGCCATCCCCTCGCTGATCGCCGTATGGCTGCGCCTCCGCACGGGGAGTCTGGTGCTGCCGGTGGCGCTGCACAATTTCGGCAACGCGTTCTCGTTTCTGGTTTGAGAGGGAGAGGCGGCCTGGCCCTGGTTGCCATCAAAAGCCCCTCTCGTTGAGCTTCGCTCGTCTGCGACCCAGGGGAAGGGTTGGGGTGGGGGGCTTCGGTTGCGTCTTATGGCTGCGCCAGCGATGGCAGAGATGCAATCGCCCCCAACCCTACCCATCCCCTGAAGGGGAGAGGCTTTAAGTGCGCAATTCCGCCATAATTCGCTCCTTGAGCCACGCCTTGTCGGCCGCGCTCGCGAAGCTGTGCGAGCCGCTGTCGAGGCGGTGGAGCGACAGATGCGGGTTGGCACGCGCCTTGGCGAAGGCGTCGCTGGCCCAATGTTCGAGGAACCACATTGCGGTGCGGTCGTGTTCGGCGACGAGCAGTGTGGTGGGGCGGTCGAGCGTGGCGAGTGCCTCGCCGAGGCGGGCGACCAGGCCGGTGACTTCGGTCTTTGCGGTCGCCTGTTTCAGCCCGCGCAGCAGCTTGCCGATATTCACCCCGCCGCTCGCCAGCCGCCAGAGCTCGCGCGGGTCCTTGAGCTTGGCAAGATAGCGGCTGCGGATCGCGCTGGCGGTCATCGTGCTCGCGGCCTCGGCCTCGTCGGTTTCGCTTTCCGTGTCGCTCTCGATCGTCCACAAATTGGCGAGGATCAGCGCGTCGATGCCCGCCGCCGGGCCGAACAAGGCGAGGGCGCTCGCCGCATCACAATTGCCGAATGCGACCAGCCGGGTGAGCTGCGGGCAGCGTTCGCGAAACGCGCGGGCCGCGGCGGCGATGTCCTCGGCGCTCGATTCGAAACCGGCGTTCTCGCCCGTGCTGTCGCCGATACCGCGCCGGTCATAGCGCAGCACCGGATGGCCTGATGCAGCGACCGAAGCCGCGAGCGCCGCCATTCCGGCATGCGCACCCGAGCGGATCTCGTTGCCGCCACTGACGATCAGCAGCCCGGTGCTGCCGGTGGCGCTGTCGAGCGTCGCGGCCAGCGTCTCGCCCGCGCAAGCAAAGGTGAAATGCTGCCTCATCCGCGCATCCATGCGGCAATATCGGCGGCGATCGACGCGGCCATCGCGGAATCGTGGGCGGGTTCGGCGCGCAGCCAGAGCGGCGCGCCGGTGATCCGCGCATCGGCTTCGAGCGGATCGTCGGCAAAGCGCGCGAGCCGCACCGCTTTGCCTTCGGAAGGCGCGGCGGCATCGAGTTCGCGGATCATGCAGGGCGACAGGCTGTTGCCTGCCAGTTCGATACCTTGGGTGCGCGCCAGTTCCATCAGCGCCTCGCTGCTGCTGGAGATCCCTGCCTCGCGGTCGCTGGCAATGCGCGTGCGCAGCATCGTGCGGAGCAGTTGCCCGCCCTTGACCGGCGCGAGCCGCCAGCGCGGCAGATCGCCCAGCGCGCCATCGAGCAGCGCGCCGCCGCGGATCGCGGCGACATGGGTCACCGGCCCCAGTTGCTCGGCGCAGGCGATCAACGCCGCCTGCCACAGGCTGATGCTGGCGCGGTCGAGCGGGACGAGGCTTTCGTTGCAGCCGGGAAGGTCGGGCAACAGGCTGGCGACGCCATGGTCTGCCAATGCCCGCGCGGTTTCCACCATCAGGTGGCGCACGCGGTTGGCCTCATCGAACAGCGGCGGCAGGATCAGCAGCGCCGGGCCGGTATCGGGCCCATGGCAAAGGCACAGTTCGTCGTTGCCGTCGAACCGGTAAGCGCGGATCACGCGGCGGCCTTGGCCCGCGCGAAATCGACAAGATTGCCGAAATTCTCGAACAGCTCGCCATCGACCTCGTCATCCTCGATCAGGATGCCGAGGCGATCCTCCATCTCGGTCAGCAGGCCGGCCACCGCCATCGAATCGAGCTCGGGCAGCGCGCCGAACAGCTCGGTATCGCGTTCGAAGCCTGCGACCTGCGCTTCGGACAGGCCCAGAATGTCGCGCAGCACCTGGCGCACCACGGTTTCGATCGCGTCGCTCGCTCCGCTGGTCTCGATCTCGCTCACATATCCCTCGCTGGCTTGTCGCCTTGGACAGTCCTCCCCCCGGACTGCGTGCTGGCGGCCTTAGTCTTTCGCAAAACGGGCGGCAAGCCCTGCGACGCGGCTCTTCGCCATATAGGGCCAGGCCTTTGGCGACCGGGGCCAGATCAGTTCGAGCCGATAGCGCGGGCGCATGTCTTCCATCCAGTCGCGCTTGTAAGCGTCGCTGCCGGTGCCGAAATCGACGAGATCGACGCCATCCGTATCTATGACATGTGCGAACAGCGCGTGCGTCAGCAGCGTGCCGGGCGAAGCCTGGATATGCCGCTCGTCATGCGCCAGCTTGTGGATATATGCGGTGCCGTTTTCCACCGTCCAGAACTGCGCGGCGACCGCCTGGCCGTCGATGCTCGCCATGCCCATCCGCAGCCGTCCGGCTTCGGATTCGCGCTCGGCGAGCCAGCGCAGGAATTCGGGATTGCCCTCCTCGGGCTTCCAGCTGCGCGCATAGATTGCTTCGTAATCGGCCCAGTCCTGCGCATCGAAGCGATGTTCGACGCGGAGCGAGACCACGCCCTTGCTGCCCTTGCGCTTGACGGTGGAGCGCAGCTGGCCCGGCCGATCCTGCCAGTATTCGGCAAAGCTGCGCCCTTTCAGGTGCAGCACATGATTCTCGTCGCAGCGCTCGCGGCGGACCGTCCAGCCGGTCGCGGCGAAAGTCTCCTCGATCAGCGTTGCAGAGCCGCATTCGTCGGGCACGGGGGAGAGGATCAGCCGATGCGTCGTCTTGCTCAGCTTCTGGGCGACCGACAGCATGAGTGCGCGCCGACGCTGCGCATCGGGCGTGCCGCCGAAAACGGGGCGCCAGATGAAGCTGTACCAGTTGGCCATCGAGCCAAGGCCCGACCGGCCGTTGTCGATCAGGTGCAGCTTCACCGCATCGCCACGATCGGCGGCATAGGCGATGTGCGGGGCGTGATCGGCAAGGCAGTGGCGGTGCAGCCCGTCGAACCAGAGCGCGCGGTCGAACAGCCCGACCCGGCCCGGATCGTCGAGCGCAGAAAGCCGGTGCGCGCACGCAGCCTTCCGGTTATCATGATATTCATCATTCAACGTCATGAACCCCATGATGCCGCGTCTTCCTTATGAGCCAAACCGTTCGTGATGTCTCTCGATCCCACTCCGCAGCCGCTCGATCATCTGGTACTGAGGGGCGAGGGCCCCGCGAACGCGCTGATATTGCGTGAAGGCTCTCTTAGCTACGACACGTTAAACTTGCGTATCGGATTGCTTGCGGCCTGGTTAACCACGATGGGGCTGGAACATGGCGACCGGGTCGCGACCTGGCTGCCGAAGAACGAGACCACTTGCCTGATGCCGCTGGCGGCGGCGCGTGCCGGGATGGTGCATGTGCCGATCAACCCGGTGCTCAAGCGCGCGCAGGTCGCGCATATCCTGGCCGATAGCGGCGCGAAGCTGCTGATCGCCAATCGCACCCGGCTGACAACCCTCATCGAGGGAGATGTTCCGCAAGGCTGCCGGACGCTCGACGATGACGAGGCGATGGCGGCGTGGAAGGCGGGCGAGACCAGCCTGGGAGCATCATCGCATGATCCCAACGACCTGGCGGCGATCCTTTACACTTCGGGTTCGACCGGCAAGCCCAAGGGGGTAATGCTCAGCCATGCCAATATGTGGCTCGGCGCGATCAGCGTCGCGAACTATCTCGGGCTGGAGAGCGACGACAAGACCTTGTGCGTGCTGCCGCTGAGCTTCGACTATGGACAGAACCAGCTGCTTTCGACCTGGGCGGCAGGCGGCACGGCGGTTCCGCTCGATTATCTGATGCCGCGCGATGTTGTGAAATCCTGCGTGCGGTACGGCATCACCACGCTCGCTGCGGTCCCGCC
The DNA here is from genome assembly GCA_001555775.1 of Acidovorax delafieldii. Lineage (GTDB taxonomy): Bacteria > Pseudomonadota > Alphaproteobacteria > Sphingomonadales > Sphingomonadaceae > Blastomonas > Blastomonas delafieldii_A. The sequence continues at coordinate 43,148 of LSHP01000133.1, read as the reverse complement.
GCTCTGGACGCAGCTGGTCGAGATTGAATGGCCGGTTGAAGCGACCGCGACGATGCGGCGGCTCACCAACAGCGGCGGCGCACTCAGCCCTGCGCTGGTCAAGCAACTGCGCGGGATATTCCCCGCGACCCGCATTTTCGCGATGTACGGCCTGACCGAGGCGTTCCGCTCGACCTATCTCGACCCCGATCTGATCGACGGCAACCCGACCAGCATCGGCAAGGCCATCCCCTTTGCCGAGATTCTGGTGGTCAACGATGCGGGCGAGGATGCCGCGCCGGGCGAGGAGGGCGAGCTGGTGCATGCAGGGCCGCTGGTCGCGCAGGGCTATTGGCAGGATGCCGTACGCACGGCGGAGCGATATAAGCCGGCGCCGGCCTTCTCGACCTATGGCGGCATGGCGGTCTGGTCGGGCGACCGGGTGCGGCGCGACGAACAGGGGCTGCTCTATTTCGTCGGTCGGCGCGATGCGATGATCAAGTCCTCGGGCAACCGCATCAGCCCGGCAGAGATCGAGGATGCGGCGACCTCGACCGGGCTTGCGGCGGAAGCCGTGGCATTGGGCATTCCCGATCCGCAGCTTGGCCAGGCGATCCTGCTGCTCGTCCGCCCCGCTGCCGTGCCGCAGCCCGAGCAAGTTGTCGACGATCTGGTGATCGCGATGAAGCGCGATCTGCCCGCGTTCATGCTGCCGAAGGTGGTCGAATTGCGCGACGAATTTCCCAAGAACCCCAATGGCAAGATCGACCGCGCGCTGCTGGTCGCCGAGATCGAGGAACGTGACGCATGAAGCCTTTGGGGCCGATACCCGCCGGTTTTGCGGCAATCGACGGTGAGCTGGCGGTGCAGGGCCTCAAGGCCAGCGAACTGGTCGACATGGCCGGGGACAGCCCGTGCTTCGTCTATTCGTCGGACATGCTGCGCGCGCGCGTCGCCTCGCTGCGTGCGGCCATGCCCGAGCCCCTTTCGATTCATTATGCGATGAAGGCCAATCCCTTCGCGCCGGTGCTCAAACTGATGGCCTCGCTGGTCGATGGCATCGACATCGCCTCGGCGGGCGAGCTGGCGCTGGCGCAGGCGGCGGGGATGGATGCCGCGCGCATCAGCTTTGCCGGACCGGGCAAGCGCGACCGCGACCTTGAGGCCGCGATTGCCGCAGGCGTCACGCTCAACCTCGAATCCGAAGGCGAAGGCGAGCGCGCGCTGGCGATTGGACAGCGGATCGGCGTGCAGCCGCGCGTCGCAGTCAGGGTCAATCCGGATTTCGATCTGCGTGGGTCGGGGATGCGCATGGGGGGCGGCGCCAAGCCTTTTGGCATCGATCAGGCTCGGGTGCCCGCGCTGGTCCGGCACATTCTGGCCGAGGGCGCGCACTGGCGCGGCTTTCATATATTTGCCGGTTCGCAGGCGCTCGATGCCGATGCGATCATCGAGACCCAGGGCAAGACGCTCGACCTCGCCGCGCAGCTCGCCGAAGAGGCGGGCGCAGTGCCGGAGCATGTCAATCTCGGCGGCGGCATGGGCATTCCCTATTTTCCGGGCGACATGCCGGTGGACATTGCCAAGGTGGGCTTGGCGCTGGGCGAGCGGTTCGCGGCGCTGCCGGACGCACTCAAATCAACGCATTTCGCGATGGAGCTGGGCCGCTGGCTGGTGGGCGAGGCGGGGGTGTATCTGACGCGCATTGTCGACCGGAAGACCAGCCATGGCGAGCTGTACCTGGTCACCGACGGCGGGCTGCACCACCAGCTCGCCGCCAGCGGCAATTTCGGCACCGTCGTGCGGCGCAACTATCCGGTCGCGATTGCCAGCCGCTTCGATGCCGAGCCGGAAGAAGAGGCCAATGTCGTCGGCTGCCTGTGCACCCCGCTCGACCGGCTCGCCGACAAGGCGTATCTGCCGCGCGCGGAGGTCGGCGATCTGGTCGCGGTGTTCTGCGCCGGGGCCTATGGCGCCACCGCCAGCCCAGCCGATTTCCTCGGCCATGGCAAGGCGGCGGAATTGCTGGTCTAGTTCAGGCGAGCGCGCGGGCTGCGGCAGCGTTGCGCTGGATCGCGGCGGTATCGATCGGCCCTGCCGGGATCATCCAGCTGCCGCCGACGCACAGCACCGGATCGATCGCCAGCCAGTTGCCCGCGGTCTCCAGCGTCACGCCGCCGGTGGGGCAGAACTTGCACTGGCCGAACGGCGCGGCGAGTGACTTGAGCGCGGGGATCCCGCCTGCCGCCATCGCCGGGAAGAACTTGAAATGGGTGAGACCCATGTCGAGCCCGCGCATGATATCGCCCGCATTGGCGATGCCGGGCAGGAAGGGAATGCCGCTCTCGATCGCCGCCTTGCCCAGGTTCTCGGTAAGGCCGGGTGAGACGATGAATTCCGACCCCGCCTTGAGCGCCGCGTCGAGCGTCTTGGGATCGATCACCGTACCGGCGCCGACGATCGCGCCCTCGACCTGCTTCATCGCGGCGATCGCTTCGAGCGCAGCAGGGGTGCGCAAAGTCACCTCGAGCACCTTCAATCCGCCTGCGACCAACGCCTCGGCCATCGGCACCGCGTCGGCGACATCGTTGATGACGATCACCGGAATGACCGGCGCGGTCAGCATGATGGTTTCGATCGCGGGTGCAGTCATGCGGCATTCTCCTGGGCAAAGGCGGCGGCGGCCCCGAACAGGCCGGGCTGGGGATGATCGATCAGCTTGACGGGGATCGTCTCCATCAGCTGCTGGAACCGGCCCTTGGCGACAAAGCGCTCCTCGAACCCGGACTGCGGCAGACGGTCGGCGATCCGCTGACCAAGGCCGCCCGCGATTACCACTGCGCCCGCGCCCTGTGCCAGCGCAAAATCGCCCGCCGCAGCGCCAAGGCTGAGGCAGAACCGGTCGAACGCGGCGGCAGCCAGACTGTCCTCACCTGACAGCGCGAGCTGCCACAGCGCCTTGTCTTCCATGCTGACCACCGCGCGGCCTTCGATGCTCGCGAGTGTCTCATAGATCGCGGCGAGCCCGGGGCCGGAGCACACGCGCTCGACCGAGACACGGCGGTGCTGGCGGCGCAGCCGGTTGAGGATCGCGTCCTCGATCGAATCGAGCGGCGAATAGTCGATATGCCCGCCCTCGGTCTCGACCGCACGATAGCCGTCAGCACTGCGGACGACATAGGCGACGCCGAGGCCCGTGCCGGGGCCGATGACGGTGATGACGCCCTTGTCCGGCAGGTCGCCCTCAGGGCCGCACAAATGCGAATAATGGTCCGCCCCGCAATGCTGCACCGCATGCGCCACCGCGCCGAAATCGTTGATCAGGATATAGTCGTCGACATTCAGCTTCTCGCGCACCAAAGCGGGGCGGATGACCCAGGGGTTGTTGGTCATCTTTAGCACTTCGCCGCGGATCGGCGTGGCGAGCGCGATGGCCGCCGCGCGGGGCAGGGGCTGTCCGATCGCCTGGCCGAAGGCTTCCCAGGCGGTCTGCAGGCTGGCATATTCGGCGCATTTCAGTGTGACCGGTTCGCCCAGATGGGTGACGCGGCCATCCTCGATCGTGGCCAGCGCAAAGCGCGCATGGGTGCCGCCTATGTCTGCGGTGACGATGTGCATGATGAGTTACCTCAGAATGTCGAGAACAGATAGCCGCATGGGTCCGGTGCAACTTCCCTCGACTGCGCTCGGGACAAACGGAAGGGGGTTTAGCTTGGGGTCATAGCAAAACTTTCCGAGTTCCCGAGCGAAGTCGAGGGACGTGATGCGGGGAGGTTGCGAGATCAAGCGATCACAACCCCGCCACCGCGAGCATCGCGCTCGCGCCAGCCTCGGCATTGTCGCTGCTCGCCCGCATCAGCGCGAACAGCTCGCGGCCGGTGCCCATCGGCTGCGCGGGCTGGCTTGCGGTCGGGCGGCTCTCCCAGTCCGCGCCGTCCGTCACAACGCTGATCGTGCCTGCGACCGCATCGAGCCGCACGATATCGCCATCCCTGATCCGCGCCAGCGGGCCGCCGTCGCACGCCTCGGGCCACAGATGGATCGCCGCGGGCACCTTGCCCGATGCGCCCGACATACGGCCATCGGTGACCAGCGCGACCTTGAACCCGCGATCCTGCAGCACGCCGAGCGAGGGGGTGAGCTTGTGCAGCTCGGGCATGCCGTTGGCGCGGGGGCCCTGGAAGCGGACGACCACGACGACATCGCGATCGAGTTCGCCCGCCTTGAACGCGGCGATCACCGCATCCTGATCGTCGAACACGCGCGCGGTGGCCTCGATCACCCAGCGCGAGGGATCGACCGCACTTGTCTTGACGATGCCGCGCCCCAGATTGCCCTCGACCAGCCGCATCCCGCCATCGGGCTGGAACGCCTGGGCGACCGGACGCAGCATCGCCTCGTCGCGCGTCGCCTCGGGCGAGGGCACAAACGCCAGCGCCCCTGCATCATCGAGCACGGGATCGACGGCATAATCGAGCAGCGACTGGCCAGATACGGTGAGGATATCGGTGTGCAGCAGCCCCGCGCCCGCCAGTTCGCGGATGACAAAGCCGATGCCACCGGCGGCATGGAAATGGTTCACATCGCCCGATCCGTTGGGATAGACGCGTGCGAGCAGCGGGATGATCGCGGAAAGCTCGCTCAGGTCCTGCCAGTCGATATGGATGCCCGCCGCGCGCGCCATCGCGGGCAGGTGGATCGCGTGGTTGGTCGATCCGCCGGTAGCGAGCAGCCCTATGCACGCGTTGATGATCGCCTTCTCGTCGACGCAATGGCCGAACGGGCGGTAATCCTCGCCATCCCAGCCGATCTGGGTGACGCGGTGCGTGGCGGCGCGCGTGAGCTCCTGCCGCAGCTTGGTGCCGGGGTTGATGAAGGCGGAGGCGGGGACGTGCAGCCCCATCATCTCCATCATCATCTGGTTGGAATTGGCGGTGCCGTAGAAGGTGCAGGTGCCCGCGCCGTGATAGCTCGCGGCCTCGGCTTCCAGCAGCTCCTCGCGCCCCACCTTGCCCTCGGCATAGAGCTGGCGGACGCGTTGCTTCTCCTTGTTGGCAAGGCCAGAGGGCATCGGGCCTGCGGGCACGAAGATCGTCGGGATATGGCCGAAGCGCGCGGCGGCGATGAACTGGCCGGGCACGATCTTGTCGCAGATACCCAGCACCAGCGCCCCTTCGAACATGCCGTGGCTCATCGCCACCGCACTGCTGAGCGCGATCGTGTCGCGGCTGAACAGCGACAGCTCCATGCCGAGCTGGCCCTGCGTCACGCCATCGCACATCGCGGGCACGCCGCCCGCCACCTGCGCGGTCGCGCCGACCTCGCGCGCGAAGATCTTGATCTGCTCGGGATAGCGGCCATAGGGCTGATGCGCCGAGAGCATGTCGTTATAGGCGGTGACGATGCCGATGTTCATCGCCTTGCCCGAGCGGATGACGGGCTTGTCCTCGCCCGATGCGGCGAAGCCGTGCGCCAGGTTGCCGCACGAAAGGGTGGGGCGGTGGACGCCCTTGTCGCGTTCGCGCGCGATGAAATCGAGATAGGCCTGACGGCCGGGACGCGAGCGTTCGATGATCCGCTGGGTGATCCGTTCGAGCTCGGGATGAAGGCTGGTCATGTTTCGCTCCAGAAGATGGTGACCGGTGCGTGCGCAGCCTTGAGCAGCCGCGCGATCGGCAGGTCGTTCGCCCCGGAAAGGGCATCGTCGAGCACCTTGCGCTTGTCCGCACCCTTCAGCACCAACATGATATGGCGCGCGCGCACCAGCGCCGACAGGGTCAGCGACAGCCGGTCGAACGGCGCTTCGGGCGGCAACGGATGGGGGGTCAGTCGCACCACCTCGAGCGCGCCATCGGCATGCGGATCGGTATTGGGAAAGAGCGAGGCGATATGCCCGTCTGCGCCCATGCCCAGCCAGACCAGATCGAAGGGCGGCGGGGTCGCGCCCTCTTCTAGCGGCACCAAGGCCGCGCCGGTGGCGGCGAGCGAGCGTTCGAGCAGGCCGAAATTGCTCGCCGCGTGGTCGGTCGGCACGCAGCGGTCGTCGGTCAGCCAGACCGCGACATCGACCCAGGCGATGTCTTCGCGTTCGGCCAGAGCGGCGAGGATCGGCCCGGGCGTGCTGCCGCCGGGCACCGCGATCGCGCGCGGCTTGCCGCCCGCCAGCATGCCGGCGATGAAATCGGCGATCGCCTCGATCGAGGCATCGGCCGCGTAGCTCGCACCGGCGGCGGAGGTGGCGGCGTCAGTCATTCCAGCTCACCCCATCGCGTTCGGTCAGCGCGATCGCGGCGCTTGGCCCCCAGCTGCCCGATCCATAGGATTTGGGCTCGATCGCATGGTCCGCCCAGGTCTTGCGGATCGCATCGATCCAGCGCCACTGCGCCTCCACCTCGTCGCGGCGGACGAACAGGGTGGGCTCGCCATCGATGAGGTCGAGCAGCAGGCGCTCGTACGCAATGCGGCGCTGTGCCTTGGAAAAGGCGGCGGTGAGCGACAGGTCGAGCGGCACCTCGCGCAGGATCAGGCCTCCCCGGTCGAGCCCTGGCTCCTTGGCCATGACCAGCAGGCGGACATATTCCTCGGGCTGCAGACGGATGACGAGGCGATTGGCCGAAAGTCTGCCGCCGCGCTGTGCGAAGATATTGTGCGGCACCTGCTTGAACTGGATCACGATCTCGCTGCGCCGTTCGGCCAGCCGCTTGCCGGTGCGGAGGTAAAAGGGCACGCCCTGCCAGCGCCAGTTGTCGACATGCGCCTTGATTGCGACAAAGGTCTCGGTGTCCGATGGCTTGCCGAGATCGTCGGCATAGCTGTTCACCGAATGGCCGCCGACCGCACCCGCGCCGTACTGGCCGCGCACCACTTCGTTGGGTGCGACGGGGCGCAGCGAGCGCAGCACCTTGACCTTCTCGTCGCGGATCGAGGTCGCATCGAACTCGGCCGGAGGCTCCATCGCGGTCAGCGCGACCAGCTGCAGGATATGGTTCTGCACCATATCGCGCAGCGCGCCGGTATCGTCGTAAAAGCCGTGGCGGCCTTCGAGGCCTACGGTCTCGGACACGGTGATCTGGATATGCTCGATGCCGTTGGCGTTCCACAGCGGCTCGAACATCATGTTGGCAAAGCGCAGCGCCATCAGGTTCTGCACCGTCTCCTTGCCAAGATAATGGTCGATGCGGAAGGTCCGGTCTTCGGGAAAGGCGTGCGCGACGGCATCGTTGATCGCGCAGGACGAGGCGAGGTCGTTGCCCAGCGGCTTTTCGAGGCCGATACGCACCATCTCGCCTGCCAGGCCAGCGGACTTGAGGCCCTGGATGGTCGGCGTGAACAGGAAAGGCGCGGTCGACAGGAAGATCGACATGCCGCCCGAGATGTCGCCCAGCCGTTCCGCCAGCGCCGCAAAGCCCTCGATCTTCGACGCGTCGAGAGGTTGGTAGCTCAGCTGCTTGAGGAAGCTCGCGATCTTGGCGTCATCCTTGCGCGCTTCGGGCAGGAATTGCGCCAGCGCTTCGCCCGCCATCGCGCGGAAAGCTTCGTCGTCGAGCTCGCTGCGCGCCGTGCCCATGATGCGCAGATCGGCGGCGATCAGCCCGTCGCAATGCAGCGCATAGAGCGAGGGCAGCAGCATGCGCTTGGACAGGTCCCCCGTCGCGCCAAAGAGAAGGAGCGTCCGGGATTGCGCATTCGCCATGTTTGAATCCTATCCTTTTTCGTGACCGCAGCCGCAGCGGGTCATCTGTTAGGGTCGGGTCGCGCCGGTGTCCACCGGTCAAACCCGATGTATAGCTATGCATTGTTTTGCAATCGATTGCAATCGATTGCAATTGCCCTTGCCGTATCATGAATCGGTCATCTGCCGCTAGGGAACGCGACTTTTGTTGCGTGTCAGCCGAGCGCCCGCTCGAGCGCTGCGGCGAGCCGCAACCCCGAGCGCAGCACCTGGGTGCGCACCACCGGGATCAATGCCTCGATATCGGCATCGCTGTGCCGCGCACGCTCGTCCTTGCCCAAAGCAGGGCCGCAAGCGGGGCCATGCTGCGCAGTGGGATAGGCGACATCGCGCGACAGCTCCCAGGCCTCGCGCGCCCAGTCTTCGACAGTGCCGCCGGTGACAGCGGCGCGCTCTTTGGCCGAATAGGCGCGCACCAGCGGCAGGCCTTGGGTGATCGCGCGCTCGGCAATCGGGCCGTCCCATAGCCGGTGCAGATTCATCCGCCCTTCGACAATGCCATAGGCCGCGCTCACCCGGTTGCCGCCCAGATCGCCCCGATCGCCTGCGTGCATCGGCTGGTGCATGTCGCCCACCGTGTGCAGCAGAAAGGCCAGCGCCTCGAGCCGGACATGCGTCGGCAATTTGCGGTCGGCCAGCAGTGCCTCGTTGCGCGTGACCTGCGCCGGCACGCAGCTGCCGTTGGGGCAATTGGCCTTGATGTCGAATGGCTTGCAGATGTCGATGTTTACGTAATGCCAGGGCGCGGTATAGCCCCAGCGCAGGTCATCGCGGCGGATGCAATCGGCCCAGACACTGGCATCCTCGATCGTCTTCAGCGGACATTCGGGGGTTGCAAGCTGCTTTTCCTGCGCCAGTAGCGCGCGGATCCGCGCGCGCACCTTCGGCGAGACATTGGCCTCGGCAATCTGCGCGATGACGCGGTGGCCATAATCGCCCCAGGCGAGCGCGGGGCGCGCAGCGAATGCCGTCACCGCGAGCGCGGCGACCATTGCCAATCGAAGCAGAAATGTCATCTCAATTCCTTGCGGATCAACAGCTTCAGCCCCGACCAGGTCGCATCGACCGCGCAGACCTTCACATCGACGAGCCCCATCGGCAGGGCCACGCTGCGGATAACGTCCTCGGTGATGTCGGTATCCATCTTCGCCGCCTTTTTCGGCCAGCTGACCCAGATCATGCCGTCGCGGTCCATGGCTTTCATCAGCCGGGCGAATTCGCGCTCGAGCACCGCGCGTTTGGTGGTGAACAGGTGCGCGGCGGCAAAGCCTTTTGCGGGATCACCCACGGCTTCGAGCGCCTCGACCTCGGCTGCGATTTCCGCCCGCGCGGTATCGGGCATGCCATCGAACCACACACGCATCCCGGGCTTCAGGCCCAGCTTGCGGGCGAGGGGGGTGCCGGAATAGCCTGTGGTCATTGGCACTGCCCCCCTGCTCAGGTTGCGTGTGGCTTAGCCTTCCATCCACTGCCGGAAGAAGGCGAGATTGCGCTCGCGAAGCTCGGCGACCGAAACGTTGGCCCCGGACGCAAATGCCACGGCATCCCCGCCCGTAGTACCGATGACCTGCGCGCGCACGCCCGCAGCCTCGGCTGCCGCGACCACCGCGTCAGCATCCGCCGTCGCCACGACATAGCGCGCCTGGCCCTCGCCGAACCAGAAGCCCGCATCGCCATCAGCCGAAAGCGCAGCTCCGATGCCCGATGCCAGCGCCATTTCGGCGACCGCGACCGCGAGGCCGCCGTCCGAAATGTCGTGCACTGCGCTCACCTTGCCCCCGGCGATCAGCGTCGCGATGACACCGCCCGATTCCAGCTCGCCCTTGAGATCCACCTGCGGCGGCGCGCCCTCGCGGCGACCGTGCAGCACGTCGAGCCAGAGCGACTGGCCAAGTTCGGCGGTGCCGTTGCCCCCGATCACGACGATGGTCTCGCCCGCTGCCTTGAACGCCAGGGTCATCATCTGGCCCAGATCCTCGATCAGCCCGATCGCGCCGATGGCGGGCGTCGGCAGGATCGCGCGGGCGATGCCGTCGGGGCCGGTGGTTTCGTTGTAGAGGCTCACATTGCCGCTGACGATCGGCATGTCGAGCGCCTGGCAGGCCTTGCCCATGCCTTCGATACAGCCGACAAACTGGCCCATGATCTCGGGCCGCTCGGGGTTGCCGAAGTTCATGCAGTCGGTGGTCGCAAGCGGACGCGCGCCGGTGCTCACCAGGTTGCGATAGCATTCGGCGATCGCCTGTTTGCCGCCCTCGAACGGATCGGCAAAGCAATAGCGTGGCGTGCAGTCGGTGGTGACCGCAAGCCCGCGATTGGTGCCGTGGATGCGGACGACACCGGCATCGCCGCCGGGGATCTGCACCGTATCGGCCATCACCATGTGATCATATTGCTGCCAGATCCAGCTGCGGCTCGCGAGCGCGGGCGAGGCCATCAGCGCGGTCAGATCAGCTGCCAGATCGGTGCTGGCGGGCACATTCGCCAGCGGCGGAGGCGGCGGCGTGGTGACATAGGGCCGGTTATAGCTCGGTGCATCGTCGGCCAGCGGTGCGAGCGGAATGTCGCACACCGTCTCGCCCTTGTGCTTGAGCACCATATGGCCGGTCTCGGTAACATGGCCGATGACCGCGAAATCGAGCTCCCATTTGCGGAAGATCGCCTCGGCGAAATCCTCGCGGCCGGGCTTCAAGACCATGAGCATGCGCTCCTGGCTTTCCGACAGCATCATCTCGTACGCGGTCATATTGGTCTCGCGCTGGGGGACGTTGTCGAGGTCGAGCTCGATGCCGACGCCGCCCTTGCTCGCCATTTCGACGCTGGAGGAGGTGAGACCCGCAGCCCCCATGTCCTGGATCGCGACGATCGCATCCGATGCCATCAGCTCGAGGCACGCCTCGATCAGCAGCTTTTCGGTGAACGGATCGCCGACCTGCACGGTGGGGCGCTTTTCCTCGCTGTCCTCGCCGAATTCGGCCGAGGCCATGGTTGCGCCGTGGATGCCGTCGCGCCCGGTCTTCGATCCGACATAGACGATCGAATTGCCCGGACCGGAAGCGGCGGAATAGAATATCTTGTCCTGCTCGGCGATGCCAACGGCCATGGCGTTGACCAGGATATTGCCGTCATAGGCCGGGTCGAAATTGGTCTCGCCGCCCACGGTCGGCACGCCGACGCAATTGCCGTATCCGCCGATGCCTGCGACCACGCCCTGCACCAGATGCTTCATCTTGGGATGGTCAGGCCGACCGAAGCGCAGCGCGTTCATAAGCGCCACGGGCCGCGCGCCCATGGTGAACACGTCGCGCAGGATGCCGCCGACCCCGGTGGCCGCGCCCTGATAGGGCTCGATATAGCTCGGGTGGTTGTGGCTCTCCATTTTGAAGATGGCGGCGAGCGGCTTGCCGTCGGGGCCGGGGCCGATATCGACCACGCCCGCATTCTCGCCAGGGCCGCAGATGACCTGCGGGCCGGTGGTCGGCAGCGTCTTCAGATGCACGCGCGAGCTCTTGTAGCTGCAATGCTCGGACCACATGACCGAGAAGATGCCCAGCTCCACCAGATTGGGCTCGCGCCCCAGCGCGGCCAGGATGCGCTGATATTCATCCGGCTTCAGGCCGTGCTCGGCCACGATTTCCGGGGTGATGGTGCCCTTGGGCGCTGCAAGAGTGTCGCTCATGGCCCCGCGCTTTACGCGGCTGAGCGCGCATTAGGAAGGGGGAGAATGCGCGGAAAATGAACGCCGCGCCAAAGTGTCAATGGCGGGCTCGCCACGGCATGCGAGCCCGCCCGTCAGGTGTCAGCGGTCGCTGGTGGTTTCAGTCTGCGCGAGCGGGGTGACGTCGCTCCGCTTGAAGCGAATCTGGCTGTCGCCCACCGTGCCGGTGACCCGCTTGTCCGACACGCGCAGATTAAAGCGCTTGCCCGAGCGGGTTTCGGTGCCGTCGATGATCTTGGTGTCGCCCACCATCTTGACCGTATAGACATAACGCGAACCGTCATGTTCGAACGTAACCTGCTCGGGCTGAGCGGTCTGGGCCGCTGCGGGTATCGCCAGCAGGGTGAGCGGAAGGGCGGCAAGGCTGAGCTTTTTCATGATGGTGGTCCCTGTTCTGTTGAATTGAACTGCCGTCATCATCCTCTGTTATTGTGCGATGCAGCATGTCCAAACGTCGGTAAACTGGCAAATGCAATTGTGGCCTTCGCAGTTGCAACATAATCAATCGCGCAAGTCCGGCACAGGCGACGCTGTGCAATCGCCTTGACCGGGCGCAGGCCAGCGGTCAAAGCTGTGCGCATGAGTGAAGTCCAAGCCATAGCTGCCGATCTGTCGTTCGAAGATGCCCTGAAGGAGCTGGAGGTCATCGTCCGCCAGCTGGAATCGGGCGATGTCCCGCTCGACGCCTCGATCAGCCTGTACGAGCGCGGCGATCTCTTGCGCGGCCATTGCCAGAAGCGGCTCGATGCGGCGCAGGCGCGGATCGAGAAGATTCGCGTCGGGGCCGATGGCCAGGCGGCGGGCACCATGCCGTTCGATGCGGGCTGACGGCTGCACGATGCGCGCATTCAATCAAACCGGCGGGCAGACCGGGGCAGGGGAGCAACAGACATGACCACCGCCATCAGCGAAACCGCGCTGGCCGATGCCTTTCGCCAGATTTCCGCTGACGTGGATGGCTGTTTCGATGCGCTGCTGGCGGTGCCGGACGATCCGCGCGCGGTCCTCTACCAGGCCATGCGCCATGCCGCGATCGGCGGCGGCAAGCGGGTGCGTCCGCTGCTGCTGACCGCGACGGCCGCGATGTTCAATGTCGATCGGGGGCTTTCGGTTCGTGTCGCCTGCGCGGTCGAGGCGATCCATGTCTATTCACTGATCCACGACGACATGCCCTGCATGGACAATGACGACATGCGCCGCGGCAAGCCCACCGTGCACAAGGCGTTCAACGATGCCGTCGCGGTGCTGGCGGGCGATTCGCTCCACGCGCTCGCGTTCGAGATTCTTGCCGGGCCGCAATCGCATCCCGATCCGTTCATCCGCTCCGAGTTGATCTACACGCTGGCCGAAGCGAGCGGCCCCAATGGCATGGCCGGCGGCCAGATGATGGACCTGGAAGCGGAAAAGGCGAAGTTCGACCTGCCTACCGTCACCAAGCTCCAGCGGCTCAAGACCGGCGCGCTGATCGCCGCATCGGTGGAAATGGGCGCGATCCTGGGCAATGTGCCCGTCGAGGGGCGCAATCCCTTGCGCGCCTATGCCCGCGATATCGGCCTCGCCTTCCAGATTGCCGACGACATCATGGACGAGACCGGCGACGAGGCCAAGGCCGGCAAGGCGCTGCACAAGGATGCAGCGGCGGGCAAGGAAACCTTCCTGTCGCTGCTGGGGCTGGAGCGTGCGCGCGAGCAGGCGTTCTTCCTCGTCGATCAGGCGGTCGGTCACCTCGCCAGCTACGGGCGCGAGGCGGATACCCTGCGCGCGCTGGCGCGCTACATTGTCGAACGCGACAACTGATTGCAAAAGCGGCATCGCAAAGGGGAAGAAGATCATGCGGATTGGCGTTTACCCGGGGACGTTCGATCCCATCACGCTGGGTCATATGGACATCATCCAGCGCGGGGCGCAGTTGGTCGATCATCTGATCGTCGGCGTCACCACCAATATCGCCAAGAGCCCGATGTTCTCCGATGAGGAGCGCATGGAGATGGTGCGGCGCGAGGTTGCGCAGATTCCGGGTGCCAATATCAGTGTGGTCGGGTTCAGCTCGTTGCTGATGGACTTTGCCGAGGCGCAGGGGGCATCGGTGGTCATCCGCGGCATTCGCGGGGTCACCGATTTCGAGTACGAGTATCAGCTCACGGGCATGAACCGCCAGCTCAACGACCGGATCGAGACCGTCTTCCTGATGGCGGACGTCGCGCTGCAGCCGATCGCCTCGCGGCTGGTCAAGGAAATCGCGCTCTATGGCGGCGCGATCCACCGTTTCGTGACCGATGCGGTGCGGATCGATGTCGAGAAACGGGTGCGCGAAACCGGCCTCAAGGGGTGAGGCTGCGCACAGCACGCGCTGCCCAAGTTCATTCATGACAGGCTCAGATGCTTTGGCTATAGCCGTGCCCGAAATGGGGCAGGCTTTGCCACGCCGCCCCGGATGAATGGAACAGGAATGCCCGGTTATATGCCCAATATCTTGAAATCGCTTGCTGCCCTGTCGTTCATCCCGATGCTGCTCACCCCCATCGCTGCCCAGGCGCAGGATTCCGCGCCGACCGAACAGTCGCAGATCGAGGCCGACAGGGCCGCCGCGCGCGCTGCCCGCGAGGCCGAGAAGGAAGCGGCCAGGGTTCGCAAGCAACAGCAGGAGGAAGCCGAAAAGGCGGCCAAGCAGGCGCAGAAGGAAGAGGACAAGAAGGCCAAGGCTGCCGAAAAGGAAGCGCGTAAGGCTGCCAAGGAGCAGGAAGAGGCGTCCGAAGACAAGGACAAGGAAGCCCGCAAGGCGGCGCGCGATGCCGAAAAGGAATCGTTGGAAAAGCGTGATAACAACGCTGCCGACGCTTCGGCTGTCGGCGCATCGCTGGTGCCGACGCCCGACAAGGCCGATCCCGACAATATCCTGTATCTCGACCTGTCGACCGGTGGCCGGGTGACCATCCAGCTTTACCCGGAAATTGCCCCCAACCATGTCGAGCGGATCAAGACGCTGACCCGCCAGGGCTTTTACGACGGCATCATCTTCCACCGCGTGATCGAAGGCTTCATGGCGCAGACCGGCGATCCCACGGGCACCGGCACCGGCGGTTCGGACCTTCCCGATGTCGCGGCCGAGTTCAACAAGTTCCCGCATCTGCGCGGCAGCGTGTCGATGGCGCGCGCGCAGGACCCGAACAGCGCCAATAGCCAGTTCTTCATCGTCTTCTATCCGCGCTTCTCGCTCGACAACAGCTACACCAATTTCGGCCGGGTGATCTCGGGCATGCAATATGTCGACGCCGTGCCGCGCGGCGAGCCGCCGAGCACTCCGGCGCGCATCCTGCAGGCTTCGCTCAAGTCGCAGAACAAGCCCGAGCCCAATTACGCAGCCCAGGCCCAGCCTGCCGAGCGCGCGATTTCGGTCGACGAGCTGAACGCGCCGATCAGCAACTGATCGCTCTCCAGCCAATCTTGCAATCCATCGTCATTCCCGCGAAAGCGGGAATCCCGCTCGGCACCTGAGGGTGAACAGAAAGCGGGACCCCCGCCTGCGCGGGGTGACGAACCTTGCTGGATGGATTGCACCCGACGATGCGCGTTGACGAATTCGACTTCGACCTTCCCCAGGAACGGATAGCCCTGCGCCCTGTTCGCCCGCGCGATGCGGCGAAAATGCTGCATGTGCAGGGCAGCAGCATGACCGACGCGACGGTGCGCGATCTGCCGCGCCTGCTGAACCCTGGCGACTGCCTGGTGTTCAACGATACCCGCGTCATCCCCGCGCAGCTCGAGGGGGTGAAGCTGGGCAGCCAGGCGCGCATCGGCGCTACGCTGCACAAGCGGATCGATCTGCGCCGCTGGCAGGCGTTCGTGCGCAACGCCAAGCGGCTGCGCGAGGGCGATGTCGTGCATTTCGGCGCGGGCGTGATGGCTGGGGTCGAGAGCAAGGCGGAGGATGGCTCGATCGTGTTCGCCTTTCAGGGCGACGAGCCCGTCGAGATTCTGCTCGAGCGGGCAGGTACAATGCCGCTTCCGCCCTATATCGCGAGCAAGCGCGAGATCGACGAGGCCGATCGCGAGGATTACCAGACCCGCTTTGCGCAAAAGGACGGTGCGGTCGCCGCGCCCACGGCCTCGCTGCACTTCACCGACCGGCTGATGGCCGAACTTGGCGAAGCCGGGATCGAGCATGCCATGCTGACGCTGCATGTCGGCGCAGGCACCTTCCTGCCGGTCAAGGCGGACGATACCAACGACCACCAGATGCACGCCGAATGGGGCCGCATCGACGCCGAAACCGCCGACCGCCTCAACGCCATCCGCGCGCGCGGCAACCGCGTGATCGCGGTGGGGACCACCGTGCTGCGCCTGATCGAAAGCGCCGCGGGCGACGACAATATCATCCGCCCATTCGAGGGCGACACCTCGATCTTCATCACGCCGGGCTATCGCTTCAAGGGCATTGACGGGCTGATGACCAACTTCCACCTGCCGCGCTCGACCCTGTTCATGCTGGTCTCGGCACTGATGGGGCTCGATGTTATGAAGGCCGTTTACGCCCACGCGATCGCGAACGAGTACCGCTTCTATTCCTATGGCGATTCCTCGCTGCTGCTGCCCGGAGACACGATCAGCTGATCTAGTCCGTCACTAACATAGATCAGTATTTTCGGTTTTCCCGATCAACTCGTCCCGGATTAATCTCCAGTGAACGGCGAATGCGCCGTCCCATTGCAGGAGATCAACCCGATGAGTCGCACCTCCGTTTCCGTGATGGCCTTGCTGGCTTTCACGCTTTCGGCGCCTGCCGCCTTTGCGCAGCCCGCCACCCAGCCGCAGGTCAATCCCGCTGCGGCCAATTCGAACCAGGACTGGTGGCCCGAGCGGCTCGACCTGTCGCCGCTGCGCCAGCATGCGCGCGAGTCGAACCCGATGGGTGACGATTTCGACTATGCGAAGGAGTTCCAGACGCTCGACCTCGCGGCGGTCAAGGCCGACATCAAGACGCTGATGACCACCTCGCAGGACTGGTGGCCGGCGGATTACGGCCATTACGGTCCGTTCTTCATCCGCATGGCCTGGCACAGCGCGGGCACCTATCGCACCGCCGATGGTCGCGGCGGCGCTGGCGGCGGTCAGCAGCGGTTCGAACCGCTCAACAGCTGGCCCGACAACGCCAATCTCGATCGCGCGCGCCGTCTGCTCTGGCCGATCAAGGCGAAGTACGGCCGCAAGCTCAGCTGGGCGGACCTGATGGTGCTGACCGGTAACGTCGCGCTCGAATCGATGGGCTTCAAGACCTTCGGCTTTGCCGGCGGTCGCACCGACGACTGGGAAGCGGACAAGGTCTATTGGGGCCGTGAGAAGAAGTTCCTCGCCGCCGATCGCTATCATGGTGATCGCAAGCTCGAAAAGCCGCTCGCTGCGGTGCAGATGGGCCTGATCTACGTCAATCCTGAAGGCCCGAACGGCAATCCCGATCCGCTGGCCGCTGCCAAGGACATTCGCGAAACCTTCGGCCGTATGGCGATGAATGACGAGGAAACCGTCGCGCTGATCGCGGGCGGCCACACCTTCGGCAAGGCGCATGGCGCGCACAAGGCCGAAGAGTGCATCGGTGCCGATCCGGCGGGTTCGCCGACCGAACAGCAGGGTATCGGCTGGGTCAACAAGTGCGGCACCGGCAAGGGTGTCGATGCGGTGACCAGCGGGCTGGAAGGCGCCTGGTCGGTCAACCCGATCGCCTGGACCACCCAGTATCTCGACAATCTGTTCGGCTTCGACTGGGTGCAGACGCGCAGCCCTGGCGGCGCGATCCAGTGGATCCCCAGCGACAAGAGCGCCGCGAACCTGGTCCCTGACGCGCATGACAAGACCAAGCGTCACGCGCCGATCATGTTCACCACCGACCTCGCGCTGAAGATGGACCCGGAATATCGCAAGGTGTCCGAGCGCTTCCACAAGGACCCGGATGCGTTTGCCGATGCCTTTGCCCGCGCCTGGTTCAAGCTGACCCATCGCGACATGGGCCCGCGCTGGCGCTATCTGGGCGCTGACGCGCCCAAGGTCGATCTGATCTGGCAGGACCCGGTTCCGGCGGTCGATCACCCGCTGGTCGATGCGCAGGATGTGGCGTCGCTCAAGGCGCAGATCCTGGGCTCGGGCCTGACCACGCAGGAACTGGTGCGCACCGCCTGGGCAGCAGCGGCAAGCTATCGCGACACCGACATGCGTGGCGGCACCAATGGGGCACGCCTGCGGCTCGCCCCGCAAAAGGACTGGGCGGTCAACAACCCGGCGGAAATCACCAAGGTCGTCGCCAAGCTGGAAGCGATCCAGACCGGCTTCAACAAGGCGCAGAAGGGCGGCAAGAAGATCTCGCTCGCTGACACTATCGTGCTTGCAGGCAATGCTGGCATCGAGGAGGCCGCGCGCAAGGCCGGCCACAGCCTGACCGTGCCGTTCAAGCCGGGCCGCGGCGATGCCAGCCAGGCGCAGACCGACGTGGCCGCGTTCGAACCGCTCGAGCCGACCGCTGACGGCTTCCGCAACTATTACGGCGCGGGCAGCGTGATGTCGCCGGTCGACATGCTGGTCGATCGTGCGAACATGCTGAGCCTCACCGTGCCGGAAATGACCGTGCTGGTTGGTGGCCTGCGCGCGCTCGATGCCAATACCGGCGGCGCGAAGCATGGTGTGTTCACCAGCACGCCGGGCCAGCTCAACAACGCGTTCTTCGTCAACCTGCTCGACATGGGCAACAAGTGGACCAAGTCGCCGAGCGAAGCGGGTCTGTACGAAGGTCGTGATATCAAGTCGGGCCAGCTGAAGTGGACCGCGACCCCGGTCGACCTGATCTTCGGATCGAACTCGGAACTGCGCGCGGTCGCGGAAGTCTATGCCGCCAGCGATGGCGAAAAGAAGTTCGCTCAGGACTTCGTGGCTGCCTGGACCAAGGTGATGAACCTCGGCCTGCAATAAGCTTCCCCGCCCCGGTGGCGGCGGCCCACATGCCGCCACCGGCTGTAGGCCTATTTGTCCTTCATCACCCAGACCCCGTCCCACTCCCCATGGGGCGGGGTCGCTTTGAGGATGCGGCAGCGCTCGACATAGGTGCGTGACAGGCCGTCGCCGGGGTTGAGCGACACGCATTTCTCGAAGCGCGTGATCGCCTCGTCCCAGCGCGCCGCGCGATAGGCGGCAATGCCGTCCTCGAAATGGCCGAGCACGTCGCGCATCGCCGGGAAGGTCTGCGCGTCGTGATAGTCGAGCAGTTCATAGACGCGCACCGGTGCGGTCTTGCCCTTGACCACGACCAGGTCGATGTCGCGCATCCGGTACGTGCCGTTGAAGCGCGAAACGGTGTTCTCGCTCGCCAGGATGCGCGCGGAATAGGCCTTGCACGCGCTTTCCAGCCTGCTGGCCAGGTTCACGCCATCGCCGATGACGGTATAGTCCATCCGCTTGGGGCTGCCGATATTGCCGGAGACGATATGGTCGGTATGGATGCCGACGCCCATGTCGACGGTCTTGAGGCCCCGGTCGCGGCGCTGGGCATTCCATTCCCACAGGGTGCGGATCATGTTTATCGCGGCGCGCGCGGCGCGGTCCGGATCGTCGTCGTGGCGGACGGGCAGGCCGAAACAGGCCATGATCGCATCGCCGATGAACTTGTCGAGCATGCCGCCCTGCGCGGTGATGCAATCGACCATCAGGCTGAAATATTCGTTGAGGAACGAGACGGTGCCTTGCGCGCCATATTCCTCGGTGATGGTCGTGAACCCGCGCACGTCAGTGAACATGATCGTCGCCTCGGCGCTGACCCCGCCCAAGAGGTCGAGCGTGTCATCGTCCATCATCTGCGCGGCGATCACCGGGTCCATATAGCGCGACATGGTGGACTTCATGCGTTTTTCGCTGCTGATGTCCTCGACCATCAGCATCGAGCCGAGCTTGCTGTCGTCGCTTTCGGAGACGAGCGGCATGACTGTGAGGTTGACCGACTTGACGACGCCGGAAAGCGCCACCTCGGCATCGGGGAAGATGTCGCTGCTGCGTTCTTCCTTCACCTTCTCGATGCGGTCCAGGATCCAGCTGCCGCGTTCGTCGAGCAGATCAGACAGCAGCCGTCCCTGCAGATCGGAAGCCTTGCACGACCAGATGCGCTCGATAGCCTGGTTGCAGGTGATGATCTTGCCCAGCGGGTCGAGCGTCAGCACGCCGTTCGACATGCTCTGCAGCACCGATTCATTGTACAGCTTCATCCGCTGCACATCGTCGAACAGCTTGGAATTCTCGAGCGCGATGGCGATCTGCCCGGTAAAGGTCTTGAGTTGCTGCTCGTCCTTGTCGGTGAATGCACCGGTCTTCTTGTTGAGCACCTGGGTGACGCCGATGACCTCGCCCTGCTTGTTGATGATCGGCACGCACAGGATGCAGCGGGTGAAGAAGCCGGTCTGCCGGTCGAAGCTGGGATTGAAGCGCAGGTCCGCATAGGCGTGCGGAATGTTGAGGCTCTGACCGGTCGTGAACACCGTGCCCGCGATGCCGACATTGGACGGGAAGCGGATCTCGTTGACCTTGCCGCCCGCCGAGAAAAGCGAGAACAGGGTATCGGTCGCCTTGTCGTGGATGAAGATCGTCGCGCGCTCGGCCTCGAACATCCGCACCGTCTCTGCCACCACGCGCTGGAGCAGCCGGGTGAGATCCACCTCCGAGCTGATCTCCGAGATCATCGACAGGAACGCGAGTTCCTTGGCGCGGACCTGCTCGATCTCCTCGATTGATTGAAGGCTCTGCAGGAAAACGGTCGCCTGGCTGGTCATCTCCTCGAGCAGCGCAACGTCATCGGTGGTGAAGTTGCCGTCATGCTTGTTGATGTTCTGCATCACGCCGATGATCTGGCCCAGCGGCGTGCGCACGGGCACGCAGACGATGTTGCGCGTCTTGTAGCCGGTGCGTTGGTCGACGGTGCTGTTGAAACGCGGATCGGCATAGGCATCGTCGACGAGCAGGGGCTCGCCGGTCTGAAAGACATGGCCCGCAATGCCTGAATTGTTGAGAATCCGGATTTCCAGGCTCTGGCTGCCCTGGGCGAAGCGCGAATAAAGCTCGCCCGTCTTGGGATCGTTGAGGAACAGCGTGCCACGATCGCAATCGAGCTCGCGCGAGGTGAGCTCGACCAGCATCGCCAGCACGCCATCGATCTGCGTCATCGTCGCGCATTTGCGGGTGACCTCCAGCAGCACCTCGGTGCGGCGCAGCGCGGCGGCGCGCTGGCTCTCGGTCATGGGACGCGCCAGGGTATCGGTGCCCACGCTCATCAGGCCTTTTCCCTCGTCATCTCTTCCATCCGCTCGCGCAGCGCCTGGATCTGTTGCTGCAGCGCCTGTCGTTCGAGCGCATGATCCGATTCCTGGCGAGCCCGTGCCTGGTCGGCGGCGGTGCGCTCGGCATCCAGCGTCTGGCGCAGCGCATCGATGCTGCCCTTGAGCTGCACGATCTCGGCCTGCGCCGCCGCGCGCTCGGCCTGCAGAGCGTGGTCGGACGCACGCTGCTGCGCTTCCATCTGGTTGCGCATCTGCTGGATTGTCGTGGTAAGATCGGCGATGCGCGCCGCCTCCTCGGACCGGGCGCGCGTGATCTGCAGGTCGGCGTCGTTGGCGGCGGCTTCCAGTGCCTGGCGCAGCCCGTCGATCGTCGCCTGAAGGTGCAGGTTGGCGGCGCGCATTTCCGAAAGCGCGTCCGGAATGGAATTTGATGTCATGCCGATCGTCCCCGCCAAACTGGTCCTATTGGTAACGGCGCATGTCAAGCACGGTTAACCGCTGATTTGCCATAAGGGGGACAATAATCTGTGACAGCGCGCACGCGCCCGGTCATTTGTTGCAATCAGCCGATTGCGCGAAGTTAATCCTTGAGCTTCAAGACCTTGCGCAACTCGGCATTGATCCGGCTCTGCCAGCCGGGGCCGGTGGCACGAAACCCTTCGAGCACCGCCCGATCGAGCCGCAACGTCACCTGCTGCTTGGGATTGTCAGACTTGGGGCGGCCAGGCTTGGTGAGCGTACCGTCAGCGGGGCGGATGAGCTTGTCGCCATGCCACACGGCGGCGCGGCGGAACATGTCTTCCGTCCATTCGGGAGCATCGTCCGGATCAATCCAGGGCTCTTCGGCGGTTTTCAAGCTCTTCGGCATGCACATGTCTCATTGAAATTATGCGGCGAGCGTCACCCCGCCAAGTCCATACCATCGCGATCGCCCGGCCATTGAGTTCACCATAGCTAATGAACCGTTCTTCGCCGTATTCGAAGCGATCATCTGGGATCACCAACCAGACACCTTCAAACACTTTCGGCGCGTCTCGAAAATCCAATCCGCGCTCATTCAGCGTCTTCAACCGTTTGGCTTCATCAAAGCTAATCTTCACAGCCGCCCCCGATGGATGAGGGCCAAGTCCCTCAGAGCATAAATCTCGTCATGACTTTCGCGTCCTTTTCTTGGCCTGCCTGACTTGGGAAGATGGCCATCCTTCACCGGCAGATATTTATGTAACTACAAAAAGCCGCCCCGTCAACCTATTCCATCGCCAGCAGCCGCTCGGCACCGCCCAGATCGACCGAGACCAGGCGGCTCACCCCGCGCTCGACCATGGTCACGCCGAACAGGCGGTGCATGCGGCTCATCGTCACGGCATTGTGGGTGACGATCAGGTAACGGGTGTCGGTGACTGCCGCCATGTGATCGAGCAGGTCGCAGAACCGGTCGATATTGGCATCGTCGAGCGGCGCATCGACCTCGTCGAGCACGCAGATCGGCGCGGGGTTGGTGAGGAACAGGCCGAAGATCAGCGCCACCGCCGTCAGCGCCTGCTCGCCGCCCGAAAGCAGCGTCAGCGAGGACAGGCGCTTGCCTGGCGGCTGGGCCATGATCTCGAGCCCGGCTTCGAGTGGGTCGTCGCTGTCGATGAGTTCGAGATGCGCCTTGCCGCCGTTGAACAGCCGCGCGAACAGCGTGCGGAAATGGCCATCGACCGTTTCGAACGCGGCGAGCAGACGCTGGCGACCTTCGCGGTTGAGCGCGCCGATCGATCCGCGCAATCTTGCGATCGCCTCGACCAGTTCATCATGCTCGGCCCGGATCGTCGTCATTTCGCTTTCGAGCGCGGCAAGCTCGTCGGCGGCGATCAGATTGACCGCGCCCAGCCGCTCGCGCGCCTGATGCAGTCGCTCGTGCTCGGCGGCTTCGGTCTCGGCCGCCATGATCTGAGCCGGATCGAAGGCGAAGCGTTCGGGCAGCAGCGGGGGCGGGCATTGGAAGCGCTCGCCGCAGCCCTGTGCGAGTTCGATCCGGCGCTGGTCCTGATGCTCGGCGCGGGCGGTGGCGCCGGCGCGCTGCTCGCGGGCGAGGGCGAGCGTTTCGGATGTCGCCGCAGCGAGACGCTCGGCCTCGGCCAGCGCCTTTTCCGCGGCTTGCGACGCCGCTTCGGTCAGAGCTTGCGCTTGGCGTGCCTCGGCGAGCGAGGCCTGGAGCGCTGTTATCGTCTCGCCGAGCCTCTCGGGCTTGTCGGCGATGCCAGCACGCTCTTGCGCCAGCTCGGCGGCGCGAACCTGCATCTCGCGCAGCCGCTGTGCGGCCTCGCCCGATCGGCCCTGCCAACCCTTGATCTCGGCGCGCACGGTGGCGCGGCGCTCGCGGAGCGCGGAAACCGCCTGGGCCTGCGCCGCCAGCGCCGCCATTGCGGAGCGCAGCCCCGTCTGCGCAGCTTGATTGCGCTCGCCCAGCAGCGTCACCTGTTCGCGCTGTGCCGTGCCATCCGGCAGCATCGCGCGCGCGGCTTGGGCGGCCTGGCGATCCTGCGCGGCAGCGTCGGCGTCGGCCGTCAGACGTTCGATTCGCTCTGCGAGGTCATCACGGCGCTCGGCATCGCGCTGCAACGCGTGCTCGGTCTGGTCGCGATCGCGCAGCGCCTGGCGTTCGGCAGCTTCGGCTGTGCCCAGCGCGCGGCTATGCTCGGCCATCCGCGCCTGCAGATCGGCGAGTTGCTGTTGCGCCAGCGCCAGAGCCGTCTCTGCGCCTTCCAGCCGCTCGGCCAGCGCAGGCCGAGCCGCCTCGAGCTCGGTCAGCCGGGTGCGCCGCTCCAGCCGCTCTGCCGCCGCCGCACCGTCACCGCTCGAAACGAATCCGTCCCAACGACGCACGCGGCCATCGCGTGTGACGAGCCGCAGCCCGGGATCGAGCGTTTGTCCGGCATCGATCTGCGCAACCATGACCAGCGACAGCCGCGCGGCGAGAGCCTCCGGCGCGCGGACATGGTCGGCAAGCCAGGTGCAGCCATCGGGCAGGGCAGGGCGACCGGCGGGCATATCGGCCCCGGTCCAGAAGCGCCCATCGCCCTTGGCCTCGGCAATCGGCGCGCCAAGGTCATCCCCCAGCGCGGCGGCGAGCGCCTTTTCAAAACCCCTGTCGGCCTGAACCTGGTCGAGTGCGCGCTCGCCTCCGCCCGGCTTCTTGGCCAGATCACGCGTCAAGGCGTCGATCTCGCGCGTCATCGCGTTCAGCTCGGCGCGCAGCGTCGCAAGCTCGCTCTGCGCCGCATCGCGCGCCGGAACGACCGCATCGCGATCCGATTGCGCCTTGGCCAGCGCGGCGCTTGCCGCCGCCTTGGCCTGCCCCGCCTGTTCGCATTCGGCCAGCGCATCGTCGCGCAGCCGTGCCAGCTCGGCTGCATCGCCCAGCCCGGCCAGCTGCGCCCGGGTCCGCTGCAGCTCCTCATCGGCGCGGCGGTGGCGGGCCAGCGCAGTGGCGAGCGCGGCATCGGCTACCTTGATGTCGGCGTCGGTACGGGCGAGTTCGGCGCGCGCCTCGGCCAGCGCCAGCTCGGCCTCGCGCACGGCGCGTTCGGCATTGTCCTGCGCATGCGCCAGCACCGGTCCGCGCGCATCCTCGGCCGCGAGATCGGCCTGCACGCGGGCGTTTTCAGCTTCCAGCCGTTCGAGCGCGGCGGTGGCATCGTGCGTGAGCCGGTCCTCGCGCGCGCTGTCTTCGGCGATGCGCGTCTGCTGCCGGTCGAGATCGGCCAGGCGCTGCACGGCGGCATCGCGCTCTGCGGTCAGCGACGAGAGCCGAAACGCCAGATCCTGGGCATCATCGCGCGCCGATTGCAACGCGGCGCGGGTCTCGGCCAACGCCTCGATCGCCGCACGTTGTCCGGCCTGGGCCTCGTTCTGCGCGGCCTGTGCCTCGACCACCGCAGCCTCTGCCGCCGCAGCCTCTTCCCGCGCCTGCTTCGCCGCATCGGCCGCAGTGCGCCAGCGGGCGAAAAGCGCGCGCGCTTCGGCCACGGCGATCTGCTGGCTCAAGGCGCGATAGCGTTCCGCCGCCTTGGCCTGACGTGCCAGATTGGCCGAGCGCGCCTCCATATCGGTCAGCACCTGCTGCAGCCGCTCGAGATTGGCCTCGGTCGCGCGCAGCTTCTGCTCGGCATCCTTGCGGCGTACGTGCAGTCCGGCAATGCCCGCTGCTTCTTCGAGCATCTGCCGCCGCTCGACCGGGCGGGCGGAGATGACGGCGGCGATCCGCCCCTGGCTGACCAGCGCCGGGCTGTGCGCACCGGTGGCGGCATCGGCGAAGAGCAGCGCGACATCCTTGGCGCGGACATCGCGGCCATTGGCGCGATAGGCGCTGCCCGCGCCGCGCTCGATCCGGCGGACGACCTCGAGTTCGCCATCCTCGACCGTGACCGCGGCGAGCACGGGCTGACTGACCTCGGTGAGCAGCGCCACTTCGGCGAAATTGCGCGCCGGGCGGGTGGCGGTGCCGGCGAAGATCACGTCTTCCATGCCGCCGCCGCGCATCGACTTGGCGGAGCTTTCGCCCATCACCCAGCGGATCGCCTCGAGCAGGTTGGACTTGCCGCAGCCATTGGGCCCGACAATGCCGGTGAGGCCAGGTTCGATGCGCAGTTCGGCGGGCTCGACGAAGCTCTTGAAGCCGCTGAGTTTCAGTCGCTTGAAACGCATGGGGGCGGTGAAGGCGGGCGCATTGACGGGCTGACCAGAGGCATCCCCCTGATCGGCTCCGTCAGCAATCAACCCCCCTTGCTCCATTCAACCCCTTTCGCGGCTGGGGGTCAGCGCGCCCCCATTGCCTGGATTTCGGTTTCCAGCGCCGGCCAGCCAGTGAAATCGACCTTGCGACCGTTGATATAGAAGGTCGGCGTGCCCTGGATATCGTCTTCCTTGGTCGCGGTCTGGGTTGCTTCGGCCAGCTTCTGCGCGGTTTCGACATTGGTCAGGCACTGCAGCGCCTGATCGCGCGAGATGCCGCGCTGGGCGAAGAAGTCGATCAGGCCGGTGCCTTCGGCCAGTGCGACGAAGCGCTGATTGTCGGGCAGCGCTAGCGCTGCCTCGAAGCGCTGCTGGCCCATGGCCTGCGCCTTGGTGAAGATGTCCGCCTGGTTGGCCAGCACCTGCTCGCTGAGCGCGAAGAAGCTTTCGTTGGGTCCGCAACGGGTCAGCATCGATGCGGTGAGATCGAGCGGTTCGCGCACGAAATTGCGGAATTCATAGCTGACCCGGCCGCTGGCGACATATTTGTCGCGGATGGTGGCAAAGGCCTGTTCGGCGAATTCGGCGCAATGGCTGCAGGTGAGCGATGCATATTCGACCAGCTTGATCGGCGCATCGGGATTGCCCATCACATAATAGCCCTTGTCGGTCTTGGTGACGGTTTCGGTCCAGTTCTTGCCAGCAGGCGCGGGGATGGCGGCAATCGGCTCGCCGGAGGGCGCGCCTTCCGCAGCCTTGTCGGCTTCACCGCTGCATGCGGCGATCGAGAGCATCAGGGGCAGGGCGATCAGGCTGGCAAAACGCTTCATAAAGGCTTGGTCCTTGTCATCGGAAACATGGGGGAAGTTCGACCCCGCGGGTCGGCAATTGCGTGGGTTCTGCTTTAGCGGCTGGCCAGCAGCGGTTCCAGACTTTTCCAGTCATAGACATTGGCCTGCAGCTTGCCGTTGATGGTGAAGCTGGGCGTTCCCTCGATCTTGACGGTCTCGCTGGCAAACTTGGTCATCGCCAGCACCTTGCCCTGTTCGGCCTTGTTGGCCAGGCACGCATCGATCTGGGCATTGGTGGCGAGCGGCGAATGGCGCCGCAGCTCGTCATACAGGCCGAGATCGCTGGCAATGCGCTTCAACCGGGCGTTGATGTCGCCCTGATACCAGGCGGCCTGGCCGTCGCGGCCCAGGCTGCCCGCCTTGGTCATCCAGGTGCGCTGGCTGGCAAGCAGGCCGTGATGGCGGCGGAAGAAGCTGCGCGGTTCGCCGCAACGTGCAAGCAGTGCGACGGTCATGTCGAGCGGATCGCGGATGAAGTTGCGCACCTCCAGGCTGGTCTTGCCCTTGGCGATGAAGCCATCGGCCAGCGCGGGATCCGATTCCTGATCGAACGCCGCGCAATGCGGACAGGTATAGCTCATATACTCGACGATCTTCTGCGTTGCCGCCGGGTTGCCCAGAACATGCCCGCCGACCTGGCTCTGGCTCACGCGGTTGGACCAGTCGGCCGGCGCTGCGGCCTTTTGCGCGGTACCGGGCGATACGGCGAACAGGCTCGCGGCGGCAGCAAGCGCGATGGCGGAAACGGCAAGAAGCGGGCGCAACGGCGCAATCATCGATCGACCTCATCAGGCAGGGGCGGCGCAAACAGGCGCACGGGTTTCAGATTGTCGCTCCTTAGCTGAACCGGGGCTTGCCGGGGAGCCCTTGCAGCGGCCTCGCGCGCTTCCTTTTCCTCCAGGCTGCGCGCCAGCGATTCGAGCACGGACTGCAGCTCGGGGTCGGCAATGGGCTTGAGGCCGTCGGCGGGCGCAATGCTGATTGGCCGCAGCGAAGGTGGGGGGGCAGGGCGCGGCTCGGGCCGTTTGGGCGCCGTAAGCGTGCCGTGGCGATATCTGACGCGCGCCACCGCTGCATAACCGAAGAACCGGTTCACCCGTGCGATGATCTCGGGCTCGGCATGCTGCATGAAGATCGCGGTGGCGCTGGTCACGACGAGATGCAGCGTGCCGTCGGCCTTCTTGCCGCGGGCAAAGGCGATAGATTCCGGGCTGGCCATCGCGGCATAGCGCGGCCCTGCAATCTCGGCCCAGCGGCTGACCAGCGAGCTCTGGATGAAACCGAACTTGCGAAAGCTGGTATCGCCGATCGACGGAATCAGGTCGGCAATACCGCGCGCATCGCCGCCGCGCCTGCGCCGGGGTGCCGGGGCAGGCTGCGCTGTCTTGCGCGGCTTGGTGGTGACGGGCTTATCGCTTTCCATTTCGCGTACGACCATGGCATAGCGCCCCCATGTCCGTCGAGTGTCGCGATGATATTGTGGAAACCGGCACCGGCGCGGTCGCTGAAGCGCTGCTTGCGCATTATGATGTGCATGCCCGTGATCTTCCGTGGCGTGTTTCTCCCGCCGCGCGCCGCGCCGGTTCGAAGCCCGATCCCTATCGCGTCTGGCTGTCCGAGGTGATGCTGCAACAGACCACGGTCGCCGCAGTGACCGGCTATTTCCAGCGCTTCACGACTCGTTGGCCGACGGTCGAGGCGCTCGCCGCCGCGCCGCAGGAAGACGTGCTCGCCGCCTGGGCAGGGCTGGGCTATTATGCCCGCGCCCGCAATCTCATCGCCTGTGCCAACGCGGTGACGAACGAGCATTGCGGGCGTTTTCCCGATAGCGAGGCGGGCCTGCGTGCCTTGCCGGGGATCGGCGACTACACCGCAGCGGCCATCGCAGCGATTGCGTTCGACGAACCTGCGGCGGTTGTCGATGCTAATGTCGAGCGGGTGGTCGCACGGCTGTTCGCGATCACCACACCGCTGCCCGCAGCTCGGACCGAAATCCGGATGCGCACCGCCGAAATCACCCCGCGCGAGCGTCCTGGCGACTTCGCGCAGGCGATGATGGACCTGGGCGCGACCATCTGCACGGTGCGCAACCCCTCGTGCCTGCTCTGCCCGCTCGCGCCGCATTGTGCCGGGCGCGCGCAGGGCATCGCCGAATCGCTGCCGGTCAAGCCGCCCAAAAAGGCCAAGCCGCAGCGCACCGGCACCGCGTTCTGGATCGAACAGGACGGCCAGGTGCTGCTCGTCCAGCGGCCCGGCAAGGGGATGCTCGGCGGGATGCGCGCGCTGCCCGACGATGGCTGGGCTGCGGGCCGCGACGGAACTGCCGAGCCGCCCGTCTCCGGCCAGTGGCAGATCCTCGACGGTGTGGTCGCGCATGTCTTCACGCATTTTTCGCTGCAGCTTGCATTGGCGCTTTATCGTGGCCCTCAAATCGATAAGGTTGCCATTGAAAACCTGAATGGCATCTGGTGGCCGGTGGAACATATTGCGCAAGCCGGGCTTCCTACGCTGTTCGCCAAGGCGGCGGCCGTGGCCATTCAGTATCGATAAAGCCGGACTGGCCAAAGGTGCAGATCCGATGAACGGGAGAAACACATGTCGAAGCTTATGAGCCAGATGCCGCAGATGAGTCGCCGCCACATGCTGGGTTCGGCGGGTCTGCTGGGCCTGTTCGCTGCGATGCCCGGCTATGCCCGGGCGATGGCGAGCGGGGATTTCAGCCTGATCCGCAAGCAGGTGGAGGATTATGTCGCGACCAAGAAAGTGGCGGGCATGCTGGTCTCGCTCGGCTTTGGCGCGCAGCCGGCGGCTCTGATCGGCGCGGGCAATCTTGCGCTCGACATCCCGACCCCTGTCGATGCCAATTCGCTCTGGCGCGTCTATTCGATGACCAAGCCGATCACCGGCATGGCCGCGATGATGCTGATCGAACAGGGCAAATTGAAGCTCGACCAGCCGATCGCCGATTTCATCCCCGAATTCGCCAACATGAAGGTGCTGACCGATCCGGCCAAGAACCTCGATTCGGTACCCGCCAAGACGCTGATCACCCCGCGCCACCTGATGACGCACACGGCGGGGCTCGGCTATAGCATCGTCACCAAGGGACCGCTGCTCGAGGAATATCTCAAGCAGGGCATCAATCCCGGTGCGGTCAGCAAGACGCCGATCCCCGGCTTCCCGGTACCCGCGCCAACCCCGCCAATCGACGAATTCGCGCGCCGTGTCGCTGCGCTGCCGCTGATTGCCGAGCCTGGCACGATCTGGAGCTATTCGATCGGGCTCGACCTGCTCGGCTATGTCATCCAGATCGCATCGGGCATGGAATTCGGCGCGTTCCTGCAGAAGAACATCTTCGATCCGCTTGGCATGACGAGCAGTTACTGGACCGTGCCCCAGAGCGAGGTCGCGCGGCTCAGCACGAATTACGCGCCGTTTGCCGGTGCGCTGATCCCGATCGATCCGGCGCAGGACAGCATCTTCACCGTGCCGCCCGCCTTCCCGTTCGGCGGGGCAGGGCTGGTCAGCAGCGCGGCGGATTATGACCGCTTTCTCGCGATGCTGGTCGGCAAGGGGCAGCTGAACGGCACCCGGATCATGTCCGAGCAAACGGCCTTGATGGGCATGTCCAACCTGTTGCCGCAGACCGCGGTGACCAAGGGGACCTGGGTCGAAAACCAGGGCTTTGGCGCGGGCGGACGCGTTGGCCTCGGCAACGACAAGGGGCCGGCGGGTACCTATGGCTGGGGCGGCGCTGCGGGGACCGTGGCTTTTGTCGATCATGTCCGCGGCATTCGCGCATCGGGCTATACCCAGTACATGCCGTCCGATACCTATCCGTTCCAGCGCGAATTCCCGCAGATGGTGTACGAGCAGCTCAAGGCGATGGGCTGAGCGCGGGCCGGGGGCATCGTCATGAGTCTGTCGCTGATTGCACCGGCACTGACCGGCAACCGCATGGACCGTGCCGACCAGGTGCGCGTCGATCCGGACCGGCTCGCCGGATACATGAACTGGAAGGCGAAGCTGCTCAGCCTCAACGGGCTTGAGCCCGAGGTGGATTTCGAAGGCCGGCTGGTCTGGCGCAGCCTGGCCGATGCCGCGCCCGACAGCGAGTTCATCTTCCTTGGCCTGATCGACGATAAGGCGCATTTTGCCGAGCTGAAACGCGGCGAACGCGGGTCTGGGCTGCAATACAATCCGCGTGTCTGGCAGATGCTCGCAGGGCTGCCCGCCGACGAGCTGGCGCTCTATGGCGGCGCGCGCACACTTGTCGACTGGCATGCCCGACACCGCTTCTGCTCGCTGTGCGGCGCGGCGAGTGCGATGAGCAAGGGCGGCTGGTCGCGCACGTGCACCGGCTGCGGCGCGGAGCATTTCCCGCGCGTCGATCCGGTAACGATCATGCTCTCCGAATATCAGGGCAAGGTGCTGCTCGGCCGCCAACCGCGCTTCCCGGCGCGCCGCTTTTCCGCGCTGGCCGGGTTCGTCGAACCGGGCGAGGGCATCGAGGAAGCGGTCGCGCGCGAGCTGTGGGAAGAAGCGGGCGTGCGCGTGAGGAACGTGCGCTATGTCGCCAGCCAGCCCTGGCCGTTCCCCTCGTCGCTGATGATCGCGTGCACCAGCGAGGCTCTGAGCGATGAACTGACGCTTGATACCACCGAGATCGAGGAGGCAGGCTGGTTCAGCGTCGATGAGGTCCGCGCCGCGATGGCGGGAGACGAAAGCGCCCCCTTCATCGCGCCGCCGCCCTTCGCGATCGCGCATGATCTGCTGAAACACTGGCTGGCGCAGCAATAGGGGCGGGGATAGCGCTGGGGCCAGGGGCTCAGCCGGTCGCGGCGCATCACGCCAGATATTGACGCGCCCCGCATCCGGTGGCATGTGCGCCCGACCACGCCACACGGCGCCAGGCGCGCGGGTATAGCTTAGTGGTAAAGCTCCAGCCTTCCAAGCTGGCTAGGCGGGTTCGATTCCCGCTACCCGCTCCAGGGCCGCAAGTTTTGGAATGCTTGCGCTACGACGCGCTCATCAGCGTTTTTGATCCTGTCCTTGCGCACCTTCCATCAGCGTAAATCTAAAGCATCATCGTCGCTGCTATGCTCAGCATGGAAGCAGCAACGATGAAATGAGCAAACGCCTGCCCTTCAGAAAGCGGCTCATGGGGCGATGTGTTGCGGCGGCGGCTTCTAACGCTGTCGCGTGCCGGGGGAACGATCTGCCGAGTCCTGCTTATTGCTGCAAGTGCCCGCCGATTTGGCGCAGCAATAAAACAGGATGGAGACAGATATGGAAGCGACCCGCAGCACCTTGAAATCGCTGGTCGAGACGACCTTTGATTCGGTCGAAGGTTATCGCAAGGCGGCTGAGACCGCGAAGTCGCCGCAGCTCAAGGCTGTCCTGACCCAGCAGGCGCAGAAGCGTCAGTCGACGCTCGATACGCTCAACCAGGAGCTAGTGCGGCTCGGTGGTGATCGCGTGACGAGCGGGACGACCGCTGGCGGCCTGCATCGGCTTTGGGTGGACATCACGTCGATGTTCGAAAAAGGCGATGAAGCTGCGGCCGAGCGAGCCGAAGAGGGCGAGGATTATCTCGTCAAGAAGTTCGAGGCAGCCCTGGAGGTGCGCGATCTCGATCCGGCCTCACGGGCCGTGATCGAGAAGGCGTCTCTTGAAGTAAGGGAAGGCGAGCGCCTGACCGATCAGCTGGCGCACCAGTACGACTGATCCCAACCGCCCTTCTACCATCGCACACCCGGCGGTGCCCCGAGCGGGACCGCGGGGTGTGTCGTGTTCTCCCCTGACTGGAGTGCTCACAATGTCGGCACCTGACGCAAAAGACCTTCCTTCGCCCGCTACCCACAATGCTCTTGCCGACCATCAGCCCGGGGCAGGGGCCTCGCCCATTTCCGAAGCCGAGGGCAATGCCGGCGAGCTCCACCAGAATGTTCCCGCAGAGGCTGACCACTCTGCCGGGCAGGCCCATCTGACCGATAATTTCGGCCACCGGATTGCAGACAACCAGAATTCGTTGAAGGCCGGCGAACGCGGGCCGACCTTGCTCGAAGATTTCGTGCTCCGCGAAAAGATATTTCACTTCGATCATGAGCGGATTCCCGAACGTATCGTGCATGCGCGCGGTTCGGGCGCGCACGG
Source organism: Acidovorax delafieldii (assembly GCA_001555775.1). Taxonomy (GTDB): domain Bacteria; phylum Pseudomonadota; class Alphaproteobacteria; order Sphingomonadales; family Sphingomonadaceae; genus Blastomonas; species Blastomonas delafieldii_A. Next base: position 10,691 of record LSHP01000133.1, on the reverse strand, counting down.
TACGTTCGAGGTGACCAAGGCGATTCCCGAATGGACCAAGGCGGCGCTGTTTCAGAAGAAGGGGAATAGCTGCCCTGTTTTTGTACGCTTTTCGACCGTAGCGGGCGGCTCGGGCAGCGTCGACACGCCGCGCGACGTACGCGGATTTGCCGTCAAGCTGTACACCGAAGAAGGCAATTGGGACCTGGTCGGCAACAATATCCCCGTCTTCTTCATCCAGGATGCGATGAAATTTCCCGATCTGGTCCATAGCGTGAAGATGGAGGCCGACCGGGGCTATCCGCAGGCCGCCAGCGCCCATGATACGTTCTGGGACTTTATCAGCCTGATGCCCGAGGCCATGCACATGATCATGTGGGCCATGTCGGACCGGGGCATTCCGCGATCGTTGCGCATGATCGAAGGCTTCGGCGTCCACACCTTCCGCTTCGTCAATGCCAAGGGCGAAGGTAAGTTCGTGAAGTTCCATTGGAAGCCCGTGCTGGGGCTGGAGAGCACCACCTGGGACGAGGCGGTCAAGATTGCGGGCGCCGATCCCGACTTTCATCGTCGCGACCTGTGGGAGGCGATCGATTCCGGCAATTTCCCGCAATGGGACCTCGGCGTTCAGGTGTTCGACGAAGCCTGGGCCTCGCAACAGCCCTATGACGTGCTCGATGCGACCAAGTTGATCCCCGAGGAGGAAATCCCGGTCGAGGTCATCGGTCGGATGACACTGAACCGCAATGTCGACAATTTCTTCGCGGAAACCGAGCAGGCGGCATTCCTGCCGACCAACATTCTGCCGGGAATCGACTTTTCCAACGATCCGCTGCTTCAGGGGCGGCTGTTCAGCTATCTCGACACGCAGAAGTCGCGGCTGGGGACGACCAATTTCCACCAGATTCCGATCAACGCGCCCAAATGCCCGTTCCATAATTTTCAGCGCGATGGCCTGATGCAGACCCTCGTCCCGACCGGCCGCGCCAATTACGAGCCCAACAGCCTTGCCGAGGCAGGCGAGCATGGCGGTCCGCGTGCATGCCCCGAAACCGGGTTCACCTCCTTCAGGGAGAATGCGGAGCGCAACGATCCCACCGAGAAGCTGCGGGTACGCGCGGAAGCCTTTGCCGATCACTACAGCCAGGCGAGGTTGTTCTACCGGTCGCAGACCGAAAACGAGCAGGCGCATATTGCATCCGCGCTCGTTTTCGAGCTCTCGAAGGTGGAGATCGAACATGTTCCGCCGCGGGTGATCGCGCGGCTTCGGAATGTCGACGAGGACCTCGCCAAGCGGGTCGCCGACGGGTTGGGTATCGAGCTTCCCGGACGGGCGGCTGCAGCCAAGGCGCCGGTCGATCTTGGCACTTCCGATGCCCTGTCGATCCAGAAACAGGCCAAGCAGACCTTCAAGGGCCGCAAGATTGGTATCCTGTTCGACGAGGGATCGGATCGCCAGGCGATCACGCAGCTGGTGTCCGACATCCAAACCGCTGGCGGCACGGCGTTTCTGGTGGCGCCGAAAATCGGTCCGCTAAAGTTGAAGGGTGGGGAACTCAAAGCCAATGGCCAGCTCGCAGGTTCCCCTTCGGTGCTCTTTGACGCAGTGGTTGCCATGCTGTTGCCGGAGCGCGCCGAGAAACTGGCGAAGGATGTCGGTGCGGTGGCCTGGTTCGCCGATGCCTGGTATCACTGCAAGACCATCGGTGCCTGTGCAGGTACACGTGCGCACCTGCTGCCCAAGGCCAATATCGAGCCCGATGACGGGGTCGTGGATCCTGAAGGCTTTATGGCGATCGGGCCCGTCCGACACTGGGCGCGAGAGCCGAAGGTTCGCGACCTCGCCTGACTTTCGCTGATGCTGGCGGCAACCTGACGGCCATGGCGGGCTGGAGATCGTCTGGCAGCAGGTCGCCGCAGGAGAAATTTGGCGCATGAGCCCAGCAATGGTTTCATGCGCCAGGCTCTGCCGATTGCGCGTTGCGGCGCAGCCTGAGGGCAAGCGGATTTCCAGAAGAACTGCGCTTGCCCTGTATGTTCTCTCGGCAGCTGCGCAGCACTGTTCCTGCGTACGCATCAGCTTTGCAGGCCGCGCCTTTTGATCGAGTATTATCGAATATCCGCAGATACGTGGATATTAAATTGCACAATAATTGTGGGACTGCAGTCACCTGATAGGTTTTTTCTATGCAGGCCATGGAATGATTTCTAATTTCTTTTTGCCAATTATCATGGAATATAATCCGGTTCCTGCGTGCCGGGAGGGATATCGTGTAGCTTGATATGGCAGCACAGGATCCCGGAGCGCGAATTGGAGCAGATCCATGGTGATGCCCCGGTGTTGCCGGGTCGCAGCTGGAGCAATCCGGGGCATTATCCATCCCTCAGATGCACCTGTCTGCGCCGCATGATTTGGGTCTTCACCGCCGATCACGCCGCCAGGTCGGGGCGAGCGAGGCCGGACACCAGACGTGCCAGGAAAAAGCAAAGGCTGACATGCACATCGAACCAGGCCTGTTCCCCGCTTTTGCCCGCAAACGCCAGATTGCCATCCTGGCCGCCGATTGCTGAGCGGACGCGACATCATGCAGCATCGCATCCTGCTCGTTGCGGGTTTTTTTCCGCCTTATTCTCCGCTGGGTGCGGTGCGTGCCCCCATGCTTGCGCGCTGGTGGTCGCAGCAGGGCCATGACGTGCGGGTCATTGCGCTCGAGAATCCGGCGGTTGCCGGACAGCTTGAGCACTGTCTGGCGCCCGAGGCGGTTCGCTACATTCCGTTCAGCCCCCCCGCGCCGGTGCTGCGCCAGGCTGCAGACAGTGCCAAGGTCCTGCTCGCGAAGCCAGATAGCCGCTTCAAGCCCCATATAGAGAGCTGCAAGACGCTGTATCGTCAGGTGGTCCACTTCCCCGACCGGTACCGCAAATGGATCAAGCCTGCCGTCGAGCACGCGGTGGCGATGGCAGGGCAATGGCAGCCGGACCTGATCTATTCCACTGCTCCGCCCCATTCCGGCCATGTCGTTGCCTGCCAGATTGCCCGGCGGTTGCGGTGCCCATGGGTGGCCGAGCTTCGCGACCTCTGGGCGGACAACCCGTATAATGACGGCCACCCGCTGTTCGAGCCGATCGCGCGTCGCTATGCCTGGACCACGCTGGCGAAGGCGGCAGGGCATGTGGTGCTCACTCGCGGCTCGGCCAAGCGTGTTGGCCGCGCGCTCGGTCGGCCGGTGACGCTCAGCTATAACGGTTTCGGTGCAGACGATTTCGCCTCGCTCGACAGTGTATCTGCGCATGATCCGCACCGGCTGACCCTGGTCCATGCCGGGATAATCTATGCCGGGCAGCGCGAACCGACGATGTTGCTGGCCGCACTTGCAAAGCTTGACGCTTCGGCCCGGGCGCGAATTCGGGTGATCTTCTTTCACGACGAGGAATCGGCCGTGCTGTCGGGCGCTGCGCATCACGGCGTTTCGGACTGTATCGAAATGCGAGACCCCGTTCCGCGGCCCGAAATCCTGAAGCTGGAGCGCGAGGCCGATGCGCTGCTGCTGTGTCGCTGGAACGACCCCGCCGAGGATGCGATCATCCCGGGCAAGCTGTTCGAATATATCGGTGCCCGCCGGCCGATCCTTTCGATCGGCTCGCTCACCGGCGAGGCCGCGGACATCGTGCGTGCAGGTCCCTTTGGCGTGGTGATGACCGATCCGGACGACATCGCGCGCCAACTTCTCGCCTGGCTGGCGCAGAAGGACGCCCATGGCGGCCGACTGCCGGATCTGCTGGAGGAGCCGACCCGCGCCTATCTTCGCGAAACCCAGTTCCAGCAGGTCGACGCGGCCATAGCCGACATCCTGCGTTAGCCCGGCTTTAAGTCGCCCGCCTTATGGACAGGACCATGCTTGCCTCGGTGAAGATCGCTGCCCGTCACGCTCTGGATTGCCGGCCCTGGATGGCCGGGCATGGCGCCTATCTGCTGCATCAGGTGAGCGGCAGAGGTCCGCTCGACGAGGCCGGAGCACTGGACGATGCGGCGCTGCGCGCTGCCGCCGGCTGGCTCGCCGTCGCGCAGGACAGCCAGAGCGATGGTGGCTTTTCCGGGCGGTACAAGCTGGCGAGCGGATGGTCGTCCAGCTATCCCGAAACCACGGGCTATATCATCCCCACGCTGCTCAAGCTGGCAGACCATTGGGGCGAGCCGCAATGGCGTGATCGTGCTGCGCGCGCGATCGATTTTCTGCTCGGCCTGCAACTGGCCGATGGTGCCTTTCCCGGAGGCGAGGTGCTGGAGAACCGTACCAGGCCATCGCCCTTCAACAGCGCGCAGATCCTGCATGGCCTCACCCATTGGGCGCGCAGCACAGGCGACGGCCGGGCTGCTGCCGCCGCTGCCCGCTGCGCGGCGTGGCTGATATCGGTGCAGGATGCGGATGGTGCCTATCGCCGCCATTTCTATCTCGATGTCGCTGCAACCTATGCCGCGCACCTCAGCTGCTGGCTCGCCGAATATGGCGATGCCTTTGGCGACAGCGCGGCGCTGGCCAGCGCGGAACGGCACCTGGACTGGGTGCTCGCACGGCAGGACAAGGCGACCGGCTGGTTCGATCTGGCGGGCTTTACCGAGGACCAGCATCGCGACCGCAACGCCTATACCCACACCATCGCCTATACGGTGGCTGGCGTGCTGACGACCAGCCTGATCCTGAAGCGCCAAGACGGCATCGCCGCGGCGCGACAGGCCGCCGAAGGGATCATGCGCCGGCTGGAACTGTCGCGGCGGCTGCCCGGCGTGCTCGACTGGCGCTGGCGCGAGGTCGAACATCCGCAATGCCTGACCGGCAACGCCCAGATGGCGCTGATCTGGTTTGCGCTGACAAGGGCTGACGGCGACTGGCGCTTTGCCAATGCCGGGTTCAAGGCGCTCGACCTGGTCAAGCATGCGCAGCTTCGCGACAATGTAAACCCTGGCCTTGCCGGTGGGATCGGCGGATCGGACCCGGTCTGGGGCAGCTATATTCCCAAGGCGCTGCCCAATTGGGCCGCGAAATATTTCATCGACGGCCTGCTCGAAAAGCGCAGGCTTCTTCAGGAGGCCGCTTCGAACCCGTGAGGATCGCGCTGCTCACCCACCGGCACTCGCGCAAGGGCGCGGTGGTCGCCTCGGCGCTGGCGGCGCGCGGAATTCGGCCAGCGCTGATCGTCTGCGAGCAGCCCCAGATTGCGCCAGCCACGGCGCGGCTGCGCGCGCTGATCCTGGAGCGCGGGCCCGGGGCGCTGACCGACAAGCTGCTCTCCAGGCTGTGCGGCAAGCCCCAAGCAGAGCAGCCGCAGGCGAGCGCATCGGGCCTAATGCGCGATGCCGCAGGCTATGCGGCGCAGCACGGAATCGTGTGTCTCGACCTGCCCGATCTGGTTTCCGCCGCCTCGCTCGACCGGCTGCGCAGCGAAGCCATCGACCTGATGATCCATGCTGGCGCTGGCATCTTGCGCGCGCCGCTGCTCGGCATCCCGCGCCTCGGCGTGCTCAATGCGCATATGGGGGTGCTGCCGCGCTATCGCGGGATGAATGTCGCCGAATGGGCGGCCTGGGAGGGCGGCCCGCTGGGGGCGACATTGCACTGGATCGACCCGGGCATCGATACCGGGCGGATCATCCGCATCGTTCCGGTCGCGCGCCAGGGCATCGGCAATATTGCTGCCCTGCGCAAGGCAGTGGACGAGGTCCAGATAGCCGCGCTGGCCCAACTGGTCGCGGAGATGGTGGCGAGCGGTCAGGCACCGACGGCCGAACCGCAGCGGCGCGAGGATGGCCGCCAGTATTTCACCATGCACCCGCAAATCGCACAGCTGCTCGAGCAGCGGCTCGCTCAATCGGCATAGACCGCGCACCAGCGGTCGAACATCGCGATGCCCCAGAGCTGCTCCAGCGCGCGCCGCTCGTTCCTGCAGGCGCGCGCGACGATCGGCTGCAGGCCTTCCAGCGATATCCAGTTGTGGAATTCGCGGCTGACCGGAACATAACCGCCTGCATCGCGCAGCCGCTCGGCAAACCAGGGGAAGATCGGCAGCGGGAAGCCCCGCTTGGGCGCCTTCAGCACCGCATCGGGCAGGCGGGTGGCGACAAAATCGCGCAGCACCGCCTTGGTGCGGAACTGTCCCGGCAGGCCGATCCGGGCCTCGATCGGGGTCGACTGGCACCATTCGACCAGTGGCAGGTGCAGAAAGGGCACGCGCGTTTCCAGCGACGCTGCCATCGCCATCTTGTCGGCCTTCATCAGCAGGTCCTCGACCAGCCAGGTGCCGAAATCGGCCTGCTGGCTCTGCGCCAGCGGGTTGACGGAGTCGGCAAGCGTGTACCAGCCCTGCACCAGATCGAAGCTGGGTACCATGTCCGGCCCGCGCCAGAACGCAGCCTTTTCTGCGTCGCTGATCGTCCAGCCGATATGCGCGGCCATGCCCCGGCGATAGGCGCCCGGTCCGCCTTCGGCCATGGCGCGAAAGATCGAGGCGCGATCGGACGAAACGAGCCGCGCGGCCAGCCGCAGCAGCGGACGGGGCACATGACCATAACGGCGCGCGACCTTGGCCAGGGTCGCTAGATCGGCTGGCCGGGTATAGCCTAGCAGCAGCTCGTCCGACCCTTCGCCCGACATCGCGACCTTCACATGGTCGCTGGCCTTGCGCGACATCACATACAGCGCAGCGCCGGTCGCATCGCCATAGGGCTCGTCAAAGGCGCGTACCACATCGTCCAGCGCGTCGAAATAATCGGCCTGCGCCATGCGGATTTCATGATGCCGGGTGCCGAAGCGCTCGGCCACGGCGCGCGCCAGCGGCAGTTCGTCATCGGCGCCGGCGCCATCGCCGCTGATCGAGAAGCTGTGCAGATCGCGATGGCCAAGCTCGCTCGCCGCGGCCACGATCGCCCCGGAATCGAGCCCGCCCGAAAGAAACGCGCCAACGGGCACGTCGGCGGCCACGATATGGCTGTCGACCGCCGCGAGGAACTGGTCGGCAAATTCGCGCGCATAATCGCGCGATGGATCGAAGACGCCAGGGGTCAGGTCGGCACGCCAGTAGGTCTCGATGGTCTGGTGGCCATCGCTAAGCTTGCGGCGCAGCAGCTGCCCCGGCCCCAGCTTGCCGATGCCGGCCCAGATCGTGCGGTCGGGCGCCATGAAGCGCATCGAGAGATAATCCCACAGCGCCTGCGGGTCGATTGCGGGGCGGCCGGGCAGGGCGGCCAGGATCGCCTTGATCTCGCTGGCAAACAGGAATTCGCCCTGATGCTCCGCGATATAGAGCGGCTTGATGCCGATCTGGTCGCGCGCGAGGATGAGCTCGTCGCTGCGCGCATCGTGGATGGCCACCGCGAACATGCCGTTAAGGCGCGCAAAGGCCGCGGTGCCTTCGGCATGATAGAGGTTCAGGATCACCTCGGTGTCCGAACGCGTGTGGAAGGCATAGCCTTTGGCTTCAAGCTCGGCGCGCAATGCCCGGTAATTGTAGATCTCGCCGTTGAACACGATGGTGACGCCATCGGGGGTCTTCATCGGCTGGTGCCCGGTGCTCAGATCGATGATCGCCAGCCGCCGCATCGCGAGCGCCAGCCCGGGCGCGAGATGCACACCATCATCGTCGGGACCGCGATGCAGGATCGCTCCGTTCATGGCTGCCACGCGCCGCGCCAGTTGCTCGGGAGGGTCAGCGCAAATCAGTCCAACAATGCCGCACATCGTCCGGAAAATACCACAGAAAGAGTTAGCAAAGCGCTATTCCATCGATGTCCCGCGCGGCTCAAATAGGAATGTGCACCTGGCAATGATAGCCGATCCGTTATCTCGCAGCCGCGACGCAGTTGGCTGTCGTTGGCAAGTCAGACGCCTTTGGACGACGGTTCGCCCGGCAAAGCATGCGCCGGATCAGAACAGTTTCCGCAGGCTGAAGCTGAATGTCCGGCCCAGAGGATCGAGATAGGCCGGCTGGTAGCTGAGCGGCACTGTCCCGGCGTCATCGCGGACTTGCGGCCGGGTGTTGAACAGGTTGGTTATCCCGATCGACGCCCGCATCCCCTTGAGCCAGCGCGGTGCGGTTTCGCCTCCGAAGCGCTCGGCAAGGTTGGCGAACAGGGCGAGATTGACCACCGCCAGATCATTGAAGCGCAGATCGCCCGCTGCCGAGCCCTGTTGGGCAATGCGGGTGCCGCTTCGCCAGCTTGCGGTCAGGCGTGCGCCGAGCCCGCGCTTGAAGACACCCGCCTGAAGATCGATCTCATGACGACGGCGACCACCCAGAAAGTCGACCGCGCCATCCTCCAGCAGGTTGAGGACCGGGACACCCGGCCGCAGCGCGATTTCGTCCTCGAGATACCAGTTGTGATAGAGGCTGACAAAGAAGCGGCTGGTAAGGTTGGAGGCGCCCTGAAACGTGGCGCTTCCCGGCTGCGCGCGCACCATTTCGGCATTGGGGAACAGGCGCCGCGCCTCCGCCTCGCTGGTGACGACGCGGACCTGGGCATCGCGCATGAAGTCGGGCACCTCGCCGAGCGGACGGGTGAAGTTCACCCCCCAGCGCAGCTGCTGCTGGCGCGCGGCGGCAAAGTTGATAGGCCGTGAGTCGATCCGCAGCAATTGTCCGGTCGCGCTGCGTGCAAAGCGTTCGGGAAATGCAGCCTCGACCTGCGGGGTGACGATGGGGAAGGCGGCAATCGGATCGTCGGTGCGGGTGCGGACATAATCGATGCTGAACGTCAGATCGGTTCTGGCGAGCGGGTGCAGATTGAGGCCGAGCCGAACAAGCCGCCGGTCGTCGTTGCGCAGTGCCGCGTTGCCACCCGTAATCCGGGTGAGATCGACGACCTCGCGGCGGGCAAAGTCGAAGGTGCGGACATTCGGCGTCACCAGAACCGGGCCGCCCAGCTGTTCAAGACTGGGCGCGCCCTGTTCGTGCGTCACCGATGCAACCAGGTCTATCCCCTTCGCGGGCGACCAGTTCAGGCCGAACCCATAGGTCCATAGCGACCCGGCGTCGGACAGGCGCTCGAACGCGGCATTGCCGCTCAGGGCGAGATGGCCGAGCGGCGAGGCCTTGCCACCGGCATCGCCGAGCAAGGGCAGGCCAAGATTGATCTGCGCTGCCCCCCGATCGCGCGCAAGGTCGGATCGAACCTCGTTTGCCGCGAATTCTGCCCGGCTCGAAAACTCCCTGAATTCGGCCCCCAGACGCAGACTGGCGGTGAACGGCCCGGCAGGCAGGGTTGCAAGCGGACCGGTGGCGAGCAGATCGACATTGGCCAGCGTATCGGTCGATCGTGCGGCATCGCGGCGGGAGCCGATGCCGCTCCTGTCGGTCACTATCTCGCTCTCGATGCGGTCGAAATTGCCGAGCGCCGACCATTGCCAGCGGCCGCTCTTGCCACTGAACGTGGTGCCGAAATGCACGAGTGAACGGTCGCTGTCGCGCTGCAGCACCCGGGTGCCGTCTGCGCCGAGCAGGCTGTCGTTGCGGCTGATATCGATGCGGCCATTGAGAGTCGCCGCCACATCGGAAAGCACATGCCCGCTCAGAACGCCCGTCAGGGCAAGGCTCTCGCTCTCGGGCAGCAGGGTGCGCGCTGTTCCCAGGTCCGGCGCGGCGGCAAACTGGCGGATATCGCGCTGGCTTTCGAGCAGTTGCTCGGCGTGACTGTATGTTGCGCCCAGCGCGATCCGCGTGTCGCCAGCAAGCTTCAGGTAATCGGCATTCGCGATCCAGCTGTCCCGTCCGCCTTCGCCTGGGACCAGCGCGCTGGCCTGGCCGACGCGCGACTGGAAATTCGCGAAGGTGACGATGTTGACGACCTTCTGATCGGCCCGAAAGCCATATTGCAGCGCCACTTCCTCCGGAAAGATCTCCATGCGCTCGATGGCTTCGGCCGGGATGCGTGCGATTTCCGCAAAGTCTGCAACCCTGCGCCCGTTCAGCAAGGTCACCGGCGCGCTGTCCCCGCGACCCCGGTTGCTGGCCGTTTGCGATCCGATCGTGTCGAGCACGGCGGCGATGTTCTCCGCGCCGAGCGCCCGGATATCCAGCTGGTTGAAGGTCCGTTCCGCCGGAACATCGCTTTCGATGGCACCGCGAGGCCGCTGAGAGGAGACGACGATCGGCTGCTTGTCGACCGGTTCTCTCGGAGAAAGCTGATCCGACCCGCTGTCCTTGTCAGGCGCCGGCGGGACCAGGTCCTTGAATTGCTCCTGCAACCGGCGCGCAACCTCGGGAGGGACCGGCTTGCCATCGGCACCGAGAATCCTGATCTGAGGTGCCGGTGGCTTCGCGCCGTCCGGCCTCTTTTCTGCTTCCGCTTTCAGTTGCTCCTCGATCTGGCGCAGCAACTCTGGTGGAAGCGACTTGCCGTCACCACCCATGATGACAGGTTTGGATGGAGCCCCATCGCTAGGCGGCGCGTTGCCGTCCGATGCTGTCAGTGGCGCGCTGATCGGTTGCGCAGCGAGCGCGCCTGCGAGGGTACAGACCCATAGGCCGAGAAGGGCAGTTGCGGGTGCTTTCATGTTGGTTCTCCGGCTTGCCAAAGCAGGAGCGAGGAGAAGCACCTCCGGGTAACGCGATGATGGCTCGCGCGTAGCCGGTGCTGATACGCGAATGCTACAAAGCCGTGCTAGGAGGTTAGCGTCCGCGCTCGTGGTGTAATTTTCGGTGGAGATTTAGGTGCTGCTGGT
>LSHP01000132.1 GCA_001555775.1 Acidovorax delafieldii | reverse complement strand
GACCATGCAGCCCGGTGACCACACCCCAAATTACACCTCATTGACGGACGTGACCATGTGCGGGACTATCCAAGCATGCTAACTGCCTGTCGGCTGATAACGAAAAGTGCCCTTAGCCAAATCTCACTGGCCGCAGCCCCATGGCGCGCGGATGATCGACCTCGATCGCCAGCAACCGCCATCGTTCGCCAGATGCCAGCGCCGGGGCAAGCCAGACGTCGCTGTAAAGCCAGTGCTCGATCGGCGGACGCACCGCCAGGCGCTCGCCCATGGCCGCAGCAATGTGCATGACGGGATAGGCCGGTTGCCACAGCCGCTGGATCAAGTTCGCCTCATCTGTCCCAAGATACGCCGCGCGGCGGCGATGGAACGCCCTGGTCCCGAACAGATTGCCAAAGATGCCGTCATTGCGCTGCAGCTTAAGAACTTGCCTGGCAAAGACATGACCAGCCACCAGCCTATCGCTCACCCGCCGGTCAAGCTGGCGGAGTGCCGCCTCGATCCTCTCGCGCTTAAGCCCCATGGGGCGATGCGCGTTGAACCTGTCCCATGCCTTGATCGCAGACAGTGCGCGCATGCGGAGGCGTTCATGGTCAGGATACGCGACATGGCATAGCAGTGCCGCGTGCGAGCCCGGCTGCGTGTCCGGCAGTATAAAGGGCGCGGTTTGGTTCAAGGCATTTGCCATCAATCAGGGCGGCGCAGCCGCTCTAGAAACGCCCAATCGATCGCCACGGGCGCGCGCTCGCGCACCACATCGCCACCTGCCCAGCCTGCCTCTATGGCCGATTGGATTTGCGCCAGGGTGAGCGGCGATGCAGTCCCGTCGCGTAGCTTGCGCCGGAAGCGCGCCCAGATGGCGGGGGCTATCACTGCGCATGTCCCGTTAGATGAGTTGTCATGCCGCCTCCGTGAGAAGCTCGGATTCGGCCTCGCTCGGCCCCATCAGGCGGTCCATGTCGGCATGCATCTGAGCCAGGTATTCGGGGCTGTAGCAAGAGCTCGCGGCCTTGTTGAGCTTCCACCGCAGCGCAGCCAGGTCGGGCGCGGGCGTGCTCATCAGCGCCTCCTCGGCATCGCTAAGCAGTTCGCCGAACACGTCCTCGTTCTCGTATACCTGATCGGGCACCGCGAACAGCGGATTGGCATTCAGGATTTCAGCCCGAATATCGAGCGTCAGCTTCTGCGGCACTGCGCTCTGAATATTCCGGGCATTATGCTCGCGCTCGACGTGAAGCCTCTCCAGTTCCTTCAACGGGCGGGTCGCCTCAATGTAAGCCTCCAGATTCTGCTGAGCTTGGCGCACGCGTGCAAACGCGATCGCCCACTTGGCACGGTCGGGATTGGTGTTATTCGCTTCGGTAGTCATCGCGGCATCTCCTTTGGTTTGCCGTTGGTGATAGGCTGGGCATCGGGTGGCACCCCTTTGCCCAGCCGTTTGAAAACTAGGTTGCGGCGGCGCGCAGCTGCACCACGTTGTCAGAGCCGCCGGACAGCGATGGCGCGACAAAGCGCCCCCATGCCTCGGCCAGCTCGGCTCGTAATTCGGCAGCATCATTGCGGATATATGCGCGCTCGGTCGCATTGCCGACTTGATGTGCCAGTGCGAATTCAGCGACGAACCAAGGCAAATGGGGCATTTTCTCCATTGCCCAATCTTTCAGGGAGGCACGAAAGCCGTGAACGGTTTCGGAACGGCCGGCTTTGCGCATCGTCGCCAGCAAGGTGGCGTCGCTCAATGTTGCTCCCTTATGGGTGCTTCCAAAGATCAGCTCGCTGCCGTCGGCTAATGCTTCGGCCTTGTCCAAGATTGCCAGGGCTGCAGTGCTTAGCATAACGATATGATCGCGGCGGCTCTTCATCATGTCCGCCGGGCGGCGCCATGTCATGGCACCGCGGTCTATCTGCTCCCACCGCGCATTGCGCACTTCGCCAGATCGCGCGCCGGTCAATATGGTAAACAATAGGGCCAACCGCGCCGGACTGTTGCCCCTTGGCTGCTCGATCGCCTCGAGCATAGATGCAAAGAAAGCAGGCACCTCCGAATAGTGCATGGAGTCGTGGGATTTGCTGGCCTTATCGCGATCAGGCAGCACGATGGATATCGTCTTGGGCTCCGGCAGCTCGTCCTTGCGCCATCCGCTCGCCTTGGCGAATTCGAGCACCTTACTGATCCTCTGCCGGACCTTGCGAGCCATTTCGGGCTTCTTGGCCCACAGCCCTTTTCGCTTCATCACTGCGATAATCTCTGGGGCATGAATATCCGCAACCGGCATATTGCTGAGTGTCGGGATTGCATAGGTTGTCAGCGTTGAGAGGAAAGATGCAGCCTGCTTGTCGGACCATCCGGTTTTCTTGGCGTCGTGCAAGGCTTCCATGGCCTGCTTGAACGTCACTGGGCGCTGGGCTTGGCGGCGGCGCTCGGAATGAACGTCACCGCCTTCCTTTATCTGCCTGCGCAACTTGAACGCCTTTTCCCGCGCGTCGTCCAGCCGGGTATCCTTTAGGCTGCCCAACCCGAACTCATAACGCTTGCCGCTATACATCCGCAGCGACCAGCGCCGCGCGCCGTTCGGCGTGACGGTCAAGTATAGCCCATCGCCCAGATGATGCTTCCCAACATCAGCCTTTGCAGCCCAGGCATCAGAATAGCGCGCCATCGCTCACCCCTCAAATTACCTGCCAATAATATACGAAACAACAGGAGTATCAAGGGTGATACGAGAAACACCAATATCAGGCTAATCCTACATCTTTTTACGATTTTCGTAACACTGAGAGCACATGAGAAACGTCAATTTAGACTTTACTCGGGGAGCCAGCCTTTTGTCAGATCGCTGACGCGATATCCGTTTTCGCAAAATCATTCCCGACATAGAGAAGTCCGCATTCTCGGTCCTTCGCCAGCTGATAGGCAAAGCAGTCTCCGAAATTGAGCGATGCGGGGTGGATGCCCTTGCCCCATCGTGAGTAGCTTGCGGCGACGCGCTTGGCGAAATCCTCTGTCACCGCGACAATCTCGATCCCCAGCCCCGACACCATCTGCGCCATTTCCGGTCCGAGATTTCGCCCTCCAGCGACGATCAGCGCTTCTGACAATGTCGCTGCAGACATGATCAGCGGCTGATCGGACGCGAGACATTCGGCACAGGCCGACGCTGAATCCTCGTCCAGCAAGATCGCCATCAGCGCCGAGGTGTCGACAGCGATCAACGCGGCAGGCCGTCATCGCCATAGAGATAGTCCTGGCTGCGCGCGGCTACGGCACCAGGGCGGGACTTGCCCGCAACAGCCCTGCGGACCGTTTCGAGCACCTTCTTTCGGGCTGCGGCAGTGGTTACCGGAGCTACTGGCACGATCCGTACAACGGCTTGTCCGTGCCGGGTCAGCACGACCTCTTCGCCCGCCTGAGCCCGCCTGACGAGATCGGTGAGCTGCGCTTTCGCGTCGGATACGGACACGTCCATGGAAAATCTCCCAGATCGACACCCGAATTTTAGACCAAAAGATGGTCCAAATCAATCCTAAACCCCGAACCGCTGCCAGAGCAGTTGCCCCGCGACGTAGAGGATCAGTACTGCCGTACCGATGCGGATCAGCTTTTGTGGGAGCAGCTTCACGCCGGCCAGGCTGCCGATCTGCCCGCCGATCAGCACGGATATGAATAGCGGCCAATAGGCCAGGATCGCAGCCGGGGTCGCGGCAGCATCCGCTTTCATCAACTGCCCGGCAAGGCCGGCGAGCGAGTTGACCAGAATGAACACGCTGGCGCTGGCCGCGATCTGGCGCGCGCTCGCCCAGCGCAACAGGTGCAGCACAGGTGCCAGGAATATCCCGCCGCCGATGCCGACAATGCCGCTGAAAAATCCGACGCCCATGCCGATCGGAACGCTGCCCCAGTTGAGCTGCGAGCGCGGCGCGGTGCCCTGCCCCGGCTCGCGCTGGAACAGCATCAGCAGCCCGGCGACCAGCAGCGCCGAGCCCAGCAGCGCGACGAACAGCGGCTTGTCCACCGGCAGCCGCCCGCCCGCCCAGGCACAGGGCGCCGACAGCAGCAGGATCGGCCAGAGCAGCTTCCACGGTACCTGCCCTGCCCGCGCAAAGCGAAAGGTACCGCCGGTCACCACGATCAGGTTGCACACCAAAGCGATCGCCGGGAGCAGCTTATAGTCTGTCCCGGCGAGCACCAGCAGCGCATTATAGGTCGATCCACCACCAAAGCCGACCGACGCATAGAGCAGAGCCGTCAGCGCGAAGCCGGCAGCCAGCCCCCACATGACGGCTCAGGCAGCCTTGCCGTGGCAGTGCTTGTACTTGCGGCCCGATCCGCACGGGCACGGGGCATTGCGGCTGATCTCGCTGCTGACCAGATCGACCGGGGCCTCAGGCAGCGGCGACTGGCGCGGCGGCAGCGTGGCGGTGACGGTACCCAAGGTGCCGCCGTCGATATCCGCGCTGTTATCCTCGCCAGTAAACGGATCGAAATGGGTGGTCAGGAAATCGGGCAGCTCGGGCAATGCGGGCACTTCCGGTTCGCGGATTTCCAAATTCATGATCGTGCCGGTCACGTCCTCGCGGATCACCTCGAGCATGCGCTCGAACAGGCCGAACGCCTCGCTCTTGTATTCGTTGATCGGCGTCTTCTGCGCATAGGCGCGCAGGAACACGACCTGGCGCAGCGCATCGAGCGTCGCCAGATGCTCCTTCCAGTGATGGTCGAGGCTCTGCAGCAGCACCGATTTCTCGATCGAGCGCCACATGCCGGTCTCGATCTCGCTCGCCTTGGCCTCCACCTTGGCCTCGGCCATCTCGCGGATGCGCTGCTCGAGCATTTCGGGATCGACCGCATCTTCCTGCAGCCAGGCGTCGATGTCGGGTTCCAGCCCGAACACCTCGGAGACGCGCGCCTTGAGCTGCGCGACATTCCACTGCTCGGGATAGCTGCCCGGCGGGCAGGCTTCGCCGACGATCGCGTTGACCGTGTCGGCGCGCATGTCGGCGACGACATCGTCGACCGCCTCGGCGTCCATGATCTCCGAACGCTGTTCGTAGATCACCTTGCGCTGGTCGTTCATCACGTCGTCATATTCGACGACCTGCTTGCGGATGTCGTAGTTGCGTGCCTCGACCTTTTTCTGCGCGGTCTCGATCGCCTTGGACAGCCATTTGGAGCCGATCGCCTCGCCATCGGCCAGGTTGTTCTTCATCATCCGCGAGAACAGGGTATCTGGTCCGAAGATGCGCAGCAGGTCGTCTTCGAGGCAGAGATAGAAGCGCGAAAGGCCGGGGTCGCCCTGACGGCCCGAACGGCCGCGCAGCTGGTTGTCGATGCGGCGGCTTTCGTGCCGCTCGGTGCCCAGCACGAACAGGCCGCCGGCATCGAGCACCTGCTGCTTTTCGGCGGCGACTTCCGCCTTGATCCGTTCGATCGCGGCATCGCGCTCCGGTCCCTCGGGCATGTCACGCAGTTCGTCGTCGATGCGGAATTCGACATTGCCGCCAAGCTGAATGTCTGTTCCGCGGCCCGCCATGTTGGTGGCGATGGTCACCGCGCCCAGACGGCCCGCCTGCGCCACGATATGCGCTTCCTGCTCGTGGAAGCGCGCGTTGAGTACGCTGTGCTTTACGCCTTCCTTGTTCAGGAATTCGGAGAGCATTTCCGACTTTTCGATCGACACCGTGCCGACCAGCACCGGCTGGCCGGTCTCGTATTTCTCGCGGATCGCCTTGGCGATCGCCTGGAACTTGTCGGTCGTGTTCTTGTAGAACTCGTCCTCCTCGTCGATGCGGCGGATCGGGTTGTTGGTCGGAATGGTGACCACGTTCATCTTGTAGATGTCGAAGAATTCCGCCGCTTCGGTCGCCGCCGTCCCGGTCATGCCCGACAGCTTGGGATACATGCGGAAATAGTTCTGGAAGGTGATCGAGGCGAGCGTCTGGTTCTCGGGCTTGATCTGCACGCCTTCCTTGGCCTCGACCGCCTGGTGCAGGCCGTTCGACCAGCGGCGCCCGTCCATCATGCGCCCGGTAAATTCGTCGATGATGACGATCTGGTCGTCCTTGACGATATAATCGATGTCGCGCTTGAACATCACATTGGCCTTGAGCGCCTGATCGAGGTGATGGACGATCTGCGTGTTCTCGACATCGTACAGGTTGCTGCCGGTGAGCAGGCCGGCTTCCTCGAGCAGCCGCTCGGCCTTCTCGGTTCCGTCCTCGGTCAGGATCACCGAACGCGACTTCTCGTCCTTCTCGTAATCCGCCTCGTCGAGCTTGAGCACGATCGCGTTGACCGCGATGTACATTTCGGACTTGTCGTCGGTCGGGCCGGAGATGATCAGCGGGGTGCGCGCCTCGTCGATCAGGATCGAGTCCACCTCGTCGACCACCGCGAAATTGTACGGGCGCTGCACCATCTGGCTGCGCTCGTGCTTCATGTTGTCGCGGAGGTAATCGAAGCCGAGCTCGTTGTTGGTCGCATAGGTGATGTCGGCGGCATAAGCCTCACGCCGCTGCGTCTCGTTGAGATTGGGCACGATCACGCCGGTTGTGAGCCCCAGGAAGCGATAGACCTGGCCCATCCATTCGGCGTCGCGCGCAGCGAGATAGTCGTTCACCGTGACGACGTGGACGCCCTTGCGCTCGATCGCATTGAGGTAACAGGCGAGCGTTGCCACCAGCGTCTTTCCCTCGCCGGTGCGCATTTCGGCAATCTCGCCGCGGTGGAGCACGATGCCGCCGACCATCTGGACGTCGAAATGGCGCATGCCAAGCGTACGGATCGAGGCTTCGCGGACGGTGGCAAAAGCCTCGGGCAGGATGTCGTCGAGCGTCTCGCCCGCTTCAAGGCGCGCGCGGAACTTGAGCGTCTGGTCGCGCAGTTCCTCGTCGGACATGGGGGAGATCTGCGGCTCGAAGGCGTTGATCTTGTCGACGATCTTGAGCAGGCCCTTGACGTAGCGGTCGTTGGCAGAGCCGAAAAGCGATTTGGCAATGGCGCCCAGCATGGCGATAATTCCTTGGAAAACTTGGGAGAAACGGTCGAATGCCAGGCACAGGCACACGTGTCTGGCCGGCCCCGGTCAGGACAGGGGCTGAAGACGCATCGAAAGACGCGCCGGATTGCAGCTTATTGGAGCAGCCGGTCCGAACGATGGACGGTAAGCGGCGCGACACGGATGGTGCGCGCAATCAGGCGGTGCTGGCTCGGCCGCAAGGCGATGATCAGCGGCAGGAGCGTCACGACGAGCAGCACTGCGGCACTGATCGCGACCTGGCAGTCCTCGGCCAGAATCTGCGAGTCGCGAACCACGCCATTGCCCTGCGCCAGGGCCGGATCGGCCAGGCGCACGCCATCGCTCACCGAAAATCCGGTCAACAGCGCAAGCAGGGCAAGAAGCAGTTTCACTGGGAGCACGTCATCCTGTTCAGGCGGTTACATAGGCAATGGCAGGCCATTCGTCCATGGTCTTGCACGGACGGTCATGCCTGTTCGGCCTGCGGATCGAGCGCCTGCGGGTCGAAGGCCTCCGAATCCACCGCGCCGAAGCTCAGGTGCATTCCCGCCCTCATACTGCCGGCCTCCATCTGGAGTTCCAGCCGTTCGCAGTCTCTCCGGCGGAATTCCTCGACCACGCGGTCGGCGACGATGGGGTCGATCCCTGTGCGCAGCAGCGCGGTATGCGCCAGCTTGACCGAGGATTCGAACAGCTCGCGCTGCGCCGCCGCGATCGGTGCGTGCTTTAATGCGAGCAGCTGGCGACGGTCGTTGGCGCGCACGAAAATCTTCGCGTCTGGAAAGGCATGCGCGATCGGTTCGATCTGATCAGGTCCGAAATTCTTGTCGTCCATGCAGAACAGCAGCGCGCCTGCGCCTTCCGCGCCTGCCCGGCGCAGCAGGTCGATGCGGGTGCCATCGCCATAGAAGACCTTGCGGCCGAATTCGCCGCTGAGGCGGATTTGATCAGGGTTGATGTCGATCAGCGTCACCGAGATGCTTGCTCCAGCGAAGATCTGGGCTACCGCCTGGCCGAACCGGCCATGGCCGATGACGATCGCGTTCGACTGGCGCGCCTGTTCGGGATCGACCATGTCCTCGGTGCCCGACCCGCGCACCCCGCCGAACAGCCGGGTGGTGAGCATCAGGAAGGGCGTGGTCGCCATCGACAAGGTGACGATCGCACCGAAACGGCTGGCGGCGGCGGGTTCGATCAGCAGCGCCGCCTGCGCCTCGGCGAACAGCACGAAGGCGAATTCGCCGCCCTGGCTGAGCAGCAGGCCGAGCACGAACGCGGCGCGATTTTCCATGCCGAACGCCTTGGCGATGCCGAAGATGATCGCGACCTTGATCGCCACCAACGCCAGCGCCATCGCGACGACGAACAGCGGATCGGCCATGATCACGCCGATATCGAGCATCATGCCGACGCCGAGGAAGAACAGCCCGAGCAGGATCGAGCGGAACGGATCGATATCCGCCTCAAGCTCATGCCGGAAGGGCGAATCCGCCAGCATCACCCCCGCGATGAACGCACCCAGGGCTGCCGAAATCCCGATGCTGTGCATCAGCGCGGCGCTGCCGAACACCGCGAACAGCCCGGCGACGATGAACAGCTCGCGTTCGGCCACCTTGCCGATCAGCTTGAGCAAAGGCGCGAGGCCATAACGCCCGGCGAGGACCAGCCCGGCGATCGCCGCGACCGCATAGAGCGCGAGCAGCCAGCCCGGCGTCTGCGGCCCGGTCTGCGGCGCGCGCGACAGCGCGGCGATGATCGTCAGCAGCGGGACGATCGACAGGTCCTGGAACAGCAGGATCGAGAAGGCGCGCTCGCCGGTGGGGGTGTTCAATCGCCCCTGCGATTGCAGCAGCGGCAGCACCTGCGCGGTCGAAGACAAGGCGAGCGGCAGGCCGAGCCCCAATGCCGCGCCCCAGGTCGAGCCGGTGACGAGGAAGACGAACCCGGCAAGCACCAGCCCGCACACCACGACCTGCGACAAGCCCAGCCCGAATATGTCGCGCTTCAATTGCCACAGCCGCGCCGGGGCGAGTTCGAGCCCGACCAGGAACAGCAGCAAAACGATGCCGATTTCGGCGAAACCGACGATCAATTCGGGATCGGCGACCAGCCCGAGCACCTGCGGCCCGATGATGATGCCGCCGACCAGATAGCCGAGCACTGCGCCGAGCCCGAGCCTGCGGAACAGCAGCACGAAAGCGAGCGCAGCGGCGAGCAGCACCGTGCCCGACAGGAAGATATCGCCGCCATGTTCCATGGTTCAGGTGTCCGTTCGGGCCGATGTTTCGAGCGCGGCGACCGTCGCGCGCCAGGGCAGCATAATCGAACCGTGCCGCGCCGGATAGGGCAAGGCGGAGGTGAGATGCTCGATCCCCGGCCACGTGCCGGGATCGCTTCGTTCGCCCGCCAGAAACGCCGCCAGATCGTC
This sequence comes from Acidovorax delafieldii, assembly GCA_001555775.1. Lineage (GTDB taxonomy): Bacteria > Pseudomonadota > Alphaproteobacteria > Sphingomonadales > Sphingomonadaceae > Blastomonas > Blastomonas delafieldii_A. Next base: position 43,960 of record LSHP01000132.1, on the reverse strand, counting down.
GCGCGCCGCCCCCAGCGCGTCCCTGCCTTGCCCCGCGACATGCGCTGCGAGGATCGCTGTCGAGGCCTGGCCGAGTGCACAGGCGGTCGCCTGCACGCCGAAGCGTTCGACCCGCCGGTCCCCATCAAGCGCCAGCCCCAATTTCACCACCGATCCGCAGCTCTGCGATCGCAGTTCGGCGCGGTGCGGCAGATCGTCGGTCAGCGGATGATCGGCGAGCGACACCGCGAGCGCGAGGATGGCAGGCGTATACAGCACCTCAGCCATGGCGGCCCCGGCGGCGCGGCTCACTCATCGCCGAGCGTCTGCTGATAGTCGTAGAGATCGACCAGAGCGGTGCCGCTGGCATTGAGCAGCGGATAGGTGCGGCTGTCGGTGATCCATTCGGGCTGGCCCTCGTTCGGCCAGACGATGCCGTGCAGCATGGTGACGAGCAGATAGGCCAGGGTCGCCAGGATCAGCCCCTTGACCGCGCCGAAACCGAAGCCGAGCACCCGGTCGATCGGCCCCAGCACCGATTTGCGCGTGCGGCTGCGCAGCGAGGTCGCGATCAGCTTTCCGATCAGATAGACGCTGAGGTAAATGCCGACCAACGCGAGCGCCGCCGCGCCCGCATCATTGCCCACCGGCTCCTTGAGCAGCGCGGTGACCGGCGCATGGAACAGCCGCAGCGCGAAGATGCCCGCCACCCAGGCGATGAGCGAGATCGCCGCATAGACGAAGCCGTTGAGGAAACCCAGAATCGCGCCGCCCGCAAGCAGCGTGAGGACAAGGACATCGAATGCGGTCATGAGGCGAACCGCTAGTTGCGGCCCAGCAGTTGGTCAACGAGATTTGCCAGCCGCGCATAGGAACTGAGCCGCATTCCGCCGGTATCGCCCGACGCCTTCGCCGTCACGCTGGCGGGCACCAGCGCCTTTTCGAAGCCGAGCTTCGCCGCTTCGCGCAGCCGCAGCCCGGAATGCGCGACGGGGCGCAGCTCGCCCGACAGCGCGAGTTCGCCGAACACGATCGTGCCCGAGCCCAATGGCCGTTCGGACAGTGCCGAGACCAGCGCCGCCGCCACCGCCATATCCGCCGCCGGATCGGACAGCCGATAGCCGCCCGCTACATTGAGATAGACTTCCGCGGTCGAGAAGCTCAGCCCGCAGCGCGCCTCGAGCACCGCCAGCACCATCGCCAGCCGTCCCGAATCCCAGCCGACCACCGCACGGCGCGGCGTCGCCCCACTCGACAGGCGTACGGTCAGCGCCTGGATCTCGACCAGCACCGGCCGCGTGCCCTCCAGCGCCGGGAAGACCGACGTGCCCGGCATCTGCGCATCGCGGTCGCTGAGGAACAGGCTCGACGGGTTGCCCACCTCGGACAGACCCGCCTCCTCCATCGCGAACACACCGATCTCGTCGGTCGCGCCGAAGCGGTTCTTGATCGAGCGCAGGATGCGATACTGGTGGCTGCGCTCGCCCTCGAAGCTCATTACGGTGTCGACCATATGCTCGAGCACGCGGGGGCCTGCAATCGTGCCATCCTTGGTGACATGGCCGACCAGGATCACCGCGCAGCCGCTGTCCTTGGCATAGCGGATCAGTTCCTGCGCCGAGGCGCGCACCTGGCTGACCGTGCCCGGCGCGCCTTCGATCAGGTCGCTGTGCATCGTCTGGATCGAATCGATCACCAGCATCACCGGCGATTCCAGGCCGCGCAGCGTGGTCAGAATGTCGCGCACCGATGTCGCCGAGGCGAGATCGATCGGCGCATCGGCAAGGCCCAGCCGCAGCGCGCGCAGCCGCACCTGATCCGCCGCTTCCTCGCCGCTGATATAGACGATCGCATGGCCTGCCCGCGCCATATTGGCCGAGGCCTGGAGCAGCAAGGTCGACTTGCCGATGCCCGGATCGCCGCCCATCAGCGTTGCCGATCCCGCCACCAGCCCGCCGCCCAGCGCGCGATCGAACTCGGCAATGCCGGTCGAGATGCGCGGCGGCAGCTCGACCGCAGCGTCGAGCCGGGCGAGCTGGATGCGCTGCCCGCCGGTCTGCAGGTCGTGCCGCGCCGAAAAGGCCGTCGGCGCGGCCTGCTCGCTCAGCGTGTTCCACTCGCCGCAATCGGGGCACTGGCCCTGCCAGCGGTTGGAGACGCTGCCACAGGCCTGGCAGACATAGGTTTTGCGCGGCTTTGCCATGGCACGCGCATAGCCCGAACAAAACTGGAACGCAATTGGCGCTTTGCGCTTGCAGCGTAACATCGATAGCGTGCAGACGAAGTGACAAGAAGAGGCTGAACGAAAAGGTCCGCGCCGCCGCCATGCGCCAGAAGGAACTCCGCATCGCCCTGGTCTGCTATGGCGGCATCAGCCTCGCGGTCTATATGCACGGCATCACCAAGGAAATCTGGCGCGCAACCCGTGCCAGCCGCAATTTCCACGCGGGCGATCCCCCGGCGAGCGGCAGCCAGAGCGTGTATCGCGAACTGTTCGAGGCCTTTGCCGCGCAAAGCCAGGTCAAGCTGCGGCTGCTGCCAGACATTATCGCCGGGGCGAGCGCGGGCGGCATCAACGGCGTGTTCCTGGCCCAGGCGCTGACCAGCGGCCAGTCGCTCGAACCGCTGACCCGCATGTGGCTCGAATGCGCGGATATCGACCGGTTGCTCGATCCCGATGCGCGGCCGTTTTCGCGTTTCACCAAATTCTGGGCGCAGCCGCTCGTCTGGCTGCTGCTTAGGCGGCCCGGCGGCGCGCTCGACCGCAGCGTCGCGCCCGAAGCGCGCGCCGAGGTGCGCACCAAGCTCTCGCGCCTCGTTCGCGCGCGCTGGTTCGCCCCGCCGTTCAGCGGCACCGGATTTTCCGCGCTTTTGTATGAGGCGATGGAGGCGATGGCGGCGACGCCCGCAGGCCCGCGCCTGCTTCCGCTCGGCCAGCCGCTCGACCTGTTCGTCACCGTTACCGACTTTCGCGGGCATCTCGAGCGGCTGCGCCTCAACAGCCCGGCCGAGGTGGTCGAGACCGAGCACCGGCTTTCCATAGGCTTTCGCTATCTGCGCGGCCGCGACGATTCGCTCGCCGATCCAGCCGAGCTCGTGTTCGCCGCGCGCGCCACCGCGAGCTTTCCGGGTGCCTTCCCGCCGTTCAACGTCGCGGAGATGGACCGGATGCTGGCGCGACGAGAAAGGCACTGGCCCGGGCGCGAGGCGTTTCTGGCGCGCGTGTTCCCCCAGCAATATGCCGAAGGCGAGGCCGAAAGCGCGGTGCTGATCGATGGATCGGTGCTCGCCAACGCCCCCTTTGCCCAGGCGATCGACGCGCTGCGCGACCGGCCCGCGCATCGCGAGATCGACCGGCGCTTCGTCTATATCGACCCCAAGCCCGATATCGTCGGCGGCATGGACCAGTCGCGCGAACGCGATGCCATGGGCCAACGGCTGCCCGGCTTCTTCTCGACCATTTTCGGCGCGATCTCGGACATTCCGCGCGAACAGCCGATCCGCGACAATCTGGAAGGCATCGAGCGCCGCTCGTCGCGCGTGCGCCAGATGCGCGCCATCACCGATGCGCTGCGCGCCGAGGTCGAGGAAACGGTGAGCAAGCTGTTCGGCTACACCCTGTTCCTCGACAGCCCGACGCCGCAGCGGCTGACCAAATGGCGCAACAAGGCGCAGGACCGCGCCGCGCATATGGCGGGCTTTGCCTATGCCTCCTATGCGCAGCTCAAGCTCGCGACGATCGTCGAGGACATGGTCGACACGCTCCGCCGCGCGCATCGTGGCCCGCGCGCGCTCTACGCCGAGCGATTGCGCGAGGCCATTCGCGCGGAGCTGCACCGCAGCGGCATGGACCGGCTCTCGGGCAAGGGCGGCGGGGCCAGCGACGAGGCGATCCTGTTCTTCCGCACCCAGGACCTGGGCTTCCGCATCCGCCGCTTGCGCTTCCTGGCGCGGCGGCTGGGCGAGGATATCGCGCAATCGGGCCGCACACCGCCCGAAGCGGTGGTCGCGATGCACGAAACGCTCTACGCCTGCCTTTCGCACTATCTCGACCGTGAGACGACAGACCATCTCGGCCAGGGCTTTGCCGATATTGCCGCAGGTGCGATCGACGACCCGGCCATGGCGATTGCCGAACTCGCTGCCCGCCGCGACCTGCGCAGCGCGGATGGGATCGTCGACGAGCAGCTCGCAGGCGCGCTTGCGCTGCTGCCGCGCGAGAGCCGCCGTTCGCTGCTGCTCGCCTATCTCGGTTTTCCGTTCTACGACATCGCCACTTTGCCGCTGCTCCAGGGCGAAGGGCAGAACGAATATGACCCGATCAAGGTCGATCGCATCTCGCCCGACGATTGCCAGTCGCTGCGTCAGGGCGGCGCGGCGGCGATGCTCAAGGGCATCGAGTTCAACAGCTTCGGCGCATTCTTCAGCCGCGCGTATCGCGAGAACGACTATCTCTGGGGACGCCTGCACGGGGCCGAGCGGCTGATCGACATCATCGCCTCGTCCATGCCCGACGGCAGCCTGTTTCCGCCGCATCTGCTCGCCGATTTCAAGCGCCGCGCGTTCCTGGCGATCTGCGATGAGGAAGCGGCGGTGCTGACCACCGATCCCGATCTGGTCCCCGGCATCCGCCGCGAAATCGAGGCGGCGTTCGGCGGTTAGGCTTTGCTTTGCGCGCTTGCATCCCTAGCTTGGTGCCCATGAATTCCACGATCGCCCGCTGGCTGATGCTGCCGCTGCTCCTGATGATCCAGGCGTGCAGCGGCTTTCCGTTTCTCGACATGGGGATGGCCGCCTGGGACGGCCCGAAAAAGGGCACGCCTGCACTCTGGCATGTCCAGGGGCCGAATGGCGGCGAAGCCTGGCTGTTCGGCGGCATCCACGCGCTGCCCACTGACATCAGATGGATCAGCCCGAAGATGAAGCAGGCGATGGATCGGTCCGACCGGCTGGTGCTCGAAGTCGTGGGCCTCGAGAATTCTGCCGATATCACGAAAACCTTCCAGGAGCTTGGCAACAGCCCGGGCCAGCCGCCTCTCGCAGATCGCCTGCCGCCCGAGCTGCGCGACAAGGGCGAGGCGCTGCGCGCTGCCAGCCGCCTCGCGCCCGCGCGGTTCGAGACGCTCGAAAGCTGGGCCGCGGCGATCTCGCTCGCGGGCGCCGCCACCGCCAATCTGGCGATGGTGCGGGAAGAAGGTGTCGAGCGCGTGCTCGCCGCGCGCTACCGGCGGCGCGACAAGCCAGTGATCGGGCTCGAGACGCCTGCGCGCCAGTTCACCTATTTCGATCAGCTGGCCGAGGCCGATCAGCGCGCGATGCTCGAAAGCGTGATCGCCGATGCCGACAATGCCCCCAGGGCCTATCGCGACATGGTGACCTCGTGGCTCAAGGGCGAGCCCGAAAAGCTTGCCGAAGCCGCCAATCGCGGCCTTCTCGAACGTCCGCAGATTCGCGAACGCATCCTGGTGCGCCGCAACCGCGACTGGGCCGCGCAGATCGAGGACCTGCTGAGCCTCGGCGCCAGGCCCTTTGTCGCAGTCGGAGCAGCGCATCTGGCGGGCGATGACAGCGTCCAGGCGCTGCTCGAGGCGAAGGGCTATACGATCACCCGCCTCCAATAGGCCCGAAACGCTTGCTTTTTGCGAGAGTCGCGACTATGCGCACCGCTTCCCCGACGCCATGGTCATCCCTGGAGGCGTGGCCGGGGATATTTTGACCATCTGTAATCTGGAGACAGTTTATGAGCGATACGCTTACCCTGTCGGCCCAGCTGCGTGATCGGGCAGGCAAGGGAGCCTCCCGTGCACTCCGCCGCGAAGGCCGTGTACCCGCCGTCATTTACGGCGACAAGAAGGATCCGGAAACGATCCATGTCGAAGAGCGCGCGCTGAACAAGCTGCTCGGCACCGGCCATTTCATGAACTCGATCGTCGAGATCGAAGTCGATGGCAAGACGATCGTCACCCTGCCCAAGGACGTGGCGTTCCACCCGGTCAGCGACCGCGCGATCCATGTCGATTTCCTGCGTATCGCCAAGGGCGCGACCGTTGAAGTCGCCGTGCCCGTCGTGTTCGTCAACGAAGAAGCCTCGCCCGGCCTGAAGCGCGGTGGCGTGCTCAACGTCGTGCGTCACGAGCTGGAACTGGTCTGCGACGCGACCAACATCCCCGACGAGATCGAGATCGACGTCACCGGCACCGATGTCGGCGATTCGATCCACATCTCTGCGGTCAAGCTGCCCAAGGGCGCGACCTCGGCGATCACCGACCGCGATTTCACCATCGCCACCATCGTTGCTCCCTCGGCGCTGAAGTCGAGCGAAGGCGACAACGAAACGCCGGCTGGCGAGTAATCCATCTTTCTCGCCCTCTCCCCCTCGGGGGAGAGGGTTGGGAGAGGGGAATGTCGAGAGGCTGGCACAATGCCCCTCTCCCCGCCCCTCCCTGAACCAAAGGGAGTGGTTCCATGCAGATCTGGGTTGGCCTGGGCAATCCCGGCCCCGAATTTGCCCTGCACCGGCACAATGTCGGGTTCATGGCGATCGACATCATCGCCGACATGCACGGTTTCGAGCCGCCCAAGCGCCGCTTTCAGGGCTGGGCGCAGGAAGGCCGTCTGGGCCACCAGAAGCTGCTGCTGCTCAAGCCAGCGACCTTCATGAACAAGTCCGGTCAGGCGATCGGCGAGGCGATGCGCTTCTTCAAGCTCGAACCGCAGGACGTCACCATATTTCACGACGAGCTCGACCTTGCCCCGTTCAAGGTCAAGGTGAAGCGCGGCGGCGGCACCGCCGGGCATAACGGCCTGCGCTCGGCCGACCAGCATATCGGCCCCGAATTCCGCCGCGTGCGGATCGGCATCGGCCATCCCGGCAACAAGGACCGGGTGACGGGCCATGTGCTCGGCAATTTCGCCAAGACCGAACTCGATGACCTCACCGACATGCTCGGCGCGATCGGCGCGGAGGCCAGCTGGCTCGCTAAGGACGACGACGTGCGCTTCATGAACGATGTCGCGATGAGGCAGCAGGGATGAGCCTTGCTGCCCGCAGCGATACCCGGCTGCTCGCATATTTCGCGCTGTTGTCGCTGATCGCGACCGGCTGCGGCATTGCCGCGATGGTGCTGAGCGGAACGCCGCAGATGCGCTGGATCCCCAATGTCATCGTCTGGGTGCTCGGCGGCGGCGCGGCCTTCGCGATCGCGCGGACCGCGCCCTCGTCCAGGGTCTGGATCGGCATTGCCCTTGGCGCGCTGGCGCTGGTGGCGGCGACGCTGGTCGGCCCGGATCAGCAGGGCGTGCATCGCTGGCTCGCCGCTGGGCCCCTGTTCGTCAACATTGCCTCGCTCACCCTGCCCGCCGCGATCGTCGCAATGGCGCGCCTGGGCGCACAGCATCGGCTGGTGCCGATCATCGCGACGCTGCTCGCCGCGATTCTGGCGCTCCAGCCCGATGCGTCGCAGGCCTTCGCGCTCGCGCTCGCCGGCTTTGCGATCCTCGTCACCGACAAGCGAATCTCGGCGCTGGTGACGGCACTTTGCCTGTTCGGAATCGCCGCGCTGTCGCTGCTGCGCGCCGATCCGCTTCAACCCGTGCCGGAGGTCGAGCAGATCATCCAGCTTGCGCATGCGTCCGCGCCTGCACTCGCCTGGGCCGCCGTAGCGAGCCTGGCGGCCATCCCCGCGATTCTTTTCGCGCTGCGGCTGGACGATGTCGCCGCGCGCGCGCTCGCGCTCTATATCGCAGTCGCCTGCGCCGCGCCGATCTTCGGCTGGTTCCCAGTTCCGCTGGTCGGCGCAGGCATGAGCTTCCCGCTCGGCCTGTGGCTCGGCATCGGTCTGCTCGCGGCGCGGCGCGGCTAGAAGCGGCGCTCGAGCCACTCGACCGCAAAGCGCGTCATCGCGGGCGCACCGACCAGCAGCGCATCGGCCGCGCCGACCTTGCCCTGCCGTCCGCCGCCCGCCGTGACGAAATCGCGTACCACTTCGTCGAAATAGTCGTCGTCCAGCCCATCAACCACCGGATTGCCGGTATCGAACTCCTCGACCGTGCGCCACACCGTCCGCCCGTCCTCCAGAAACGGCACGTCCCAGCGCACCACGCGCTTGCCCGGAATATCGGCGAGATGTTCGGCATGGTGGAGCAGCGTCATCGTCTCCCACGGCGCGCCGATCATCACGACCTTGCCGCCTGCCTCGACCAGCCGCGCCAGCGGGGTGCCGGGGCCATAGCCATAATCGAGCGGGTGCGGATCGATCAGCCATGCGGCCTTCGCCCCCAGCGCGACCATCGAAGGACCGGGGCTGACACTGCGCAGCGCACCGGGCGTGGTGCGCAGGAACTCGGGAAACGCGCCATTGTCGCGGATCGCGCGCGATGCGGCGGGATCGAACGGCCGCACATGATCGCGCCATTCGGGCAGTATGTGCCCTTCCTCGTCGCAAGCCGCTTCGGGGGCGCCCTGCCAGTCGGCATAGGCCATGATCGTGCCCTCGGCCCCCACCACTTGGCGCAGCGCCGCGATCAGCGTATCCGGCCCCGCGATCATCGGCCCGATGCTGCGCAGACCGGCATGACCCAGCACGATATCGCCCTGCCCCAGGCCTAGCGCCGCCAGATCGCGCGCGAGATCGTCAACAGTCCAAAAGGCTTTCATGCTCGCGCAGATGTGTGCGGACGGGTCCTGAGACAAGTCCTTGGGGGAGCGGCAAATTGCCCCCGAAACGATGTCTTGTTCGTGACGCACAGCTTTCTTCGACCTGTCATCGCGCCGCCATCACGATCGCGCGCAATTCGGGCAACACACGCGCACGCCGCATCAGCGCGGGGCTGAACGCGGCATCAACACCATGATTTTTCGGGGGAATCACCTTGTCTCACCTGACCGACGCGGCGCGCGCGCCCTATCGCATCGAAAATGCCGACCATGACGATCCCAACAGCCTGGAAGCGATCGTCGCGGCCAATCCGTCGCGCCGCAAGATCCTGGTGAACGGCCTGTTCGGCCTGGCGCTGGCGCCGATGGTCGCAAGCTGTGGCGGTGACGGCAATGGCGCGGGCAACAATGTCACGCTGCCCCCCAATACCGGCACCGCGCCGACGCCGACACCGACCCCGGCCCCTGCCCCAAGCTTCTCGGTCACGTTCAACTCGGTCCCGGCCAACCAGAACGACCGCGTCACCGTGCCCACCGGATATGAGACCGCCGTGCTGCTCAAGGCGGGCGATCTGATCGAGCCCGGCGTTGCAGCCTTCAACGGCTCCTTCCCCACTCCCGGCCAGGCCGAGAAATGGGCCGGCGGCAACCATGACGGCATGGAGCTGTTCGCCATTCCCAACACCGATGCCAACACGTCAGGCGTGCTGGCGGTGAACTTCGAATATCCCGATTTCAACATCCTGATGAGCGATGCAGACGTGGCTGCGGTCACCAGCAACCCGGCATCGGCCACCGCCGCGCAGCGCCAGCTCGCGCTCTCGGCGGTCGGCGTCGGCGTGGTGGAAATCGCCAAGGGCGCGGACGGCAAATGGTCGGTCGTGCCCAATTCGCGCTACAACAAGCGCTATACCGGCAACTCGGCCTATCGCGTCGGCGGTCCGGCGGCGGGGCTGCTGAGCAACCCGATCAAGGGCACGCTCAACAACTGCGCCAGCGGCCGCACGCCGTGGAACACCTATCTCACCTGCGAGGAAACCACGGACAATTATTTCGACCCGAGCCAGCCTGCGACTGACTATGGCTGGGTGGTCGAGATCGATCCGTTCCAGGAGCTCGCCCAGCCGACCAAGCGCACCGCGATGGGCCGGTTCGACCATGAGAACACCGCGTTCATGGCCAATGCCGATCGCCGCGTCGCCTTCTACATGGGTGACGATGCGACCCCGGGCTGCATCTACAAGTTCGTCTGCGAACGCGCGTTCAGCGCCACGAACCGCGCGGCGAATATCGACATGCTCGATTTCGGTCAGCTGTTCGTTGCGCGCTTCAACGCGGACGGCACCGGCGAATGGCGTCTGCTGCAGCAGGGTCAGAACGGCCTGGTTGTGGGTGCACGCGATCCCGGCAATGTCAGCCAGTCGACCACGCCACCGACCCCGACCGTCGTCGATTTCCGCAACCAGGCCGATGTGCTGATCAACACCAAATCGGCCGCTCGCGTCGCCGGCGGCACCGTGATGGACCGCCCTGAATGGATCACCGTCGCGCCCGACAACACCGCGATCTTCGTCGCGCTGACCAACAATTCGGGTCGCCGCGTCACCGATGCCACCAACCCGCGCGTCACCAACCGCCACGGCCATATCCTCAAGATGCGCGAATCGGGCGATTCGCCGCTCGCCACCACCTTCACCTGGGAACTGTTCCTGCTGGCGGGCGATCCGGCGCTGCGTCCGGGCGGCGAGAACCTCGTCGGCAATATCAACGGCGACACCTTCTCCAGCCCCGACGGCATCCGCATCGACCCGCAAGGCCGCCTCTGGGTGCAGACCGACCACTCGGTCCCCGGCACATCGGGCGTCAGCGGCGTGACCATCGACCAGGCGTTCGGGCACAATGCGATGTTCCATGTCGACCAGCGCACCAAGCAGTCCAAGCGCTTCCTGGTCGGTCCGCTCGGCTGCGAGATTACCGGCATCGCCTATACGCCCAGCCTCACCGACTTCTTCGTCAATATCCAGCACCCGACGGGCAACTGGCCGATCGCCGGCGAAAAGCCGCGCTCGTCGACCATCGTGGTGACGCGGACCGACAAGCAGCCGGTCGGCAACTGATCGTGCCGCAATCTTGCGCTGCGGCTGAGGGTTAACCGTAACAGAAACGCCCAAGACCCTGAAACATTTGCGGCCGCCAGCAGGTTTTGCGATGCTGGCGGCCGCAACCCTTCAGGAGTGACCGCCATGGCCGAATTTCCCCATCGCCGCGACGTGCTTGCCGGTAGCGCTCTTGCCGGAATGGCGGCGTTTGCGCCTGGTGTCGCCGCGCAGGCGACGGCAACGCCCGATCTCAAGGGCAAATCCATTCTCATCACCGGCGCCGCCACCGGCTTCGGCTTTCTCGGCGCACTGTATTATGCGCGCGCCGGTGCGAAGGTCTTCGCGACCATGCGCAACCTGCCGCGCCCCCAGGCCAGCGAACTGCTCAACGCGGCGGAGACCGAAAAGCTGGACATCACCGTGCTCGAACTCGATGTCCTTTCGGAGGCCATGGTCGCGAGGGCCGTGCTCGAAGCCGAGGCGCAAGCCGGTGGCGCGCTTGATGTCGTCATCAACAATGCCGGGATCGGCATTACCGGCCCGGTCGAATTGCAGGACATGGAGGCAACGAAGCTGATCTTCGACACCAACGTGTTCGGTGCCCAGCGCGTCGCCCGCGCGGCGCTGCCCGCGATGCGCAAGGCCAAGCGGGGCCTGATCGTCAACATCTCCTCGCAGCTCGGCCGGGTGATCGTCCCCAATGGCGGGCATTATTCCGCGACCAAGTTCGCGCTCGAAGCCTTGAGCGAGCAGATGGCCTATGAGCTGGTGCCGCATGGCATAGACGTGACGATCATCGAACCGGGCGGCTTTCCCACCGATGTCTGGCGCAACCGCAACCGCTATACCGGCGCGCTCAAGGCGCGGCTCGATGCCGTGCGCGCGGCGGCCTATCCGGCGGTGGTGGCGCGCATGGGCACGGAGGATGGCAGCGGTCGCTCGGCCGATCCGATGGATGTGCCCCGCGCCATCGCCGAGATCATGGCGCTGCCCGCCGGCCAGCGTCCCCTGCGCCGCGCTGTGCATCCCGGTCCCAAGCCGCAAGAGGCGATCAACGAGGTTTCTGCGAAGGTGCAGGTCCAGATGCTGGGCGGCTCCCCCTATGGCCCCTGGGTCAAGGCAGTGCACGAAATCGGCTGAGCGGAGGCACTGGAATTGCCCCGGCAATGGCGCTAGGGCGCAGCCAGGATCGGCGCAGGCGCCGACAAACACTTTCAGGCTGGGAAAATCATGGGTTTCAAATGCGGTATTGTCGGGCTGCCGAATGTCGGCAAGTCCACGCTGTTCAACGCGCTGACCGAGACGCAGGCGGCGCAGGCGGCGAACTATCCGTTCTGCACGATCGAGCCCAATGTCGGCAATGTCGCGGTGCCCGATCCGCGTCTCGACAAGCTGGCCGCCATCGCGGGCAGCCAGAAGATCATTCCCACCCAGCTCGCCTTTGTCGATATCGCGGGCCTGGTGCGCGGCGCATCGAAGGGCGAAGGTCTGGGCAACCAGTTTCTCGGCAACATTCGCGAGGTCGATGCGATCGTCCACGTGCTGCGCTGCTTCGAGGATGACGACATCCAGCATGTCGAGAACAAGGTCGATCCGATCTCGGATGCCGAGACGGTCGAGACCGAGCTTCTGCTCGCCGATCTCGAGAGCCTGGAGAAGCGCGTGCCCGGTCTGGTCAAGCGCGGACAGCAGGGCGACAAGGAATCGAAGATCGGCGCGTCGGTGCTCGGCAAGGCGCTCGAGCTGCTGCGCGAAGGCAAGCCCGCGCGGCTGACCGAGCCTGCCGATGACGAGGAAGCCCGCGTGCTCGCGCAGGCGCAGCTGCTCACCTCCAAGCCCGTGCTCTATGTCTGCAATGTCGACGAAGGCAGCGCCGCGAACGGCAACGCGTTCAGCGCGCGGGTGTTCGAAAAGGCCAAGGCCGAGGGCGCGGAAGCCGTCGTGGTTTCCGCCGCGATCGAATCCGAGCTGGTCGGCATGGACCATGACGGCCGGATGGAGTTCCTCTCCGATCTCGGGCTCGAAGAGACCGGCCTCGCCCGCGTCATCCGCGCCGGATACGATCTGCTCCACCTCATCACCTTCTTCACTGTCGGCCCCAAGGAAGCGCGCGCCTGGACGGTTGAGGTCGGCTCCAAGGCCCCGCAGGCCGCAGGCGAGATCCACAGCGATTTCGAACGCGGTTTCATCCGCGCCGAAACCATCGCCTATGACGATTATATCGCGCTGAACGGCGAGGCGGGCGCGCGCGATGCCGGCAAGCTGCGCCAGGAGGGCAAGGAATATGTCGTGCAGGACGGCGACGTGCTGCACTTCAAGTTCAACGTCTGATCCGTCACCGGCCTGTCAGATAATCCGGGCATGGCGGCGCAAGGCCGCCGCCCCTCGAAGGACCATGATCCATGCTCTCACGCCGCCTGTTCCTCGCCGCCGCGCCGCTCAGCCTGGCAGCGCCCGGCATCCTCAGGGCGCAGTCGGTGAGCGTGTTCCGCACCTTCCCCTTCGCGCTGGGCATCGCCTCGGGCGACCCCTCGCCCGACGGATTCGTGATCTGGACCCGGCTCGCGCCCGAACCGTTCGAGGCGCATGGCGGCATGGCGATGGCACCGATGCCGGTCGACTGGGAAGTGGCGAGCGACGACCGTTTCGCCACCATCGTCGCCAGGGGCCAGGTGATAGCCCGGCCCGAGACCGCGCACAGCGTGCATGTCGAGGTTTCGGGGCTGCAGCCGCAGCGCCCCTATTGGTACCGCTTCACCGCAGGCGGCGAGCGCAGCTTTGCCGGCCGCGCGCGCACCCTGCCGCTCGCCCAGGCGGCGGTCGATCGGCTGAAATTCGGTGTCGTGGGCTGCCAGAATTTCGAGGACGGCTATTACGGTGCGTACAATCACCTCGCGCGCGAGGAACTCGATTTCGTCTTCCATTATGGCGACTATATCTACGAATATCGCGGCAGTCCGACGCGCGCGAACTATTTCGGCGGCGGGCTGCAGGTGCCGGTGCGCCAGCATCTGGGCCAGGAGCTGTTCGATATCGGCGACTATCGCCTGCGCTATGCGCAGACCAAGACCGATACCGACCTGCAGCGCGCGCACGCGATGCACAGCTTCTTCCCGACGTTCGACGATCATGAGGTGGAGAATAACTGGGTCGCCGGGATCAGCGAGAATGCTGACGTTCCCGCCGATGCCTTCGAACTGCGCCGCGCCGCCGCGCTCCAGGCCTGGTACGAGCATATGCCGATCCGCCGCGCCAACATGCCGCGCTTCGGCAGCGGCACCTTCCACCGCACCGCGCGCTTCGGCAACCTGGCCGAGCTGCAGTTGCTCGATACGCGCTCCTATCGCAGCGACCAGGCGTGCGACGACGGCTTCAAGCCGATCTGCGAGGGCGTGGGCGACAAAACCGCGCAGGTGCTGGGCGCGGAGCAGGAGGAATGGCTGGCGCGCAACCTCAGGCGCAACAGCGCGCGCTGGAACTGCCTGGCGCAGCAGATCATGATGATGAGCCTCGACCGCCGCCGCGCGGCGAACGAGGATACCCGCATCGCCAATATGGACAGCTGGGCCGCCTATGAGGTGCCGCGCCAGCGCATGCTCGGCCGGATGGCGGGTCTCGGCAATGTGGTGGTGCTGACCGGCGACGAGCACCAGAATTTCGTCGGCGATCTGGTCCATCAGGACAAGGTCGTGGGCACCGAGATCGTCGCCACCTCGATCAGCAGCGGCGGCGACGGATCGGATCTGCGCTATGGCAGCGAGCAGATGATGAAGAACAATCCGGAGCTCAAGTTCCTCAACGACCAGCGCGGCTATGTGGTCTGCGAGGTGACACCCGATGCCTGGCTCGCCCATTTCCAGGTGGTCGACAAGGTGTCGGTGCGTCAGAACAGCATCAAGCGCCGCGCGACGGCAGAGGTGGCGCACGGCACCCCCGGCGCGCGGATGACCGGGCTGTCGGCATGATCGCGCGGCTGGTCGCAGCGCTGCTGGCGCTGGCGCTCATCAGCCCCGCCGCCGCGCAGGAGCCCGACCCGCCGGTCACCATCCTGATCTCGATCGACGGGATGCGCCCCGACTATCTCGAGCGCGGGCTGACGCCGAACCTTGCCGAATTCCGCCAGCGCGGCGTCGCAGCCGCCATGCGGCCGAGCTTTCCCAGCAAGACCTTTCCGAACCATTATACCATCGTCACCGGCAAGCGCCCCGACCGCAACGGCATTGTCGGCAACCTGATGATCGACCCCGTCCGCCCCGACCAGATGTTCAGCATGGGCGATGCGCGCCAGGCGCTCGACCCGTTCTGGTGGGCCGAGGCCGAGCCGGTCTGGATCACCGCCGAAAAGGCGGGCGTGCGCACCGCGACGATGTTCTGGCCCGGCAGCGAGGTCGCGCATGGCGACAGGCGTCCAAGCGACTGGCTGCGCTTCGACCAGGCGATTGGCAACGCGCAGCGCGTGAACACCGTGCTCGACTGGATACGCCGCCCCGCCGCCATCCGTCCGCGCCTCGTCACCATGTATTTCGACACGGTCGATACCGCCGGACACCGCTTCGGCCCGGGCCGCTCGCCCGAGCTCGACGCCGCGATTGCCGAGGTCGATGCGCGCATCGGCGATCTGGTGCGCGGCGTCGAGGCCTTGGGCGTGCGCGCCAATGTCGTCATCACCGCCGACCATGGCATGGCCGAGACCGCCGAAACCCGCGTGATCCAGCTCGATGACCTGATCGACCGCGCCAGCTATATCGCGGTCGAAGCCGGGCCCTATGCCGCGATCGAACCGGCGGCGGGCACTGACGACCGCGTCTATCAGGCACTGCTGAAGCCGCACGACCATATGGCCTGCCATCGCAAGGAGCAGATCCCTCAGCATCTGCATTATGGCAAGAACCCGCGCGTCGCCGCGATCATCTGCGTTGCCGAGATCGGCTGGACCATCCTGTCCGGCCCGCCATCCTGGCCGGTCAAGGGCGGCGCACATGGCTATGATCCGGCCAATGCGGACATGCATGCACTGTTCATGGCTTTCGGCCCCTCGATCCGCCCGACGGCGAACCTCCCGGTGTTCGACAATGTCGATGTCTATCCGCTGCTCGCGGCACTGACCGGGATCGCTCCCCTGCCCTCGGACGGCAATGCAGCGACGCTCGCCCCGCTGCTCGCCCGCTGATTTTGCTTGCAAATACAAGGTTGCGCATCAAAACTCATGTCCATGATCCATTATGAAGACCTGGAAGTCGGCTCGACTTCGAAATTCGGCCATTATGACGTCACCCGCGAGGAGGTGATCGAGTTCGCGCGCAAATACGATCCGCAGCCCTTCCATCTCGACGACGAGGCGGCGGCACAGACGCATTTCGGGCGGCTCTCGGCGAGCGGCTGGCATACCTGCGCAATGATGATGGCGATGCTGGTCGAGAACATGAAGACCACCCGCCAGGCGGGTCTGGGATCGCCCGGCATGGACAATCTGCGCTGGGTCAAGCCCGTCTATCCGGGCGACACCCTGCGCATCGAGACCACGATCATCGAGAAGCGCCGGTCAAAGAACCGTCCGGACATGGGGCTGTTCAAGTCCGATCTCGTCATCTTCAACCAGAATGACGAGCCGGTGATGACGCTGCGCAGCAACGGCCTGATCAAGGTCCGCAACCCCGAAGCACCGATCGAGGACTGAGCGCGCCCGCGCTCAGTTGCAGGCCCAGTACCCGTCCTTGTAAGCAAAGGCCGGTCCGTCGCTGTCACTGACCTGCATGCTCGCCGCGCTGCCCGCTGCCTCCTTGCCCGCGGCCGAGACCATCAGCGTCACGCCCTCGCCCGCAAAGCTGCCCCCGGTATGCTGAACCGGGCCGGACGGCGCAAGCTGCACTGTTCTGCCACCGACCGAGACCATCGCCTTGCCGCCGGTCTTGCTGGCAACCAGCACCGGCAGCGCGCCCTGGGCCGGGCTGAACCGGCACGCTCCGGTCTCCAGCCCTGCCTCACCGATCGCGCTGGAGAGCAGCGGTTCAAGCTTCGATCCCTCGGCGTCGACCGCCTGCACGCCGGTCGCCGGAGCAGGCGTCGTGCCACCTGCAGAGGCCGACACCGTGCCTTGCACGGCGGTTGCCCCACCGTCGAGCGTCACCAGCTCATCCTGCTTGGCAGGCTCGCTGCTGCACGCGGCCAGCAGCGCCAGCGGGAGAACCACGGTCAACCTTTTCATCAAGAAATGCTCCCTCAACCGGGCAGGATGCCCACCGCCAGTTCAGCCCAGACGAGCAGCAAGGCAAGTGCAATTGCCGCAAGCAGCATCGCCCGGTGTACCGGCTTGCGACCAAATCGCATGGCCAGCTCAACCGCGAGACCGCCAACCCCAATCAAAAGCGCCAACGCGGCAAAATCCTCGGCGCCCCAGTTCACCTCACGCGTGAACAGCATCGCGATGGCAGGCGCCACGAGCAACGCGGCCGCGAGGGACCACGCCATCTGGCGCGGCGTGAATCGGGCATTGTGCGCAGTCGTGATGTTCATCGTTCGATCTCCTGCCCCCGCGGGTCCAGATTATACTGGCAGTTCAGCGGCTTGCACAGCCCCTGCTGATGACCGGGCTACCACCGGGAAAAACAGGCCGTGAGCCCTCCCCGCCTCTCCCTCGATGGGAGAGGCAGTGAGACTTGGCCACGAAGGAGCCAAGTTGCAGCGGTGCAGGTGTGGGTGCGGCGGAGCGCAACGGCGCGGCCATGACAGCGGGGTACAATCCGGCGCGATCACCCCAACCCTCCCCCATCGAGGGGGAGGGCTGACGTAGCGATGCTGCAATCCGGGCGAGTTTACCCGTTCAAGACGTCTGAGATCTGACCGGCGACGGCATCCATGCTCGCCATGCCGTCGACGCGGCTGACGATGCTGCGCGCTTCGTAGATCGGCAGGATCGGTGCGGTCTTGGCGCGATATTCAGCCATGCGCGTGCGCACGGTTTCCTCGTTATCGTCGGGACGGCGCTTGAACTCGGTCGAGCCACACTTGTCGCACACGCCCTCTTTCGCGGGCAGCTTGTACCGGTCGTGATAACCCTCGCCGCAATTGGCGCAGGTGAAGCGGCCGGTGATGCGATCGACCAGCGCGTCCTCGTTCACCTCGAGCTCGATCACATGGTGCAGGGTGCGGCCACGCGCTTCCAGTATCTCGTCGAGCGATTCGGCCTGGGCCGCGGTGCGCGGATAGCCGTCGAAGATGATGCCGGTCTCGGGCGACAGCTCGTCGAGCGCATCGCCGATTATGCCGGAGACGATCTCGTCGGAAACGAGCTCGCCTGCCTCCATCACCGCCTTGGCCTTGAGCCCGATCGGCGTGCCCGCCTTGACCGCCGCGCGCAGCATGTCGCCGGTCGACAGCTGCTTCATGCCGCGTTCGTCGACCAGACGCTGGGCCTGGGTGCCCTTACCCGCGCCCGGAGGGCCCAAAAGAATGATATTCATGGGTAATCCATCCCCCAACGGGCCGGTTGTGCCCGGCCCCGACTATCCTCAAACACCGCGCTTAGCGCAAGCGTCCCTTCAGCTTCGCCTTCTTGATCAGGTCGGCATATTGATGCGCCAGCAGATGGCTCTGGATCTGGGTGATCGTATCGACGGTCACGTTGACGACGATCAGCAGGCTGGTACCGCCCAGGAAGAACAGCGGAATGCCGGTCTGCGCGATCACATATTCGGGCAGCACGCAGACAAAGGTTAGATAAGCCGCGCCGACCACCGTGATGCGGGTGAGCACATAATCCAGATAGGTCGCGGTGTTCTTGCCGGGACGGATGCCGGGGATGAAGCCGCCATTCTTCTTGAGATTCTCCGACGTCTCTTCCGGGTTGAACACCACCGCAGTGTAGAAGAAGCAGAAGAAGATGATGCCGAGCGCATAGAGCGTCATGTACAGCGGCTGGCCGTGCGCCAGATACTGGTTGAGCGTCTGGAGCACGCCACCGGCGGTCGAATTGGGATCGACCGAATTGCCCGCGAACTGCGTGATCGTCAGCGGCATCAGCAGCAGCGACGAGGCGAAGATCGGCGGGATCACACCGGCGGTATTGATCTTGAGCGGCAGGTGGCTGCGATCGGCCGGCATCACGCCGCGCTGCGTCGCGCGCTTGGGATACTGGATCAGCACGCGGCGCTGCGCGCGCTCCATGAAGCTGATCAGCAGCACCAGGCCGACGATCATCGCGATCATGGTGACGATGGCAAAGGGCGAGATCGAACCGGTGCGGCCGCCTTCGAACAGCTGTGCGCCGAACACGGGCATCTGCGCGACGATGCCCGCCATGATGATCAGCGAAATGCCGTTGCCGATGCCGCGCGCGGTAATCTGTTCGCCCAGCCACATCAGGAACATGGTGCCGCCGACAAGGCTGATCACCGCGCCGACGCGGAACATGATGCCCGGATCGATCACCGCCTGGATGCCGCTGGCACCGGCATAGGATTCGAGGCCCACGGCGATGAAATAGCCCTGCATGGCGGTGAGGAACACGGTGCCGTAACGCGTGTACTGATTGAGCTTCTTGCGGCCCGACTCGCCTTCCTTCTTGATCGCGGCGAGCTGCGGCGAGAGCGAGGCGGCGAGCTGCACGACGATCGAGGCAGTGATGTACGGCATCACGCCGAGCGCGATCAGGCTCATGCGCTCGAGCGAACCACCCGAGAACGTGTTGAAGATGTCGAGAACGCCGCCCTTGGTCTGCTGATACAGCGCGGCAAGCGCGGTGGGATCGACGCCGGGGAGCGGAACATAGCTCAGCAGGCGAAAGATGATGAGAGCACCGATGGTGAACCAGATGCGGTTCTTCAGATCGGTCGCCTGGCTGAATTTCGCCAGGCTGAAATTGCTAGCCAGATTGTCGGCCCGTGATGCCATGAAACCTGTATCCCAAAAAGCGGCCCATTGAGCGCCCATGCTGGCGCGTGGCCGAAAATTCTGTCCGAAGCGCCTAAGCCCCCGCGCCTGTCCGCCCCAGCGACAACAGAGCGCAGCGATACCGCCTTGGGGCGCTTCAAGCAAGACGCCCCGCGCTCACCATATCGGGAGGCGGGGCGTGCTTGACAAGCCGACCTTCGAGGTCAGGCTTTCTTTTCGCGTTCCGGCTTGCGATAGGGCTCGCGCGGAGCGATGATTTCAACCTTGCCGCCAGCCTTTTCGATGGCTTCGACCGCCGATTTCGACGCGCCGGCCACCGCGAAGGTCACCTTGGCAGTCAGTTCGCCCTTGGCGAGCAGACGCACGCCATCCTTGCCGCCGCGCGACAGACCGGCAGCGCGCAGCGCAGCCTGATCGACAGTGCCATCGGTGGCGAGCTTGCCGGCATCGATGAACTTCTGGATCATGCCCAGGTTGACGATGTCAAAGTCCTTGCCGAACGGATTGTTGAAGCCGCGCTTCGGAATGCGCATGTGGAGCGGCATCTGGCCGCCTTCAAATCCGGCGATCGACACGCCCGAGCGGCTGGTCTGGCCCTTCTGGCCGCGACCGCTGGTCTTGCCCTTGCCCGAACCGATGCCGCGTCCAACGCGCATACGGCCCTTGCGGGCGCCCTTGTTGTCGTTGATTTCGTTCAGTTTCATGGTTGCACTCGCTTTCGCTTTGTTCGCGCCAAATAAAAACTCTCTCCCCTTCAGGGGAGAGATACGCAGCCTTGCCAGCGTGCTGGCTAGGCGCAGTAGAGAGGGGCAGACGTCAACGCAAGTCCCCTCTCCCAACCCTCTCCCCTTCAGGGGAGAGGGCTAGTGAGATCAGTCGACGATGGTCACCATGTGACGGACCTTCTGGATCATGCCGCGAATTTCGGGCGTGTCCGTGTGTTCCACCACGCGGTTCATCTTGCCGAGGCCCAGGCCAGCCAGCACCTTGCGCTGCGATTCCGGGCGACGGATCGGCGATCCGGTCTGCTTTACCTTGATGGTTGCCATGTCGATTACTCCGTGATCGCGGCGGCTTCGACCTCGGCGACAGCAGCCGATGCTCCGCCACGGCCCAGCAGGTCGGCAACCTTCTTGCCACGACGCGCTGCCACCGACTTGGGGCTGGTCTGTTCGCCGAGCGCCTCGAAGGTCGCGCGGATCATGTTATAGGGGTTCGAGGTGCCGTTGGACTTGGTCACAACGTCGGCCACGCCCAGGCTTTCGAACACGGCGCGCATCGGACCACCGGCGATGATGCCGGTACCCTGGGGCGCGCTGCGCAGCGTCACCTTGCCGGCACCGAAATGGCCCTTGCCATCATGGTGCAGCGTGCGGCCTTCCTTGAGCGGGACGCGGATCATCTTCTTCTTGGCAGCGGCGGTCGCCTTGCTGATGGCTTCAGGCACTTCGCGTGCCTTGCCATGGCCGAAGCCCGCACGACCCTGACCGTCGCCGACCACGACCAGCGCCGCGAAACCGAAGCGCTTGCCGCCCTTGACGGTCTTCGACACGCGGTTGATGTGGACGAGCTTCTCGATCAGCTCTTCGCCCTGCTCTTCATCGCGCTTGTTGCGATCGTCGCGACGGCCACGGCCACCGCGCTCGCCGCCACGATCGTTGCCGCCACGGCCGCGACCGCGACCACCACGGCCCTGACGCTGCTCACCCTGGGGGAAGCCGTCGGTGCCGCCTTCTGCGTTGTTCAGTTCATCTGCCATCGCTTAAAACTCCAGACCGCCTTCGCGAGCGGCATCGGCCAGGGCCTTGACCCGGCCATGAAAAATGAAACCGCCACGGTCGAAGACAACGGTGGTGACACCGGCCTGCTTGCCGGCCTCCGCGATCTTCTTGCCAACGGCAATCGCATCGGCGACGGTCGCGCCGGTGCCCTTGCTGCCCTTGGTCAGCGTCGATGCCGAAGCCAGCGTCTTGCCGGCGGCGTCATCGATGATCTGCGCGTAGATGTGCTTGCCGGTGCGATGCACCGAAAGACGGGGACGTCCACCTGCCCGGGCCCGCAGCGAAGTGCGGACGCGCTGACGGCGACGATCGAACAAAGAGAGCTTCGCCATGGCTTACTTCTTCTTCCCTTCCTTGCGGAAGATAAACTCGCCCGCATATTTGATACCCTTGCCCTTGTAGGGCTCCGGCTTGCGCCAGCGACGGATCTCGGCAGCCACCTGGCCCACCTTCTGGCGATCGCTGCCGGAGATGTGGATGGTGGTCTGGTCCGGGGTCTTGATGTCGATGCCATCGGGGATGGCGAAATCGACGTCATGGCTGTAGCCCAGCTGCAGCTTGAGGTTGCTGCCCTGCACGTTGGCACGATAGCCGACACCGGTGATGTTCAGCGTCTTGGTGAAACCTTCGGTCACGCCGACCACCAGGTTCTGCACCAGCGTGCGCTGCATGCCCCAGAACGCGCGAGCGCGACGGGTGCCGTTGGCCGGCTTCACCGACAGCTCACCATCGGTGAGGTCATAGGTAATGTCGGGAACGGTCGGCATCGACAGTTCGCCCTTGGGGCCCTTCATGGTGATGACACCATCGCCCATGGTGGCGGTGACGCCTGCGGGAATTGCCACAGGCTTTTTACCAATGCGGCTCATATCAGAATACCTCCGCCAGCACCTCGCCGCCGACATTCTGTTCGCGCGCTTCAGCGTCGGACAGAACACCGCGGGGGGTGGATACGATGGTGATGCCAAGGCCGTTGCGCACGATCGGCAGTTCCTTGGAACCCGAATAGACGCGGCGGCCAGGCTTGGACACGCGCGCGACATGCTTGATCGCGGGCTGGCCCTCGAAATACTTCAGCTCGATGCGCAGGCCCTTGTGGCGGCCCAGCAGCTCCTCGCTATATCCGCGGATATAGCCTTCGCGCTGCAGCACGTCGAGAACGCGGGCGCGCAGGTTCGACGCCGGCGACATCACGCTGTCCTTCCTGGCCTGCTGGCCATTGCGGATGCGGGTGAGCATATCGCCCAGAGGATCGGTCATTGCCATATCATCAAATCCTTACCAGCTGGACTTCGTAACGCCCGGGATCAGGCCCTTGTTGGCCAGATCACGCAGCTCGATACGGCAGAGCCCGAACTTGCGGTAATAAGCGCGCGGACGACCGGTGGTGTTGCAACGGTTGCGCACGCGCGTGGGGTTCGCGTTGCGGGGCAGCTCAGCCATCTTCAGCCGGGCGATCAGACGCTCGGTCTCATCCAGGCTGGTGTCTTCTGCCTTCGCACGGAGACGCGCATAACGGCCAGCATATTGCTTGACCATCTTCTTGCGACGCTCGTTCTTGTTGATGGAACTCAGTTTCGCCATGACTTAAGTTCTCGCCTTTCTAAAATGCGAGACGGTAGGCAATCAAGCCGCCGCCTTTTCCTGGGTTTCCTCAACCGGGAACGGGAAGCCGAAGAGGCGCAGCAGTTCGCGCGCTTCATCGTCCGTCTTGGCGGTCGTGGTCACGATGATGTCCATTCCACGCACAGCGTCGATCTGATCGTAGCTGATTTCGGGGAAAATGATCTGCTCCTTCAGGCCCATGGCATAGTTGCCACGACCGTCGAAGCTCTTGGGGTTCAGGCCGCGGAAGTCGCGGATGCGCGGCATCGCGATCGTCACCAGACGATCGAGAAACTCGTACATGCGCTCCTTGCGCAGGGTCACCTTGCAGCCGATCGGCATGCCTTCGCGCAGCTTGAACTGGGCGATCGACTTGCGCGCCTTGGTGATCACAGGCTTCTGGCCGGCGATCAGCTCCATTTCGGCAGCGGCGGTGGTCACCTTCTTCTTGTCCTGGCTGCCTTCGCCGACACCCATGTTGATGGTGATCTTTTCCAGCTTGGGAACCTGCATCGGGTTCTTGTAGCCGAACTTTTCCTGCATCGCCTTGGCGATGACGTCGTCATAGCGCTGACGCAGACGGGGCACGTACTTATCAGCCATCGATCTTCTCCCCGGACTTCACGGCCACGCGGACCTTCTTGCCGTCGACGGTCTCGAAGCGGACGCGCGTGGGCGCACCGGTCTTCGGATCGGCCACGGCGACCTTGGAAATGTGCAGCGGAGCCTCGACGCGGTCCAGGCCACCCTGGGGGTTCGCCTGGCTCGGCTTGCGATGGCGGACCATCACGTTCAGGCCCGAAACGACGACCTTGTCGTCCTTCGGCATCACCTTGGTGACGGTACCGTTGCGGCCCTTGTCCTTGCCGGACAGGACGACGACCTTGTCACCCTTTTTGATCTTAGCGCTCGCCATGATTACAGCACCTCCGGAGCCAGCGAGATGATCTTCATGTGCTTGCGCGCGCGCAGCTCACGGACCACCGGGCCAAAAATACGGGTGCCGATGGGCTCATCGTTCTTGTTGATGAGCACGGCAGCGTTGCTGTCGAAGCGGATGACGCTGCCGTCGGCGCGGCGAACGTCCTTGGCGGTGCGCACGATGACGGCGCGGTGCACGTCACCCTTTTTCACGCGGCCGCGCGGAGCGGCTTCCTTGACGGAGACGACGATGATGTCGCCCACGCCGGCGAAGCGACGCTTCGATCCGCCGAGAACCTTGATGCACTGGACGCGCTTCGCGCCACTGTTGTCAGCGACATCAAGATTGGATTGCATCTGGATCATGGATCCGTTTCCTTCTTGTCTGGCTTGCCGGAACCGGTCCGGCAGTTCCTAATGGCTTACGCTTCGCTCGAAGCTTCGGGCGCCTTGTGGGTGTTCACCCGATCCAGCACCTTCCAGGTCTTCAGCTTGGAAATCGGAGCCGTCTCTTCGATGCGGACGGTTTCGCCTTCCTTGAAGCTGTTGTTCTCGTCATGCGCGTGATACTTTTTCGAACGACGGATGATCTTCCCGTACAGCGGGTGCTTCACCTTGCGCTCGACATTCACCACCACGGTCTTGTCGCCCTTGTCGGAGACCACCGTTCCGGTCAGAACTCGTTTCGGCATATCGGCCTCCTTACTTGGCTGCAGTGCGAGCGCGCTCGCTCTGCAGGGTCTTGATGCGGGCAATGGTGCGACGCACTTCGCGGACGCGTGCGGGACGCTCCAGCTGGTTGGTCGCGGCCTGGAAGCGCAGGTTGAACGCTTCCTTCTTCAGCGCACCCAGTTCAGCGGTCAGCTGATCGTCGGTCTTCTGCTGAAGGTCTTCAAAAATCTTGCTCATCACTCACCTCCCAGGTGCGACGTATCGCCCAGGCGTGCCACGACCTTGGTCTTGATCGGCAGCTTCATCGCTGCACGCTCGAACGCCACGGCGGCGATCGGACCGGGGACGCCATCCAGTTCGAACAGGATGCGGCCGGGCTTCACGCGGGCTGCCCAATATTCGACCGAACCCTTGCCCTTGCCCTGACGGACTTCGGCGGGCTTCTTGGTCACCGGCACGTCGGGGAACACGCGGATCCACAAACGTCCCTGACGCTTGATGTGACGCGTGATCGCACGACGGGCGGCTTCGATCTGGCGCGCGGTAATCCGCTCGGGCTCCAGCGCCTTCAGGCCGTACGACCCGAAATTGAGGCTGGTTCCGCCCGGCGCATTGCCGCTGATCCGGCCCTTGAAAGCCTTGCGGAACTTCATTTTCTTCGGTTGCAGCATGATGCTCTACCTTGTCTGTCTGTTCTGGGCTCAGCGGGCCGGGCGGACGCCGGAAGTCTGCGCTTCCATCATCAGCCGGTCCTGCGCCATCGGATCGTGACCAAGGATTTCGCCCTTGAAGATCCAGCACTTGATGCCGATGATGCCGTACGCGGTCAGCGCCTCGGCTTCGGCATAGTCGACATTGGCACGCAGCGTGTGCAGCGGAACGCGGCCTTCGCGATACTGCTCGGTGCGGGCGATTTCGGCGCCGCCGAGACGGCCGCCGCACATCACCTTGATGCCTTCTGCGCCCAGACGCATCGCCGACTGCATCGCGCGCTTCATCGCACGACGGAAGGCAACGCGGCGGATCAGCTGGTCGGCAATGCCCTGCGCGACGAGCTTGGCGTCGATTTCGGGCTTGCGGATCTCGACGATGTTGAGCTTGACCTCACCACCTTCGATCAGACCTTCCAGCGTCTTGCGCAGCTTCTCGATGTCCGCGCCCTTCTTGCCGATGATGACACCGGGACGAGCAGCGTAGATCGAGACGCGGCACAGCTTGGCCGGGCGCTCGATGACCACCTTCGAGATCGCGGCCTGGGGCAGCGTCTTCATGATGTACTTGCGCAGCTCGATATCTTCCTTGAGCAGACGCGCATAATCGCGACCTTCGGCGAACCAGCGGCTGTCCCAGGTGCGGTTGATCTGCAGACGCAGGCCAATCGGATTGCTCTTGTGACCCATGGCTTACGCTTCCTCTTGTTCGCGCACGACGATGCGCAGGCGGCTGAACGGCTTCACGATGCGGCTGGAACGGCCACGTGCGCGGGTCATGAACCGCTTCATCGTGATCGCCTTGCCAACGCTCGCTTCAGCGACGACCAGCGCGTCGACATCGAGGTTGTGGTTGTTTTCCGCGTTGGCAATAGCCGACGCGAGGACCTTCTTGGCGTCGACAGCCATGGCCTTCTTCGAGAAGGAAAGGATGTTCATCGCCTCTTCGGCCTTCTTGCCACGGATCAGGGCAGCCACGAGGTTGAGCTTCTGCGCCGAACCACGGATGGTGGTGCCGACGGCCAGCGCCTCATTTTCGCCCACGCGGCGCGGAGATTTTGCCTTGCCCATTAGCGCTTGCCCTTCTTGTCAGCAGCGTGGCCAGGGAAGGTGCGGGTCGGGGCGAATTCGCCCAGCTTGTGACCCACCATGTCTTCGTTGACCGCCACGGGAATGAATTTGTGGCCGTTGTACACGTTGAACGTCAGGCCGACGAACTGCGGCAGGATCGTCGAACGACGCGACCAGGTCTTGATCGGAGCACGGCCGCCAGCGTCCTGCGCCGCTTCTGCCTTCTTCAGCAGATACAGGTCGAAGAACGGCCCTTTTTTGATGGAGCGAGCCATGACTTACCTCTTCTTCTTCGCGTGACGCGACCGGATGATCATCTTGTCGGTCGACTTGTTCTTACGAGTGCGCATGCCCTTGGTCGGCTTGCCCCACGGCGTGACCGGATGACGGCCACCCGAGGTGCGGCCTTCACCACCACCATGCGGGTGATCGACCGGGTTCTTGGCAACACCGCGGGTCAGCGGGCGCTTGCCCATCCAGCGCTTGCGACCAGCCTTGGCGAAGTTCTGGTTGCTGTTGTCGGGGTTGGAAACCGCGCCCACGGTGCCCATGCAGGCGCCGGGGATGTAACGCTGTTCGCCCGAGTTCAGACGGACCATCACCATGCCGCGGTCACGACCGACGACCTGTGCATAGGTGCCTGCCGAACGTGCGATCTGACCGCCCTTGCCCGGCTTCATCTCCACATTGTGGATGATGGTGCCGACCGGCATCTGCGCCAGCTTCATGGCGTTGCCCGGCTTCACGTCGGTCTTTTCGCCAGCGATCACGGTGTCGCCCACGGCCAGACGCTGCGGCGCCAGGATGTAAGCCAGTTCGCCATCTTCGTACTTGATCAGCGCGATGAAGGCGGTGCGGTTGGGATCATATTCGATCCGCTCCACGGTGCCAGGAACATCGAGCTTGCGACGCTTGAAGTCGACAATGCGGTAACGCTGCTTGTGACCACCGGCGATGCCGCGCGAGGTCACGTGACCCTTGTTGTTGCGGCCACCGGTCTTGCGCTTGCCTTCGGTCAGCGCCTTGACCGGGCCACCCTTGTACAGGTCGCTGCGGTCGACAAGGATCAGGCCGCGACGGCCCGGGCTTGTCGGATTATAGGATTTGAGTGCCATATCTGTATCCTGTCAGCTTGCCGACCGCGCTCAGACGCCGGTGGTGACGTCGATCGACTGGCCTTCGGCCAGGCGAACAACGGCTTTCTTGATGTCGGTGCGGGTATAGGGACGACCCTTCCAGCGCTTGGTCTTGCCCTTCTGGACGAGGGTATTGACACCCACGACCTTGACATCGAACAGCGCTTCGACCGCAGCCTTGATCTGCGGCTTGGTGGCGTCCTGGCTGACCTTGAAGACCACCGAGTTGCTTTCGCTGAGCAGCGTCGACTTTTCGGTGATGTGCGGGGCCACGATCACGTCATAATGACGGGTATCGATGGTGTCGGATTTCTTAGCCATTGAACCGGGCCTCCAGCTTTTCAACAGCGGCGCGGGTCAGCACCAGCGTATCGTGTTTCAGGATGTCATAGACATTGGCACCGACGGCGGGCAGCACGTTCAGACCGATCAGGTTGGCCGAAGCCTTCTTGAAATTGTCGTTCACGGCATCGCCATCGATGAACAGCGCCTTCTTGCCCAGGCCGAGCTTGCCGAGCTGAGCAGCCAGCGCCTTGGTCTTGGCTTCGCCGAGATCGAGCGATTCCACGACGATCAGGCTTTCGCTGGCGACCTTCGAGGAAAGCGCCATCTTCAGGCCGAGCGCGCGGACCTTCTTGTTGAGCGCGGGGTTGAAGTCACGGACGCGGGGACCGTGAGCCTTACCACCGCCGACGAAGATCGGGGCACGACGATCGCCGTGACGCGCGGTACCGCCGCCCTTCTGACGACCGAACTTCTTGCCGGTGCGCGCAACATCGCTGCGCTCGCGGGCCGCACGGGCGGTGCCGCGGCGGTTTTCGAGCTGCCAGGTGATCACGCGGTGCAGAATGTCTGCACGCGGGGTCACGCCGAACACGTCATCGGCGAGTTCGATGTCGCCCTTGGCAGTGGCGTCGAGGGTTTGAACCTTGAGCTTCATGACCGATTAACCCTCCTGGCCGTCGGTTGCTTCCACGGCAGCCACGTCTTCAGCAGGCGTGTCGGCGGGAGCATTGTCGTTATTGCCCGCAGCAGAGCGGATCGCCGCGGGGTACGGAGCGTCGGCGTGGCGCGGAACCTTGACGGCATCGCGAACCATCAGCCAACCACCCTTCGAACCGGGGACCGAGCCCTTGACGAAGATCAGGCCGCGCGCCTCGTCGGTGCGGACGACTTCCAGGTTCTGCTGGGTGCGCTGACGGTCACCCATGTGACCGGCCATCTTCTTGTTCTTGAAGACCTTGCCCGGATCCTGGCGCTGACCGGTCGAACCGTGTGCACGGTGCGAGATCGAGACACCATGCGATGCGCGCATGCCCCCGAAGCCCCAGCGTTTCATGGCGCCGGCAAAGCCCTTGCCCTGGGTGTGGCCGGTAATGTCGACCAGCTGACCGGGGATGAAGTGGTTGGCGGAAATGGTGGCGCCCACGTCCAGGATCGCATCGTCGGCGACGCGGAACTCGGCCATCAGCATCTTGGGAGCGACTTCTGCCTTGGCAAAATGCTCGCGCTGCGGCTTGTTGACGTTCTTGGGCTTGGCAGCTCCGGCACCCAGCTGGACAGCGACGTAACCGTCACGGTCCTGGTTCTTCACCGAAACCACCTGGCAATCTTCTAGCGACAGGACGGTGACGGGCACGTGCCGGCCATCTTCCTGAAACAGGCGGGTCATCCCGACTTTTTTCGCGATCACGCCAGTGCGCATGATCATTCTCCCAATAGAGGCCCGTCTGCGTGATTGCTCGCGGGCGTATCCAACGAAAAACCCCCAAGGCGTGAACCTTGAGGGCCAACCCGAATTTTGATGATCACCCCGTCCGGGTTGGCTTTTTCCATATGCCCGAAGGCAGACCGGAAAAGACGGGGGACCAGAGCCGCAGCAATGGCTGCGCGGTATCCCTTAGGCCCCTGCCCTGTCGGGCAGAGATGCCCGGACCTGGGCCCGGGCGTTACTGGCCTCAGGCCAGCTTGATCTCGACGTTGACGCCAGCGGCCAGCTCGAGCTTCATCAGAGCATCGACAGTGGCCGGGGTCGGCTGAACGATATCCAGCAGACGCTTGTAGGTGCGCACCTCGAACTGCTCGCGCGACTTCTTGTCGACATGCGGGCCGCGGTTCACGGTGAACTTCTCGATGCGCGTCGGCAGCGGAATGGGACCACGAATGAGAGCGCCGGTGCGGCGGGCGGTGTCGGCGATGTCGCCGGTCGCCTGATCGAGCACGCGATGATCAAATGCCTTGAGGCGAATACGGATATTCTGCGTTTCCATTACCACTT
This sequence comes from Acidovorax delafieldii, assembly GCA_001555775.1. GTDB lineage: Bacteria > Pseudomonadota > Alphaproteobacteria > Sphingomonadales > Sphingomonadaceae > Blastomonas > Blastomonas delafieldii_A. The sequence goes on along the minus strand of LSHP01000132.1, from coordinate 14,163 downwards.
TACCGATGCGAAAGAGCGAAAAACAAACCGCCCCAGAAACCCGTTGATCCCTGGTGGGACCGAACGCCGGGGCGGCCTATAAAAATTCCATCTCCCGGACGAATCAGTTCCGTCCGGGAGATGGCCCTATATTACTTGGTGATCGTGCTGACAACCCCCGAACCGACGGTACGGCCACCTTCGCGAATTGCGAAGCGCAGACCCGGATCCATCGCGATCGGAGCAATCAGCTTCACGCCGATCGTCACGTTGTCGCCCGGCATCACCATTTCGGTGCCCTCGGGCAGGATCACTTCACCGGTCACGTCGGTCGTGCGGAAGTAGAACTGCGGACGATAGTTGGCGAAGAACGGCGTGTGACGGCCACCTTCGTCCTTCGACAGCACGTAGACTTCTGCGTTGAACTCGGTGTGCGGCGTAACCGAACCGGGCTTGCAGAGAACCTGACCACGCTCGACTTCTTCACGGGCAACGCCGCGAACCAGTGCGCCGATGTTGTCGCCAGCTTCACCCTGGTCGAGCAGCTTGCGGAACATTTCGACGCCGGTCACGACGGTCTTGCGGGTGTCCTTCAGACCGACGATTTCGACTTCTTCGCCAACCTTGACGATGCCGGTTTCGACGCGGCCGGTCACAACGGTACCACGACCCGAGATCGAGAACACGTCTTCCACGGGCATCAGGAACGGCTTGTCGACGGGGCGAGCCGGCTGCGGGATGTACGAGTCAACAGCCGCCATCAGCGCGTTGATCGAGTCCTTGCCGATATTGTCGTCGCGACCTTCGAGAGCGGCCAGAGCCGAACCCTTGACGATCGGAATATCGTCGCCGGGGAAGTCGTACGAGCTGAGCAGTTCGCGAACTTCGAGTTCGACGAGCTCGAGGATTTCCTCGTCATCGACCTGGTCGACCTTGTTCATGTACACGACCAGCGCGGGCACGCCGACCTGACGGGCGAGCAGGATGTGCTCGCGGGTCTGCGGCATCGGGCCGTCAGCAGCGTTCACCACCAGGATCGCGCCGTCCATCTGGGCGGCACCGGTGATCATGTTCTTCACATAGTCAGCGTGACCCGGGCAGTCGACGTGCGCATAGTGACGGGCTTCGGTTTCATATTCGACGTGTGCGGTCGAAATGGTGATGCCGCGCTCGCGCTCTTCGGGAGCCTTGTCGATGTTCGCATAATCGGTGAAGGTCGCGCCGCCGGTTTCAGCGAGCACCTTGGTGATGGCTGCGGTCAGCGTGGTCTTGCCATGGTCGACGTGACCGATGGTACCGATATTGCAGTGCGGCTTGGTCCGCTCAAATTTAGCCTTGGCCATTTTTTCCTACCTTCGTTCTTTACTATCTGTGGGATAGTCCGGGCCGCGCTCTGGCCGGACTGCCCAAAACTGTCAACACCCTAATGAAAGCCCGACGCGCGTATCAGCGCGATTCGGCGGGCTAAGGTCGAGCGCCTATAGCGATTATGCCCGGCTTATGCCAGCTTCTCCTTGACCTCGGCCGCGACATTCGCCGGGACCTCGTCATAGTGAGAGAACTGCATCGTGTACTGCGCACGTCCCTGGGTGAAGGAACGCAGCTGGTTCACGTATCCGAACATGTTTGCGAGCGGCACGATCGCTTCCACCGCCTGCGCGTTGCCGCGCGTGTCGGTGCCCTGGATCTGGCCACGACGGCTGTTCAAGTCGCCGATGACATCGCCCAGATAATCTTCCGGGGTGACCACCTCGACCTTCATGATCGGCTCGAGCAGCTTGATGCCGGCCTTCTGCGCGGCTTCGCGCATACCTGCACGGCCCGCGATTTCGAACGCCAGCGCCGAAGAGTCGACGTCATGGTACGCACCGTCATACAGCTCGATCTCGAAGTCGATGATCGGGAAGCCGACCAGCGAGCCCGAAGCCGCCGTCTCGCGCATGCCCTTTTCGACAGCCGGGATATATTCCTTCGGAATGTTACCGCCCTTGACCGAGTCGACAAAGGTGATGCCCGCTCCGCGCTCGCCCGGCGTCAGCTTGAACTTGATGCGACCGAACTGACCCGAACCACCCGACTGCTTCTTGTGGGTGTAGTCGATGTCCACCGGCTTGGCGAGATATTCACGATACGCCACCTGCGGCGCACCCACGTTCGCTTCCACCTTGAACTCGCGCTTCATGCGGTCGACCAGGATTTCCAGGTGAAGTTCACCCATGCCCTTGATGATCGTCTGGCCGCTTTCGACATCCGACGACACGCGGAACGACGGGTCTTCGCGGGCAAGGCGGTTGAGCGCCACGCCCATCTTTTCCTGGTCGGCCTTGGTCTTGGGCTCGACCGACAGCTCGATCACCGGCTCGGGGAATTCCATCCGCTCGAGGATGATCGGCGCGTTCGAAGCGCAGAGCGTGTCCCCGGTGGTGGTTTCCTTCAGACCCGCCAGAGCAACGATGTCACCGGCATAGGCTTCCGAAATGTCTTCGCGGCTGTTGGCATGCATCAGCAGCATGCGGCCAACCTTTTCCTTCTTGTCCTTGACCGAGTTGGTCACCGAGGTGCCGGCTTCCAGCTTGCCCGAATAGATGCGGGCGAAGGTCAGCGTTCCGACGAACGGGTCGTTCATGATCTTGAACGCCAGCGCGCTGAACGGCGCATCGTCGGCGGGCGGACGGGTGTCCTTGGTCTCGCCGTCGAGCTTGACGCCTTCCACATCGGGAATGTCGAGCGGCGAAGGCAGATAGTCGACCACGGCGTCGAGCAGCGGCTGCACGCCCTTGTTCTTGAACGCCGAGCCGCACAGCACGGGGACGAACGAGAAGTTCAGCGTGCCCTTGCGGATCAGCTTCTTGATGGTGTCGGCGTCGGGCTCGTTGCCTTCCAGATACTGTTCCATCACCGCATCGTCCTGCTCGACGACGGTTTCGATCAGCTCGGCGCGCGCAGCTTCGGCGGCATCCTTCAGATCATCGGGGATGTCGGTATAGTCGAACTTCGCGCCCAGCGCTTCGTTCTGCCAGACGATGGCGCGGTTGTGCACCAGGTCGACCAGGCCGATGAACGAGCTCTCGATGCCGATCGGGAGGTACAGCACCAGCGGACGCGCGCCGAGACGGTCGCGGATCATCTCGACGCAGCGCTCGAAGCTCGCACCGGTACGGTCCAGCTTGTTGACGAAGCACATGCGGGGAACGCGATACTTCTCGGCCTGGCGCCACACGGTTTCCGACTGCGGCTCAACGCCGGCCACGCCGTCGAAACAGGCGACCGCGCCATCGAGCACGCGGAGCGAACGCTCGACTTCGATGGTGAAGTCCACGTGGCCCGGGGTGTCGATGATGTTGATGCGGTGATCGTTCCAGAAACAGGTCGTCGCAGCCGACGTGATCGTGATGCCGCGCTCCTGCTCCTGCTCCATCCAGTCCATGGTCGCAGCGCCGTCGTGCACTTCGCCGATCTTGTACGACTTGCCGGTATAATAGAGAATCCGCTCGGTCGTGGTGGTCTTGCCCGCATCGATATGGGCCATGATGCCGATATTGCGGTACTTCTCCAGGGGATGGCTGCGTGCCATGATCTCAAACTCCAAGATTTGGGGGCGTAATTTGCCGCGCCCTATAATGAAGCCCCGGCGCTTTGACCAGCGCGAATTGGCTCATGACGGGATGCAGCTCACTCCCCTCTCCACCAACGGAAGAGGGCATCTCGAACAGGCCCGGACACGAACCTGCTCCTTAGTCAAAAGGGGGTGACGACACCGATATGGTGCGCCCTCCCCTTTTCGGCAACACACGGTTGCTGCGTCCTCTCCCATCAAAGGAGAGGACACATATTACCAGCGATAGTGCGAGAAGGCACGGTTCGCTTCGGCCATGCGGTGCGTGTCTTCACGCTTCTTGACCGCATTGCCGCGGTTGTTGGCGGCATCGAGCAGCTCGCCCGACAGACGCGCGGCCATCGTGGTTTCGCTGCGGTTGCGCGCAGCCGAGATCAGCCAGCGGATGGCGAGAGCCTGGGCGCGTTCGGGACGCACTTCGACGGGGACCTGATAGGTCGCACCACCGACGCGGCGGCTGCGCACTTCGATGCCGGGCTTCACGTTGTTAAGCGCATCGTGGAACATCGGCAGCGGGTCGGCCTTGGCCTTGGTCTGCATGGTTTCCAGCGCACCATAGACGATGCGTTCAGCGACGGACTTCTTGCCGTCCAGCATCAGGTTGTTCATGAACTTCGAGAGCGTCAGATCCCCGAACTTGGGATCGGGAAGAATGACGCGCTTTTCCGGGCGACGACGACGAGACATAGGTAACTCCTGAAAAAGGCCAGATCATCAAGCGGGGATAGGCCCCGCGAGGATCATTTCGGACGCTTGGCGCCGTACTTCGAACGGCTCTGCTTGCGGTCCTTGACACCCTGGGTATCGAGGACGCCGCGCAGCACGTGATAGCGCACACCGGGAAGGTCGCGCACGCGGCCGCCGCGGATGAGCACCACCGAGTGCTCCTGCAGGTTGTGGCCTTCACCCGGAATGTAGGTGATGACTTCGCGGCTGTTGGTCAGACGGACCTTGGCCACCTTGCGCAGCGCCGAGTTCGGCTTTTTCGGGGTCGTCGTGTAGACGCGGGTGCAAACGCCACGCTTCTGCGGGTTTGCATCCATTGCGGGCACCTTGGACTTCGCCTTCTGGGGTACCCGGCCCTTGCGGACCAGCTGGTTGATCGTTGGCATGTTTCTCTTCACCTGGTTGGTAGAGTATGAGGTTACTCTGCCGCCCGATACGTGACCTGCATGCGATGGTGTCGCACGCCGATATGGTGGAGGCTCCGCCTGTTGCCCACCCGCACCTTGCGCCAGTGTTCTGCTTGGTTTCGGTCGATACGGCCCTGAAGGCCCCGGCGATCGAAGCGCGGCCCTTAGCGGTGTTTGGCCGCGCGGTCAAGCCGCTGCGGACAGGCCCTGCGCCTTGGCGAGCACCGAGGACCGCAAGGCGGCCCAGTCCTCGAAATGCCAGAAATCGGGACGTTCGATCCCCAGAATCTGCGGTCCCTGGTCGGGCCGGACGATCAGCTCCTGCGGCTTGATCTGCTGTAGCCGCGACGTGCAATAGAAGGGAAGCACCCGGATGGCCAACAATTCTTCCGGGCAATTGTCGACGATCAGCGCCAGCCGGTGATCATTGAGCCGCACCAGCCCGCCTGCGGGATAGAGCCCCAGCGAGTTGATGAACACGCCCATCAGCCGCTCGTCGAAATGGCCCTGCCACTGGCCCATGCGGCCCAGCGCCATGGCGGGGGTCCACGGGTCCTTGTACGGACGGTTGGACGTGACCGCGTCATAGACATCGCAGATCGCGCCCATGCGCGCTGCCATGCTGATCTCGTCGCCCGCCAGACCGAACGGATAACCGGTGCCGTCGATCTTCTCGTGATGGTGCAGGCACACGTCGCGCGCCATATCGGGCACGTCGGGATTGTCGCCGATCAGCGCATGGCCGCGCTCGGGATGCGTGCGGATGGTCGAGAATTCCTCGTCGGTCAGCCGGCCCGTCTTGTCGAGGATCATCTGCGGCACCGCCATCTTGCCGAGATCGTGGAGCAGCCCGGACATGCCCATATGGCGGATCGTGGTCTCATCGAGGTCCAGCTTGCGTGCCATGTTGATCATCAGCGCGCACACCGCGACCGAGTGCATATAGGTATATTCGTCCTTGCTCTTCAGCCGGACGAGATTGGTGAGCGCCTTGTTGTTGCGCTCCACCGACTCGCGGATCTCGTCGATCAGCGGGGCGACATCCTTGATCTTGATCGCCTGCCCCATGCGCGCGGCCTCGAACATCGCGCCGACCTGCTTCTTCGATTTCTCGACGATCCTGGCGGCGCGCTTGGCCTCCTGCTTGAAGCCGGTGTTCTTGGCCGCGACCGAGGGCGGCGTATAGCGCGTCGCCATGGGATTGGGCTGGGTCGCGAGACGACGGACCGGCTCGGGTACCACCGGTGTCAGGCTGGGGCGATCAATCCGCGGTGCCAGGCCGCGCTCGTCATCGACGATGACCGCCTCGACCTTGCTTTCGCGGATTTTCACGAGGTCGTCCTCGTCCTCGATGACGAACTTCTTGCGCCAGAACGGGTGATCGAACCACGAGCCGACAAAGCCGTGGACGAACATCCCCAATTCTACCCGATCTGGCTTGATATGCTGAAGCATCCGCCCATCCGCCCCTGTGACAGCCCCCTTGCAACAGGCCGGGCAAGCCGAGTTGCAAAGATTTCATCAGGTGTCTTGGCGGAAAAACATTAACCGAGAGTAATAAGCGGACGACTCGGCACGATTTTACACTCCCCATTTGGGGGGGGGTGTTTCATTATGGAGCGGTGACGCGGCGGGCGCTGATGATGCGCACCGGACTGCCGGGCATTTCGCCGGCGAACACGCCGCCGACCGTCTTGGCAGGATCGATCGGCGTGTCGAGAATGCGCGTCAGCACCTCGCGCCCCTTCACCACCTTGGCAAAGGCCGCATAGCCGAGATTGTCGCCCGGGGCGGACGGATTGGCATCCAGTCCGGTCTGAGCGCCCAGCATGATCGTGAACTCGCCGCGCGCCGATCCCGGCTCGAACCGCGCGACCGACAGCACGCCATCGGTATGGCTGAGCCCGGTCTGGGTGGTCGGCTCGTGCGCGATCGGCGGCAGCATGCGCTTGGGATCGCCAAGCCCGCCGAACTGCACGAAGCCGAAATTGTCAGCCGCCTTGACCACGCGATAGAAGACCACGCCGTCGAGCATCTTCTTGTCGACATAGGCGAGGAAGTTCTTGCCCGTGATCGGCGCGTGGCGCGTGTCCACCTCGACCGTCAGGTTGCCGACATCGGTGGCGATCTCGACCAGCGGCAGCGGCGGCGCGGGATCGGCGGCAGGCGCATCCTGCGCGAACGCGGGCGCAAGCAGCGCCAGCGTCGCTGCGATCAGCGCCAGCCAGCGCGTCATGCGGATAGCGCCTTTTTCAGCTGCTCGTTGACCAGCTGCGGATTGCCCTTGCCCTGCATCGCTTTCATCGTCTGGCCGACGAAGAAGCCGAACAAAGCTTCCTTGCCGCCCTTGTACTGCTCGACCTTGTCGGCATTGTCGGCCAGCACCTTGGCAATCGCGGCATCGATCGCGCCGGTGTCCGAGGTCTGCTTGAGGCCGCGCTCCTCGACGATCTTGCCCGCCGCATCGCCGGTCTCGAGCATGATCTCGAACACCTGCTTGGCGATGGTGCCCGAAATCGTGCCGCTGGCGACCAGCGCGAGCAACTCGGCCCCGGCGGCCTGGCTAACCGGGCTGTCCTCGATCGTCTTGCCCAGCCGGTTGAGCGCGCCGTAGAGCTCGGACAGCAGCCAGTTGGCCGCGGCCTTGGCCACCTCGGCCTCCGGCTTGCCCTGCGCCTTGGCGCATTCGGCGAGCAGCCCCTCGAACCAGCGCGCGGTCTCCGCCTCGGCGGTCAGCACCGCTGCATTATAGGCCGAAAGCCCCAGTTCGCTCGTATAGCGCTTGCGCTTGGCATCGGGCAGTTCGGGCAGCGAGGCCTTGCACTCGTCGAGAAACGCATCGTCGAGCTCGAGCGGCAGCAGGTCGGGATCGGGGAAATAGCGATAGTCGTGCGCATCTTCCTTCGAGCGCATTGAGCGGGTCTCGTTCTTGTCCGGATCGTAGAGCCGCGTTTCCTGGACGATCGTCCCGCCGCTTTCGAGCACGTCGACCTGGCGGTTCGCCTCATGCTCGATCGCCGCCATCACATAGCGCACCGAGTTGACGTTCTTCGTCTCGGTCCGCGTGCCGAATTCGTCGCCGGGCTTGCGCACCGAGACGTTGACGTCGGCGCGCATCGAGCCTTCTTCCATGTTTCCGTCGCACGAACCGACATAGCGCAGGATCGTGCGCAGCTTCTTCAGATACGCCCCCGCCTCTGCCGGAGAGCGCATGTCGGGGCGCGAGACGATTTCCATCAGCGCGACGCCCGAACGGTTGAGGTCGACATAGCTCATCGTCGGGTGCTGATCGTGCATCAGCTTGCCGGCATCCTGTTCGACATGGATGCGCTCGATGCCGATCGTCTTGGTCGCGGCATCGGGGTTCTTCTCGTCAAGGCTGATCTCGACCGCGCCCTCGCCCACCAGCGGGTGGTAGAGCTGGCTGATCTGATAGCCCTGCGGCAGATCGGCATAGAAATAGTTCTTGCGGTCGAAACGCGACCAGCGGTTGATCTGCGCGCCGATCGCCATGCCGGTGCGTACAGCCTGGCGGATGCATTCCTTGTTCGGCACGGGCAGCATGCCGGGCATTGCGGCATCGACAAGGCTGACCTGCGCATTGGGCTCGGCGCCGAATGCGGTCGCTGCGCCAGAAAAGAGCTTGGCTTTGCTGGTGACCTGCGCGTGCACCTCAAGGCCGATCACGACCTCCCATTCACCGGTGGCACCCTGGATACGATAGGTTGATTCAGTCATTCTGTGTCCGTTTCAGGCGTAATGAGAGGAACTTGCGGGAAATAGCTGCGATAGAAGCGTGGATCGCGGGTCAGGATGGTCGCGCCGATGGCTTGCGCATGGCCACCGATGAGGAAATCCGGCAGAATATTGGACACGATGTCCTTATTCGCGCGGCGGCGCTCACGATAGACCGCAAATGCTTCCCCTGCCGAGAAAGCCGCTTCCGGAGTGAGTTCGGTCAAGCGCGCGCCGATCGTCTCGATATTGTCCATGAACTTCGCCAGCGAACCAAGCCGGGGCGCCACCTCCGCCACGGCAACCACGTTCACCAAGAGCTCATCGGTTTCGCTGGCATGCTCGGCGGCTTGCGACGACCAGGCGTACCAGCCCTGCTCCGGCCCGAACAGATCGATCAGCACATTGGAATCGACCAGGATCACGGTTCCCAATCGCCCCGGAGCTCGCGCATATATTCGTCGGTCGTCAGGCCCTGCAGATCGATGGTTCCGCGAACCTTTTCCAAAGCCTGACGAAAACGCGTCCTGCGTTGCTCCGGCGTGTCTCCATTGCCATGCTCAGGAGGCAGGATCACCGTCTCACCGCGGTCGTTGATGCCGACGCGGACCGGTCCATTGGGGATCAGGCCGTTGAGATCGCGAACGACCTTGGGGATAAGGACCTGCCCCTTGCTCGTCATGTTGACGAGCGTTTCATGTTCGATCTTGCTATGGGCGTTCATGGCAGTTCTCCGGTGTTACCGAAAGTAACACCTCGCTGTGGCCAGCGCAATCGCCGGGCATGGGATCACCACCAGCGCTCGGGCCGCGCCGTGAATCCGGCGCGTTCCTCGATCGCCAGACCTGCATTGAGCACGCCCTGCTCGTCGAGCGGCTTGCCGATAATCTGCAGGCCGAGCGGCAGCCCCATGCTGTCGAGCCCACCGGGCACCGACATCGCAGGCAGACCCGCGAGCGAGGCGGGCACCGCGAACACGTCGTTCAGATACATCGCGATCGGATCGTCGCTATTCTCTCCCAGCCCGAACGCCGCGCTCGGCGCAGTGGGTGCAAGCAGCACGTCGCAATGCTCCCAGACCTGCGCGAAATCGCGGGCGATCAGCGCGCGGACCTTCTGCGCCTGGGTATAATAGGCGTCGTAGAAACCGGCGGACAGCACATAGGTGCCGATCATGATGCGGCGCTTGACCTCGGGGCCGAAACCGGCGGCGCGCGTCGCGGCATACATGTCCTGCAGGCCTGCACCATCGGGCAGGTTGCGCTGGCCATAGCGCACGCCGTCATAGCGCGCGAGGTTGGACGAGGCCTCAGCGGGCGCGATGATATAATAAGCGGGCAGCGCATAGCGGGTGTGCGGCAGCGACACCTCCACGATTTCGGCACCGGCGTCACGCAGCCATTCGGCGCCCTTGTCCCAGATAGCGGCAATCTCGGCATTCATGCCGTCCATGCGATATTCCCTGGGAATACCGACGCGCTTGCCCTTGAGATTGCTCGACAATCCGGCTTCCCATTGCGGCACCGGCAGGTCGAGCGAGGTCGAATCCTTGGGGTCGAAGCCGCTCATCGCCTCGAGCATGATCGCGCAGTCGCGCACGTCGCGCGCCATCGGGCCTGCCTGGTCGAGCGACGACGCAAAAGCGATCACGCCCCAGCGCGAGCAGCGGCCATAGGTCGGCTTGATGCCGCTGATGCCGGTGAACGCGGCGGGCTGGCGGATCGACCCACCGGTATCGGTGCCGGTCGCAGCCGGGCACAACCGTGCGGAAATCGCGGCCGAGCTGCCGCCGGATGAGCCACCGGGAGCCAGCGGTGCATTGCCGCCATCGTTGCGCCGCCAGGGCGAGATGACATTGCCGAACGCACTGGTCTCGTTCGACGATCCCATCGCGAACTGGTCCATGTTGAGCTTGCCCAGCATGCCTGCGCCCGCGTCCCACAGCTTCTGGCTGACGGTCGATTCATAGGTGGGCTTGAAGCCGTTGAGGATCTCGCTCGCTGCGCGCGCCTCTACGCCGACGGTGCAGAACAGGTCCTTCATGCCGATCGGCACCCCGGCCATGATCGGCAGCTCCTCGCCCGCCGCGCGCTTCGCGTCGATCGCGTCGGCGGCCGCCAGCGCGTGTTCGGGCGTGTCGATCAGAAAGGCGTTGAGCGCCTTGGCCTCGGCGACATTGGCATTGAATGCGGTCGCGACTTCGCGCGCGCTGAAGGTACCGGCGCGCACGCCGTTGCGGATGTCGGCAACGCCGAGATCGGTAAGGTCGGTCATGGTTATTCGATCACCTTCGGAACGCCGAAAAAGCCGTGTTCGGCTGCGGGCGCATTGACCAGCACCTTGTCGCGGATATTGCCGTCGGTGACGACATCCTCGCGCAGACGCAGGGTGTTGGGAATGACGGCGGTCATCGGCTCGACGCCGGTGACATCGACCTCGCCCAATTGCTCTACCCAGCCCAATATGCCGTTGAATTCCGGCACCATGGCTTCGACCTCGGCGTCGGTCATCGCGATCCGCGCCAGGCTGGCGATCTTCTTGACGGTTTTGCTATCTACAGACATGCCCCAGCGGCTAGCACCGGCCCGCGCAGCCATCAAGCGGGCAAATGCTGCATTTGCGCAATCCGCGCGCGGGCAACACTTTACTGGCAGTAACCGTAATCGGTTTCTATATGCGCCCCGAAGGCCCGCGTGTGCCCGCGCGCCTGCCCCGCACCGGAGACTGTCTTGGCCCGCAAGTTCCTGTACCTGATCGCGACGATCATCTTCCTGATTGTCGCAGCTTTCGCTGCCTACCGCCTGTTTCCGCAGCAGATTTTTGCCGCCGCCTTTGTGCCCTCGGCCGAGTTCGTGAAGCCCGAGGCGGTCGAGACCAGTGCCTATGCCGATCCGAAGATGTGGTTCTCGCGCCCTGGCATCACCGGCGATGCCAATCCGGCGCTCTGGACCCCGGAAGGCGTCGAGGTGACCAGGACGCCCAAGGTCGCGATCTTCTACATCCACCCGACCTCTTACATGAAGCGCGCGCTGTGGAACGCACCGCTGAACGACAAGGAATCGCAGGATCGCGCGCGCATCTTCCTGCGCAGCCAGGCGAGCGTGTTCAACGGCGTGGGCGAAATCTGGGCGCCGCGCTATCGCCAGGCCGCAATCGGCGCGTTCCTGACCACCCGGCCCGAGGCGCAGATGGCGTTCGACGCCGCCTATTCGGACATTCTCGCCGCGTTCGACGAGTTCGTCGCCGAAATTCCCAAGGACATGCCGATCATCATCGCCGGGCACAGCCAGGGTGGCCTGCACCTGACCACGCTGATGCGCCAGCGCGTCGTCACCCGCCCGCTCGCCGACCGGATCGTTGCGGCCTATGTGATCGGCTGGCCGGTATCGCTGACCACGGATCTGCTCGCCCTCGGCCTGCCGCCCTGCACCGCCCCCGACCAGGCGAACTGCATGATCGGCTTCCAGAGCTTCGGCGAACCCGCCGAGCCGCAACTTCTGCTCGACGCCTATGCCGCAAGCGTCGGGTTCGACGGAGAGCTGCGTGGCCAGAGCCCGATGCTGTGCGTCAATCCGATCACCGGGGTGCTCGGCGACGAGGCCCCGGCCGACCGCAACCTCGGCACGCTGGTGCCCAACGAGGAACTGACCGACGGCGTCATCACCCCGGCACTGGTGGGTGCGAAATGCGACGATCGCGGGCTGCTGCTGCTCGGCGGCGAGCCGCAGCTCGGCCCCTATGTGCTGCCGGGCAACAATTATCACGTCTATGATTATCCGCTGTTCTGGGCGAACCTGCGCGCCGACGCGGAACGGAGGGTAGCCGCATTTCTGGGCAAGTGATCACCACGCACGCAGCGGAATACCGTGCAGCGTTGCCCGCGGGCGGACGGCTGATCGGGCTCGATGTCGGCACCAAGACGATCGGCACCGCGTTCTGCGATGCCGGATGGAGCTTTGCGACTGCTGCCAAGACGATCAAGCGCACCAAGTTCGGTGCGGACAAGGCGGCGATCGAGCAGCTGGTGCGCGATCAGGAGATTCGTGGAATCGTCATCGGACTGCCGCTCAACATGGACGGCAGCGACAGCCCGCGCACGCAAAGCACCCGCGCCTTTGCCCGCAACATCGCGGTGCTGGGCCTGCCGGTGTTATTGTGGGACGAACGCTGGTCGACCCAGGCCGTCGAACGCGCGATGATCGATGCCGATATCAGCCGCGCCAAGCGCGCCGAACGCGTCGACAGCGCGGCTGCGGCTTTCATCCTGCAGGGCGCGATCGACGCGATGGCCGGCTGAGCCGCCAGCGCCGATCAACCAAGATCAGCGAAAATTATCGGCATAGGCCTGGATCTTCAGGCGGCGCGGCGGCGTCGGCTCGATCCGCGCGGTGATGCCGTATTTCTCGGCATAGGCTTTCGCCGCCTCCAGATCGGGAAATTTCAGTACGACCTGCTGCTGCGTATCACCCGAGCCCGCCCATCCGGTCAGCGGATCGGGCTTCTTGGCTTCGGCGGGCTCGAACTCGAGCACCCAAAGATCGGTCAGCGCGCGGCCCGACTGCATGGCGTTCTTGGGGCGCTGATAGATTCGTGCGGCCATTTTCTTGCTTCCGTCCCGGGAAAAAGGTGATGTCCGCGCCTTTGCTACACCGGGGCGGTGCGGGTCAAGCGCGGCGTGTCGCCGGTAGCCCGATCAATCGCCGCGCTGCGCCCGCACCATTAGCCCACCACGCTTGCGGATCGATCCCGGCATCCATTTTGCTGCAAAGGCCAGACGCTTGGCGGTCGGGCCGACATAGCTGTGCACGTGCTTGGGATCGTGCACCGCATTCCACGCCGCTTCGGCAACCAGCGAGACCGGCGCGATTTCCAGCCCTGCGGCGGTCACGCTGGCCCCGATCGACTGGTTGCTGTTGGCGGGCGTGCCCTGAAGCAGCGGCGTATCGATGAAGCTCGGCAGCAGCGCGCGAACGCGGATGTCGTCCGGTCCCCATTCGATATCGAGCGCCTCGGTAAGGCCGCGCACCGCGAACTTGGTCGCCGAATAGACCGACAGCCCGGCCGAGCCATAGATTCCGCTCGCCGAAGATGTGTTGAGCAGGCACGATCCGGGCGTGGCTTTCAGATATTTGTGCCCGATATGCGCGCCATAGACGACGCCCTTGAAGTTGATGTCGACCAGTTTCTCGATATCGTCCTCGCTGTGGTTTTCCAGCGGCCCGCCGATGCCCACACCGGCATTGTTGAACAATACGTGCAGCTTGCCGCCGCTCTTCTCGGTGAATGCCTCGAGCGCCTGGGTCCATTGCTCGCGGCTGCGCACGTCGAGCCGGTGGATCGACGCCATGCCCTGAGGCAGCATCGCCGCAGTCTCTTCCATGCCCTTCTGGTTGACGTCGGCCAGCCCGACGAACCAGCCGCGCTGCGCGAAATACCGCGCCACCTCGCGCCCGATGCCCGAGGCTCCGCCGGTGATGAAAATGTACTTGGTGTCGGTCATGTCGTCCCTCCTCAGGCGAGGCCCAACCCCATCCGCTCAGCCTGAGCTTGTCGAAGGCCCCGCGCCCACGCTGACCATATAGCGGGGCCTTCGACAGGCTCAGGCCGAGCGGGAATGGCTGGATCAGGCGCTTCTCGCTCTCGTTTGCGCCGGACGCTAAGCGCGCGACCCACCCCGCGCAAGTGGCTAGCCAGCCGCGC
>LSHP01000015.1 GCA_001555775.1 Acidovorax delafieldii | reverse complement strand
ACCATGCAGCCCGGTGACCACACCCCAAATTACACCTCATTGACGGACGTGACCGGTTATTCTGACGAAAGGATGCCAGCGAGGGTAATCGTCAAACCTCGTGATGGCGGTCCAAACCCGCGGAAGCGACGTGTGGATGACGGTTTCATTCTCGACGGTGAACATGGCTCAGCTCCCGACGTCTCGACGGCCTTTTCAGGCTTGATCGTCGCGCGCGCCGAGCAATGTCTCGACCGGCGCGATCGTGATGAGCCCGATGCTACGTATGGTGTTGATCTCCGTCACGAACGTCCGAAGGCGCTCGTCTTCGTCGACGATTTCAACGACCAGGGGATCATTGCGATCGAGGAAGCCAGAGGCATGAATCAGTTTGGAATGCCCGAAGCCGACACGCCCGTTCAGGACCGTCACTCCAAGCAGTTTATGCGCTTTCGCCTTCTCCAGAATCACCTCGAACACGGGACGGTCGCCGCTCATCGCCAGTTCATCGGTGAAGATACGGAGCAAGGAATAGGATTTGGCTGTCATAACGCTGTCCTCTCTTCGTTTCGTGTCGAGGGGCCGACGACGTTTGCGGTTCGCCGCCGGCCCCTCTTGCTAGTTGGCCGGCAAGGGCTCATGCGGCTCTGCGCGCTCATCCCTTTGCCCGCGCCCGGCCATGTAGCGGGACATGAGCGCAGTGATCGCCGGCAGGACCAGCAGGGTGAGCGCCGTGCAGGTGATGAGGCCCCCGATCACGACTGTCGCGAGCGGACGCTGCACCTCGGCGCCGGTGCCCGTGGCGAGCGCCATCGGCACGAAGCCGAGGCTGGCGACCAATGCGGTCATCAGCACTGGCCGGACACGTTCCATCGCGCCGCCGATGATCGCTTCATCCTCATCGACGCCATCGTCACGCCGCTTTCGGATCGCGCTCATCATGACGAGGCCGTTGAGCACGGCGACGCCCGACAGGGCGATGAACCCAACCGCCGCCGTGATCGAGAAGGGTATGCCACGCAACAGCAGCGCAAACACCCCACCCGCCAGCGCCATCGGCACTGCCGAGAACACGATCGCCGCCGGCACGAAGCCGCCGAGCGCCATGTAAAGCAGTGCGTAAATGGCGAGGAAGCAGATCGGAACCACAATCAGCAGGCGCAAACGTGCCGACTGGAGGCTTTCAAACGTGCCGCCCCAATCGGTATACATGCCAGCGGGCAGATTGAGCTGGCCGATCTTCTCCTGGGCTTCGGTGACGAAGCCCCCGAGATCGCGACCGCGCACATTGACCTGCACGACGACCATGCGCTTGCCGTTCTCACGGCTGATCTGGTTCAACCCTTGTGTGTAGCTGAACCGTGCCACCTCGCGCAGCGCGATCGAGCGCGCGACCTCGCCCGGTCCTGCGGGCAGCATGACCGGAATCGCGCCAAGCGTTTCCAGATCGTCGCGCTGCGCGTCCGGCAGTCGCACCACCACTGAGAAGCGCCGATCGCCCTCGAACAGCAGCCCGGCCTCGCGCCCGCCGAGCGCGGCGGCGACGGTGTTCGCCACCTCCTCGACCGACAGGCCGTAACGCGCCGCAGCCTGCCGATCGATCTTAACGTCGAAGGTCGGCGCACCCGATGTTTGCTCTGCGCTGACGTCACCGGCGCCCGGTATCGAGCGAAGGATACCGGCGATCCGGTTGGCCTGGGCACTCATCGCGCCGAGGTCGTCGCCATAGAGCTTGACCGCGACATCCGCGCGCACGCCGGCGATGAGTTCGTTGAAGCGCATCTGAATGGGCTGCTGAATCTCGGTGCGATTGCCGATCAGCGGCTTCATCCGTTCCTCGATTCGCTTAAGGATGTCCTCCTTCGACTTGACCTCGGCCGGCCACTCATCCTCGGGCTTGGGGATGACATAGGTGTCCGAGGCGTTGGGCGGCATCGGGTCGGTGCCAAGGTCGGCGTTGCCGTTCTTGGAAAAGACCAATGCCACCTCCGGTAGCGATTTCAGCGCATTTTCTATCTGAAGCTGCATCTGCGTCGACTGGTCGATTGAGGCCGAGGGCACGCGGAAGTTGGTAACGGTGATGTCCTTCTCGTCGAGCTGCGGCATGAACTCCTCGCCGAGCAGGCCGAAGGCGAATATCGCCGCCACGAACACGCCCGCGCCACTGGCGACAAACGGCAGTGGATGCGCCACCGCTTTGGTCAGGAGTGGCGCGTATTTCTCCTTGAACCAGCGGATCGGCTTCACCTCCGTCTCGCTGACCTTGCCGGTGATCACGAGCGCGATCATGGCGGGCACGAAGGTCAGCGACAGCACGAAGGCGGACGCGAGCGCCACCATCAGGGTGATCGCCATCGGCGCGAAGGTCTTACCCTCGACGCCCTGGAAGGTGAGCAGCGGCACGAAGACCAGGAAGATGATGAGCTGGCCATAGACGGTCGGCCGGATCATCTCCTGTGCGGCGAGTGTGGTTTCCTCCATGCGTTCGGATCGGGTAAGAAGCCGTCCTTCATGCTCCTGCCGCTCCGCAAGGCGTCTGAGCGCGTTCTCCACGATGATGACCGCGCCGTCGACGATCAAGCCGAAGTCGAGCGCGCCGAGACTCATGAGGTTTCCCGACACGCCGAGCCTGTTCATGCCGGTAGCGGTCATGAGCATGGTGATCGGGATCACTGCCGCGGTGATGAGCGCTGCACGGATATTGCCCAGCAGCAGGAACAGGACGACGATGACGAGCAAAGCGCCTTCGACGAGATTCTTCTCGACAGTGGCGATGGTGGCGTTGACGAGCTTGGAACGATTGTAAACGGGCTCCGCGAAGACGTCGGGTGGAAGTGCCCGGTTGATTTCCGTGAGCTTGTCTGCCGCGCTGGTGGCAACGATCCGGCTGTTGCTGCCGGTCAGCATCAGCACGGTCGAAATGACCGCCTCCGATCCCATGCGGCTGCCCGAGCCGGTGCGGACCGCGCCACCGATCTCGACGTGACCGACATCCTTCACACGCACCGGCACGCCGGCGCGCGTGGCTACGACCGCCTCCTCAATGTCCTGGATCGACTTGAGGCGTGCGTCGGCGCGGACAAGGAAACTTTCACCGGCCCGCCGAATGTAATTGGAACCGGCAGAGAGGTTGGCCCGCTCCAGCGAGTCTGCCAGCTCCGTGATCGAGAGACCATAGGAAGCCAGCGCATTGAGGTTGGGTTGGACGAGATACTGCTTCACATAGCCGCCGTTGGAATCGACGCCGGCCACGCCCTGCACCGTCCGCATCTGCGGGCGAATGATCCAGTCCTGCACCGTCCGCAGATAAGCCGCCTTGGCGAGTTCGGTCGTCAGCTTCTCGCCTTCGGGCGTGAGATAGCTGCCGTCCGACTGCCAGCCGGGCTTTCCGTTCTCGATCTTCACGCCCTTCCCGTCGGGATGGCGGAAGGCGACCGAGTAGAAGAAAATCTCCCCGAGGCCGGTGCTGAGCGGCGCCAGATTGGGCTGGACGCCGGCAGGCAGGCTATCCCTTGCCTGGGCGAGCCGTTCGGTCACTTGCTGCCGCGCGAAATAGATGTTGGTGTCGTCGGTGAATACCGCCGTCACCTGGCTGAATCCGTTGCGCGTCAGTGATCGGGTCAGGGTGAGGCCGGGAATACCGGCCAACGCGGTTTCGACCGGAAACGTGACCTGCTTTTCCATGTCGACGGGACCAAGCGTCGGATTGAAGGTGTTGATCTGCACCTGACGGTTGGTGACGTCGGGCACGGCGTCGATCGGCAGTTTGGTGATTTGCCATGCGCCGATGCCGACGATGATGAGGACGAGGAAGGCGACGAACCATCGCCCCCTCACCGAGAGGCTGAGGATACGCGCGATCATTCCGCCGACTCCTTTTCGAGTTCGGCTTTCAGCAGGAAAGCGTTGGTGGTGGCGATCGGCGTCCCGGCCTTGAGGCCGGAGACGATGGCAACGAGCCCGCCGCTGCGGCTGCCGGCCTGGACCGTCTGCGCCTTGAAGCCGTCACGGGTCCGAACGAAGACGACGGTGCGATCCCCGATCGTCTGCACGGCATCCTGCGGCACCATAACGCCATCTTTGACGGCACCGCCGCTCGCAAAAATGCGCGCCTGGACGAGCTGCCCCGGAGCGAGCAAGCCCGCGTCACCCTTCGGCTCGATGACGACGGTCGCTGCCCGGCTCTGCGGATCGATCACGCCGGTCGCGGACCGGACGCGGCCCTCGATGGTGCGGCCGTCGCTGACGGTGAGTTCGACGCGATCGCCTGTGCGCACGCGCCCGGCGTCTGCCGGAGGAATGCTGGCCGTGATTTGCAGACGGCGCGGATCGGCAACGCGGAACAGTTCGGTTTCCGCAGCGACGAACTGGCCGAGATTGGCGGGAGCCGACGTGATGCGGCCACTGACCGGGCTCACCACCGCGACCGAGCGGCCGTCTCTCGACACCCTTGCTGCGCCCGCAGCCGCGCTCGCCCGGCGGGCATCGGCCTGTGCGACGGCGAGATTCGCTTCGGCGGCTTCATAGTCAGCTCTCGGACTCACACCTTGCGCCAGCAAGCCCCGCTCACGCGCGAGCTGGCGGTTGGCGAGCGTGACGCGCGCCGCCGCCGCCGCCTGATCGGCGGCGATCGTCGAAGCATCCCGGCTCTCAACGAGAGCGAGGGTTTCACCTTGCCCGACGGGATCGCCGATCCGCTTGAAGATTCGGGTCACGGTGCCGGGCGCTCTTGCGGTCAACACCGCCTCGGCATCCGGCGTAGCTTCAACCGTGGCGGCGGCCGGGATCGCCGCGTCCAGTTCACCGGACGCGGCGGGAGCAATGCCGATCTGTGACGCGGCGATGCCCTGCTGCGATATGGCTATCGTATCGGTTGGTGCAGCCGAAGCTTGCGACTCCGTTTCTGCTGCCGGAGCAGAGGCGGAAGGCTGCGTGAGGCGCGCGGCACCGAAGCCGAGCGCGGCGGCGGCGACCAGCCCAAGGGCGGCACCGGCATAGAGGCGGTTCTTGTCGTTCATTGGACCGGTTCTCCGGTGATGGTGAGGCCCTGGAGACGGGCGAGATTGGCGCGGGCATCGAGGCGGGCAGCGGCAGCGTCGAGAACGACCCCGCGCGCAAGTCCCAGCCCGTGCCTTGCCGCGATGAGTTCGATCAGGGGCGACTTGCCGGACTCGTAGGCGATGCGAGCAAGCCGGTAGGTCTCGTCTGCCGTTCGCAGCGTCTGTTCGGCCGCTGCGACACGCGCGTCCGCCGCTTCGTTGAGGGCGACAGCGGCGCTGATTTCTGCTTCCAATTCTAGCAAGGTAGCATTTGCCCGCGCTTCCGCGCCGCGTAGCTCCGCCTGGGCGGCGGCAATGTTCCCGCGATTGCGATCGAACAGCGGAAAGGGGACAGTTATCCCCGCGATGATCGCATTGGCCTTGTCGACTTCCAAACGACGGACGCCGACTGACGCCGTCACGTCCGGCACTGCTTGACGCCGTGCCACGATCACACGATGCGCTGCCGCCTCTCGCTCAGCCTTGGCGGCGAGGTAAGGTGCGGTCTGCATCGGGTCCACGGGACCATAGCCGGACCGCGCCTCGAACCTTCCCAGGAGAGGTTCGGACAAGGTAGTGAACGGTGTCGTCTGACCAGCAAGCGCGGAAAGGCGCGCATAGGCGCCGACCCGCTCGGCCTTCGCCGTGTCCACGGATGCCCGTAAAGAATTGACCTCGGTCTCGGCCTGAAGGCTGCGCAGCCGCGCTTCCTTTCCAGCCCCAACGAGCGCGCGTGCAGCACGCAGGTCAGTCTCGGCCTCCTCGACTTCATCTTCCGCCAGAGTGATTCGTCGATCAGCGATCTCCGCCGCGCCGTAAGCGCGGGCAAGATCATAGGCATAGGCCAGGCGACCATCCCTGCTCCTGGCGCGAGCGGCTACGACTCCCGCTTCGCCAGCCGCAATGCGCGCGGAGCGTTTGCCGCCCAGCTCGATGACCTGGTTGAGTTGCAGTGTGCTCTCGGCCCGGTCGAAACCTCTATAGGGCTGTTGACCGGCGATGTTCTCGGTCATCACCCCAATGCTGGGATTGGGCCGTGCCCGTGCTTGCCGGGCCAGGCCCTCGGCGCGTTCGACATCTGCTTCCAGGATCACCTGACGCGGCGCTTCCTGTGTCTCGCGAAAGAGTTCTGCGAAAGGCGGGGCGGTTTGCGCGTTTACACTTGTGCACATCAGGCCGCCGGCCGCCGTGAACAGGCCAAACAGCGCCACGCGAACGCGCCGTTGGCCGATATAATCGGTCATTTGGATTTTCCTTGAGGTTATGCTTGCGGAACGCCGGTCGGCGCGCGGGCATCAGCCTCGTGGGGGACGCAGAAGGGCTTCCGGTAAAAGACCGCTGATGACGAAGTCTTTGGAAACGAACCAGTCGCCTGAAACGGCGAAGAAAGTAGCAGTCATGCCAGTGCTAGGCACGATGTCCGCCAACCCATGAATGACCGTGTGGGTCGCCTTATGAAGATCGACTTCCGGCATGGACGGACTATCGTCATCATGCTGGACAAGAGCGCTTTCGATCCTCGTCTCATCATGGCCGGCCATCGAACTGTGCCAAGCATTCAAGCCGAGCACGTTGAGCATCGCTAGCATGGCCAACAGCGCGCCAACGATGAGGTATCGATTGGCGGCTTTTGCATGAAGGACATGGCGTTGGCCGAGGCGCATCTTCTTTTTACTATCGGCAAATGCGCAAATCGGCAATCCCGACCTTCCCGCAAGACAGCGAACGGCCCTCATGCCCGCCTCGCCCAATGCGGGTGGAGATCGTCGATCATATAGGCGTGTGCGGCACCGTCGCCCGTATGATATAGACGAATATGCTCATGATCCTTCGGTAGATCGTCATGCTCGTGCGGCACGACATCGGGGTCGTCAGACGGCCAAAATAGCAAGGCAAAAATCGTGCCCGCACTTGCAAAAATCGCCATCGCACCGAACGCAGCGGTCATGGAGATATTGGCGCCGAGTTGACCAACCAGCGGATAGCATATCAGCCAGCATATGTGGCTGAGAGCAAACTGTGCGGCAAACAGCGCCGGCCTGTCTTCTGCATTGGCCGATCGTTTGAGCAACCGCCCCGAAGGCGTGACGCTCATCGAATATGCGATCCCCAGCACGACCCAACCAGCGAGCAACATGTGCCAGTACGAAGGACCGACCGGAACGGCGATACTGATCCAGGTCATTGCGCCGAGGCCCACAGACAGGGCGACAGCTGCACCGACCATAACCCTTCGATCATCGATCCTGTCGAGCAATCGGGGCAGAAGCAGGGCTGCGGCGATCGAACCCAGACCATAAGCTGCCAGAGTCAGCGCCACGTCGCGTTGGGCCATCCCGAGTAAGCTCTGGACGATGACCACGGTGTTGACGATTACCATAGAGCTGGCGGCGGCGGCGGACAAGGTAATCGCCAGCAGACCGAGCAAGCGCGGCGTCTGGAGGTAGATACGCATCCCGCGCGTGGTCTTGGCATAGAGGCTTTCCTGCCGATCTGCTGACCGCTCGGCGCGCGGCAGAATGACCGAAACGACTAGCAGCGCCGAACCGATGAAACCGATCGCCGTGCCGGAAAACAGCCAATGGAAATTGATCACGGTCAACAAGGCGGCCGCCAGCATCGGGCTGGTGATATTCTCCATGTCATAGGCGAGGCGCGACAGCGAGAGCGCGCGGGTATAGTCGCGCTCATCGGGCAGGACGTCGGGAATGGTCGCCTGGAAGGTCGGCGTAAATGCCGCCGAGGCAGCCTGGAGCACGAAGATCAGGACATAGATTTGCCAAATCTCGCTCACGAAGGGCAGGCAGATCGCAACGGCCGCGCGCACGAGGTCCAGAGAAACGAGCAGCGCCCTGCGCGGGACGCGATCAGCAAAGGCCCCGGCGATGGGCGCAATCCCGATATAGGCGACCATCTTGATAGCGAGAGCTGTTCCCAAGACAGCGCCCGCATTGCCGCCAGCGAGATCGTAGGCCAGCAAGCCGAGCGCCACGGTCGCAAGGCCGGTCCCGACCAGGGCGATGACCTGGGCGAGCAGCAGATGCCGGTAGGTTCGGTTCGCAAGAACGGCGAGCATGGTTTCCAACGAGTCGGGCATATCCCCCCAGGGGGATACTTGCCTTTATCCTCGTTGCGGTTAAAAGGTCAATAAAGGACTGGTGTCGATCGCTCTTTCGGTCGGTGGCATCATGATCAAATTCCTACCTGGCGGTCGGTGAACCGAAAACTACGTCTCGACAGCATGACCTTAGGTAACGATGATAAGAAGATGTCCCATCCCCATCCTCACTCGACCCATCCCGCAATCGTCAAACGCCTCAACCGGGCTACCGGTCATTTACGCAGCATCGTGGACATGATCGAGAACGGACGATCCTGCTCCGATATCGCCATGCAATTGCAGGCGGTCGAAAAGGCGATCGCGACCGCCAAGCGAACCTTGATCCAGGATCACCTCAGCCACTGCATCGGTGGCGATCCGGCGCACGGCGAAAAGGCGATGGCTGAGTTTCAAGCTATCTCTAAATATCTCTAACCGACGCAGCCGGGAAAGAACAGCGACGGAGCCATGTCCACACTGTTTTCAAGTCAAACATTCCGCCGCTTTCTGTTGGGCCTGCTCGCCTTTGCTGTGCAACTTTCCGCTTGTCAGGCTATTGCACGCCACGCCCCTAGTGCAACGCTCGCTGCGGAGGCAGAACGCCATGCCGAATTAAAGCAGCAATCCGCTGCCCACGGCCACATCCATGACGACGGCGATGATGGCGAGCGCGTGCGTGGCCATGTGCATGGGCATAACCCGGCCGACCATAGCCATGATACGCCTATCGGTGTTGCCCAGTCAGGCGTCGATCTCCCTCTTGTGCAACAGGGATGGCCACCTCAGGCCGGACCGATATTGAGCGGCCGCAACAGCGACCCTATGGACCGCCCCCCGGAGTACCTGTCCTCGATGTGACCGCGACGCCGCGCCAGCGCGGCAATTCACATAGATAGACAGGTATTCTCATGATACAGGCTTTTACTGAGCCGGCGCACGGACGACGTGCGTCCTCCCGGCTCCTATTGTTATTGTTCTTGACCGGGCTGAGCCTCGTTCTTTGGACCGGCACCGCCTTCGCCCATGCCGTCGCCGAAGGCGATAAGGGCTATATCCAGGAGATCAGCGGGGTTCACCTGCTGGAGTTTATGTATCTCGGCGCCAAACATATGGTGACGGGATACGATCATATTTTATTTCTGTTCGGGATCATCTTCTTCCTCTATCGGATGAAGCATATCGCGATCTATGTCAGCCTGTTCGCGATCGGCCATTCGACGACCATGCTGCTGGGCGTTTTCTTCGACTTCGGCATCAACAGCTATATTATTGACGCGATCATCGGCTTTTCGATCGTCTATAAGGCGCTCGACAACCTTGGGGCGTTCCAACGCTGGTTCGGCTTCCAGCCGAACACCAAGGCTGCAACGCTGATATTCGGTTTCTGCCACGGCTTCGGCTTGGCGAACAAGATCATCGACTATGAGATTTCTCCCGACGGCCTGCTGCCTAACCTGCTGGCCTTCAATGTCGGCGTCGAACTCGGTCAGTTGCTCGCGCTCGCCGCCATTCTGATCATCATGGGCTTCTGGCGCCGAACGCCGAGCTTCTGGCGTCATGCCTACACCGCCAACGTCGTGATGATGACCGCCGGGTTCGTGCTGATCGGATATCAGCTCACCGGCTGGGTCGTCGCCTGATCAAAGGATTTGAACCATGTATAACTCGCCCATACCCTCACAAGCCGAACTGCCGTCATCCGGCCAGCTTATCCGTTCGACCGTGATCGCTGCCGTGACAGCCGTCGCGCTCCTCGTCACGATCGTGCTCCCGGCCGAATATGGTGTCGATCCTACCGGAATCGGCCGCGCGCTCGGTTTCACTGATATGGGGGATATAAAGCGCCAACTCGCCGAAGAGGCCGAAGCGGACAGGAAAGTTGATACCGCCGCGAATGATGCCAGAAGCAGGGCCATCATCGAGGCCGCTGCATCAGGAAGAACCATCGCCCCTGGGCAGAGCGCCGACGCCCCGCCCGCAGTCGACGCTGCGCCGGGCCGGACTGATCGGATGAGCGTCACTCTGAAACCCGGCGAGGGTGCAGAGGTGAAGCTCGTGATGAAACGAGGGGAAAAGGCGAGCTTCGTCTGGACCGTTCAAGGCGGAGCCGTGAATGTCGACCTCCACGGTGACGGCGGCGGACAATCGATCAGCTACGAAAAGAAGCGCGGCCTTTCCAGGGGCGAAGGCGTAATTACGGCTGCGTTTAACGGCAATCATGGTTGGTATTGGCGCAATCGGGGTGATGCCGAAGTGACCGTGCTTCTGGAAACTCAAGGCCAGTATGCCGACATAAAGCGGCTAATCTAGCGCATAAAAACAGAGTGCCTTCCTTGGGATTCTACAGCCGATACCGAGTTATACTCGGTATCGGCCATTCAGATTGTACTGACCATGTCGGATTGAAGAAATAGATATGCCTTTCGACATTCGCCAACTTCGCTACGCCATCGCCGCGGCGGATCATGGCAGCTTCTATCGCGCGTCCAGGGTGCTGGACGTGGAGCAGTCGACGTTGAGCCGGGCCATCCTGAAGCTGGAGCGGGTGATCGGCGGACGGATTTTCAACCGCTCGCAGGGCGGCGTCAGCATGACGCTCGCCGGCGCGCAGTTCATCCGCGCGGCGCGGTCGATGGTGGCGAACGCGGACAAGATGGTGGCAACGATGCGGGCGGCGGGCCAGGGCCGCGCGGGGGGACTTATGATCGGACACAACAGCGCGATCTCGGCCGGCCATCTGCGCGCCACCATACTGGGCTGGCGAGCGGCAAATCCCGATGTCGAGATCGACGGCGTGGAAGCCGACCGGGGCGCGCTGCTCGCGGGGCTCGATACGGGCGAGATCGATATCGCGGTCCTGGTCGGCGAAGCGGGCCATGCCGGATTCCGGCGTGAGGGGTTGTGGAACGAGCGTGTCATGGCCGCGTTGCCGGCAGATCATGCCCTTGCCGCAAGCGAGGCCGTTCATTGGACCGATTTGCGGCGCGAGCGCTTTCTGCTGCCTGCCGCCGATCCCGGCCCGGAAATCCGCGACCTGCTGCTCGGCCGCCTGATGATGGCGGGCGAGCCTCCCGATATCAGGATGCATCAGGCCAGCCGCGAGGCGATCCTGAGCGTGCTGGGCGGCGGTCTGGGCGTGTCGATCGTCTGCGAGGGCGCGACGGGCGCTCGCTATCCCGACGTCATCTATCGCCCCGTCCAGGGCGAGCAGGGACCGGCCTTCATCAACTATTCGGGCTACTGGCGAAAGGACAACGCCAATCCCGCGCTGAGGCGTTTCCTCGCCTTCGTGCGCGACCGCTATGCGCTGTCCTTCGACATCCCGTGACCGCGCGAGACAGTGACATGCGACGTTAACAGGCGGGATCGCAACCAACGGCCGGCCTGATTTGCAACCGGAGAAAGGAGCCGTCATGACGCAGGGAAAGACACTCATCATCGTGCTGGTCACGCTGATCGTCGGGTTCGGAGCGGGTTTCGTTCTGCGCCCGGTGATCGCGCCGGCCGAACCGGCAGCAGCGGTCGCGAGTCCTGTGCCCGTCGCCGCGCCCGCGGAGCCGCGCGGCAAGCAATATTTCGCGGCGCATCTCGACGAGGCCCGGCAGGTTCTGACACAGTGCGCGGAAGGCTCGACGCGCGGCGACGAATGCTTCAATGCCGAGATGGCCGTGACCGAGGCGGAGGGCCGAGCGCGGCACAAGAAGTTCTTTGGCAATTGACCACGCGAACGGGCTTTCAGTCCCCCTGCGCGCGATGCCGGCGAAAGGCGCGGTCGGTGGCCATGAACCGCTCCAGCATCGGCGCGATCAGGCGCGCGGGCGGGATCGGGCTGCCCTCGCCGAGAATCTCGCCGTAGCGCCGTAAATCCTCGAACAGCGGCGCGGGCAGTTCCACGGCGAGCTTGACGGGCTTGTCCTCGGGGATCTGCCCCAGCTTGAGTTTGGTCATCGCGTTGCTCCGATGGGTTCGAGGATCAAATCTCTCGTCAGGACGACCCTGAGCGGATGCCCCGGCCGGATGGTGAGCGTCGGCTGCACATTGAGCTGCCGCCGCACGACCTGCTGTCCGGTCTGGTTGATGGTGTCCTGCGATCCCCGCCGAAGCGCGCGGGTGAGGTCGTCCTCGCTGTCGGCCCCCAGCTCGGCGCCGACGCCGAGCAAGGTCGAGACGGCGGCGGCTTTCAGCAGATTGCCCCAATGCTGATTGACGCGACCCTGTAGCCCCGCAAATCCCGCGGCGTCCGTTCCGGGCTGGCGCTCGAGAACGATCGAGCGCCCGTCCGGCATGATGAGGCGGTCCCAGGAGAGCAGCACACGCGTCTGCCCCGCGGCGACCTCGCTGTCATATTCGCCGATCAGCCGCGCGCCCTGCGGAATGAGCAGGATGCGCCCGGTGATGCTGTCATAGACGTTCTGCGTCACCTGGGCGGTGATCTGGCCGGGAAGGTCGGAACGGATGCCGGTGATCAGCGCGGCGGGGATGATGCTGCCGGCCTGGACAATGTTGGGCGAGGCCGGCGCGGTCAGCCGCTCGGCGCTGACAGTGCGCTGATTGGTCGCTTGCGCCATGAACGCCCGCTTGGCGGCTTGGTCGCCCTGCGCAGCCTCTGACGGTTGCGGAGCTGCGGCCTCCGGCGCTGCGATGGCGAGGCTCGGCAAGGACGGCATCGCACCGGTCCCGGCGCTGCTTCCGCCGAGGAACACCATGCTGGTGCGGGCTGCATCGCGTTCCTGGGCGATGCGCTGGCGAGCGGCTTCGGCGGCCTGGATGCGCGGATCGGGCTGCGCGCCGACCGGTGGCACGGGCACATTCTCCCCGCGCTGCTGCGCCGAGACGATCGGGCCGCCGAGATCGCCGGGAAGCCTGGGGCCGAGCTTCGGGACCTGGCCGTAATCCTTCGGCCCCGAGGTGATGGTCTCGGATGCGGCGCGGCTGTCGGTATTGTAGAGTTCCTTCGCCGCCTGTTCTCCTTTGGGCGCGAGCGCATACCAGAGCGAGCCGCCGATACCGAGCCCCGCGACCACGCCGAGCGTCGCCAGCGCCTTCCTCGAAAGGCGCATGACGCGCGGCGCAGGCCCGCGAAGCTGAAAGGCGGCGGGGTTCGCGGATGCGGGTTGGGGGGATGCCTGCGGCGCTGGCTGGACGGGCGTATTGGTGGGATCGGCCATCACCGCCCCCTGCGGGACGTGTCCGCGCCGTCGCGCACGATTCGCACGCGCCGCTCGGTGCGCTTGTCGCTCAGGCGCAATTCCGCGCTGGCGAACAGGCGATCGACCACCATATAGCGCCCCTGCACGCGGTAATTGACCAGCTCGGCGTCGCCAGCCGCGCCGGTCACGAACAGCGGCGGCATCTCGCCCTGCGAGATCCCGGCCGGGAACTCGATGAACACCTGCGCGGAATCGTCGAAGGCGCGCACGGGCTTCCACGGCACGCGGTCGCCCTCGATCCGGTAGCGGAAATTGAGCGCCGCGATGTCGATGCCGGTGGCGACGGGGGCCGAGGCGGCAGCGGCGGCGTTTGCGCCGCGCAGGGCGATCAGCGCGTCCTGCGGATAGGTCCACGACACCGACGCCATATAGGTCGAGGCCGTCGCGCGCAGTTCGATATGATAGGTGCGCCGGTCGGTGTTGATGACGAGGTTAGTGAAAATGTCGGGCCGCGTGGGCTTCGCGAGGATATGCACGCGCGCCGTCGCGCCGCTGCCGCTCACCGTGTCGCCGATGATCCAGCGCACGGTGTCGCCGGCCGCGACCGGCCCCGGCCCGACGAGCTGCTCGCCCTCCTGAAGCGCGATGTCCGTCACCTGGCCGGGCGCGGTATATACCTGATAAAGCGCGCCTTCGGTCCAGGGATATTGCTGGATGGCGTTCACATAGCCGTCGCGGGTGGGTTGCACGCGGGCGGCCGCGTTCGCGGCCCCGACGCGGCGGCGCGGATCGGTCGCTTCTCGCGGCGAGGCGCTTTGCGTGACCGGCTTCAACTGGCCCGGAAGCGGCAGCGGTTCGGGGATAGTCACCACCTCGACCACGCGTGGCGGTTGTGCGGCCGGCGTGGCCGCGATCTCGCGCGGTGGATCATCGTAAGCGATGCTCGGCGCTTTCGCCGATGAGGTGGCGCAGCCGGCCAGCGCGGTTGCGGACAATAACATAACCGCGCTGGCGGCATGGCGGGCGGACATGCGTGTCATTGCGACAGCTCCTTGCTCCAGTTGAGGGCGTTGACGAACACGCCGAGCGGGTTCTTGCGCAGCGCGTCGGGGGTGCGCGGGGTCTGGACAACGACAGTGAGGATCGCCGACCAGCGGGTCGTCTCGGCGAGACTGCCGTCCTGATAGCGCCGCTCGATCCAGGCGACGCGGAAGCTGTCGCCGGAGGCACGGATCACGCTGGAGACGTCCACCGCGACCTGCACCTTGCCGACCTGTGCGATCGGATCGTTGGCGCGCGCGTAGTCGTTGAGCGCCAGTGCGCCCTTGTCGGTCGTGAAATCGTAAGCCCTGAGCCAGTTCTGCCGGACGATGACCGGATCGGCCGGGAT
Organism: Acidovorax delafieldii; assembly: GCA_001555775.1. Lineage (GTDB taxonomy): Bacteria > Pseudomonadota > Alphaproteobacteria > Sphingomonadales > Sphingomonadaceae > Blastomonas > Blastomonas delafieldii_A. The sequence continues at coordinate 28,618 of LSHP01000015.1, read as the reverse complement.
CGCCCTGACCTGCTCGATGAACCGGGCGAGATGGAACGCGATCTGCGGATCGGTCGGGCGGTAGCCGGTTTCGGCGGGAGCGACGGCCTGCGCTTCGCCGAGCCGATCGACCTGCACCACCCAGGGCACGATATGGCCGCGGGCGGATTGCCAGACGAGTCCGGCCGAGAGCCCACCGGACAGGGCGAGCGCGCCGAAGAAGGCAAGGCGCCAGTTCTTCGCCTGCACGCGGGCGGAACCGATGCGGTCGTCCCAGACCTGCGCGGCGCGCTGGTAGGGCGTCGCGGGTTCGGGGGTCTGGCCGTAGCGGATGGTGGGTCGTCGGAACATTTTCGGATCACTCCCTTTCCTTGACGTCGGGACCGCCGCCGCCGCCGTGGCTGTCGCCGGCCTTCATCGTGTGAGCGAGGACGGTCGCGCCGTGGGTCGCGGACTGGCGCTGCTTCATGGCCGAGGCCCATGCGGGCGGCGCGGAAGCCGGGGCTGCCGGCGATGCCGCGGGCGCGGGACTTCCCGATGCGGGAGCGACGCCCAGCCCGGCGCGGGCGCCTGTGCGGAAGTTGTCCTTCATGGATGCGCTCGCCTTGCCGGCCATCCGGCGCAGCGGCGAGAGCGCGGCATTGACGGCGCCGGTCGCCGCCGTCTGTCCGACAGCGGCCATGCCGCCCGCCACAGCGCCCGCGCCGCTCCTGCCGAGCGAGCCGACGCTGTAGGCGCCCGCCGCGCCGCCCGCCATGCGCGCGCCGCCTTGCGCGGCTGCCGCACCCATCCGCCCGGTCGCGCCTATGGTCGAGGCGGCAGCGCCGACGCCGAGCTTCGCGGCGGCGGCGCCACCGACCAGCGCGCCGCCCGCCGCCAGCACGGTGCCGGCCGCCGCGCCCGCGCCGAGCTGCGGCCCGCCCGAGACGATCCCGTTGGCGATGCCGGGGCCGAAGATCGACAGGCCGAGCAGCGACAGCGCGCCGAGCGCGATCGCCAGAACCTGCCGCGCGTCGGGTTCGGGACCGACCGTCGCCGTGAACGTGCTGAACAGGGTCGTGCCGATCCCGGTGATGACCGCGAGCACCAGCACCTTGATCCCGCTGGAGACGATATGGCCGAGCACTTTTTCGGCCATGAACGCGGTGCGGTTCCAGAAGGCGAAGGGCAGCAGGACGAATCCGGCCAGCGTCACCAGCTTGAACTCGATCAGGGTGATGAATATCTGGATGGCGATAATGAAGAAGGCGAGGACGACGATCAGATAGGCGAGCAGCAGCACGGCGATGATCGCGAGATTGGCGAACACCGACCAGAGGCTGTTATAGGCCTCCATCGCGTCGATCAGTGGCTGCGCCGCATCGAGACCCTTTGCAGCGATCGTGCCGGGCTTCATGAACTCCGCGAGGCTGAGGGCATCGCCACTCGCCTTGAGCCCCAGCCCCGCGAAGCTGTCGAACAGGATCGTCGCCAGTGTCTGGAAATTGCCGATGATGAAGGCGAAGGCGCCGATATAGAGGGTTTTCTTGACCAGCCGCTGGATCACGTCCTCATCGGCGCCCCAGGCCCAGAACAGCCCGGCGATGGTCACGTCGATCGCGATAAGGGTCGAGGACAGGAAGCCGACCTCGCCGCCGAGCAGGCCAAAGCCGCTGTCGATGTAGCTGGTGAAGGTGTCGAGGAAGGTATCGACGATCCCGGTGTCACTCACGGCGCGGTGCTCCCGGCCTGATCGGCGGGGACAAAGGGGCCGGGAAGCTCCGGCCGGATCGCCTCGTCAGCCCGGCTGCCGTCGCTGTCATATGCGGCGGGAAGCGCAGGATGCTCGCCCGGCGCGGGCGCGTCGGCATCCTTGCCGAAGAAGCGGCGGCGCTTTTCCGCCCATGCCGCCTCGCAGCCGGAATCCGGCATGGTGAGCGTGGCGCAGCGTTCCAGTTCGCGCGCCAGCCGCTTCTCCTGCTCTCCTTCTTCAAGGACGGGCAGGACGGCTTCAAGCTGCGGTTCATGCGGTTCGCGCGAGCCCGCGAGCGCCACGGCCAGCATGATGCCGCCGAGCGCGGCGACACCGGCGATCTTTGCATTGCGCGACATGCGGCTTCTCCTGTCAGTCGCGGCCGAAGAAGCGGCGGAAGCGTTCGCGCCCCTCCGCCTCGATCGCGGCCTGCCGCGCGGCGTCGAGCGACTGCGCCCGTCCCTGCGCCGCGACGGCGGCGGTGAGGTCGGCGAGCTGCTGCGATTGCAGGGCGAGAAGCTGGTTGCCCGCCTGCGCGGCCTGGAGCGCGCCGGTCGCCGACTGACTGGCCGAGACCAGGCTGTTCATCGTGGTGCGCGCGCCCTCGATATTACCGACGACGCCGGCCTGCACCTGCAAGGAGTCCTGGAACGCGCCGACGCTGTCCTCCCAGCGCGCGTTCGCATTGGCGATCATCTGGGCGTTGGTGCCGGTGAGCGCGGTGCCCTTGTAACGGTCGGTGAAGGCGCTCTGGATGTCCCGGACATCGTAGGCGATGCGCTGGGCCTGCCTAAGCAGCTGCTGCGTCTGCCGGACCTGCTGCTGGAGAACGTCGACCGTCGAGAGCGGCAGCGAAGCGAGATTGCGCGCCTCGTTGATGAGGCTCGTCGCCTGCTGCTGAATTTGCTGAATCTGGTTGTTGATCTGCTGGAGCGACCGGGCGGCGGTCAGCACGTTTTGGGCGTAATTGGTCGGGTCATAGACGATCCCGCCGAACTGGGCGTGCGCGGGCGTCGCGGCGGTGGTGCCGATCATGCCGGACGTGGCGATCGCGCCGGCCAGCATGGCGCGGCGCAGGATGGTGGCTTTCATGGGATCATGTCCTTCAAGGCAAGGGGGAGCTGGCCGGTATCTTCCCGGTTTCCGGCCAGCGGATCGGGTTGAGGTTCGGGAAGAAGCTCGACCGCCCAGGCGCAGCCGCGGTGACGCAGCCATTCGGCCGCGAAGGCAGGCGCGCCATGCGCCTCCACCAGCTCCGCGATCCGGCGCTGATCGGTCTTGGAAGAGGCGGCGGCGAAGGCCAGCGCGACCTCGCCAAGCCCCAGCTCGAACAGGCGGTTGCCGCGCCTTGACTGGCAGTAATAATCGCGCTTCGGCGTCGCCCGGCTCAGGATTTCGATCTGGCGGGCGTTGAGCCCGAACCGCTCGTAGATCACCGCGATCTGCGGTTCGACCGCGCGTTCGTTCGGCAGGAATATCCGGGTCGGACAGCTCTCGACGATGGCGGGCGCGATCGTGCTGCCCTCGATCTGCGCGAGCGACTGGGTGGCGAAGATGACGCTGGCGTTCTTCTTACGCAGCGTCACCAGCCATTCCGAAAGCTGTTTGGCGAACGCGGGCGATCCCAGCGCCAGCCAGCCCTCGTCGATGACGATGAGCGTCGGGCTGCCGTCGAGCCGCCCCGCGATGCGGTGAAACAGGTAGGACAGGACGGCCGGGGCCGCGCCGCTTTCCATCAAGCCTTCGGTCTCGAACACCTGAACGGTGGCCTCGCCAAGCCGCTCGGTCTCGGCATCGAGCAGCCGGCCCCATGCTCCGCCCACGCACCAGGGCGCGAGCGCCTGCTTGAGCTGCTGGCTCTGGAGCAGGACGGCAAGGCCCGTCAGGGTCCGTTCCGCGATCGGCGCGGTGGCGAGCGAGGTCAGCGCCGACCAGATATGCTCCTTGGCCTGCGGGTCGACGGTCACATTCTCGGATGCGAGGATCGCCGCCAGCCATTCGGCGGCCCAGGCGCGTTCGGCTGGGTCGTCAATATGGGCGAGCGGTTGGAGCTGCACGCCGTCCCCGGCCTCGTCGGCGAGCATCCCGCCGAGATCCTGCCAGTCGCCGCCCATACCGATCGCAGCCGCGCGGATGCTGCCGCCGAAATCGAAGGCGAAGACCTGCGCGTTCTCGTAGCGGCGAAATTGCATCGCCATCAGTGCAAGCAGCACCGACTTGCCGGAGCCGGTCGGCCCGACGATGAGGGTGTGCCCGACATCGCCGACATGAAGGGAAAACCGGAACGGGGTCGAGCCTTCGGTCTTGCCATAAAGCAAGGGGGGCGCACCGAAATGCTCGTCCCGTTCCGGCCCCGCCCATACTGCTGACAGGGGGATCAGGTGGGCGAGATTGATGGTGGAAATCGGAGGCTGGCGGACGTTGGCATAGGTGTGGCCGGGGAGGCTCCCAAGCCACGCCTCGATCGCGTTCATGCCCTCGGGGATCACGGTGAAGTCGCGACCCTGGATGACCTTTTCGACCAGCCGCAGCTTTTCAGCCGCAATGGCGGGATCGCGGTCCCACACCGTCACGCTGGCGGTGACATAGGCCATGCCGGCGTAGTCGGCGCCCAGCTCCTGCAAGGCAGTGTCGGCGTCGGCCGCCTTGTTCGAGGCATCGCTGTCGAGCAGCGTCGATGCCTCGTTGGTCATCACTTCCTTGAGGATCGCAGCAACGCTTTTGCGCTTGGCGAACCATTGGCGGCGGATGCGGGTCAGCAGCTTCGTCGCGTCGGTCTTGTCGAGCATGATCGCGCGGGTCGACCAGCGATACTCGAAGGCGAGCCGGTTCAGTTCGTCGAGCAGGCCGGGGAAGGTGACGCTCGGGAATCCCGTGATCGTCAGCGTGCGCAGATGATGGTCGCCGAGTTTCGGCTCCAGCCCGCCGGTCAGCGGCTCGTCGGCGAGCAGCGCGTCGAGATGCATCGGCGTTTCCGGCACGCGCACGCGCTGGCGCCGGGTCGAGATCGTGCTGTGCAGGTAAGTCAGCGTCTCGCCGTCATCGAGCCAGCAAACCTCGGGCACGAAGCCCTCGACCAGATTGAGCACCCGGTCGCTGCGATCGGTAAAGCTCTGGAGCAATTCCCACGGATCGACGCCCGTGCCGGAACGGCCTTCATAGAGCCAGGTTTCGGCGCGGGCGGCGTCCTCGGCCGGTGGCATCCAGAGGAGCGTCAGATAATAGTCGCTCTCGAAATGCGCGCCTTCTTCGCGAAACTGTTCGCGCCGCTCCATATCGACCAGCGCCGAGACCGGATCGGGAAAGTCCGATTCCGGATAGTCGAGCGCGGGCGTGCGCTGCGCTTCGACGAAGATTGCCCAGCCCGAGCCGAGACGGCGCAGCGCATTGTTGAGCCGCGCCGTGGTGGCGACCAGCTCGGCTGGCGTGGCGGAATCAAGGTCCGGTCCCCGAAAACGGGCGGTGCGCTGAAAGCTGCCGTCCTTGTTGAGAACGACGCTTGTCCCGACCAGCGCGGCCCAGGGCAGGAAGTCGGCGAGATGCGCGGCGCCGTTCCTGTATTCGCGCAAGCTCATCATGGCTGCATCCATGTCGGGTAGCGGAGGTGGCGGCGGGCCACGTCGACGAACTGGGGATCGCGCCGCGCGGCCCATACCGAGAGCGCATGGCCGATCGCCCATATCGCGAGGCCGGCGATCCAGAGGCGCAGGCCCAGCCCGATCGCGCCTGCCAGCGTCCCGTTGACGATGGCGAGCGAGCGCGGGGCGCCTCCGAGCAATATCGGCTCGGTCAGCGCCCGGTGGACCGGCGCGAAGTAGCCCGCGATGGGCTCGCCATGATCGGCCGCGCCGGTCATGCGACCATCGCTCCGCCACCGAAGGAAAAGAACGAGAGGAAGAAGCTCGACGCGGCGAACGCGATCGACAGACCGAACACGATCTGGATCATCCGCCGTGCCCCGCCCGACGTATCGCCGAAGGCCAGGGTCAGCCCGGTCACGATGATAATCATCACCGCGATGATCTTGGCGACCGGCCCCTCGATGCTTTCGAGGATAGACTGGAGCGGCGCCTCCCACGGCATCGACGATCCGCCCGCATGGGCGGGCATCGCGTAGAGCAGCCCGGCCGCGGTGATGCCGATATGGCCGAGGCGGTCGAGCACGGTGCCGCCGAGCAGGCGGCCCTTCATGGTCCTGAGAGGCGTGGCGTCGTTGGTCATGGCAGGTCTCCGGTCTGGGGGGTGGTGAGCGGCGTGAGGCGGTAGTCGCCGGTCGCGGCGTCGAGCCCTTCGACGCGGGCCAGCTCGGCGAGGCGGCGGCCGTGCCCGTCGCGGACGAGCACGGCGATCAGGTCGATGGTCTCGGCCAGCAGCGCGCGCGGGACCGTGACGACGGCCTCCTGAATGAGCTGCTCCATACGGCGCAGCGCGCCGAGCGCGGTTCCGGCGTGGATCGTGCCGATGCCGCCCGGATGGCCGGTGCCCCAGGCTTTGAGGAGATCGAGCGCCTCGGCGCCGCGCACCTCGCCGATCGGGATGCGATCAGGGCGCAGGCGCAGCGAGGACCGGACGAGATCGGACAGCGAGACGACGCCATCCTTCGTGCGCATGGCGACGAGGTTCGGCGCGGCGCATTGCAGCTCCCGCGTGTCCTCAATCAGGACGATACGGTCGGTGGTCTTGGCGACTTCCACCAGCAGCGCATTGACCAGCGTGGTCTTGCCACTGCCGGTGCCGCCCGCCACGAGGATGTTGGCGCGAGCGGCGACGCCATCGCGGCATGCCGCCGCCTCGGCCGCCGACATGATCCCGGCGGCCGCATAGTCGTCGAGCGTGAACACCGCGACGGCGGGCTTGCGGATGGCGAAGGCCGGGGCCGCGACGACGGGCGGCAGCAGCCCCTCGAACCGCTCGCCCCCTTCGGGCAGCTCGGCGGAGACGCGCGGGGACCGGGCATGAACCTCGACGCCGACATGATGCGCGACCAGGCGGACGATGCGCTCGCCGTCAGCGGCGGCCAGCGTCATGCCGGTGTCGCTGATGCCCTCGCCGAGCCGGTCGACCCACAGCCGTCCGTCCGGGTTCAGCATCACCTCGATCACGGCGGCATCGTCGAGCCAGGCCGCGATCGACGGCCCCAGCGCCGTGCGCAGCATCCGCGCGCCGCGCGTGTTCGCTTCGGATCGGATCGGCTGGACGGACAAGAAACGGCCCCTGAATTAGGCCGGGCGAACCGCCGCCCGGCGTCAGGGGCACATCAAGAGAGACAGGAAATCGCGCGAGGCAACAACTATGTCAGGGCGTAGTAGTGACGGCGGCAGATAAGTGCGCGTTGCGGTCTGACGCTTTCAGCACCGCTCTCCGCCCGCGCTATTTCGTGAAGATACCTGGCCGATTCGCGCATGGCCGGCCCCGGCTGGTTCGCTGCACTGTCATGTGTCGGTGGAGCCGCCGTCACGACCTGCAATATCCTCCGGTATTTCGTCGAGCAGGCTCTTGCCGCTGGCGTAGCGGCGGCCCAGCGTCTCGACAAAACCCTCATAGCGCTTGCGGCCCTTGACCTGGGCGGCCGCCTGATCCTCGTCGGGCAGCGGCGGCGTCACCGCCAGCCAGAAGCGGACGAAAAGCGCCAGTGCCTCGGTGGTGAGGCCGGTGTTGCGTTCGAGCCGCTGGACCTGCCGCGAAAGCCGGTCGAGCCTTCGGGCGAAGGCCGCCTCCATCCGGTCGGCGCCGTCCGGCGACATCCAGGAGGTGACGGCGGCTTCCACGATCGCCGAGCGCGAGATGCGGCGGCGGATCGCCAGCTCGCTGACCTGACGGGCCAGCTCGGGCGGAAAATAGACGTTGAGACGCACGCGCATGGGAATCTCCTACATTTCGATGCCGTCGTCGGGATCGAGCGACGCCTGCCGCGCGACGCCCTGCATCCGCCGCCGTGCCGCCGCCTGGCGCGCAGCATCCTCGGGTTCGTCCTCGACGATGGAAAACTCCTGCGCGGGCGGTGCGGGCGTCGTCTCCTTCACGATGGCGACATGATCGGGAAGCTCGGGCTCGCGGCGCAGCCCGCTGTTGGCGGCATCCTCCTGGCGCCGGATGATTGCCGCGATCTCGGCGGGATCGGCCGAAGCGGCGAGCCCCGTCCAGTCGTCGGGACGGATTTCCCGAGGTGGCGATGCGGCCGGATCGGGCGGCGGCATGATCCGCGCGGCGAGACGGGGATCGGCGTAGTAAGCAGCCTTCTTCGCGCGGATGGGCTGGACGCCCGACACCATGACGATTTCCTCGTCGGGCGGCAGCTGCATGACCTCGCCCTGGGTCAGAAGCTGGCGGGCGGTTTCGGAGCGCGAGACCATCAGATGCCCGAGCCAGGGCGAGAGCCTGTGCCCGGCGTAGTTCTTCATCGCGCGCATCTCAGTCTTGGTGCCGAGCGCCTTCGACACGCGCTCGCCCGTCTTCTCGTTGTTGGTCGCGAAGCTCACCCGAACATGGCAGTTATCGAGGATCGCATTGTCCTGCCCGTAGGCTTTCTCGATCTGATTGAGCGACTGCGCGATGAGGAAGGATTTCAGGCCATAGCCGGCCATGAACGCCAGCGCGCTCTCGAAAAAGTCCAGGCGCCCGAGCGCGGGAAACTCGTCGAGCATCAGCAGCAGGCGATGACGCCTGGCGCCGCTCGGCAGTTCCTCCGTCAGCCGCCGCCCGATCTGGTTGAGCATCAGGCGGATGAGCGGCTTGGTCCGCGAGATGTCGCTGGGGGGAATGACGAGGTAGAGCGTCGCCGGCTGCTCGCCCGATACGAGATCCATGACGCGCCAGTGGCAGGCGCGCGTGACCCGGGCGACGACGGGATCGCGGTAAAGCCCGAGAAACGACATGGCGGTCGAGAGCACGCCCGAGCGTTCGTTGTCGCTCTTGTTGAGCAGTTCGCGCGCGGCCGAGGCCACCACCGGATGCACGCCGGCTTCGCCGAGATGGGGCGTCGCCATCATCGCGGCCAGCGTCTGCTCGATCGTCCGCGCCGGGTCGGACAGGAAGGCGGCGACACCCGCCAGGGTCTTGTCGGGCTCGGCGTAGAGAACATGCAGGATCGCGCCGACCAGCAACGCGTGGCTGGTTTTCTCCCAGTGGTTGCGCTTCTCCAGGCTGCCTTCGGGATCGACCAGCACGTCGGCCACGTTCTGCACGTCGCGGACTTCCCACTGGCCGCGCCGCACCTCCAGCAGCGGGTTGTAGGCGTCCGACGCCGCGTTGGTCGGGTCGAACAGCAGCACGCGGCCATGCTGCGCGCGGAAGCCCGCGGTCAGCGTCCAGTTCTCGCCCTTGATGTCATGAACGATCGCCGATGCCGGCCAGGTCAGAAGCGAGGGGATCACGAGGCCGACGCCCTTGCCGCTGCGGGTCGGCGCATAGCACAGCACATGCTCGGGGCCGTCGTGGCGCAGATAGGCGCGGCCCAGCTTGCCGAGCACCACACCGTCGTCGCCGAGCAGCCCGGCCGCACGCACCTCGTCCTCGGTCGCCCAGCGCGCCGAGCCATAGGTTTCCGCGTTCTTCGCCTCGCGTGCGCGCCAGACCGACATGGCGATGGCGACAGCGACCGCCACGAAGCCGCCCGACGCGGCGATCCAGGCGCCGGTCTGGAAGATGGCGGGCGCATAGGCGTCGTAGCTGAACCACCACCAGAAGAAGGCGTAGGGCGGATAGACCGGCCAGCCGAGCGCCGTGAACCAGGGTTCGCCAAGCTCGGGCTGATACGCCAGCGCCGCCGCGGTCCATTGTGTGGCGCTCCAGATCGCGGCGACCACGATCAGGAAGACGGCGATGATCTGGCCCCAGAGGATTTTGGTAGCGGGCATGAGAGTCTCCTTCTTTCAGGGGGCGAGGCCGCGCTTGCGGCCCAATGACCATCCGATGCCGCCGCCGTTGCGGGCGATGCCCGCGATCTGGCGCCCGAGCTGGCGTTCAAGGTCGTTCGACCAGGGGACGAGCCGGAAGCCCAACCCGTCGTCGATCATCGCGAAGCGACCGGAGGCGAGCGCGAGGCGCTGGCGGCATGTGCCGGCGACCTTGTCGCCGGGATTGGTAGGCCGGTAGGCGAGCCCCGTCCGGCCCGCGATCTCGGCACCTGTCGCGTCCAGTTCGCGGCGGCGAAGCGTCTCGATCAGGTTGCCTTGCAGGACCACGCGGTTGCCGAAGCGGCGGGCCAGTCCTTCGCGCACGAGATGGTCGGTGCGCTGGTCGAGCGCCCGCTGCACCTCCGATCCGAAGCCGGCGGCCGTCACTCCACGGCCGCGCTCGATCAGACGATGATCGAGCCAGGTCGCGCCTCTCGCCTTCACCTGAGCCGCGAGGTCGAGATCGGATCGCGTCGCCAGGAACAGGGACGGCTTCGGATCGCCCGGCCGGCCGACGGCGCGCAGCTCAACGATGCCGCCGATATCCGGGCTGCGATCCAGCGCCTCGATGCCCGGAAGCCGGACATGGTGGGTGCGCCCGTCGATGCCGTCGATCACGGCATAGGCCGAGCCATGCAGCTCGTCGTGCAACCCCTTGTCGATCAACCGGCCGACGATGGGCTTTTGCGGCGCTGCGCTGACGATCTCGTAAGTGTCGAGCGGGCGCTGCAGGCCGCGACCGTTCAGCGCCTTGCCGATCGTGCGGATGATGTCGCCGCGCGTGCCCAGCTCGCGCAACCTGGCTTGCGCATCCGACGCCAGTGCCCACTGACCGGGCGCGGCCTCGGCTGCGAGCCCCATAGTTTCCAGATGCTGCAAGCGGCCGATCATCAGGCGGCGGACCTGGGGATCGTCGAGTCCGGGCTGCTGGGGGCGCAAGTCGATGACGCCGAGTGCGTCCGCCGTGCGATCGATCTCGGCGTCGAGCCTGGTCCAGCGTTCGGCCGTTACCTCGCGTTCGAGCGCGCGCTGGATTTCATGCTCCGGTTTCGGACCCAGCTCGGCCCAGGCCAGTTCTTCGGCGCGCGAGCGCAGATTGTGGCTGATATAGTCCCGGTTGATGACAAGGTCGGCGCCATGGTCATCGACGCCGCGCACCAGCAGATGGACATGCGGGTTGTCGGTGTTCCAGTGATCGACCGCGACCCATTCGAGCCTGGTGCCGAGATCGGCTTCCATCTGGCGAACGAGATCGCGGGTATATTCGCGAAGGTCCGACAGGTCCGCCGCATCCTCGGGCGAGACGATGATCCTGAAATGATGCCGGTCGTCCTTGCACCGATCGGCGAAGGCGCGATCGTCGGCGCCATCGCCATTGGCGTCGAACATCCGCGCGGGCGATCCGTCGCGGGTGACGCCCTCGCGCTTGAGATAGGCGATGTGCGCGGACAGCGGCGCCCTCGGCCGTCCATTCCGGTGGAAACGGGTGACAGGGACAATCTTGACCAGCACGCGCCGGCCCGATCCGAACAGGCGGCTGCGTGCGAAGGACGTGCGGCCACGGCCGAAGTTCGATTGCCCGCGCTGGCGCGATCCGCCCCAGCCGGCCGTTCGCCGGCCTCCGCCGCTGCGCGCGGCGACGCGGAGCACCTGGACGACAAGTCCTTGCGCCTTGCGGCCCTGGCCGGCTCCCCTGTTCCTGACCTTGCCCGGCCGGACGCGGAAATCCTCGTCCTCGCTCACGGCCGGGCCGCTTTCCGCCGAAAATGGCCCATAGTGCCATTCGGCGCTTTGATTTTGCTGGCTTTTTTCTTCCGAGCGGCACGCTCGCCGACCGACGTACCCGCGCCAAATCGTTGAAAGACATAGGCTTTCAGCGAATTTGGGGCGCGCTTTCTATCTTGCCGTCCCTTCCTTCGGCTTTTTCCTGCCCTTCCAGGCACTTCCACCTTCCAACCGGGCAATCTGAAAACGGGGGCGGTCATGGCGCGCCGCTCGCCTCTCGACGTGCAGCCACCGTGCAATTCGGCCGCGGCGGCGCTGCAACGGGATCGCCCGGCAGCGCGAACTTGAGGCGCCAGGTTCGCCACGCTTCGGCGACGGCGCCGGTGCCGGGGAACAGGTCGTCGAGCGTGTCGTCGGGACGCGCGGCGACCGTCTCGAACGCCCAATGAGCGACCACTTCGGGTTTCGCGCCGGTAAGCCCACGGCGCAGCGTGATCGGGCATTCGATCCAGTCACGCAGGACCAGCCGCTTGCTTACGACCGGCTTGCGCGCGGGCTTCACGATGACGGGTTCCCACGCATAAGCGACCGGCACGTTGCGCTTGAACGCGGCAAAGCCTTTCACCCAGGCCATCCACCGCGCGCCGGTCTCGCGCACGAGCGGCGCGAGCACGGCGACCGATTCCGGCGTCGCGGCGGCATGCAAAATCCAGCCGTCATAGTCTCGCTGGAGCCGCTCGATCAGCGCGGGATGATCGACCTCGCCCGCATAGTCGGGATGATCGCGATAGAGATGCGCGCAGCCGATATAGGGCGGATCGGCATAGGCGATCTTCACGGCTGCCTCCGCCCCGACAGCGCGACGAACAGGCTGTTCGCGGGCGGTTCGACCGCAGCGCGCATGTCAGCCGCGCGTTCGCCGGACGACGTTTCCGGTGCGGCCGGATCGCCGTTCGGCCGCGCCGCGAACAATGCAGCCCTGCGCCATGCAAAAGGATCGGACGGCGGTGCGGCAGCAAGCCGGCTGTCGTCCGCGCCGCCTATGATCGACGCGAGCTTTGCGAGATAGGCGCGCGTCTCGGCGGGCAGCGGACGGCCGCGCGATAGATATTCGTCGTAGCGGCCCGGCCCCGCATTATAGGCCGCCAGCATTGCCATCGCGTTGCCGTAGCGGTCGTGCATCGCGCGCAGGTAAGCCGCGCCCGCCATGATGTTGTCGCGCACATCATAGGGATCGCGTCCCAGCCCGTGGCGCGCGCGCAAGCTCGCCCAGGTGCCGGGCATGATCTGCATGAGGCCCATCGCCCCGGCCGTCGAGACCGCGCGGACATCGCCGTTGCTCTCGACGCGCATCACCGCCCATATCCAGCTTTCCGGGATGCCGAAGCGCCGCGCGGCGTCGGCGACGTGAACGGCATAGGGATGGCTGGCTGCCGTGCGTTCGGCCGGCGTGTCCTGTGCCCGCACAGCGTTCGGCCCGATGCCGGACGACAGCAGCAGGGCCGCGAGCAGGACGGCCAATCCGCCCCCGCTCTTACGCCAGCCTGCCAGCGTGCTCGCTGCGGTAAAGGGTGCGCGCGATGCGCCGGCCGTGGGCCGCCCCCGGATCAAGTCCGGGGCAGACTCTTGACCTTCGCTGCGCGCGCCGGTCAGCCTGCGACCGAGCGGGACGGAGGGATGCGGCTTTTCCGCGAACAAAGGGATGATGATCGAAACAGCCACCGATCAGCTCCGGTCGTCGCGCGGCCGGGGGCGCTTCCATGACAGCCGGAACGTCCGGCCATCGTCGTCGGCGCGGAACAGAACCGGCCGGAACGGCGCCCCGAAGAGCGGGCTGTCGATCTCCAGCGCGATGTAATTGCCCGCGCGTTCGCCGACCCGTTTCCATGCGCCGCCGACTTCCGGGCCGTCCTCGTCGTCGAGGTGGACGCGGTAATCGGGCGCGTTCTCGGCGTCGCCCGGATCGATCGCGACCAGCACGATCTGCTCGTCGACACCGAAATACCGGGCGCGCCCGGCATAGCCATTGGCGGTGGGTTCAAAGATATTCGTCGGCATGGCCAATCTCCTTGGCTTCGGGGGTGGAAGGCGATTGCGACGGCGCGCGCAGATGCAGCGGCGTCGCGCGGCCGATGACGGCGGACGCCGGCAGCGGGCCGAAATAGCGGCCGTCGAGGCTGTCGGGGACGGACGGGTTGAGCAGCAGCAGTTCGCCCGGTTGCAGTGTGCGGCAGCCCCGCCAGACCGGCAGCGGGCGGCCCCGGCCGTCACGCGCGCGGGCGCTGGCGACGGACTGGCTATCGACGCTCACCACGGCGCCGATGCGGCACACGCGCTGCCCGGCTTTCGCGGCGACATGCTTCAGCAGCGGCACGCCCTCGGGCAGATAGCCGCGCGCCGAAAGCCAGCGGGAAAGCCGCTTGGGCGGCGTGACGGCGACCAGCACACCGATAGCGGGATCGCGGTCGGGATGGATGCGGTAGAGCCCGATCGGCGCGCTGGCGCTGGCGTTCCAGATCACGCGCGGGAAAGGATCGGCGACGGCGATCGCGACGAACGCCGCGGCGAAGGCGGACGCGGCGGTGGCCGTCGCCATGACGTAGCGGCGGCGCGTCACCCTTCGATCTCCTTGCGGCGAAGCCAGGCGCGATGCCGCTCCAGCGTGTAAGGGCGCGGCTGGTGTCCCGCGGCGATGCGGTTGTGGACGTGGCGCCAGTGCTCGGGCGCCGCGTCGCAGGGATCGACGCCCGCCGTCTCCACCGCGTCGATCGCGGCGAGCACCTGCTGGACCTTGGGCCAGCTCTCGATGTGCAGGAGGATTTCGCCGCCCGGCCGCACGAACGGCAGCGTCGTATAAGGCTCGCCCGGCGTGACCGCGCGCACCACGTCGATGCGCGAGGCGATCGTGCCATAGTCGTTGGCGGTCCAGCGGACGAAGGCAAACACCGCGCCCGGCCGGAAGCTCATGACGCGCGTCCGGCGTGTGACGATGCGTTCCTGCGCGACGCGGCCGAAGCGTATCCAGTGCTCCAGCTTCTTTTCGATCCAGGTCAGTTCGACTTCGGTCAGCCGCGATCGCGATGCCAGCGCCGTTGGTTCTGTCGGCGTTCGGGCGGCCTGCGCCTGCTCCGCCGCGCGGCGGCGCAGCGCGGCTTCGAACCCGCTGAAGTCTATGCGCTGCGGATGCGCGGGATCGCTCATCGTTCGTCTCCGGTGATGTCGGGGGAGGTTCGCCCGAGCACGACGTCGAGCGCGGCTTCGGTGCGCAGGATGGCGCGGCCGATGGCTTCGGGGATTTGCGGGAGAACGGCGTCGCCGAACGCCTCGACGATCAGGCTGGCCGCAGCCGTCCGCTTTCCAGCGCCGATCGCAACGCGCGTGCCAGCCACCCAGGCGGAAAGCCCATCATCCAGCCGTAGGTGATGGGCAAGGCCGCCGTTCCAGTCAGCCCACGGCTCCGCAGCATCGCCGCCAGCGCGCGGGCGCCCGCCCATTTGTCCGGCGCGCGATCCGTCATCGCGCCGTCCATCACCGCGTCCATCGTCGGCGATTTCCGCCGATCGTAGGCCGGACTCCAGCCGTCCATCCGGCTGTCGCGCTTCGTCGGGGTGGGGAGGATTTCCGCCGCGTGGCGCAACAGGTTCGGCGTGTCGATCTGCGCCTTCGCGCCGTTCGCCCGGCGTCCCGTTTCGATCTCCTGCCGGCTCAATCTCCGTCCGCCGTTCGGTTTGACAGGCGTCGGCATCATGCCCGCGTGCCGGCTCGCATGGCCCTGCAACTGGCTGAGCACATCGCCCCGGCCGCCCTTGTCCGCATCCGATTTGCGCGGCGTCGCGAGGATCATGCGAAGCGGATATGTCGATCCTGCGCCGCCGCCCGCGCCGTCCCTCATCCCGTCCGTCGCCATCGGCGTCGGCAGCCTGTTCTCGCGAAACAGGTCGAACAGACCCGATTCCTTGAGGGCCGTCCGTGCGCCCGATCCACCCTCCAGCCGGATGCCGCCTTGCTGGGATTGCGATACCGGCGTCGGCAAGCTGGCCTGGGTCGTAGCCGATAAGCCAGGACCGCTTGCGGACATGGTTGGCGCCGACATTTTCAGCAGCCACCACGCACGGTTCGCAGGCGTAGCCGAGCGTTTCCAGGAGAAGGAGCAGCCGGTCAGCGCCGCGAGTTCGCAGATTAGCGCTGTTCTCAAAAGCGAACCAGCGAGGGCGGCACTCTCCGACCAGCCGGACGGCTTCGAGGTAGAGGCCCGACCGTTCGCCTTCGATCCCCCTGCCTTTGGTGTTGGCGCTGGAGATGTCCTGGCACGGCGGCGAACCGACGATGATGTCGGGCAGGAATCCAAGTTCAGAAACAAGTCGAGCTGCCGTGAGGGACCGGACATCCGCGTAGAGTCTGACATGGGGATTGTTCTCCGCGTAGAGGATGCGGCGCCATTCGACGATCTCGCAGGCGGCGACGGTGACGAATCCGGCGCGGTGCAGGCCGAGCGACCAGCCGCCCGCCGCGGCGCTGAACAGGTCGAGCGCGCGCATCATTCGCAAAGCCCGTATTCGCTGTCGCAGAGCAGGCCGTGCTCATCGGCGTCGCGCTGCTCCTGCGCGAGGAACAGGTCGTAGTTGCGGCCGCCCCGGCTGGTGCGCGACCACGCGATCGCCCTGTCGATCGTCGCACGTCCATGATCGGCGGGATCGCCGGGCACGGTCGGCGCGGGCAGCAGGGATGCCGGCGCTCCCGATATCGCGGTGCGCCGCGAAACGAGGCTGACCAGCCGTTCCCACTCCCGCACGCGATCGACTTCCGCGGGAAACCGCATGGCCCAGGCGCGCAGTTCGCGCTTCCTAACCATGATGCAGGTCGAGCAGCCGACCCGGCTCATCCCCATCGTGTAGAGCGGGTTATGCCGGAGTCCGTGGCGCTCGGAGATGGCGAAGGCGTCGGCCGCCGACCAGCGAAAGATGGGCCGGTAGAGCACCTTGCGGGCGCCGGAGGGATGCCGCACCGACTGGATCGGCGGCTTCTTCGCCCGCGCCGGGCTTTCGTCGGCGCGCTCGCCGATCCAGTCGATGACCGAGATCCCCGCATCGAGCAGCGGACGCTTGCGATGCATCATCGGGATCAGTTTGGTCTCGTCGGTGCAGAAGCGCGTTTTGGTGCCGGGAAACCGGCCGTGCAGCATCGCCATGTCGAGGAACGGGATGCCGGTGGGATGCAGCAGCTCGAGCGCGCGGTCGATCAGATGATCGGGAACCGGGGGCGAGACCAGGACGGGACATTCGCACGCGGCGAGCCATTGGCCTTTCGTGAGCCTGCCTGCCTGCCACGCGGCCCGGCGCTGGTTGCACGCGCCCTTATGGCGGGTCCGCCGCTTCTCCTTCGACCATTCCTCGCGCAGCATCGCGCGCTTGCGGGCGAAGGCCGCCGCGTCTGTGAGCCCCGGCACGTCGTTCGCCGAGACCGTCTCGATACACAGGCCGGTGCGTTGTCGCAGCCAGCCGTCGAGATACGCGATGTGGTCGAGCGTGATCGGGTTCTCGTGGCCGTTGTCTGCCGAGAGGAACCGCGGCGCGCGGTTGCCGAACGCGGCAAGCCCCCTGCGCTCGATCCGCTCGACCATCCGGCAAAGGACGGCCTGGCTGTCCTTGCCGCCCGAGATGCTGCCGAAGTGCTGGGCGGCGATCATGGCCGCGGTTCCGGCCCGCGCCGCGTAACACGGTGCCGGGATTGATCGCCGCACGCAAAAGGCGTAGTAGTATAGCGTAGGGGAGACGGCGGATTTACTGCCCGATACTTCGCGTCGTCTCGCGAATTATCCACAGCACCAAAGCGCGTTAGAAAGAATACGAAGTATTCTTTACTGTTAGCATAGTTAGAAGAGAGCCGATTCCGCGAGCGATTCCAGAAGCTTGTGCGGAGGTCCGGTTTTTTATAGGCCGAGTCAGCGGTTTTTAATCGGCCGAGTCCGGCGGTTTTCAATAGGCCGAGTCTCATGGCCGGTTATCCACAGCCAGCCCCATGACCCGCGCCGCCTTCTCGAACGGATCGGCGGGCACGGGCGCGAAGGTCAGCCGCTCGCGGCCGAACGCCCGCTCGATCGCCAGCGCGTAGCCCGGCAGCGACTGGCGCTGCACGATGGCGCGCAGCTCGAACGCGAACTGCTTCAAGGGCGAGAGCGCGCCGGATTTCAGGTGAAGGTGCGGGACGTCGAAGCTCCAGCCGCCTTCCTGCTGGCCGCCATGCTTGCGCACGATCCGGTAGAGCCAGCGTTCCAGCCCGCCCGTTAGGTCGAAATAGGCCCGGTCGATGGTGAGCACGAACGTGCGGTCGACGACGCCGGCATAGAACCAGTCCGGCAGGATCAGCTCCAGTCCAAGCGGACGGCCGTCGCCGTCGAGCCGTTCCTGCCACTCGTTGATCCACGAGAAGCGATGGCGTCGCCGCTGGTGCTGCTGGCGGATCGAGGTGGCGACCGTGGTGGATTGCAGCCGGTCGAGCGCGGCCTTCAGCCGGTCATAATGATCCTTGCCGGTGCCTCGTCCGGTGAATGTGAGGATTTCGTGCGGCGTCGTCGCCATCAGGCGCGAGGTCGGCAGCCCCGCGTCGCGCGCGGCGACGATCTGGCTCGCCGCCCATATCAGCACGTCGGCGTCCCATATGGTCGCCATGCCATGTTCGGGCACGGCCTCGACCGATATCCAGGTCGCGCCCATGCGGAAATCGATCGGCGTCACCCGCCTGCGCTTGGCGAGGCTGAAGAACGGCCAGGCCATGAGGTCCTGGGCATCGCGCGGCGCGATATCGCGCCCGAGCGAGGGGAACAGCGCGAGTTGGGCGCGCTCGCCGGAACGGGAGGCGGTGCGCGGCATCATCGGCGGCTCTGCGTGATCGCCGCATCCCGCTGCGGCATGAGATCGTTCTGGCCGGGGTCGGACGTGGAATATTTGGTGCCGAGGTCGGCCCAGGCGCGCAGGTCGTCGACCGAATAGACCACCCGTCCGCCGATCCGGCGATAGGCCGGGCCGCTCCCGAAATAGCGGTGCTTCTCAAGCGTGCGGCCGGAAAGGCCAAGGAAGCGCGCCGCCTCGGGGGTCCGCAGGTAGCGGGGCGGAAGGGTCACGGGCGGTCGGGACAAGGGGCGTCTCCTGCGAGGCGGGGTGGCAGGAGGCGATCATGGCGAAGTGCTCACGGCAGGGTGGGGAACGAAGATTCGCAGCTGCGCCGATGTGACCACCCCCCGGCCGCTGTCATGCGGCGGGCGCTATCAGCGGAAGCGCAGCAGCTTGCGGTAGTCGCCCTTCATCATGGCGGTGGCGTCGCGCACCAGGCGATAAGCGAAGGACCGGGCGTCCGAATTCTTGAAATCGGATGCCGAGAGATGCGCGGCCTCGTCCCTGCCGAGCGCGATCGCGATTTGGCGGTATGTCGCCCCGGCGAGGCGCAGATCGAGCGCGCGAAGCATCAGCTCGAGCCGGGCCGCGCGGATCGGGGTGAGCGGCCATCCGCGCGGCAATGGGCCGGTTCGCTTGCCCGACATGAGTCGATGGAAACGCAGCAGGCTGAGGATGCGCTTGATGAAGTCCTTGTCGAGCGGGACGATCGCGGCGAGCGGCCGGCCGGGCGTCGGATCGCGCAGCCACAGCCGATGCTCGCCGGCCGCGTCAGCGACGACGACATGCCGGCCGTCGATTCCGGCCTGGTCGGCGAGCAGCGCGCCCAGCGCCAGCGGATCGACCGCCTTGGCGCCGGTATATCCTTCCGGCGCAGCGTCGAGGATCACGGTGACGGCGGTGAGTTCCGGCCGCCAGATCACCGTGCCCGACAGCTCATCAGGCAGATAGGCGAAAGGACAACCCCCAGCGGCGGGCGAGCGTCGTTCGCTCGCTGGCCGGGGCGTTCGGGTTCAGTCGCGCCCGCTCTGCGCGATACTGGCGGTTGCGTTGCAGGAACGCGGCGGCGAATTCGGCCCGGCCCGGCGTGTCCGGCGCATTGCCGGCACGCCGCGCGCGCCCTTCGGGCGTCATTGGCATGGGATCATCCTCTCCAGCCGCTCATTGTGCGGAGTCTGGACCGCCGAGGATCGGGAGAAGCACTGCATCCCGACAGCGCGAAGGCCGCGCCAGGCGATGCCGGCCGCGCATCGGAATCCACGACCGGAAAAATCCATTTCGGTCTGAATGTTAACTTATTCGATGGCGCGCGGGCCGAGCAGATATGCGTAGCCCACTTCGGTCATCCAGCGCGCGCGGGCGAGATGGCTCTCATGCATCGCGCGGGCGCGTTCGGGTTCCGCGGCCGGATCGATCCCGAAGATATGCGCCGCCGCGTCGCGCCAGTCGGCGCCCTCGTCGTCGGTATCGAGCAGGCGGATATAGTCGGCGAGGTGATCCTCGTCATAGGCGGTGAGCCGCGGCGCGTCGGGCGCGCGATCCTTGAAATGCTTGCCGGTCATAACGCCCCCGTTCCTCCAGTCCCGTTAACCTTTTAGACCGAAACGGAGACGATTCTATACGCACGGCGGGCATGGCTTCGCGCGTCGTCCGCAATGGTCGGGTTCCAGGTCAGCAGCGGTTCGTCTGCGGTGCGCCCCCGCAAACTTCGCTCCTGACCCTGATCGGGGAGTTGGAAAACCGGAATATCTCGGTCCCTGTGACCTTTAGCCCGGAAGCCTGTTGTATACGTCACAGGCTCCCCGACCATGTGGTCAAGGATAGCGGCGCCGTCACGGCCGACGCCCAACCGGATATTCAGGGGTTTCCACGCCCCAGGCCGCCGCGTAGCGGCCCACGTCTTTCTTAGGACGGGGACGCCGTTCTGGCTACTGTCTCTTGCGAGCCGGGCGATGCCCGGCGAGCGCGCGCCATGACGGCCGCGCGGACCTATGGGCCGCGCGGCCGCCGCTGCTCCGGGCAGGACCTGCAGCCGGTTGTCGGTTGTCGGTTGTCGGTTCTCAATATCGGCCCGAGAAAGGCAAGAACGGCTGTTCTTTCCAGCTTCGGTCAACACGGCGGTAGGTCAGCCGCCGGCAGCGAAATGCGTTCCAGGTCCAAATCAGCGGCTCAAAGCCGTGCCACCAATCGGCGTCAATGTCGCCGCAACGCCCTTCAAAGCAAAGCTTATGGCGCGCGTCATAGAGTCGAAACTCCATCGGCAAACTGTCGCCCTCGTTCGTGCCGGCATAGGCGATGCTTCCTTCGGCATCTTCACCGACCCCGGCAAGGGAAGTGCCCATATGATCGGATGTGATAATCCAGCGCATGATATAATTCCTTGTGAGGGTGGCGCCCGCCGCAGGGACGGGCGCGAATGATGGGAAAGGGTGGCGACCTATGCGGCCGCCCGGCGATGCTGCCGCGCGGCAAGCCGCTTGCTGGCGGTGTGATAGTGGCCGTTGTCCAGTTCTATGCCGGTCCAGTCGCGCCCGAGTTGCTGGGCTGCCGCAAGGGTCGAACCGCTACCGCTGAATGGGTCCAGGACAAGGTCGCCCGGCTGCGTGAAAGCCTCGATCAATGGCGCCAGTGCTTCAACCGGCTTCTGCGTGGGGTGCAGGCGGTTCCCGCTGTAAGGAAAATCGAGCACATCGGGGATAGGCCGTGTCGGACGGACGGGATTGCCCTTTGCCAACAAATAGGCTTGCTCATGTTCATAGCGAAGGAAGCGGGCCGATGACGCATAACGCTTGCGGAAAACAAGATGGCCGACGATGCGGAAGCCTGCCGCCTTCCATGCATCCATGAACAAATCGACTTTGTTCCAGCCATAGAAGGAAACCGCAAAGCCGCCATCCTTCAAGACGCGGTGCATTTCCCGAAACGCCGGACGCAGCCACCGGCCGTTATCGTCATTGGCGACCTTGCGCCCCTGGCGGTCCCGGTAGCGGGTCACATAGGGCGGATCGGTCAGGATGAAATCCACCGTGCCGCTATCGAAAGCCTGCATCACTTCAATGCAATCACCGTTGAAGATCACATCGCGGGGAGCCTGTGCCTTGCTGGTCATATCTCAAATCCTTTGGTTCTGAAGTTCAGCGAAGCGGAATGCCGCGCCTGAACTTCTGCCCGGCGGCGAGCCAAGGGTAGCAACGGGGCAAGGGCGGCCGGGGCGGAGGGGAATCACCCGCCTGCACAAGCGAAGCGCGGAAGGTGGGGATACCGCCCCGGACGGTTCCACTTACCTTGACCGGCGCGAGGACTACGTCCTTAGCAACGATCGCGCCGCCTTGGCGGCGCGAAAAGCAAATGACAGCCGGGATTACCGGCGCGGCCTTCAGGCCGATCCCTGCTCGATCCCCCCAGACCGCTATCCTGCGAGGCACAAAAAAACCCGATGGCGTGGGGCGCCATCGGGTGCTGTCCGCCTTACAGGTCGCGGTAGGCTGCAACCTCATCGCTGAGGTAGGGGATGTATCCGTGGGCGCGTGCCAGTTCGCGCGCTTCCCACTTCCGTTCCCATTCCGGCTTGGCCTGCTCGGCGGCCATCTTCCGGTCGGCCCTGGCCTTGTTGATCCTGCGAATCTTTGCCCAATCCTTTTTCATGTCTGCCTCCTGTGTGCTGGCGTTGCTGATGCATCAGGCAGGCTTTGGCGGGCGACGCGGGCAAGCTGAAAAACGGAGGGTCCGCTTGCGGAAACCGTAGGCGCTGGCGCCGGTTTTCTGCTTGGTGGCTATGCCACTTCCCGCATGAGGCGCCCGGCAAAGCCAGATGCGCTAATCAGCAACCAGCCCGGGAGGGAGATGAACGGATTTTCGGGCAAAGCGGGATCGGCAAGGCTAGGGCCATAGTGGAAAACACGCCGGGCAAGGTAGGAATGGGGGCAGAAGTGGGACGCTTCCCCTGCACTTTGCGCGCATGGATGCCTCCGTCGACCAGGATGCGGAGTCCTGGGCTTACCGTTATCTGGCTGGGCGGGCGCCTGTAGCGAGTATGGCATCGTCCGGTGGCAGGCCGATGCAATGGCTGGTGCGGTTTCGCACGGCGCAGATCCTTTATGGAAAACTGGAAGCGCCCCGCCATTGCTGGCGGGACGCTTCCGCGGTCAGTCGACCTTCAGCTCGAACTTGCCCGTTGTCTCGGTCGAGACAAGCCGGAGATGAACGTCCGGCGCCAGGACCGGATTGAGTTTGAGCGAAGCGTAGGGCTTCTGGTCCTTGGTGGCCTTGAGCCAGCCCACACCGAATTCCACGCGTTCATCGTCGGCGGCAACGATGCGATAGTCGGGCGACTTGTCGCTTGCCTTGTCGCCGATCCGAAGGATTTCCACCTTCTCGCTGAGACCGAAAAAGCGGATTTCGCCGTGAAAGCCGCGATCGGTCGCTTTGAAGTTTCCGCAGATCATGTCGTCAGTCCTTTCTTGACTCGGGACCGCGCCCTTCGCGGCCTCGTGGCGTGTCGAAGATCGGGGACGTTCGGCTGCGCACCGCTTGCGGCCTATGGACGGCCAAAGGGCCGCTTTTTTGCTTCGCGCTGCAAAGCCGAAGGCGGCGGAAAAAAGCTGCCCGGCGCCGTTGCGCCGCCAGGTGGACACGATCAGATCAAGCCACGAGGGAGGCCGCGAGGGTCGGTCGGGCAGGCAGGACGGGAGACAATGCTGCACCCGGTATTTCAGCGGACCCAGCAGCGATGGCTGGGTTATGGCTTTCGCGTCGGCGTGGCAGGATTCACGGGCGAGCGAACAGCGCGGTGAATAGGCGCTCGGCTTCGGCCATGCCGTCGTCGGTCAGATGCACCGACTTTGCCTTGCGCGCAGGATCGGAGATCAGCCCGCGTTCGTGCAGTCGATCCATCGCGCTCCAGTCGAAGCCTTTCCAGGCCGTGCCGGTGGTGCTGAGGTTGAGCCATAGCAGGGCAAGCACCGCCTCGTCGATTCTGTCGGTGTCGGTGTCGGTGTCCGTCCGCGAGTCCATGCGCGGGAGGATAGCAAACCGGGCTGCACACGGCATCCACGATCCCGCCGTGAGCACTTATCTTTGCTACGCTACACTTCGCTATTTCCGCCTTGCGCCGCCGTGCGCCGAATCCCGCCGCCGTTGCTACGGGTCCGGCATGTATGCGCCCGAGGGCGATTTTGCTGGATTCCCGAGAGATGCGCGGCAGCTTGAGCAATATGGGACTCTCTCGCAAACGTCGCCGCCGCGCACCCCGCGGCTGGTCGGAAGGGCTGGAAGACCTGCACGATTACATGCAGCCGCAGCCGACGCGCGCGTCGGCGCGCAAGAATGCCGCCAGCGCGCCGATCGTCGTTACCGACGACTGGCCCGAGCAGGTTCCCATCGGCGATGCCGAGTTGCGCGTCATCGAAGGCGCTTTTCGTGAGGAGCTGGACGCCCTGTTCGGGCCGCTCCCCTAAAACGGCCAATGGAAAGGGGTTGAAATGTTCGTCAAAGTGACGTACATTGTAGCGGAAATGGATAAGTCAGGAGTCGGTCCCATGCCGCGCAAACAAGCCGTAGCGGAGTCCGCCAGAGCCAATCGCGTCGAGCGGCTCGGCTTCCGTATTGACGAAGAAACGAAGGATTTGATCGAGCGGGCAGCTCACCTCACGCGGCGCAAGGTCAGCGACTTTTGCGTGACAGCGCTAGCCGACACGGCGCGGCGAACGATCGCCGAGCATGAAACGCTCGTGCTGTCGGATCGCGACCGCGCGGCGTTCTTCGATGCGCTCATCAATCCGCCCGAGCCCAGCGAGCGGCTGATCCGCGCTCTCCAGGAGCACCGGCGCCGGGTTGCGTCCTGATCATGACGGCGCATGCGGATTTGCAGGTCGAGCCGCTGGGGCCGCATCACGACCGCGAGGGATTTTCCTGCGGCATCGACAGTCTCGATCGATATTTGCGGAGGCAGGCGGGCCAGGACATGCGCCGCCGCTCGGCTGGTGTGTTCGTTCTCGCCGAGCGTGCAAATCCCGGCGTGGTTCTCGGCTATTACACGCTTAGTCAGGCCAACATCGCGCAGGGCGACATTCCGGCAGCGGCGCGAAAGCATGTCCCGCGTTACCCGCTCGTCGCCGCGACGCTGATCGGCCAGCTCGCGGTGTCGCAAGCGAGGCAGGGCGAACGCCTTGGGGCGATCCTGATCGCCGATGCCGTCGAGCGCGTCTGGGCGACGGCCGCGACAGCTGGCTCGTCGATACTCGTCGTGGACGCCATCAATGATCGCGCGGCAGCCTTCTACGAAGGCAATGGCTTCGTGCGCCTGCCAGATTCCCAACGCCTCGTGCTGCCGATGCACACTATTCAAAGATTGGTCGAACGATGACGAACGCTGCTCTCGCCCCCTCGGAAACCGGAGCCGTGCAACCGGCGCTGCGGGCCGCGCTCTACCTGCGCGTCTCGTCGCCGCGTTCGGCCGAGAGCGATCTGTCGATCCCGGACCAGCGCCGCCAGACGTCGAGCTATTGCCACTCGAACGGCTGGGAAGTCGCGGCCGAGTTTGTCGAGCCGGGGGTTTCGGGCACAGACGATCGCCGTCCCGCCTTCCAGGAAATGATCGACGCGGCGCTGGAAAGGCCGTCGCCCTTCGACGTGATCGTGGTCCATAGCTTCTCGCGCTTTTTCCGCGATCAATTCCAGTTCGAGTTCTACCTCCGCAAGCTGGCGAAGAACGGCGTGCAGCTCGTCTCCATCACGCAGATTCTCGGCGATGATCCGATGAGCGAGATGATGCGGAAAATCATGACGCTGTTCGACGAATATCAGTCGAAGGAGAACGGCAAGCATACGCTGCGCGCGATGAACGAAAACGCCCGGCAGGGTTTCTGGAATGGCGCCCGTCCTCCGATCGGCTATCGCGCGGTCGCGGCCGAGCAGCGCGGCGCGAAGATCAAGAAAAAGCTGGAGATCGATCCGCTCCACGCCGAAACGGTGCGCCGCATTTTCCGGCTGGCGCTGGAAGGCGCGGATGGGCGCGGGCCGATCGGGGTCATGGCGATCGCGTGCTGGCTCAATGAGAATAATATCCGCACGCGCTATGGCGGTCGGTGGGGCAAGGGCATGGTCCATCAGGTGCTGACGCGGACCACCTATATCGGCGAGCACCGCTTCAACACCTATGACGTGAAGAAGGGGCGCGCGAAGCCGGAGACCGAGCACGCCATCATGGAGGTGCCGCCGATCATAACGGTGGCGGAGTTCGAGGCCGTGCAGCGATCCTTGAAAGCGCGCAGCCCGAAGATGATGCCGCCGCGGGCGGTGGGCGGATCGACGCTCTTGACGGGCATCTGCTTCTGCGCCTGTTGCGGTGGCGCGATGACGCTGCGCACCGGCACCAGCCGGAGTGGGCAGGAGTATCGCTACTACACCTGCGCGACCAAGGCGACGAAAGGGAAGACGGGATGCCCCGGCGTCTCGCTTCCGATGGATCGGCTGAACGAGGCGGTGATCGAGCACCTGGAGAAGCGGCTGCTCGATCCCGCGCGCCTTGAAGTGCTGATGGACCAGCTTATTGCCCGACGCGACGAATGGGTGACCGAGCGCCGCCAGCACGTCGCCGAGATGGAACGGCGCGCGACTGAGGTCGAGACCAAGCTTTCCCGGCTCTATGAAGCGATCGAGAATGGATTGGTCGATATGGGCGATCCGTCGCTCAAGGCGCGGATTGCCGAGCTGACCACCATCCGCGACCAGGCCAGAGGCGATGCCGAGCGCGCGGTCGCACACATTGAGCGGATCAGCCCGGAGATCACGGTCGAGAGCCTTCACGCCTTCGCGCTGGTCGCCAAACGCAAGCTCCGCCACGACGATGGCTCCTATGCGCGAAACCATATTCGGGCGGTGGCCCAGCGGGTCGAGGTCCACAGCAAGACGGATGTGCGAATCTGCGGCACGCGCACCGAGTTGCTGCGCACCCTCACCGCCGTCTCTGGCGTAGAGGCGGCGGTGCTAGGGACTCGGGCTTTTGGACCGAAATGGTGCCGCTTACGTGACTCGAACACGTGACCCCATCATTACGAATTTTGGGGATTTCTGCTAAGTATCTGCGAAAGTTAGATTTTTATTCGGCACAGGGGTCGCTTTCAGGCATAAAACGGCCCCTGCGGAACGGGTTTTGGTTCAGCGTGAACCAGAGACCCCCTCAGCTGGCCACGCCGCAATGAGGCCGATCAGTTGGGTGTAATTGTCGGCACAGATCCGGAGGTCGGCTTCAGAAACGACGGCTGCTCCGGAGGCCGGCAGAACTCCGTCGGACACGACGGGAAGACTGGACAGATCCGCTGCGCTGAAACGACTTCCAGCCGTTTCGGTTGGCCGCTGCAGCCGGTCAGCAAGGATAGAGCGATTGCGCTCACGAAGAGTGCGGTTTTCATTTTTCACCTCGGCGAGTTGGAGTTCGTATTGCAGGCGGACCTTCTCGGCATGCTCGCGGTCAGCCTTCTCGGCAGCGGCCGTCTTCTCGTTGACGTTCTCGAGGACCATCGTCAGGTTCGCGAGCTTCGCCTTCGTGTCGCTCCAGCCGTCCCAGCACCAGTAGCTCAGCGCCATCAGCAGGACGATGATGATTTCTTTGGGGTGCTTGGTCGCGACGCCCACGACCGTGGCGAGGATGGAGTTCATAATGTCGCCTGCTTTCTAATCTTTGGGTTTTCATTGTTTCCCTTCAGGAAGTAGGTGCTGAAGACATCAACGCCCCGATAAGCGACTGAAAGGGGGAGCACTCCTTGCGTCATATTCAAGCCACACGCTGGCTTTGAGACGCTAACCAGTTGGTCCGAATTTTCGGAACGACAAACCCGGTTTTGGACCGGGCGGATGCTAAAGGGCTTCCTGAAAGATAATAGCATAGCCAGCAATTAGGTCGGCCTTATCGAGGGCGTTGATGATGGTGCGTGCGCGACGGAACTCTGCAAGACCCGCAGGACGCGCGGCGGGAAGGATCTGGGACAGGCTGCGTCCGGTATAACGACCGGTCTGCATGCCACTGACGATCGCACGAGCGGCCGTCTTGGTGTCGAGCAGCAGATCAGGATTGGTTAGAAGCGGAACGCCGAGAGCCGCGCCCACGGCAGCATAGTTCCGACGACCAGTGCAGTGGTCCATGCCGCGACCGCGATAGAGCCAGCCATCGTTGGGTTGGGTGTTGCCGAGATTATCCAGCCCCCACTTGCCGCCGTAGATGATATTGCCGATCTGCCGCTGCCGCTCGACGGAAAGACGTCCCTCCCCAGGCTTGCGTCCGAGACGCTGCGCATCGGCTCGACTGATGCGATGACGGCCAAAGGTGTCGATCAACCCCTGGACAGAATAGTTCAGGCTCTCGACATTGGGCGTGATGTCACCGCCGGTCTCGTGATAGGCCGTCGCAAGGACATAGGCGATATGGGAGATGGGCTGGCCAGCCATCGCGTCGAGGATGGCTTCCATGCCCTCGACCTGCTCAGTGCTGAGCCGGCCGTTGAACAGACGGCTTTCACGAACAGAATGGAAGAAACGGCTCTTGTCGGTCATGGGGGATTTCATAGCCCGCAAGGTGGAAAACGCCTCGAGTGGCGCGACAATTAGCTGCTACAACCCTGCAGCACGATAGCCGGGTGCGGCGCCACCAACATATCCCAGGCCATCACGGCCATGAGCGCCCACATCAGGACGTGCGAGATGAGGTTCCACCGCATCAGGCCGGACCTATGTAGAGGTCGTCGAGGACATTGGAGCGCGCAGAGTTGAACGCGTTCGAGACGAAGAAGCGCGCCGATCCGGGAAGCGATGCGGGTATCGTCTGCGTGCCGCCGCTGATTCTGGTCTGTGTGACCCCATCATAGGCCACCTCTTCAGATAACTCCGATCAGCAAAAGAACGGGCACCCAGCACAGCAGAGCGAGGGACAGGCCGATGATGCGGGCAGCGCGGCGGGTCACAGCGAACCTGCGCGCATGGCTTCAAAGTGTTGGCCCGTGGTCGGGGCCGCATTGTTGCCGAAAATGCGCGTTCCTACCCGTCCCGCCGCCGTGATGTTCGCATCCGTCACCGGCCCCATGCGAAGCACGCCGTCAACATAGCCGCTGATCTGGTCGCCGTTCATCTCAAGCCGGGTGGTCGCCTGCACGCCGGTGGGCTGCGTGAACGTATAGGTCGCCAGCGTCGTCAGCGTGCCAGCAACGCTGCGATACAGGATGAAGGCTGTGCCGGTGTAGCGGATGCCGTAGAAGGTCAGCGCCGAAGCATCCATTCGGCCATTAACCGATATGGAGGCAGTGGCGATAACCGACTTAACGAGCAGGTCCGCCTCTACATAATAGTTGGCTGTAGATTTCCGTTGAGATTTGACCCGGGATTTTCATCGAGAAGTGACCCGGGTT
>LSHP01000131.1 GCA_001555775.1 Acidovorax delafieldii | reverse complement strand
CATGCAGCCCGGTGACCACACCCCAAATTACACCTCATTGACGGACGTGACCTTTTCGTCTAGAGCGCGCGGCGAAGGACCGGGGTAACTCGCCCTTCAATGATCGCGCCGGTGCCCCGCAAGGGGCTTAATCGGGAATGCGGTGCGGGAGCTTGCTCCCAAATCCGTGGCTGTCCCTGCAACTGTAAGCGGATAGCGCGATGCACATGCTCCTGAATTCAGGAGCAGCCACTGGGCAGCGCGCAAGCGCCAAGTCTGGGAAGGCGTGCATCAAGCTGTGACCTGCGAGCCAGGAGACCTGCCGGCGCACCGGTCGCTCTTGCCTGATCCAGGGGATGGTCACGGCACGGTAACTCTCCGTCTGAGCGACGAAGCTGTGTGGCTGGGGCTGCACGGGTTGCGTGGTAACGGGTGCTTTGTTGCGCCCGCCCGTTGTCGCGCGCCGACCGGACTTGTCCGGCAAGCCCCGCCGTGTCTCGCTCTGGCGCGCGGAGAAGTTACCATGCCGGATCTATCCAAGGTGCCGGTCACCATCATCACGGGCTTTCTGGGCGCGGGAAAAACCACGCTTATCAGCCACCTGATCCGCAATGCCGGTGGCCGAAGGCTGGCGGTGGTGGTCAACGAATTCGGTACGCTGGGTGTGGATGGCCAGATTCTGCAATCTTGCGCCATTCCAGATTGCCCGGCCGAAAACATCGTCGAGTTGGCCAATGGCTGCATCTGCTGCACCGTGGCGGATGACTTCATCCCCACGGTGGAAAAGCTGCTGGCTCTCGATCCGCGCCCGGATCACATCCTGATCGAGACATCCGGCCTCGCGCTGCCCAAGCCGCTGCTCAAGGCGTTTGACTGGCCAGCGATCCGCAGCCGCATCACCGTGGACGGCGTGCTGACGCTGGCCGATGCCGAAGCGGTCGCGGCAGGCCGGTTCGCGCCCGATGTGGCAGCGCTTGACGCCCAGCGCGGCGCCGATCCGAGCATCGATCACGAAACGCCGCTTTCCGAAGTGTTCGAGGATCAGCTTGCCTGCGCCGACATGATCCTGCTGACCAAGGTTGATCTGGCGGGCCCGGAAGGTGTCGCCGCAGCGCGCGCGATCATCGCGGCAGAGGTTGGCCGCCCCGTGCCGGTGATCGAACTGACCGAAGGCGTGGTCGATCCGCGCGTGATTCTGGGGCTTGATGCCGCAGCCGAGGACGACATTGCCGCGCGCCCATCGCACCACGATGGGGATGATGATCACGAGCACGACGACTTCGACAGTACCGTTATCGAATGGGGCGAAATTGCCGATCCGGCGGCCCTTGTCGCGCGGATCGAGACGCTGGCGCGCGATCACCACATCCTGCGCGTGAAGGGCTATGCCGCCGTGGCGGGCAAGCCGATGCGGCTGCTGGTGCAGGCGGTAGGCGCGCGGGTGCGCCACCAGTACGACCGTCCGTGGCGGCCTGACGAGCCGCGCCGCACCACTCTGGTCGCCATTGCCGAGCACGATCATGTCGATGCAGGCGCCATTCGCGCGGTGCTGCTGGCGTAAGGCGCGGGCGATGCACGTCATTTTCCGCGAAACGCACGGGATGGAGGAAACCGCCGTCCCGCAGGATCTGGGGCAGGAGCCTGCGGATCTGGTGGTCCTGTCCTTTTCGGACAGCGATCTGGGCGCATTCGCCGCGGCCTGGCATCAGGCCCGCGCGGGCAATGCTGCATTTCCTTCGCTGCGGCTCGCCAATCTGGCGGCGCTGATACATCCCCTGTCGGTCGACACATATGTCGAGCGGACGCTGTCGGGTGCAAAGGCGATCCTGATCCGGCTGATCGGCGGCACGCCGTACTGGAGCTATGGGCTGCAACAGGTCG
Source organism: Acidovorax delafieldii (assembly GCA_001555775.1). GTDB lineage: Bacteria > Pseudomonadota > Alphaproteobacteria > Sphingomonadales > Sphingomonadaceae > Blastomonas > Blastomonas delafieldii_A. The sequence goes on along the minus strand of LSHP01000131.1, from coordinate 18,783 downwards.
AGGCGCTGGCCCGGTCGCGCGGGATCGTGCTCGCGGTGCTGCCCGGCGATGGCTGGGAGGACGAGCGGCTGGATGCGGTTTCGACCGTGCTCGTGCCTGCATTGCGCGAACTTGCGCAGTGGTGCGATGCTGGCGGTGCAGTGGCGGCGCAGGCGGCGCTTGCCACGCTGTCGCAGCTGGCGGGGCTGATCGATGCCCCCGCCCGGACATGCGATCCGCTGCCGATGGCGGGAGGCTGGCATCCCCGCTTTGGCGTGGTCGATCCTGAAGCCTTTGTGCGCGATCCCGCAAGGCCGCTGGTCATGATCGTGTTCTATCGTTCTTACCTGACCGCCCACGATCTGGACCCGTTTGCCGCCCTGCATACCGCGTTCGAGCAGCACGGTTTTGATGCGCTGTCGATCTTCGTCCCCTCACTGAAAGCCCCGCAGGTGCGCGAACAGGTGGACCGCTGGGTGCGCGGACTTGGCCCGGCAGCGATCATCAACGCTACCGCTTTTTCCGCGCGGGGCGAGGACGGCGCCACCCCGCTTGATGGCGCGGGCGTTCCCGTGTTTCAACTGGCGCTCGCTACGTCCAGCCACGCGGGCTGGGCAGGGGCATCGCGCGGGCTGTCTCCGGCAGACCTTGCCATGCATGTCGTGTTGCCCGAGATCGACGGGCGGGTGTTTGCAGGCGTCGCCAGTTTCAAGGAAGCGGGCGCGCGCGACCCAGCGCTTGGTTTTGCCCGCACTATCCATCGCGCCGATCCTGACCGGATCGAGGCGACTGCCGCACGGGTGGCCGGATGGATATCGCTGGCCCAAAGGCCGGTTGCCGAGCGGCGGGTGGCCTTGGTCCTGTCGACTTATCCCGGCAAGGCATACCAGATGGCCCATGCCGTTGGGTTGGATGCGCTCGCCTCCGCCGAAGCAATATTGTCCGACCTGCGCGAGGCGGGATATGCCACGGATGGCCAGACCGATCTCGCGGTGCAGCTTGAACGCGAGCATCTGCACTGGCCGCTGACCGTATATCGCAAAGCGCTGGGGGCATTGCCGGAGGCGTTGCGCACTGATCTTTACGCTGCGTGGGGCGAACCGGACGCCGATCCGGCTGTCACTGCTGGCGCGTTCCGTTTTGCTTCGGTGTCTATCGGCAATGCGTTGGTGGCGTTGCAGCCCGAACGCGGCGAGCGCGCCGGGCGTGATGGGGACTATCACGACCTCTCCCGCTGTCCGCGCCATGGCTATGTCGCCTTCTATCTCTGGCTGCGCGCGCGGGGTGTGGACGCGTTGGTCCATATCGGCGCACATGGCACGCTGGAATGGCTGCCGGGCAAGTCAGTTGCCCTTTCCGGTACTTGCTGGCCCGAGGCGCTGACCGGCGCGATGCCGGTGATCTATCCGTTCATCGTCAACGATCCCGGAGAAGCTGCGCAGGCCAAACGCCGGATCGGTGCGGTTACTATCGGACACGTTCCGCCGCCACTGGTGCAAACTAAAAGCGGCGCGGGCCTGGCACGGATCGAGGCGCTGCTGGATGAATTCTCCAATGCTGACGGGCTGGACCCGGCCCGCCGCGACCGCCTGCAAGCCAGCATCCGCGACGAAGCGCGCGTGCTGGGGCTGGAGGCGGAACTGGGCCTTGATGGCGCGGCCACGCTGGTCGAGGCGATCACCCGGATCGATCGCTTCGTTTGCGACGTCAAGGAAAGCCAGTTCGGTGACGGGCTGCATGTGTTCGGGCGGGGCGATCAGGGCGCAGCCGAGCGGGCCGGATTGCTGGCGGCGCTGGACGGACGGTGGGTTCCGCCCGGTCCTTCAGGCTCCCCCTTTCGCGGGCGCAGCGATGTGCTGCCGACCGGGCGGAACCTCTATGCGATAGATCCGCGCGCGGTGCCGTCGCGCGCCGCCCATGCACAAGGTGTCACGCTGGCAGAGGAGCTGATCCGACGACATTTGCAGGATCATGGCGACTATCCGCGCGGGCTGGTGGTCGATCTGTGGGGATCGGCCACGATGCGCACGGCGGGTGAGGAATTCGCCATGGCGCTGCACCTGCTGGGCGCAAAACCGCTGTGGGACATGACATCCGAAAGAGTGACCGGCGTCGAAATCCTGCCGCTGGCGCTGATGGACCGCCCCCGCATCGACGTGACACTGCGGGTTTCAGGCCTGTTCCGCGATGCCTTCCCGGCGTTGCCCATGCTGTTTGGCCAGGCGGTGCGCGCGCTGTGTTTGCGGGATGAACCAGCGGACTGGAACCCGTTTGCGGGGCAGGCAGCGGCCCCGCGTGTCTATGGCCCGGCTCCGGGCCGCTATGGACTGGGTCTCGGCGATGCGGCCGAGTTCTATACCGATGCGGCCCGGCGCGCTGCCGGAGAGGCGTGGCTGGCGGCATCGGACCATGCGTTTGACGCGACCTCCGATGCGACCGGGGCCGTCCCTGATCCAGACGGCCTGCGTCGGCGCGTTGAAGGTGCAGACGCCTTTGTCCATCTTCAGGACTTGCCCGAAACCGACCTGCTTCTGGCCGCCGACTATGCTGCACATGAGGCGGGCTTTGCCGCTGCCAAGGCGCTGATGGGCGGTTCGGCGGCGCTCTATCACCTCGACAATCGCGACCCGTTGAATCCGGCCGCGCGCACTCTGACCGAAGAGATCGCCCGCGTCGTCCGCGCCCGTGCCGCGCATCCGGGCTGGATCGCAGGCATGATGCGCCATGGTTTTCGCGGCGGCGCGGAACTGGCGGCGACGCTGGATCATATGGGCGCCTTTGCGCACCTTTCAGATAGCGTGCAGCAGCATCTGTTCGACCTCTATCACGATGCGACGTTGGGCCAGGCCGATGTTCGCGCGTTTCTTGCGCGCGAGAATCCCGGTGCGCTTGCGGCGATGGAAGCCCGCTTTGCCGCGCTTCATGCCGCAGGGCTGTGGCAGACCCGGCGCAATTCCATCCTCGCCAGTCTGCCCAGCCATGAGGATCGGACATGACGAGCCCTGTGGTAAAAGGCTGGTGCCCCGATGCATGGCGCCCGATGATGGCGGGCGACGGGTTGCTGGTGCGAGTAAAACCCCGGCTTGGCTGCCTAACCCGCGCGCAAGTGTTGGGCCTGTGCGATGCCGCCGTGGCACACGGCAATGCCCTGATCGACATCACCGCCCGCGCCAATCTCCAGCTTCGCGGGGTGCGCGAAACCGGCTGGCAGACGCTGCTCGACCGGTTGCTGGCGCTCGATCTGGTGGAGAGCGATCCCGTCATCGAACAGCGGCGCAACATTCTTGTCGCGCCGGATTGGCGGGTCGGTGATGACAGCCACCGCATCGCAGGCGAGTTGCTGACCCGGCTGGATGAGTTGCCCGATCTGCCGGGCAAGATGGGCTTCGTTATCGATGCTGGTCGGGCCTGCGCCCTGCACGGCGAGGTGGGCGATTTTCGCATCGAGCGCGACGAAAAAGGCGGCCTGATCCTGCGCGCCGATGGCCATCCGGGCGGTGTCGCGGTTGCCGCAGGTCGGGAAGTGGACGCCCTGATCGCGTTGGCACACTGGTTTGCGGCCAGCGGTGGCGCGGAAGCGGGGCGCATGGCCCGGCACACGGCTGCCCTGCCCGAATGGGCCTGTGGCGACATTCTGCCTGCGCCGTCGGCTGCTCGCATCGTGCCCGGCGTCCATGATCTGGGCTGGGCTTATGGCCTGCCGTTCGGCCGGATAGAGGCGCCGATACTGGCTGGTGTGATGGAGGCATCGTCTGCCCGAGCAGTGCGGATTACCCCGTGGCGGGTGCTCGTATTAGAAGGCGCGCCTGCCAAGCAGGTGGACGGCCTGATCACCGACCCTGCCGATCCGCTGCTGCATGTCGATGCCTGTCCGGGCGCGCCGTGCTGCACGCAGGCGTCGGTTGAAACCCGCGATCTTGCCCGCCGCCTTGCTCCGCATGTCGCGGGACGGCTGCATGTTTCGGGCTGTGCCAAGGGCTGTGCCCGCCCGCGCGCCGCCGATGTCACGCTGACCGGCAGGGATAGCCTGTTCGATCTTTCCCTGAACGCGCGCGCCGGAGGGCCTGCGGTTCGCTCCGCGCTTGGCCCGGCCGACATTCTTGCCCATTTAGGAATCGCTTGATGCCCCATATCTATGAAACCGATGGCGCGGCCATTTATCGCCAGTCCTTCGCCACGATCCGCGCCGAAGCCGATCTTGCGCACTTTTCGGCCGATGAGGAGCCGGTGGCGGTGCGCATGATTCATGCCGCCGGGATGGTCGAACTGGCAGCGCTAATCCGCTTTTCGCCCGGCTTCGCACAAACGGCCAGCGCCGCGCTGGCCAATGGCGCGCCGGTGCTGTGCGATGCGCGGATGGTGTCCGAAGGGATCACTCGCGCCCGCCTGTCGGCCAACAATCCGATCATCTGCACGCTCAATGCGCCGCAAGTGCCGGACATGGCGCGGGCCATGGGCAACACCCGCTCCGCTGCCGCGCTGGAACTGTGGCGACCGCATCTGGCGGGCGCGGTGGTGGCCATCGGCAACGCGCCAACCGCGCTGTTCCATCTGCTGAATATGCTGGAAGATCCCGATTGCCCACGACCGGCGGCAATCATCGGCTGTCCGGTGGGCTTTGTCGGCGCGGCCGAATCCAAGGCCGCGCTGTGGGCCGCGCCGCCGGTGCCGTGTTGCATCGTCGAGCGTCGTCTTGGCGGCAGCGCGATCACGGTGGCCGCGATCAATGCTTTGGCGAGCCGCGCCGAATGAACTTGCCGCCAAAAATCGGAACGATCCACGGCGTCGGGCTTGGTCCCGGTGCTGCCGATCTGCTGAGCGTGCGCGCCGACCGCCTGGTGCGCGGCGCGCGCCACGTTGCCTATTTCCGCAAGGCCGGACGACCGGGTCAGGCGCGGCGGATTGTCGAAGGGATGCTGCGCGCCAACGTGATTGAAATCCCGATGGAATATCCTGTAACGACCGAGATTCCGCTATCCGATCCCCGCTACAACGACTGTCTTTCCGCCTTCTATGCCGAATGCACGCAGCGATTGCTGGCGCTGGCGCTGGCGGGCGAGGACGTGGTTGTGCTGTGTGAGGGCGATCCGTTTTTCTACGGTTCGTTCATGCATCTTCATGGCCGTTTGGCGGGCTTGGTCCCGGTGACGGTGGTGCCGGGTATCACCGGCATGGCCGGGGCATGGAACGCGACCGACATTCCCATCACGTGGGGCGATGACGTGCTCACCGTCGCGATGGCGACCTTGCCGGAGGATGAACTCGCGCGGCGCATCCGCGATACCGATGCGCTGGTGGTGATGAAGATCGGGCGCAACCTGCCCAAACTGCGCCGCGCGGTGGCGGCGGCGGGACGCGAAGATGCGGCCTGGCTGGTTGAACATGCCGCCATGCCCGGTCAGCGAGTCACGCGGCTGATCGAGGCGACCAGCGTCACGCCCTATTTCTCGATCCTGCTGATTCATGGACAGGGAAGGCGGCCATGAGCGGCTGGCTATCCATCGCCGGTCTGGGACCGGGGGATGAGGCACTGATCACGCCCGAAGTCACCGCCGCTCTGGCCGGGGCGAGCGATGTCATCGGCTATATTCCCTATGTTGCCCGCATCGCCCCCCGCGCGGGGCTGACGCTGCACCCGTCCGACAACCGGGCGGAGCTGGATCGCGCGGCCCATGCGCTGGAACTGGCGGCGCAGGGGCAGCGCGTGGTGGTGGTGTCCTCTGGCGATCCGGGCGTTTTCGCCATGGCCGCTGCCGTGTTCGAGGCGCTGGAGGCTGGCCCGGCCCATTGGCGCAATCTCGACATTCGGGTGCTGCCCGGCATCACCGCCATGCTGGCCGCCAGCGCACGGGCGGGCGCGCCGCTGGGGCATGATTTTTGCGCCATTAACCTGTCGGACAATCTCAAACCCTGGCCGCTGATCGAAAAGCGGCTGCGATTGGCGGCGGAAGCAGATTTCGCCATGGCCTTTTACAACCCGAGGTCGAAGGCCCGGCCTGAAGGGTTCAAACGCGTGCTGGAACTGCTGCGCGAGGTGTGCGGCCCTGATCGCCCGATCCTGTTCGCCCGTGCGGTTTCGACGCCTGACGAGCAATTGCGGATCGTACCGCTGGGTGATGCGCGCGCGGAGATGGCCGATATGCGCACGATGGTGATCGTCGGATCAAGCATGACGCGGATCATCGATGGGCCCGCGCGCCCGATCCTTTACACCCCCCGGTCGGTCACGGTTTCAGCATGATGACCCAACCAGGAAAGCACATCTTGGGTATCATAAACCTCGGCCCGGTTGGGAATGGCGGGACGGTCAATCATCAGGATCGGCAAGCCCAGATTGCGCGCCGCGATCAGCTTGGCATCGGCGCCGCTGCCGCCCGCATTCTTGCAAACCACCAAATCGATGGCGTGGGTCTGCAACAATGCGCTGTCTCCAGCGGTAGTGAACGGACCGCGATCCACGATCAGCGTGTGATGGGGCAAGCCCGGCGGCTGTTCCGGCACATCCACGAAGCGCAGCAGATAGTGGTGCTGTGGCTGGGCGGCGAAGGCTTCCACATGCATTCGTCCCAGCGCCAGCATGATGCGGCGGGCCGGGCCTGCCAGCGCGGCGACCGCGCCATCGATATCGGCAACGCGGGTCCAGCGGTCACCGGCGACCGGTTCCCACGCCCGGCGGGTCAAGGCGACATGGGCCACACCCGCCAGACGGGCCGCCTCCACCGCGTTTGCGCTCATCGTCGCGGCGAAGGGGTGGGTGGCATCGACCAGATGAGTCACGCGATGGTGGCGCAGATAATCGGACAGCCCCGCAACTCCGCCGAACCCGCCAACCCGCACCGGAACCGGCTGAGCACGGGGGTTTGCGGTCCGTCCGGCATAGCTGAGCGTCGCCGCAATGCCGCGCTGCGCGAGCAGTCGGGCAAGCGCGCTGGCCTCGGTTGTGCCGCCCAGCAGGAGGACATTGGGCATGGTTGAGTCCTCTCCTGAAGCGTGGTTGACGATCATCGGCATAGGTGAGGACGGGCCGGATGGCCTGTCCGCCGCTGGCCGCGCGGCGCTGGCGCAGGCTGAACTGGTGATGGGACCGGCCCGGCACCTTGCGCTGCTGCCCGCGATTACCTGTCCTGCGATAGAATGGCCAGTGCCGTTTGCCGACGGTATTGACCTTTTGATGCAACATCGCGGACGGCGCGTGGTGATGCTGGCCTCGGGCGATCCGTTCTGGTTCGGCGCGGGAACGAGCGTGACGCGGCATCTGGAGCGGCATGAGTGGGTGGCTCATCCGGCCCCATCTACCTTTAGCCTCGCCGCCGCGCGATTGGGCTGGGCGCTTCAGGACGTGGCCTGCCTTGGCCTGCACGCCGCGCCGCTGGAGCGGCTGAGACCTCACCTTGCGGCGGGACAACGAATCCTGGCGCTGCTACGCGATGGCGAGGCGGTGGCCACATTGGCAGACTGTCTGTCCGGGCAGGGCTTTGGCGCGTCAGTGCTGCACGTGATGGAAGCATTGGGCGGACCACGCGAACGGATGCGTCAAGTGACCGCCGAAGCATTGTCGTTCACCGACATCGCCCATCCGGTTGCGGTCGGGATCGATTGTGCGGGCCATGGTGAGAGCTTGCCTCTGACAGCGGGCCGCCCGGACCACTGGTTTGCATCGGACGGGCAGATCACCAAGCGCCCGGTGCGTGCACTGACGCTGTCGGCGCTGGCCCCGTGTGCCGGTGAACTGCTGTGGGATATTGGCGCAGGATCTGGATCGATCGGGATCGAATGGCTGCTGGCCCACCCGGCCAACCGGGCCTGCGCGATAGAGGCCGATCCGGTGCGCGCCGAGCGGGCGCGGGCCAATGCGGTCGCTTTGGGTGTCGATCAACTGAAGGTTGTCGTCGGGATCGCGCCGGATGCCTTGCCGGATGCTCCGGCACCCGATGCGGTGTTTATCGGCGGCGGATTGTCGGAAGCCTTGCTGGACACACTATGGGCACATTTGCCCGTCGGAACGCGGCTGGTGGCCAATGCGGTGACGCTGGAATCAGAAGCACTGCTGACGCGCTGGCATGGCCAAAAAGGCGGGAGTTTGCTGCGGATCGAACTGTCAGATGCCGCCCCGCTGGGTAACCGGCACGGCTGGCGCGCGCGCTATCCGGTGGTGCAATGGAGCGTGACGCTATGATTGTCGCAGGCTTCGGCTTTCGGTCGGGCGCGGCCTTGCCTTCGCTGCGCGCTGCGTTTGCGCTGGCAGGGCAGGGGCAGCCGCCGGTCACGCATCTTGTCACCGCGCATGACAAGCTTGCGGCGCTGCTGCCGCTGGCCGAAGTGCTGGGCCTGCCGCTGATGGGCGTGGCGTCCGATGCACTGGCCGCCGTTTCCACCCCCACGCGCTCCACCGCCAGCCTGAACGCCCGTCACGTCGGCAGCGTGGCAGAGGCATCGGCGCTGGCAGCCGCAGGTGCAGGCGCGCGCCTGCTGGGGCCGCGCCACACCTCCCCCGATCGCATGGCGACATGCGCCATTGCCGCCAGTGTCAACCTTCAGGAACCTACGACATGACCGTCCACTTCATCGGCGCCGGTCCCGGCGCGCCCGACCTGCTCACCTTGCGCGGACGCGATCTGATCGCGGGCAGCCCGGTGTGCCTTTACGCCGGGTCGCTGATCCCGGTCGCCGTGCTCGATCATTGCGCGCCGGACGCCCGGATCGTGAATACCGCGCCGCTGGAACTGGACCAGATCATGGCCGAGATCGCTGCTGCACATGCCGCCGGGCACGATGTGGCGCGGCTGCATTCAGGCGATCTTTCGGTCTGGTCGGCGATGGGCGAGCAATTGCGCCGCCTGCGCGCGCTGGACATTCCTTTTACCGTGACACCCGGTGTCCCGGCGTTCGCCGCCGCCGCTGCTGCGCTGGAGGCAGAGCTGACGCTGCCTGCGCTGTCGCAATCGCTGGTGCTGACCCGCACGCCGGGCCGCGCCAGCACTATGCCGCCTGCCGAAAGCCTGACGAATTTTGCCGTGACCGGCGCGACGCTGGCCATTCACCTGTCGGTCCACAATCTGGCGCAAGTGGTGGCCGACCTGACGCCAGCCTACGGCGCGGATTGCCCCGTCGCTGTGGTCTGGCGCGCCAGCTGGCCTGATCAACGGATCGTGCGCGCCACGCTCGACACGGTCGAGCAGGCCGTGGCGGGAAGCATGGAGCGCACCGCCCTGATCCTAGTCGGGCGAGTGATGGCGGCTGAGAATTTCGCTGAAAGCAGCCTCTACGCACACGGCTATGACCGCCGCTTCCGGCCCCAGGATGCCTCTTCGCGCTTCTCGGAGGCATCCGAATGAGCGTGCCGGGCTTGATCATTGCCGCCCCGGCATCGGGGACAGGCAAGACCACGGTGATGCTGGGCCTGCTTCGCGCGCTGAGCGAGGACGGACTGACGGTGCAGCCGTTCAAGAGCGGACCGGACTATATCGACCCAGCGTTTCACCGGGCGGCTTGCGGCAGGTCGTCGTTCAACCTTGACAGTTGGGCAATGGACGGCGAGCTGCTCGACGCTATCGCGGCCGAGGCGGCAGGGGCGGACATGGTGCTCGCCGAAGGGTCGATGGGGCTTTACGATGGCGTTGCCAGCAACGGTGCCTCAGGCAACGGCGCCAGCGCCGAAATGGCGCGCCGCATGGGCTGGCCCGTGGTGCTCGTGCTGGACGTTTCCGGGCAGGCACAGTCAGCAGCAGCCACTGCGCTGGGCTTCAAGAGCCTCGATCCGCATTTGCCGTTCGCGGGCGTGATCCTCAATCGTGTCGCCAGTCCGCGCCATGAACGACTGGTGCGCAAGGGGATGGAGGCGGTCGGGATACCTGTCCTGGGGGCGTTGCCCCGGCGCGGCGACATGACCTTGCCTGAGCGCCATCTGGGGCTGGTGCAGGCTGTCGAGCATCCCGACCTGGACCGGGTGATCGCTGACTACGCCGCGTTCTTGCGCGCCCATGCCGATCTCGACGCCATTCGCCGCGCGGCGAGGCGGATTCCAGTGCCAGCGGATCGGGTCGAGAGCCGCCTTCCGGTGCCCCCGGCACAGCGCATCGCCATCGCGCGCGACGCAGCCTTTTCCTTCATCTATCCGCACTTGGTGGAGGGCTGGCGACGGGCCGGGGCGGAAATCCTGCCGTTTTCTCCGCTGGCCAATGAAGCGCCAGCATCCCATGCCGACTGCGTCTGGCTGCCGGGCGGCTATCCCGAACTGCATGCCGGCAAGCTTGCGGCGGCGGGCATCTTCCTGTCCGGCCTGCGCAACCATGCCGAAACGCGCGCAGTCCATGGCGAATGTGGTGGCTACATGGTGCTTGGCGAGACTCTGATTGACAAGGCGGGCGTCGCCCACCGCATGGCCGGTCTGCTGGGGCTGGTCACCAGCCATGCCGAGCGCAAGATGCATCTGGGCTATCGCCTTGCCGAATTGCTGTCGCCCATATCGGGCATTCCTGTTGGCACACGACTGTGCGGGCACGAGTTCCATTACTCCACCATTGTCGAACAGCATGATGCCCCGCTGGCCCGCGTCACCGACGCCAATGGTGATGCGGTGGCCGAAACCGGATCGCGGCGGGGGCATGTGACGGGGACGTTCTTCCACATGATTGCACCCCTCAATAGCGGGGGTATGGCATGAGCGGTTTCGTGTCATTTGTCGGAGCGGGGCCGGGCGATCCTGACCTCCTGACGATAAAAGCCGCCGCACGTCTCGATGCTGCCGATGCCATCCTTTTCGACGACCTGGCATCGCGGACGATCCTCGATCGCGCGCGCCCGGACGTGAAACTGGTCCCGGTCGGCAAACGGGCAGGACGCCCCTCGCCCACGCAGGCCGAAGTCAACCGGCAGCTGGTGGAACATGCTCAGACTGGCTTGCGCGTGGTGCGGCTCAAATCGGGGGACGCCGGCATATTCGGACGACTGGAGGAAGAGATAGACGCGCTGCGCAAGGCCGGGATCGCGTTTGAAATCGTTCCGGGCGTCAGCGCAGCAAGCGCGGCGGCGGCAGCGATCGGCATTCCGCTCACCCGGCGTGAACAAGCACGACGGGTACAGTTTGTGACCGGCCACGGCGTCAATGGACAGTTGCCGGACGACCTCAACATGGCCGCGCTGGCCGATCCGCGCGCGACAACGGTTGTGTACATGGCGCGGCGAACCTTTCCCGCGCTGGTCGAACGGCTGCTGGAGAGCGGGATGGCGCCCGAAACGCCCGCCATCCTTGCCGAGAATGTCGGACACCAGGATCAGCGCATCACCAAAAGCAGCATCACCGGCCTGGCGCGCGTGCTGGCCGAGGGCGGTCCGTCCGACCCGGCCATCGTCCTCTACGGCCCGCTGGCGGAAGAAGCATGATCGACCTCCATCTCATCGGTATCGGCACCGGCAATGCGGATCACCTTACTGCCGAGGCTGTTCGCGTGATGAACGAGGCCGATCTCATCCTGCTGCCGCGCAAGGGGAGCGCGAAATCTGCTCTGGTCGATTTGCGCCGCACGATCTGTGCGCAGGTCCTGCGCCGGCCCGTGCGGATCATCGAATTCGACATGCCGGTGCGGGACGCGAGCATGCCATATATGCAGGCGGTTGACGAATGGCATGACGCCATCGCGGCGGCGTGGCGCGAACGGATTGCAACGCATTTGCCGAATGGCGGGAGGCTCGCCTTGCTGGTCTGGGGCGACCCCTCGCTTTATGACAGCAGCTTGCGGATCTCTGATCGGCTCAAGGCTGCCGGCGTCGAGACAACGGTTCATGTGGTCCCCGGAATTACCAGCATCCAGGCACTGACCGCGGCCCACGCCATTCCCCTCAACCCGTTGGCGGGAAGCGTCACGATCACCACCGGCCGGATGCTGCGCAAGCACGGCTGGCCTGCGGGGGCGGACACGGTCGTGGTGATGCTCGACAGCGGCTGTGCGTTCGAGGCGATCGAGTCCGCCGGAATCGAAATCTGGTGGGGCGCCTATCTTGGCATGCCGCAACAAGCGCTCGAACGGGGGACTCTGGCCCAGGCCGCGCCCCGCATCGCCGCGCGCCGCGCTGACCTTCGCGCGCGCCACGGCTGGATCATGGACGTTTATCTGATGCGAAAGGAACTGGCCGATGGAAGCCGATAACAATCAGGTCGCGCGAGAGGATATTGCGGACGGAGACGCGCGGCATGCTGAAAAGATGCGCAAGAAGCAGACCGCCCAGGCCAAAATCATGGCCAATAAGACCCGCGAGAAGGGCCTGCTGATCGTTCATACCGGCAAGGGCAAAGGCAAGACCAGCGCCGCGCTTGGCATGGTGGTGCGCGCCATCGGCCACGGCATGAAAGTGGGCGTGGTCCAGTTCGTCAAAGGGGCGATGAAAACGGGTGAAAAGGCCGTGTTCGATGCCTTCCCCGACCATGTAGAATTCAAGCCGATGGGCGAGGGTTTTACCTGGGATACGCAGGACCGCACGCGCGACATTGCGGTGGCCCGCGCCGGCTGGGACGAGGTCAAGCGCATGATCGCCGACCCCAGCTATCACATGGTTCTGGCCGACGAACTGAACATCGTGCTGCGGTATGACTATCTGCCGGTCGATGAAGTGGTGGCGGTGCTGACCGCGCGCGACGCGATGAAGCACGTCATCGTCACGGGCCGCAATGCCCCCGACGCGCTGATCGAGGTGGCGGACCTTGTCACCGAGATGACCATGGTCAAGCACCCCTTCCGTTCGGGCGTGAAGGCCCAGGCCGGCATTGAATTTTGACCGGGGATCGAATTCTGAGCGACGCCCCGCCTGTGTTCGACGCGGAATTTGCGGAGCAATTCACGCAATTGCTGCGCTGGCGCCGCGATGTTCGGCATTTCGACCGCCGCGCCGTGGCCGAAGCGGATATGGGCGCGTTGCTGGCCAGTGCCGCGCTCGCGCCGTCGGTCGGTAATGCCCAGCCGTGGCGCTTTGTCCGCGTGCGGACGCCTGACATTCGGGAGGCGCTGGCCGCCCATGTCGACGGGCAAAGCGCCCATGCGGCAGAGCGTTATGCCGGGCAGGAGCGGTACGATCACTACCTGTCGCTCAAGCTGCACGGACTGCGTGAGGCGCCCGAGGTGATGGCGGTGTTCTGCGACGAACAGCCCGAGGCGGGGCACGGCCTTGGCATTGCCACCATGCCCGAAATGCTGCGCTATTCCTGTGTGCTGGCGATCCACAACTTGTGGCTGGCGGCGCGGCTGCGTGGGCTTGGCCTTGGCTGGGTGTCGATTGTCGATCCACCGGCCGTCCATACCCTGCTGGATGTTCCCGCCACCTGGTCGCTGATCGCGCTGCTGTGCATCGGCTACCCGGCGGACACGTCCGACACCCCCGAACTGGAACAGCGCGGCTGGCAACCCCGCGAGCCGTGGAACGACCGGGTGTTTGAACGATGATCCCCAATAGAAAGACAACGACATCATGCTGATACCCGTGGAGGATGGCCCCGCTATCGTGGCCTGCAACACCTGTCGTCACAGCGCCGACGCGCGTGAGGACGCCGCCGGAACGCGCGGCGGCGCGCAACTTGTGGCGGCGCTGCGCTCGGTTCAGGAAAGCGATGCGCGCTATGCCGGGGTCGCCGTCCAGGAAATGCCCTGTCTGTTTGCCTGCACCGATTTCTGCACCATTCACCTGCGCGCGCCGGGCAAGGTCGGCTATGTACTGGGCCGGTTCACGCCGGACGAGGACGCCGCCACCGCCATTCTGGACTATGCGGTCCACTATGCCGCCAGCGAGCATGGCCGGGTGCCGTTCAAGCAATGGCCACAAGGCGTGAAGGGGCATTTCATCACCCGCACCCCGCCGCCGGGCTTCGTCGCGGAATGAGCCGGTTTGTCACGCTTGCCGCGTTTGAAGCGGCGCTTGAGCATTTGCCCTCGGCCGATGCGGACGCCATCGCGGCGGCGCGCGCGCGGCAGGCCAGCCTGACCAAGCCGGCCGGATCGCTGGGGCGGCTGGAGGACATCGCGGTGTTCATGGCAGGATGGCAGGGCACGGCGCAGCCGGTGATCGAACGGGGCAGCGCGGCCATCTTTGCCGGCAATCACGGCTTCGTCGTCCACGGCGTCAGCGCCTTTCCCGCCAGCGTGACCGCTGCGATGGTCGGCAATTTCGCTGCCGGAGGCGCGGCGATCAATGCACTGGCCGCGGCCGCCGGACTGGACTTCAAGGTCACCGCGCTCGATCTCGACCGGCCCACGGCGGATTTCACCGTCGTGGCGGCTATGGACGAGGCGGATTGCCTTGCCGCATTGTCCGCCGGAGCGGCGGCGGTGGAGCCGGGGCTGCACCTGCTGATCGTCGGCGAAATGGGCATTGGCAATTCGACCGCCGCCGCCGCGCTCTGCGCGAGCAGCTATGGCGGCACACCCGCGTCATGGGTCGGGCCGGGAACGGGGGTCGATGCGGACGGCATAGCGCGCAAACTGGCGGTGGTGGAACGGGCGCTGGCCTGTCATGCCGATGCGCCGGACACCCCCTTTGAAATCCTGCGCCGATTGGGCGGGCGCGAAATCGCGGCCATCGCCGGGGCCGTGCTGGAGGCGCGCCGTCTGCGTATTCCGGTGGTGCTGGACGGGTTCATCAGCTGTGCCGCGCTGGCGCCGCTGGCCGCCGCAATTCCGGCGATCACCGATCATTGTCTGGCGGGCCATTGTTCCGCCGAGCCGGGGCATATCCGCCTGCTGGGGCATCTGGGCCTCGATCCCCTGCTGTCACTGGGTATGCGCCTGGGCGAGGGCAGCGGCGCGGCACTGGCCGTGTCGATCATCCGCGCCGCGCTGGCCACGCACAACGGCATGGCGACATTTGCCGAAGCCGGGGTGGCGGACGGCCTGTGAGCGGCTTTCCTCTCTATTTCCTGCGTCACGGCGAACCGGACGGCGCGGGGCGGCTGATCGGTCGCACCAATGCCCGGCCCACCGCCTCCGGCATCGCCGCCTGCGTCGATCGGGCGCGCGATCTGGCAGCCGAAGTGCTGATCGCTTCCGACCTGTCCCGTGCGCGGTTGGCGGGCGAAGCCATCGCGCTGGCAACCGGCGTGCCGCTGTCCACCGATCCCCGCTGGCGCGAGCTGGACTTTGGCGCATGGGACGGGATGGCACCGGGCGATGTCGAAGGCGCGGCGCTGGCGCGGTTCTGGGACGATCCCGATGGCGATGCGCCGCCCGGTGGAGAGCGCTGGTCGGCGCTGGTGGACCGTGTGTCCGCTGCGATTGACGATCTGGCCGCCCGGCCGACGCTGATCGTCACCCACGCTGGCGCAATGCGCGCGGCGCTGGCTGTGCTGTGCGGGTTTGACATGCGCCAGACGTGGGCAGTTGATCTGCCATACAACGGCCTGTTGTCGTTGCGCGTCTGGCCCGGAGCAATCCCCACGGCACAGATTGCGGGACTATATCCGTGAAGGGCTTCATCATCGCCCTGCAATTTCTGACACGCCTGCCGATGCCGGCGATTGTCGTTGATGATGCCGCGTTCGCCCGGTCGATGCGCTGGTTTCCCGCTGTAGGCCTGGTGATTGGCGCAGCGGTTGCGGGAGCCGCATGGGCAGGCGCGCTGGTCGATCACCGGCTGGGCGCATTGGCCGCGCTGATCGTCTGGGTGGGCGTGACCGGCGCGCTGCACCTTGATGGCCTGGCCGACCTCGCCGATGCCAGCGGTGCGGCGCATAAAGATCGCGAGCGGCTGCTGGCCGTTCTGGCCGATCCCCATGTCGGCAGCTTCGGCGTTGTCGCGATTGTGCTGCAACTGCTGAGCAAGTTGGTGCTGCTGGATATGCTGGTGGATGCACGGGTGTTTGGCGCGCTGGTACTGGTGCCGTTTGCCGCGCGCATCGGCCCGCTGGTGTGGACATGGTGGCTGATGCCGCTGCATCAGGGGCTGGCGGCACGATTCCGTTCCGCCATCGGCCCGATCGATATTGTAATCTGGGCCGCCGCGCTGGCCGCAGCATCATGGTTCTATCCGGCGCTTCTGGTCACGCCATTGCTGGTCCTGTGGTGGGGCTGGCATGTGCGCCGGACGATGGGCGGGATTTCCGGCGATGGCCATGGCGCAGGCATCGAACTGATCGAAACCGGCTTGCTGCTGAGCGTGGCAATCACGGGCCTATGGATACACACGACATGAACAGCTTCAGTTTTCACGGCGGCAGGTTGGCCGATGCCATGGCGCAGTTCGGAATGGGCAAGGCGCCGTGGATCGACCTGTCCACCGGCATCAACCCGCATGGCTGGCCCGGCGCGGACAATCTGGCAGTGGACTGGCAGGCGCTGCCCGACACCGGCGCGCTGAACGATCTGGAGGCCGCCGCCGCCGCCTGTTTCGGCGCGGACCCTGTCCATGTCTGCGCTGTTCCGGGCACGGAGATCGGCTTGCGCATGCTGGGCGATATCCTGCCCGGCCCCGCTATCCATGCCCAGCCCAGCTATCGCACCCATGGCGAGATGATTCCCCGCAGCCGTCCCGTGGTCCTGACCGAACTGGCGGGGACAGAGGATGCGACGATCATCCTCGCCAATCCCAACAACCCCGATGGCCGGATCATGCCGCCTGCCACCCTGCTTGGCTGGCTGGAGGCGCGGCGCGGTGATGATGGCTGGCTGGTCGTGGATGAAGCCTTCGCCGATGCCGCCCCGCACAGCAGTCTTGCCGCCCACGTCGACGACCAGCAGCGGCTGATCATCTTCCGCTCGTTCGGCAAATTCTTCGGGCTGGCCGGGGTGCGGCTCGGCTTTGTGCTGGGACCGCGCGGGGTGATCGCGCAATATCGTCAGCGGCTGGGCAGTTGGCCGCTATCGGCGGCGGCGCTGGCCATCGGCACAGCGGCCTATCGGGATGCGGACTGGATTGCCGCCATGCGGATGGCCTTGCGCGAACAGGCGCACGCGCTGGACGCGGTGCTCGCACGGCGCGGCTTCAGCGCGGTGGGAGATTGCCCGCTGTTCCGGCTGATCGAAACGGCCGATGCCACCGCGCTGTTCGAACGCCTTGCGCGCCATGCCATCCTGACGCGGCCGTTCGATTACGATCCACGCTGGCTGCGCCTGGGCCTGCCCGCCGACCGTGAGGCGCTGGATCGCCTCGATGCGGCGCTGGCTGATGATTGAGCCGACTGCTTTCCTGGCCTTGGTACTCGACGCGGCAGTGGGCTGGCCTCAGCCGCTGTATCGCCGGATCGGCCATCTGGTGGGCGTCTTTGCGCGGATTATCGCCGCGCTGGAACGGCGCTGGAATGTCCCCTCGCGTTCCGATGGACAGCGGCGCATGGCCGGGGCAGTCACCGTCCTGATCCTGCTGGGTGTGGCGGGCGGTGCGGGGTGGGTGCTGCAAAGTCTGCTCGTGGCCTTTGCCGGAGCCTGGGCCTGGCCCTTGGTCGCGGTGCTGGCCTGGCCGGGTCTGGCGCAGCGCAGCCTCTACGATCACGTCCGCCCCGTTGCCGAAGCGCTGGAACGGCAGGATCTGCCAGCCGCGCGCACCGCAGTCGGCATGATCGTTGGCCGTGATACGGCGGCGCTTGATGACGCGGGTGTTGCCCGAGCAGCCATCGAAAGTCTGGCGGAAAGTTTCTGCGACGGGGTGGTCGCGCCGTTGTTCTGGCTGCTGGTGCTGGGCCTGCCGGGAATCTGGGCGTACAAAGCGATCAACACCGCCGACAGCATGATCGGGCATCGCGAGGAGCGATGGCGCGACTATGGTTGGGCTGCGGCCCGCACCGACGATGCGATGAATCTCGTGCCAGCACGTCTTGCGGGATTGCTGATCTGCCTGTGCGGCGGGGGTGGCTGGCGGATATTGTGGCGCGATGCGTCCAACCATGCCTCGCCCAACGCGGGCTGGCCAGAGGCGGCAATGGCCGGGGTGCTTGGTCTGCGACTGGGAGGGCCAATCGCCTATGACGGCATTCTTTCACCCAAGCTCTGGATCGGCGAGGGCGATCGCTCTGCCGGGGCAGAGGATATTCGGCGTGGGCTGGGCGTCTATCGCCGTGCTTGCCTGTGTCTGTGGTTCATGGCGGGGGGAGTGGCATGGGCGCTATAATGCTTCAGGGCACTGGTTCTGATGTGGGCAAATCCGTGCTGGTGGCGGGGCTGTGCCGCGCCCTAGTGAAACGGGGGCTGCGGGTCTTGCCGTTCAAGCCGCAGAATATGTCCAACAATGCGGCGGTCACCAGCGATGGCGGTGAGATCGGCCGAGCGCAGGCTTTGCAGGCGATAGCGTGCAAGGTGGAGCCGCATACCGATATGAACCCGGTGCTGCTGAAGCCACAGGCCGACCGCACGTCGCAATTGATCGTGCATGGCCGGGTGCGCGGCACATTGGGCTCGGGCAATTTCCGGCAGGTGCGCGGGGAGCTGCTCGGCGAGGTGATGGCCAGCTATGACCGGCTCCGTCAGGCTTGCGATATCGTCGTGGTCGAGGGGGCCGGGTCGCCTGCGGAAATCAACCTGCGCGGAGGCGACATTGCCAATATGGGCTTTGCGCGCGCGGCGGGCGTGCCGGTCGTGCTGGTCGGCGATATCGATCGCGGCGGGGTCATTGCCGCCATCGTCGGCACGAAAACGATCATCGACCCGGCGGATGCGGCGATGATCGAGGGTTTCATCATCAACAAGTTCCGGGGCGATCCAGCCCTGTTCGCCGATGGTTATCGCCAGATCGAAAGCCTGGCAGGCTGGCGGGGATTCGGCGTGGTGCCGTGGCTGGGCGCGACCGCACGGCTGCCAAGCGAAGACGCCGTAGTGCTGGAGCGCGGTGGGGTGA
>LSHP01000130.1 GCA_001555775.1 Acidovorax delafieldii | reverse complement strand
GGGCAAGCGAGGTCGAACCGATGCTGGCGCAGACGACCCACCCCTAACCCCTCCCTGGCCAGGGAGGAAACCGTGCGTATTGCAAGCGCCGCGATCCGTTTATCAGGGACTTATCTTTGCTTGCCGCGGCTGCTAACAAACGCAAAAGCATCGACAACGAGAGGCCGCCATGTCCGCCGATACCGATTTCACCCCGCCGGGCCTGCCCACGCTGGAAGAGATGCAGCACTGGACCTGGGTGTTCGGCCGCGCGCAGCAGATGATGCTGGAGCACGCCGCGACCATGGCGCAGCAGATGGCGCAGAAGGACCTGCCCCAGCTCACCGACCCGGCGGCGTTCCAGGCGAAGCTCCCTGCCTGGATGGGATCGATGCCGCAGGCGATGCTCGATGCGCAGGCTGATATGTGGCGCGACGGCATGACCTTGTGGCAGGGCTTTATCGGCGCAATCACCCCGCCTGCCCTGATCGCCGAGCATGAAGGCGGCCCGCCCGCGACGCCGGCGCAGGTGCCCGAACTGCGCAGCGACCGCCGCTTCGCCGCGCGCCAGTGGCACGACAACCCGGTCTATGCGCTGATCCAGCAGAGCTATCTGATGGTGAGCGAACAGATGCTGCGCGTCGCCGACCGGCTGGAAGGGCTCGAGCCCAGGCAGAAGGAAAAGCTTCGCTTTGCCCTGAAGGGCATGATCGACGCGTCGAGCCCGGCCAATTTCGCGCTCACCAACCCGCTGGTCATGGAGAAAATGGTCGAGAGCAAGGGCGAGAACCTGTTGAAGGGGCTCGACCACATGCTGTCCGACATGCGCAAGGGCCAGCTCACGCATACCGACCCCAATGCCTTCGAGCTCGGCCGCAACATCGCGGTAACGCCGGGCAAGGTCGTGTACGAAAGCCCGCTGTTCCAGCTGATCCAGTACGCGCCCGCGACCGAGGAGGTGGTGGAGACGCCGCTCGTCATCTTCCCGCCCTGGATCAACCGCTTCTACATTCTCGATCTCAACCCGCAGAAGAGCTTCGTCAAATGGGCGACGGAGCAAGGCATCACCGTGTTCATGGTCTCGTGGAAATCCGCCGACGAGAGCATGGCGGACGTCATCTGGGACGATTACGTCAAGGCGCAGATCGAGGCGATCGATACCGTGCGCGACCTGCTCGACGTGCCCTCGGTCCACACCATCGGCTATTGCGTCGCGGGAACCACGCTGGCGGCGACGCTGGCACTGCTGGCGAAGCGCGGCGAGGCCAATCGGGTCAAGTCGGTCACCTTCTTCACCGCGCAGGTCGATTTCGAAAAGGCGGGCGATTTGACGCTGTTCGTCGATGACGAGCAGCTCGCGCTGATCGAGCAGCTGGGCAGCCCGGGCTATCTCGACGGGCGCTATATGGCCGCGACCTTCAACCTGCTGCGCGGGCGCGACCTCATCTGGAACTATGTGATCAACAACTATCTGCTCGGCGAGGATTATCCCCCGTTCGACCTGCTCCACTGGAACGGCGACACCACCAACCTGCCCGCCAAGTGGCACAAATCGTATCTGAAAGACCTGTACCGCGACAACCGGCTGGTCCAGCCCGGATCGATCGTGATCGACGGCACGCCGATCGACCTCAGGCTCATCCAGACCCCGGCCTATATCCAGGCGGGGCGCGAGGATCATATCGCGCCGCTTGAAAGCGTGTGGCGGCTGAACGAGGCGCTTTCCGGCCCCACCCGCTTCGTGCTCGCAGGCTCGGGCCATATCGCGGGCGTGGTCAACCCGCCCTCGATGCAGAAATATCAGTACTGGACCAACGACGCGCCTGCGAACAGCCTCGAGCATTTCGTCGCAGGTGCGAAGGAGACGAAGGGCAGCTGGTGGCCCGACTGGATCGAATGGCTGAAGGCGCATGGGCCGAAAACGGTCAAGGCCAAGGGCGCGCGCATCCCCGGCAAGGGCAAGCTGAAAGCCATCGAGGATGCGCCAGGACGCTACGTCAAGGCCCGCTGACCGGCTTGCGGCGGCTTGCGGGCTGCGCTATAAAATCACCATCAGGTTATTGCGCTCGCCCGCCTTTTGTGCAGTGCAACATTTTCCTTGACGTCAAGCCGGTCGATCACTATTGTGCAGTGCAGCATGAAGCAGCACGAGAGTGAGACCGCAATGTCCAATCAAAGCAAACAGCCCGCCGTCGGAGACGCCGGCAAGGCCTATGCCGCTGCCGCGAGTGCGAAAGCGGAAGCCGCTCCGGCGGCTCCCAAGGCCGAACCTGCCAAGGCTGCCGACCCCGTGGTCGCGCCGAAGGTCGCCCCGGCTGCGGCACCTGCCGTAACCCCGGCGCCCGTGGCGGCGAAGCCTGTCCCCGCAGCCAAGGCAGAGGCTCCCAAGCCTGTCGCCAAGGTCGCGGAACCAAAGATGGCCAAGCCTGCCGCCAAACCGGCAAAGCCCAAGACCACGATCAAACAGTCCGCAGTTCCAGCATCACCGGTCGCCGCCAAGGCCGCCGCACCCGCAATCAAGAAGGAATCGAAGATCATGACCACCGCAGAAACCATCACCACCGAAACCAAGAAGGCCGCCGAGGCGATGACCGAGCGTCTGAAGAGCCTGATGGGCGACATGTCGACCCGCGCCAAGACCGCCTATGAAAAGGGCACCGAAATGGTTTCGCAGGCCAGCGAGTTCAACAAGGGCAATGTCGAAGCCCTGGTCGAATCGGGCAAGATCGCTGCCAAGGGCGCGCAGGAAATGGGCCAGGCCTATGCCGAAGACGCCAAGAAGGGTTTTGAAGAGCTGACCGCGGCGCTCAAGGAAATGACCACCGTCAAGTCGCCGACCGAGTTCATCGAGCTGCAGACCAAGCTGGTCAAGAAGAGCTTCGACACCGCCGTCGCCCAGACCTCGAAGAACAGCGAAGCGTTCATCAAGCTGGCCGGCGACGTGTTCCAGCCGATCTCGAACCGCGTCAGCGTCGCGGTCGACAGCTTCAAGAAGGCCGCGTAAGCATCACGCCCCTTCCCGCTGGGAAATGAAAAAGCCGCTCCGGGTGACCGGGGCGGCTTTTTTTGGTCGCCTTTTTCAGGACACGGCAATGGAACTATCGAGATGCCGTTAACACATCTATTCGAATATTCGCGGAACTCAAAAGGGGTTGCCCCGAAGGACAACCCCCAACAGGTGCGTTGCACAGAGCTTGCACCATGCTCTACGGCCTAATATGGGGCCATTAATCGCGTAGGTCAACCCCCCTCTCGCCACGATGCAAGAATGATCCGAACGCGTCTTGATATTCTCTTGACATAGCTCTGCCAAAAAAATGGTTAACTAAATAATTTAGAATAAAAAACATAATCAGAGCCAGCCACGACCACGCTCCAGCTAAACCCCACCATTGGATAAACATAATCACGATCACAGCGGGAGCAAAAATAATCCGCATAATTTTTATTGACATCAAATGCTTGTTATTCTTGAAAAAAATATCAACTCGATTATTTTCCAGCGGAGAGTCCATCACTTCTGAATAAATTCTTGCCATAACATTTGTGTCTGCAAAGTAGTTTGTATGAGCATCGATTGGAAACATTTTTGATCCAGGCAAGACCTCAATATTTTCAATTGCATCGCGGCGCTCTGAAACTCTTTTTCTTAGAGAGTGCATAGACGAGCTAACAGGATCAAACCTAGACCAAAAATTTACAACCTTTGATTTACCCGCTATCCCGTCAAACCGAAATGGAGGCAAAGATATTGACAATCTCTTCTCTTCGGCAATTCTGTTATATCGATGTGAAAACGTCTGATCTGCTTGAAAATAGAAAAATATAAGATCTAGTGGCGATCCGACTGTAAATAGCGTTTTGAATTTATGGAGATAAGTCTCACCCCCTTGTCGCGCCAAAGACTTCTCTCTAGCGCCCTCGCGCAAAAGCGACTCTGATGCAATACACGATCCCAAACTATGCGAAACTATAGTTACGCCTGCACAATCTTTATGGCTAGCTACTTTTCTAATTAATCGTTGAGAATAATGCACTACTCGCTCACGATTTACAAATTGATTATTTCGTTCACTATCTAGTGTCCATGAAATTATATCAAATAAGTACCTCCTGAACAACGACATTGCTATTAGTAAAGTAATAATGAGAATAGCTAATACCGACCCAATTTGAACGAGTTCATACTGCGCATCCCCAGGTCCAATCGGAGGCAGCAGATCAATCACGCCAATTGCAGCCAAAAAAACGAAATATATAAATAAAACCGGAGCAATAGTTACAAAAATGATTTGAAATATATGTTTCGATAACAATCTTACAAAGCTTGAACGCCAATTAATCGCCGCTTTAACCAGTTTCTCCGATTCATGCTTTGGGTATTTTACAGATAAATAATTTTTAAATTCCCGAAATGTACCATTTTTATAATCCCCTCTACTTTCCCAATTTTCGAAGTCACGGTACGCCCTTTCGATTTTTTCAATGACCCCCTTGTTTGAGTAGTTTTCCCCCATTTTAAATAGACTTAATATTCTAATTGCTGGATAGGATCGCCAAACTGAAAACGCAACCTTAAATGGAGAGAAAACACGCCCCATGAACCGAAAAAAAGTTTTCAATATGCCGAAGCTTGATCGGGATTCTGGAACCCAATAAGCTTCATAAACTCGAACAATTCTAGTTACTCGCGGACTACCATTTATTTCGACAATTTTTTTAAATTCAATATAATTTGTTACATCATCATCGCCAGCAAACAACTCTGATTTATATTTGAAATTTCTCGGCTTCCCTGCAACATTTTTACTCTGTCGCTGCCCGTACAGATCAAAATGATCTAAGAAATTTCCAAGAGACATGTGACGCCGAGGACTGCCTATCCCGTGATAATATATTATTGCGTGGTGCTTTTTCATCAATCACAACCCACTCTATAGTTATAGCAAAGCGATACCCTTTGATTCATTCGAATTATACGTTTATAGAACAATCAAAATCCAATTATTGCTGATACTTCACTAAAAATCTATCTTAATCAT
This sequence comes from Acidovorax delafieldii, assembly GCA_001555775.1. Taxonomy (GTDB): domain Bacteria; phylum Pseudomonadota; class Alphaproteobacteria; order Sphingomonadales; family Sphingomonadaceae; genus Blastomonas; species Blastomonas delafieldii_A. The sequence continues at coordinate 405 of LSHP01000130.1, read as the reverse complement.
TGCTCGCCAGCTCCCATATTCTGACCTAACGGAGCATATCCCTCAAGGCTCCGGAGCCCCGCCACGCGCCTAATCATCGCTAGTCCGCGCTTTTACCGCTGGCATTTGCTAGATGCCATGCTCGCCTACAATCTTGATCTCGCCAATGCGCTGCCGATCTACAACTGGCTGTTGGGCACCGATCGCGCGCCGGAGCATCACGATGCCTCCGGGCGCCCGCAGCGCAGGCGCGCCTGATACCGCTTTCGTGGCGCTGTGGTTGTACCAGTTCCGCGAGTAGGCGCGGATGATCCGGGAGGCGGCGGGCGACCGGCGCGTTCTGAAAGCGACCCCACTGGTTCCTCTGGAAGATGCCTGAATGCGTCAGCGCCCAAAAAAAGTTTGATCCACCTCAATGATCCCCCC
>LSHP01000129.1 GCA_001555775.1 Acidovorax delafieldii | reverse complement strand
GACCATGCAGCCCGGTGACCACACCCCAAATTACACCTCATTGACGGACGTGACCTTCAATCGCCCGGGCTAACCCGGGCTGCAGGGGCTAAACGGGTCTGGAGGTTCGCCGCGCGCGGCCATGGCATATGTCGAATCCTTGCTGGGGTTGCTGTTGCTGAGTTCGCTGCCATTGGCAGACGAGCGGCGCAGTCCCGTGGGCGACACGGAGCCCGTCGTTCCGGCGCAGCTGGGCGAGATGCTCGATCCGCGGCCCGATGTCGTGGCACAGGTCCGCATCGAGCAGCGGATCATCATCCGCGTTCCGCGCCAGTCGCTCTCGCGCTCTTCGCTGATGGCCGACATTGCACCGCCCCGCCGCGCGCCGAGGCCCGAGCCGCCGAAGTTCGAACGGCGCAAGGTCGGCAAGTGCCTGGCGATGCGCGATGTCTCGGGCGTGCGGGTGATCAACGACGACATGCTGGTGCTGTTCATGCGCGACCAGCGGATGATCGAGGCCGAGCTGGAGAAATCGTGCAGCGCACGCGAATTCTATCAGGGCTTTTACATGGAACGCAGCGGCGATGGCCGGCTGTGCGTCGATCGCGATTTGCTGCAGGCGCGGTCGGGCAGCAAGTGCGAGGTCAACAAGCTGCGGCAGTTGGTCCCTGAGGATTGATTTCGCCCCGTGATTCCGGCGCAGCAAGGTTGACTTTCGGGCGATGTTTGCGCATGGCGCCTGCGTGGCCGATGGCCCGGCATGAATGGCGTGACGACAACTGACGCGCCGCTGCCCTTATTTCGGATATTCTATGATATTTGCCGATCTCGGCCTTTCCGACAAGTTGATCCAGGCCGTAACCGATTCCGGCTATACCACCCCCACGCCCATTCAGGCGCAGGCCATCCCCCCGGTTCTGATGATGCGCGACCTGATCGGCATCGCGCAGACGGGGACGGGCAAGACGGCGAGCTTCGTGCTGCCGATGATCGACATCCTGGCCGAGGGCCGCAGCCGCGCCCGCATGCCGCGCTCGCTCATTCTTGAGCCGACGCGCGAACTCGCCGCGCAGGTCGCCGAGAATTTCGAGAAATACGGCAAGTATCACAAGCTCTCGATGGCGCTGCTGATCGGCGGCGTGTCGATGGGCGATCAGGTCAAGGCGCTGGAAAAGGGCGTCGATGTGCTGATCGCGACCCCGGGCCGCCTGATGGACCTGTACGATCGCGGCAACATCCTGCTCACCGGCTGCAACCTGCTGGTGATCGACGAGGCCGACCGGATGCTCGACATGGGCTTCATTCCGGACATCGAGACGATCTGCACGCGGCTGCCCGCGCAGCGTCAGACCTTGCTGTTCTCCGCGACCATGCCGCCGCCGATCAAGAAGCTGGCGGACAAGTTCCTGACCAACCCCAAGTCGATCGAGGTCGCGCGCACCGGCAGCGCCAATGCGTCGATCGAGCAGGGCAAGGTGCGCGTCTCGTCGCGGCGCAAGCGCGACACGCTGTTCAATATGCTCGATGCCGGCGTGCAGACCGCGATCATCTTCTGCAACCGCAAGACGACGGTGCGCGATCTCAACAAGGCGCTGCGCCAGGGCGGGTTCGACAGTGGCGAGATCCATGGCGACATGGAACAGAGCGCGCGCCTCGCCGAGCTGGAAAAGTTCAAGAACGGCACGATCAACATCCTGGTCGCATCGGACGTCGCCGCGCGCGGCCTCGACATCAAGGGCGTGAGCCATGTGTTCAACTATGACGCGCCCTGGCATCCGGACGATTATGTCCACCGCATCGGCCGCACGGGCCGCGCGGGCGCGACCGGCAAGGCCTTCACCTTCATCACCGAAGACGATGCCGAGGCGCTCGCCAATATCGAGAAGCTGATCGGCACGACCATTCCCGAAGTGGTGGTCGAGGGCGTCGAGGCACCCGCGCAGGATGACAATCCGCGCGACAAGCCCGCCAAGGGACGTGCGCCCCGCAAGAGCGAGGAACGCAAGCCCGCAGAACGCAAGGCGCGCGAGGAAAAACCGCGCGACGAGAAGCCGCGTGCGGGAAAGTCGCGCGACGATCGCCGCAAGCCTGCGCGGCCGCGCCGCGAGGAACGCGACGACGGACCCGATGACGGCTGGAATGGCCCGATGCCGGACTTTCTCTCGGTGGGCTTTGGCACGACCTGAGCGAATTCGCTCGAGAGTTTACGCGCCCGCGTCACCCTTGCGTGCCTTGTCGAGCAGGCCTGCGAGCGAGGCCGTCGCGCTACCGCGGCGTGCGGGCTTGGGCTGATCGGGCGAGGGCGCCCAGCCGCTGAGATACACGATCTCGAACCGCTCAGGCGTCTTGCCGTCGCCATCGGCGTCTTCGGCAAAGAGCTGCATCGCCGCGACAAGCCCAAGTTTTCCGATCGCCGGGCCTGAAGCGGCGAGCGTATTGGTCCAGCCATGCGCGCGAAGATCGGCAATCAGTGCAGGCAACGAGGAATAGCGCACCATCAGCGTATCACTGTCCGCCACCGGCATGGCAAAGCGGGCGCGCTGAAGCAGGTCGCCCGCCGCACGCACGTCGATCTGCGGATGAATGCGCGCGGCGACCCCGCGCCCGCCCGCCTCATCCGCAGAGAGCATCGCCGCCTTGAGCCGCGGGAGCGAGCCCGCGCCGATCATCGCAGCCATCATCAGCCCGTCGGGGCGCAGTGATCGGTTGATCTGGATGAGCGCGCCGGGAAGATCGTTGACGCTGTCGAGCGTGCCCAGCGCGATCACCAGATCGAAGCTCGCCGGTTCAAAGGGCAGCAGATCCTCGTCGCACTGCACGTCGCGCCCGATCGGCCCTGCCAGCGTCACGCGAATGCCCCGTGCGTCCAGGGCTGCCATCAGGCCGGGCGGGGCCATGCCCAGCACCAGCGCATCGTGAAAATCGCGCGTCACCCATGAGAGTCGCTCGACGATCTCGTCCGCCATATGCTCGGTAAGGAATGCACCGGTCTGCCGTGCCAGCCGTTCGCCGCGCGCCATCGCAAGCCGGCGGCGGTGCGGCGAGAAGAGCTGGCGGGGGGCGCTATCCTGGTTCATCGCGGCCTTGTGCCGATGCGCGCGCCGCGCGACAAGGGGGCATGTCGCTTGCCACCGCCCTGCGCCCGCTGGTCGATCTGGTGCTGCCCCCGCGCTGCCCCGGCTGCGGCGTGCTGGTCGAGGACGACCTGCAATTCTGCCCTGAGTGCTGGAATGCCCTGCGCTTCATCAGCGATCCCAGTTGCGCATCGTGCGGCAAGCCTTTCTCGGAAGGGCGCGATGCCGATCTGATCTGCGCCGAATGCCTGGCAAATCCACCGCTGCACGATGGCATCAAGGCGGCGGTGCTCTATGACGACCTGTCGCGCTCGATCGTGCTCAAGCTCAAGCATAGCGGCAAGATCGGCCTGGCGCGGCTGGTCGCGCGGCATCTGCAGCGGCATATCCCCGAAGACAAGGCCGATCTCGTGCTGATCCCGGTGCCATTGCACCGGTGGCGGCTGTGGCGTCGGGGGTTCAACCAGTCGATCCTGATCGCGCGCGAACTGGCGCGGCCGCATGGCCTGACGGTCGAGACCGATGTGCTGCGCCGCATTCGCGCCACGCCGCCGCTCAAGGGCATGACGCGCAAGCAGCGCGGACTGGCGGTGCGCGGGGTGTTCGATATCCCCAAGGACAGGCGCGAGCGCATCCGGGGCAGGCACGTGCTGCTGATCGATGATGTCTACACCACCGGCGCGACCTCGCGCGCATGCGTGCGGTTGCTCAAGCAGGCAGGCGCGGCCAGCGTGACCATCTTCTGCTGGGCGCGGGTGCTGCGCGAGGGCGACGAGGGCGCGGATATGTGACAGGCCCGTGGTCCGGCTGTTGCATTTCCGCGCAAAACGCCCAAATATCCGGGGCGGAGGACGCATTCATGGCCAAGGTCGAAATCTATACCAAATTTACCTGTCCCTATTGCTTCAGGGCGAAGTCGCTGCTGAGCAAGAAGGGCGTGGACTTCGACGAGACCGAAGTGTCGATGGGCGGCGAGCCCAAGGCCGAGATGATCCGCCGCGCCGGTGGGCGCGCCACCGTGCCGCAGATCTTCATCGACGGCCAGCATATCGGCGGATCGGACGATCTGGCCGCGCTCGACCGCGAGGGCAAGCTTGACCCGCTGCTGGGGCTGTGACCACGGACCGATTGCGATGAAGATTGCTGTGCTACAGATGACAGCAGGGATAGACCCTGCGGACAATGCGCGCACGCTGGTGCAGGCGGTGCGCGATGCGAAGGCGGGCGGCGCGGACATGCTGTTCACGCCCGAAATGTCGAACCTGATCGACCGCAACCGTGCGCGGGCGGGCGAGACGATCCGCGGCGAAGACGAGGATGTCGTGCTGGTCGCGGTCCGCGCTGCAGCAGCTGAACACCGGATCTGGGTGCATCTGGGATCGCTGGCGGTCAAGGGCGACGCCCCAGACGCCAAATGGCGCAACCGCGCGTTCGTGATTGCGCCCGATGGCAGCATCGCCGCGCGCTATGACAAGATCCACCTGTTCGATGTCGACCTCGCCTCGGGCGAGAGCTGGCGCGAATCCGCCGTTTATGAAGGCGGCGAGCAGGCGGTTGCGGTGCGGCTGCCCGAGGCGGTGCTGGGCCTTTCGATCTGCTACGATATCCGCTTTTCCGCGGTGTTTGCCGCTTTGAGCCGCGCCGGAGCCGACATCATCGCGGTCCCGGCGGCGTTCACCGTGCCGACCGGACAGGCGCACTGGCATGTGCTGCTGCGCGCGCGGGCGATCGAGAATGCGTGCTTCGTCGTCGCCGCAGCGCAGACCGGCGAGCACGAGGACGGCCGCAGCACCTATGGCCACAGCCTTGTCATCGATCCCTGGGGCGAGGTCCTCCTCGACATGGGCGAGGAGTCGGGCCTTGGCTTTGCTGAACTCGACCTGGCGCGCATCGCCGATGTGCGTGCGCGGGTGCCGGTGATCGCCAACCGCAGGCCGGTTGCCGAGGCCTTGCTGCCATGATCGTCTACGACCTCAAATGCGAGCACGATCATGTGTTCGAGGTCTGGTTCGCCTCGAGCCAGGCTTATGAGGACCAGCGCGCGCGCGGCCTCGTCGCCTGCGCGTTCTGCGGATCGACCGAGGTCGGCAAGGCGGTGATGGCGCCGAGGCTGAACGCCAAGGGCAATCAACGCGATGCCAGCCTGCCTGCGGTGATCGATGCTCCGAGCACGCCATCGCTCGTCAGCATCAGCAATGCGCCCGCTTCTGCGCCAGCCCCCGCCGAGATCGCCAAGCTGCAGGCGGTGCTGCACGCGCTGGCCCAGGCGCAGGCCAAGGCGCTCGAACAGTCGACCTGGGTGGGCAGGGACTTTGCCGACCGCGCGCGTGCGATGCATTATGGCGAGGAAGACCATGCGCCGATCCACGGCCAGGCCGATCCCGACGAGGCTGCTGCGCTGGTCGAGGAGGGCGTCGCCGTCGCGCCGCTGCCGTTCCCGGTCATCCCGCCCGACGCCAAGAACTGACGCGAATATCGTTCGAAACCGGCGCTGCCGAAACGATTGCCTTGCCGCCCCCGCTTGGCTAAACCGCAGCGCAGTGCGCCCGTAGCTCAGCAGGATAGAGCATCAGATTCCTAATCTGGGGGCCACAGGTTCGAATCCTGTCGGGCGCGCCATTTTCGCATATGCCGCATCAGTCCGCCCGCCGCGCCAGCTCCTTCGCCGCATAGGCGACCGGGTCTTCGACATCTGCCGGTATCAGGATATCGGGGGCGATGCCGTGCGGGTCGACCGGATCGCCCGGCAGCCGCAGCGAGCGGGTCGTGGCCCAGCGGAGCTCGAACCGGCCCGAGGGGGCAGGCATGCCCATCATCTCGCCATAATCGATCACGCCGGCGGAATTCTCCTGCCCCATCAGCACGACCTTGCGGCTCTGCCGCGCGTCCATGATGAAATTCTCGGCCGAGCTTCCGGCGCGGTCGATGAGCACCGCGATGCGTGCCGGATTGGGCAGCACCTGGTCCAACCGGACAATCTCCACCGCCGGTTCGCGCGGCAGGAAAACCTGGCTGGCCGATTGCATCCGCTGGCTCTCGCTCGCCAGCAGGCGTGCCGCTTCGGGCGAGGCGCTTTCCAGCGTACGTGCCGTTTCGCCGCGCAGCCGGGCATTGTCGGCGCTGACGCGCAGTTCGACGCCAATCCGCCAGATCGGGCGGGTGTAGAGATAGGGCAGCACCGGATCATAGGTGAAGTCGGACCCACCGCCATTGCCGCGAACATCGATGATGAGTTGCGGTGTCCGCTCCAGCTCCGCGGCATTGTCCGCGATCAGCTTGCGGATCGCATCGAGATGGCTGGCATGAAACGAGGGGAGCCGAAGATTCAGGGTGGCGTCGTCGATCCGCTCGAGCAGGAACGCGTCGCCCGGCCATCGGCGCTCTGCTGCCTTCTGCGCTTCAGGGGTCGCCTGCACGCGCCGCCACTGGCCGAGCTCGTCCACGTCCAGGACATCGCCGTTGCTGCGAAGGCGTGCCTGCAGCGCAACCTCGGTTCGGTCGCCGGCACCATAGAGCAGGGCATAACTGCCATCGGCAGCACGCGTCAGCACCGCCTTGACCTCGCCGGGGGTCCAGGTCTCGGCCGCAGTGGACAGGATGACGGCGTCGAATATCTGCGCCGAGCGGTCACGCCGCAGCACGGCCAGACGATAGCGATCATCGATCAGCCACAGCCCCTCTACCGGATCGGCCGCTGTGCCCAAGGCGTTCAGCCTGGCGAGCGCGGTCTTTTCGTCGAGCGCGCGCCGCCGCGTTTTCCATGGCGGCGTCTCTGGCGCTGAGGCCCATTGCAACTGAAGATGACCATCATCGAACCAGGCGAGCCATTGTTTCAGACTCTGGCGAAAGTCGGCCTCGTCGCCTGATGCGACCTGCGCCCGGAGACGCGCCGTCAATGCATCGAGTTCGGCCTTGCGTTCGCCCTCGGTCTTGGTGGGCCAGCCCGAGTAGTTGCGCTCGATCGCTGCCGTCAGCCAGTCGAAATCGGCGAGATTGGCCGAGGGTGTTGCAGCCTCGAGGCGGCCGCCGGCAAGCGCCATCAGCCCCAGAAGGAGCAACAGGCGAAACAGGAAGGGGCGCAGGCGGCGGTGGAGAAGGGGGAGTGCGGTGATCATCGTCGTCCATCATCCGGATAGCGGTTTTGTATCACTGCAGCGCCGATCGCGTGTCAACCTGGGCGCGGGAGCGAGGTTCAGCCCGGAAGGGCAGCGTTTTTCGCCAACCGGCAACCGCCCGGCGACAACACGCTTCGTGTGCCGCCGCCCCTTGCCGTGCCGACACCATACCCGAGCAACAGCCAAGGCGCCTCGAAACGGTGCTGGCGGCACAGCCCGGCGATCCTGTCCGTTAACCCATATTCCCCGCCTCCGAGCGTACCGTAGTTATACCGTATTTAGGGTTTTGTTTACGACACAAGCACTTATTCGACCCCATAGTTTAATGGGGATTGGGCCATGGACACGGCATCGGCAAATCAGGACAGGCTTTCTTTCTTCGGTATCGATAGTAAGGACTATAAAAGCTTTCCGCGCATACTGAAACTCCTGCAGAAGCACGCGCCGGAAGCGCTCGCCGATTTTTACGAAAAGATCGCCGCAACGCCCGAGGTCGCCAAGTTCTTCAAGTCGAAACAGAACATGGACCATGCTCGCGACAAGCAGCTTAACCATTGGGTTCAACTTTTCTCGAACGAGATCGGCGAGAACTATTTCGGAAAGGCCGAGCAGATCGGCAGCGTGCACGCCAAGATCGGACTTGCGCCGACCTGGTATATCGGCGGCTATGCCATGGTGCTCGAACAGCTGATCCATGAGGCGGTCGCCAGTTCGCCGCTGGCACGGCTGGCGGGCAACAATATGGGCAAGGTGATCGGTACGCTGGTCAAATGCGCCCTGCTCGACATGGATATTGCCCTTTCCAGCTACTTCCGTGCGGAGGAAGCCCAGCGCCTGGCCGTCATCTCCCAAGTCGGCCAGGCGCTGGAATCGCTCGCGAAAGGCGATTTCACCGTCCGTCTCGAAGGACTGCCGCCCGCCTTTGCCAAGGTGGAGCAGGATTTCGACTTCATGCGCACCCGGATCAGCGAAACGCTGACCCAGGTCTCGCAGACCGCAGAGAGCATCAACACCGGCTCGATCGAGATCAGCCAGGCATCGGACGACCTGTCTTCACGCACCGAGCAGCAGGCGGCCTCGCTGGAGCAGACCGCCGCGGCAATGGATCAGCTGACAGGGGGCGTGCGCGAAACCGCTGATGGCGCAGCGCATGTCAACCGTTCGGTGGCCGAAGCGCATTCGGACGCGACGCGCGGCGGTGCGGTCGTCAAGGAAGCGGTCGCGGCGATGGACGATATCGAGCGGTCCGCGCAGGAAATCGCCAAGATCATCAACGTGATCGATGGCATTGCCTTCCAGACCAACCTGCTGGCCTTGAACGCAGGGGTCGAAGCTGCACGCGCGGGCGATGCAGGCAAGGGCTTTGCCGTGGTCGCCAACGAGGTGCGCGCGCTGGCGCAGCGCTCGGCCGATGCCGCCAAGCATATCAAGGAGCTGATCAGCGAGAGCTCGCGTCAGGTCAATCGCGGGGTGGAGCTGGTCGGTCAGTCGGGCGAGGCGCTCGACAGCATCGTCGGCAAGGTGGCCGAGATTGCCAGCCTCGCCGCAAACATTTCCGAGCTTGCCGCCGCACAGTCGAACAGTCTGCAGCAGGTGAACACTGCGGTCAGCGAGATGGACAAGATGACGCAGCAGAATGCCGCGATGGTCGAGGAATCGACCGCCGCTGCGCGCAGCCTGGCAACCGAGGCCGATCAGCTGACCGGGCTTGTCTCGCGCTTCTCGCTGGAGGGCGGCCCCGTCGCGCGGGGATCGACGGTGCGTGAAATGCCCCGGCATGCCATATCGCGCCGTCCCGCCAGACCCGCTGCTCGAACCATGACGCAGGGCAATCTCGCCATGGCCATCACCACCGATCCCTCCGAGGACTGGTCGGAATTCTAAGGGGCCGATGGCAGGGGCACATGCACCATGCGTCATCCCATGTCGCCAACGGCGCCCAGCCGATGTGCCGATAGCGCTATCGGCACCGGCCCTTGCAGATCGCGGAGCCTTGAAAACGGCGTGCCGAAGACCGGCTTTCGCTGGAACGGTGCCATGGTCGCAATCGCAGCCTCTACCGGCGGGGTGGAGGCGATCCAGCGGATCGTGACAGGCTTCCCAGCCGATTGTCCCCCGACGCTGATCGTCCAGCACATGCCCTGCGGCATAACCCCGCTGTTCGCCGATCGGCTGGACCGGCACAGCCTGCCGCACGTCGTCGAGGCGCTGGACGGCATGCCGATCAGGCAGGGCATGGTCTGCATTGCACCGGGCGGTGCGCAGCATCTCGTCGTGGAGCATGCCTCGCCGCTGCGCTGTCGGCTGCTCGATGCGCCCCCGGTCAACGGGCATCGACCCTCGGCTGATTGCATGTTCGAATCACTGACCCACCGGCCTGCAGGCAAGGTGGTCGCGGTCGTGCTGACCGGCATGGGCGATGATGGCGCGCAGGGGCTTTTAAAACTTCGTAACCTCGGCATGCGCACAATCGCTCAGGACGAGTCCAGCGCGCTGGTCTTCGGGATGCCCAAGGTTGCAGCCGAATGCGGAGCGGCCGAACAGATCCTACCATTGGACAGGATCGCGGAGAGGATATTGGAGCTATGCCAATGCTGAACACGGCTGGGAATGCCCCGATGACGATCCGCCGTAATGTGCTCCAGGGCGAGTTCGAGGTCTCGCGCGACCCCGATGTGGTGCTGACCACCGTGCTCGGGAGCTGCATCGCCTGCTGCCTGCACGATCCGGTGGCCAAGATCGGCGGCATGAACCATTTCCTGCTCGCCTCGCCGCCGAGCTCTCGATCGGGCCTGGGCGACGATGCGCGGCGCTATGGCCTGTATGCCATGGAACTGCTGGTCAACGAGATGATCAAGCTCGGGGCTGTCAGGGCGACCATGCGTGCGCACCTTTATGGGGGTGCCAACATGCACAGCGGGATGCGCGCGATAGGCACCGAGAACACCCGCTTTGCCGAGGAATTTCTGCGGGCGGATGGCATCGAGCTGGTGCGTTCGGACACCGGCGGAGTGCAGGCTCGGCGGCTCGATCTGCAGCCTGCAACCGGCCGGGTGCGCTGCCGGTCCGTGCAGGGCGATGTCCCGCAGGCGCCCGTAGCGCGGGTCCCGGTCACCACCGGCGATGTCGAACTGTTCTGATGGAGGAGGGGGTAGGATGACCAAGGCGATACTCACCGTGGATGACAGCCCGAGCCTGAGAATGGTGTTGCGCGAGGCGCTGACCGGAGCCGGCCACAAGGTCGTGGAAGCCGAGGACGGGCTCGCCGCGCTCGAATGGCTCGAGACCCATCAGCCGCAACTGGTCATTACCGATATCACCATGCCCCGGCTCGATGGCCTGGCGCTGATCGAGCAGCTCAGAAGCCGCGAGACCATGCGCGATCTTCCCATCCTGGTGCTCACCACCGAAAGCGCTCCCGCCAGCAAGGCGCGGGCACGGGCAGCAGGAGCCACCGGGTGGATCGCCAAGCCGTTCGATCCGGAAAAGCTCAACTCGGCCATCCGCCGTGTGATCCATTGAGGCAGAAGCCGATGCAGATACAGCTCATCACGTTCGAGATTGATGCCAAGATGCTCGCCGTCGACATTATGGCTGTTCGCGAAATCCGCGCCTGGACGCCGACCACGCCGATCCCCAATGCTCCACCGTTCGTCCGCGGCGTGGTGAACCTGCGCGGGTTGGTCCTTCCGGTGATCGACCTGTCTGAACGGCTCGGCTGGGGCAGGGTCGAGCCCAACGAGCGTAACGTGATCATCGTCGTCGAAATTGCAGGACAGATGACCGGGCTCATCGTCGGCAGCGTCAACGATATCGTCACGGTCGACGATTCGGAAATCCAGCCGCCGCCGAACATGGGCGGACCCGATACCGAAAACATGCTGGAGGGGCTCGCGAGCGTGGAAGACCGCATGGCCATGATCCTGAAGCTCGGATACATGGGCGCAGGGGCCGATATGGCCGCGGTTCTGGAGGCTGCGTAAGGCTGGATCGGGAGGGATGGCTCAACGATGATGACGTCCAAGCACCAACGCGCAGAGGTCCGCCAAGCGGAGCGCATGCTGCACGATATTTGGCCGAAAGGGGCCGCAGCATGAGCAGGGCGGCACTCTCGCACAAGCTGCGGTTGCAGATCGCGGACGAGCTCGATTGCGCCCGGCAAGAGATCGAACGATTGGGCGAACTGCTGTGCAGCGACCCTGCGCTGGTTGCCGCACATATGAACAGCCTTCAGGCGCTCGACATGATCGGCCAGCAACAGCTTGCGCTTGCTGCCGTGCTGCGCGCCGAGGATCCGCAGTCGGCGATCGCCCATACCCCGCTGGAACAGTTGCGCGAACGCTTGGAACAGGCGCTCGATTAACCATTGGTCAACCATCTTTGGTAAGGGTGAACAGCGTGTACACGCCGAATATCCTTATCGTCGAGGACGATGACGCCTTGCGGGGCGAGCTTGTCGAGCTGCTCAAGGCGCTCGGCGCGATAGCCATCGGCGTGCCCGACGGTGCACAGGCGATGCATGCCTGGAAGCTGCAGCCGTTCGATCTGGTGCTGTGCGACTACAAGCTGCGCGCCGAAAGCGGGCTCGACGTGCTCAGGGCGCTGGGCGATCTGGCCAATGCCCCTGCGGCCGACCATTGCTATCTGATGACCGCGCATGTCGATCTGACGGCGGCGGCGCAGCGCGATATCGCATCAATCACCACAGGCCTTCTGCACAAGCCGATTGATGCCAAGACGCTGCGCCGGATCGTTGCCGATGCAGCGGAGGCAGGCCGATGCTGAGCGTCAACTATCCCCAGGGCTTTCGTGTCGTGCTGCCCTATCTGTGGCCGATGGCGCTGCTGGCGCTTGCCGCCGCTACCGGGCTTTCGGCGATCCGTCTGGTCGCCGCGCCGGGGTTCGAATTCTATCTCGGCCCGCTTTTCTACCTCCTCGCCTATCGCTGGTTCGGATTGAAAGCGGGCCAGGTCACGGCAATCGCCACCATGCTTCCTTCACTTTGGTGGTGGGGGCATCCGATGTCGGTGCTGCTGGCCATCGGGCATGTCCTGGCGATAGACCGCTTTTCCGGCGAGGATCGCAGTCTTTCGACGGTCACGTTTTTCTATCAGCTCCTGGTCGGCGCGATCGCCAGCCTCATCTGGCTGACTTTTCCGCAACCGCTGTCGCCCGAGATCGTGCTGGATATCGCAGTGCGCCGCATCCTGTGCGAAACGTTGCTCGCCGCCTGCGCTGACCTGGTTCTGCTCGCGGTGCTGGTCGACACGACGCGTGGCCGTGTTCGGCGGGTCCGCAAACTGGGTCTTCAGCAATCGATCGAGGCGCTCGTTTCGATAGCGGTGGCCGGCGCAGCGATGCTGTTTCTGCTGGGCGAACTAAACCATGTGAATGAGCGACTGGAACTGCATCATCAGGATGTCGTTTCCGCCGTCCACGCCTTGCCCTATCGCAACGCGTTGCAATCCGGCAGGACCTATTGGTTGAGCATGCACGGCGTCGATACTCCCATGCCCTTCATGAAGGTTGCGTCGAGTGCGATGGGGCAGGCTGGCCCTGGCCTTGGGTGCCATGTATTCGACGATGGCCGCGGCGATGGCACCGGACGGCAGTCGCTGCGCTATTGGCTCGACATGTGCTATGCAGTCCCGCTTGGCGCAGGCGAGATGGCGCTCGTTTCACCGCGTGGGCATGTCATCGATCTGTATCGCGATGTCCTGAACGGCATCTCGCCGCTCATGGCGTATCTGGGCCTCGCCCAGATCGGGCTGCTGATGTTCGGCGCGTCGGTGCGTCGCTCCTCGCGCGTGCTCAGCCAGGCGCTGCTCGTCTTTGGCCGAAGCTATGTCACCACGCGCCCAACCGCGCCGTTTCGCGAAGCCGATCGGTTGGTTGGCGCGTTCATCGCCGCCAATAACGAGTTCGTGGCGTTCGAACGTCAGCGCGTGCACCTGATGCGAACGGTCGAGGAGCTCAGATCGGCGATCGATCTCAGGCTGCTCAGCGATATCCGGTTCGACGCCCAGCGCGGAGAATTGCGTTACGCGAAGATCGATCCCACGTCGGGACGGCGCAGCGCCAGCCTGGCTGTGCACTCCGGCGACAGTGCGCATTTCCAGTCGCTCGCGGGGCAGGGCGAGATCATGGTCGAATTTCGCCGCGGGCGGGACCAGGATGATCAATGGTATCTGCTGATCGCACGCGATTACGATCAGGAGAGCGACAGCTGGCGTTATGGCTGTCTCATCCGCTTGCGCACCGCCAAGGCGTTTCAGACGCAGATGCGCCACAGCGCACGCCTGATGGAATTGGGCGGCATGGCCTCTGCGCTGAGCCATGAACTGCGCCAGCCGCTGTTCACCATCTCGCTGGCGGCGGAAAACGCCCAGTTGCTGATGCAGAGCGGCCAGATCGATCCTGAACGCATGGCGGCCAAGCTGGGGCGGATCGTCGAACAGGTCGAACGGGCCAACGCCATCATCCAGCGCACCTCGTCCTATGCCAGAACCGAGCGGGACGAGCGGGTCGACATGGATATCTGCCAGGCGGTCCGGAATGCCGTTCGATTCATGCGCCCTGTAATGACCGAGCGTGATATCGACCTGCAGATCGTGATTCCGGATGCGCTGCCCCTGATGTCGCTGCCGCGGATCGGGATCGAACAGATTATCGTCAACGCCCTGCAGAACGCTGCCGACTCGATCGATACGCGGCGCGAGAATGAAGAGGATGCGTCGATCATGGGCGCGGTCAGGGTGCAGGTGGAGCAGCTTGACCAGACCATCGTGCTCAAGGTGCAGGACAACGGCGCCGGGCTTGACCCCAGCATCCGCAGCAATGCCTTCTGCACCACCAAGCCCGAAGGCAAGGGGACGGGATTGGGATTGTTCGTCTGTCGGCAGATCATGGACGAGGTTGGCGGATCGATCGCGATTGCCGATAATGCGCAGGCGCCGGGGGCCACGCTGACCCTGCGCTTTCCCCTGGCCAAAGGAGGTTGAACGATGGACATGCGCGAAGCACGCCACGTTTACATTGTCGATGACGATGCCGAGGTGCGCGCAGAACTGAGTGAAGCGCTGGAATTGCGGGGATTTGTCGTCCAGGCTTTCGACAGCGGCGATGGATTTGTTGCGCAGCAGGCCGAGCTGACACCGGGCTGCGTGGTGCTCGACCTCAACATGCCGGGCCTGGGCGGCATGGACGTGCAGCAGGCCCTGGTCGATCGCGGCAGTCCGCACAAGATCGTGATGCTGACCGGGGCCGGATCTGTCTCCACGGCGGTGCGTGCGATCCACGCTGGGGCGATAGACTTTCTCGAAAAGCCTTTCCATGTCGACGATCTCGTCAGGTCGATCGGCAGCGCGGTCAACCGTCAGTTGCAGGAAGTCCAGCAGGACAGCCGACGCCGCCAGGCCGAGGAGCTGATCGGGCGGCTGTCCGATCGCGAGCGCGATGTGCTGTGCGGGATGGTGCTGGGGCTGGCGAACAAGATCATTGCCTATCGGCTCAACCTGTCGCCACGCACGGTCGAAGCCTATCGCGCGCAGCTGATGAGCAAGCTGGGCGTGCGCAGTCTGGCCGAAGCGGTGCAAATCGCAATGGAGGCGGGGCTGGAGCCGCGCGGCGCGATCCTCCGCACGCATCCGGAAGCCTGAATCACCTGCGCCGATAACAGATCAGCAGGCGATATCGCGGCGGACAAAATCGGTCGCCAGCGCCTCGGTCAGCGCCGGGGCGATCAGGAAGCCCTGGATGCTGTCGCATTCGAGCCGTCTGAGCAGCCGGGCCTGCGCAGCCTGCTCGACCCCCTCCGCGACCACTTTCAGCCCCAGCCGGTGCGCCAGATCGATGACGCTTTCCACGATCACGCGGTCCTTGCCATCGACGCAGATCGATTCGATGAAGCTGCGGTCGATCTTGACATGGTTGATCGGCAGCTGGCGCAAATGGGTGAGCGAGGCGAACCCGGTGCCGAAATCATCAAAGGCAATCTCGACCCCCAGCGCATTGAGCCGGTCGACTGCGTCGCGCACCGCTCTGGCGCCGCGATCGAGCAACATGCCTTCGGTAATCTCGATGCACAGCTGCTCGCCGCTGATCCGGCCGCTTTCGACCGCATCGGCGATCCTGTCGACAAAGGCGCGCGCGCGAAAATCGCCGAGCGTCGCGTTGATCGCGATCCACTGGAACGGAACGCCCTCCGCCTTCCACCGGTCGATCTGACCGAGCACCTCGGTGAGCACGAAATTGCCGATCTCCGCGGCGATCTGCTCGTCTTCGAACACCTCTCCGAAGGTGGCGGGCGTGTGAATGCCTCCATCCGCGCGTCGCCAGCGCAGCAGCGCCTCGAACGCCATCGGCTGACCACCGGCCAGATTGACGATCGGCTGGTAGAGGATGAACAGCTCATTGCGTTCCATGGCATGCGTGATCGCAGTGCGCAGGCCGGCGCGCTGGTCGGCCGCCTCGCGGTAGGAGGGCTTGAATCGGCGCGCGCAGCCCCGCCCGGATTGCTTGGCCGCATAGAGCGCAAGGTCGGCGCTCTTCAGCAGGCTCGCAGCGTCCTTTCCGTCGCGCGGAAACAGCGCTGCGCCGATGCTGGCATGGATGGTGCAGTCATCCATCTCTGCGACTGGCTTGCGCCGCAGTGCGGCGAGAACGCCGTCGAGCCGCTGCTGGAGGTGCGTGCCATCCTCCTCGTGCAGGATGACGGCGAATTCGTCGCCGCCAAGCCGGCCGATGGCATCGCATTCGCCCAGTTCTGCACGCAGAGCCTGACCAACCGCGATCAGCAACTGGTCTCCGGCATGGTGCCCGGCGCTGTCGTTGATGTCCTTGAAATGATCGATATCCAGGATCGCGGTGGCGAACGGTGTTCCCTTGCATGTCGCCGTGACCATGAGCTCCAGGAAGCGGCGGCGGTTGGCCAGCCGGGTCAGCGGATCGATATTGGCCAGCCGCCAGAGCCGCTGCTCTGCCTCCTTCTGCGGCGTGACGTCGAAACGGATCGCGGTATAGCCCGACCGGTCGCGATGCGGGACGATGGTGGTATCTACCCAGTAGAGCCGCCCACACTTGGCGCGGTTGCAGATCACATCGTGCCAGACATTGCCGCGCGATATGGTGCGGTAAAGGTTCTGGAAAAAGGCGCGGTCATGCGCCCCGGAGGCAAGGATGCGATGGTTCGCACCGATGAGCTCGGCCTCGGAATAGCCGCTCAGTTCGCAGAACTTGGCATTGACCGATGTGATCCTTCCCGCCCGGTCGGTGACGGCGACGATCGCGGCAGCGTCGAGCGCCTCGCGCTGGAAATTGGCGAGATCGGCAAGCTCCTGGAGCTGCCCGCTCTGCAACAGGCTGCGGCTTTGCAGGATAGCCAGTTCACGGTCGAGCCGCTGGCCTTCCGCCTCGCTAACGGGGCTGGTCCCGTTCCGAAATTCGCTCGCATCCCTTTGAACCGACATAGAATTTTCCTGCATCTTGCTCTGTCGAGTCAGCGCTTGGCCGCTTAACAAAGGGTGAAATACAGGGTTTCTACGGTACGTGTGCAGTCGGGGCGGCCACGCCTCAGAGACGCGCAGCCCCGGCCCGATTCAGGGCGCCAGGGTCATTCGGCCGCGACGCGCTGCTCGACATTTTGCGGGCCGCGGATCAACGTGCCGGGCCGCGCTGCCGTTACTTCGCCGTCGCGGAAGGTAATCTCGCCCGACTTGATCGTGGCGATATAGCCATCGGCCTTTTGCAGCAACCGCTTGCCGCCGGCGGGCAGATCGAACGCGAGCCAGGGGCGCGATAGGCGCAGCCGCTTGAAGTCGATCACGTTGACGTCGGCCAGATAGCCGGGCTTGAGGACGCCGCGATCGTTGAGGCCATAGAGCCGGGCAGTATCGTGGCACTGGCGCTTGACCGCGAGCTCCACCGGGATCGTGCCCGCCTTGCGGTCGCGCGCCCAGTAGCTCAGCAGGAAGGTGGGCGCTGCGGCATCGCAGATCGTGCCGCAATGCGCGCCGCCATCCGAGAGCGAAACCACGGTATCGTCGCGTTCGAGCAGCCCCTTGATGAATTCCAGATTGCCGTCCTGATAGTTGAGAATGGGCAGATAGATGAACCCGGTGCCCTCATTTTCCATCAGCACGTCATAGGCATATTCCGCCGGATCGCGCCCAGCCGCATCGGCAACGAGCGCGATGCTCTCCTCACGTGTCGGTTCGTAGCTGAAGCCGTCGACGAGCGGGAATTGCAGCGCCCATCCGGCGGTGACCAGCATGAACAGGGCAGCGGTATCCATCGAGGGCGGCGGCAAATTGTCCTCGGCGAGCAGCTTCGCCTTGAAGGCAGGATCCTTGAGATGCGCCAGCTGCTCTTCCCATGGCAGGCCTGCGATCGCCTGCCAGCTCGGCCGCTGGACGAACGGGTGGACCGTACCGCGCCACGCCATGACCACGCCGGTGCCGCGCAACGAGATCTGCGCGACGACATGCCCGCCGGTGCGATTGGCCTCCTCGCACGCCGCCATCTGTTCGGTCCAGTGCATCTGCTTCATCGGCGATTGCAGCATCGCGAAGGTGACAGGCAGCCCCGTCTCCTTCGACAGCGCGGTCATCCAGTCGAACTCCTTCCATTCGGGAACGAGGTCGGAGGCCATTTCAAACACGCCATAGCCGACATTGCCCATCGCGCGGCCGATGCCGATCAGTTCGCGCGCGGTTGCGGTCGTGCCGGGAACCAGCTCGCCGTCGATCGACTTGTGCAGCACCGTGCGCGAGGACGAAAAACCGAGCGCGCCTGCGCGCAGCCCATCCTCGACGATTCTCGACATCGTAGCGATGTCCGCATCGGTCGGCTCTTCATTGGCCGCGCCGCGCTCGCCCATCACATAGGCGCGCACAGCGCCATGCGGCACGTGCGTGCCGATATCGATCGTGCGCGGCAGACGCTCGAGCGAGTCGAGATATTCGGGGAAAGTCTCCCAGTCCCAGCTCATCCCTTCGGCCAGCGCGGTGCCCGGAATGTCCTCGACGCCTTCCATCAGACCGATCAGCCATTCGTGCTTGTCGGGCGCCGCTGGCGCAAAGCCAACACCGCAATTCCCCATCACCACGGTGGTCACCCCGTGCCATGACGATGGCGCCATAACGTCATCCCAGGTCGCCTGGCCGTCATAATGCGTGTGGACATCGACAAATCCCGGTGTGACGATCAGCCCTTCGGCATCGATTTCCTGGCGTCCCGGCCCGTTGACCTTGCCGACCACCGCGATGGTGTCGCCGGTGATGGCGATATCGCCGACAAAGGGCGCGCCGCCCAGGCCATCGTAGATCGTGCCATTGCGAATGATCAGGTCGTACATCGGTTCAGGCTCCTCATCCTTGCCGCCGCGCCGGGTCTGCTGCCTGGTCGTCTGACGGTTCGGTGGGGATGCTACGCGAGTTTCGGCGAAAGGGAAGGGGGTAGCGGTACGGTTGCGCAACCGCTCAGACCGTCTCCATGGCCCGCGCCACCGCCAGGAACTCCTCGACGCTCAGCGTCTCGGCCCGCCGCGCCGGGTCGATCCCCACGGCTTCCAGCGCCGCGAGCGCGCCGGGCAGGCCCTTGAGGCTCTGGCGCAGCATCTTGCGTCGCTGGCCGAAGGCGGCAGCCGTGATCGCCTCTAGCCGCGCGGCCCTGATCCCGACGGGCATCTCCGCCGGCGTCAGATGCACGATCGCCGACATCACCTTGGGCGGCGGGGTGAAGGCGCTGCGGTGCACCTTCATCGCCAGCCGCGCGTGGCAGCGCCACTGGCTGAGGATCGCGAGCCTGCCAAAGGCATGGCTGTCGGGCGCGGCGACGATCCGGTCGGCGACCTCGCGCTGGAACATCAGCGTGAGCGACAACCATTGCGGCGGCCAGTCCTGCCCGCTCAGCCAGCCGATCAGCAGCGCGGTTCCGACATTATAGGGCAGGTTGGACGCGATATGGCACGGGCCGGGCATCACGCTCGCGAGCGGGATCTCGAGCGCATCGCCCTCGATCACCTTCAATTGGCCCGGAAAGGCTTCGCCCAGTTCGGCGAGCGCCGGCAGGCAGCGCCGATCGCGCTCGATCGCGGTGACGTTTGCCCCGGCGCGGAGCAGCGCCCGTGTCAGCCCGCCCGGGCCTGGGCCGATCTCGAGCACATCCTGCCCGTCCAGCTCTCCGGGCACCGCCGCGATCCGGTCGAGCAATTGCTCGTCGAGCAGGAAATTCTGCCCCAGCGCCTTGCTCGCAGCGAGGCCATGGCGCGCGATGACGTCACGCAGTGGGGGCAGGGCAGGGACGGGCGTGCGCATCAACCGTCGTACGACTGGCGATGTGTCCAGGCCGCACCCGCCATGCGGATCGCGGCGATCATCGAACGCGGGCTGGCCAGCCCTTTGCCCGCGATGTCGAACGCGGTGCCATGGTCGGGCGAGGTGCGCACGATCGGCAGGCCCAAAGTCATGTTGACCGCATCGTCGAAATGCAGCGCCTTGACCGGGATCAGCGCCTGGTCGTGATATTGGCATAGCGCCACGTCATATCGCGCTCGCGCAGCGGCGTGGAACATGGTGTCGGCGGGCAGGGGGCCTGCCACCAGAAAGCCCTCGTCGCGCAGGATGTCGATCGCGGGCTGGATGATCTCCATCTCCTCGCGGCCCATGCTGCCCTGCTCGCCGGCATGCGGGTTGAGCCCGGCAATGGCGAGGCGCGGGCGCTCGATGCCGAAATTGCGCGCCAGCCCCTTGGCCGCCGCACGCGCCCGATTGACGATGAGTTCGGTCGACAGCGCTCCCGGCACATCGGCGATACCGATATGCACCGTGATCGGAATGACGCGCAGTTCGGGACCGGCGAGCAGCATCGCGACATTCTGGCGCGAAACGCCGCAGGCCTCGGCGATGAATTCGGTCTGGCCGGGAAAGTTGAAACCGACCTTCTGCAGCTGGATCTTGGAGATCGGCGCCGTCACGATGCCGCAGGCCGTGCCTGCGCGCGCCAGACCCACGCCCATTTCCAGTGCCTGCAGCGCGCAGCGCGCGCCGTCGAGATCGGGCTCGCCGGGGATCACCGTGCCGCTGTCGATGACCGGCAGCACGGGCAAGGCGGTAGCAAAGGCGTCTCGCGCCTCTCCGGGGTCGCCGATGACCTGGATCGGCCCGCTCCACACCGCCTCGAACGCGCGTGGGTCGCCCACGGCAAAAAACGGCGTCAGACCCTCGGCCTCGCGCGCGTCCCAGCTCTTGCCGATGATTTCCGGGCCGATACCGGCGGGATCACCGGCCGAAATGGCCAGCAATTGCGTCACGCGAGGCACCGACCGGGGTGCATCAGTTATACTCGATCACGGCGTCGCGGCGAAGGTCGCGCAGATAGATCTGCGCGCGGCGATTGACCTTTTCCTCTTCCATATTGGCCATCAGCTGTTCGGGGCTGGGGCCGCCATCGGCCGAAGGGTCATCGCGGCCGCAAAGCACGAGCACGCGCACGCCATCCTTGACCGAGCCGAAAGGCTGGGTCGCTTCGCCGATCGACAGGGCGAGCAGCGTGTCCTGCAACGGCGCAGGCAGTTCGCGCACGGGCACCTGATCGTTGTTGGTGACAGTGGCGCCGAGCTGCTTGGCGATCTCATCGGCCGCGCCGCAACCCTTGATCTGCCGCGTAGCCGAAGCGAACTCGGACGCGCGCCTGGTCGCATCGGCCTCTGAGATGCCGGGCGGAAAGGCAATCGAAAGCTGCTTGAGGCCGAGCAGAGCATCGCGCGGGTTGGCGGTCAGCACCTGGCGCTTGTCGATCAGATAGATCAGCGAGAAGCCGCCGGGAATCTCGATCGGTCCTGCGAGCTGGCCGACCTGCATGTCACGTGCAACGACGCCGAGCGCGGGCGGCAGCTGTCCGAGCTGGATCCAGCCCAGATCGCCGCCCACCGCTGCGGTCGAGGCCTCGGAAAACTGGCGGGCATAGGCGACGAACGATCCGCCCTGCTGCAGCTGCTGCACGATCTGTGCCGCGTTCTTGGCGACTTCGGCACGGTTCTGCGAGTTGGCGGAGAGGTAGATTTCGCCGATGCGATATTCCTCGGTGCCCTTGTTGGCCTTCAATCGCTCGATGACTTCCTTCACCTCCTCCTCGGAGACGTTGATGAAGGGGGTGACGTTGCGGCCGAGCAGGCGCTGCCAGGCGAGTTCGCCGCGGATCTGGCGCTTGAGCGAGCGCGGCGAGGAGCCGATGCTGGCCAGATACTTGTCGAGCGCGCCGGTATCGCGCCGGAAATTCTGCTGCGCGACCTGCGCATAGGTCCGCTCGACCTGGTTCTCGTCGACCTTGATGTCGTTGGCGGCGGCTTCCTGGATCTGCAGCGTCTCGTCGATCAGGTTGCGAAGGACCTGCAGGCGCAGGCGCTGGCGCTCTTCGTCGGAAACCGGCGCGTCGTTGGCGGCGAGGATCAGCGCCACGCGCTCGTCAATATCGGTGCCGGTGATGATCTCGCTGTTGACGATTGCGGTGGCGCGGCGGACATTCGGGTCCTGCTTGCCGAAGATCGTCAGCCCCTCGGGAACATTGAGCGAGGTGTCGGGCATCGCCGCTGCATCATCCTGCACCGTCTGGCCGGTGGCGGGGAGGGCGAGGCCGGCGATCAGCGCGCTGGCCAGCGTGGTCCGGGCCAGCTTGCGGGTACGGATCGCGAAAGTGTTCAATGCGTGCAAGCTCATATCTTCCTGAATGGGACAAAGCGACCCCTTGCCCAAAATCGGCTTAACCGTGGCTGAGCGGGGCGGTGAATATCGCCTTTGCGATCAAAAGCCAAGGTTGCGCAGGGCGACACGCAGCAGAAAGGTATCGCCGCGCTGGGCATCGCCCACCGGGATATAGTCGCGCCGCCAGGTGACGCCGAGCTCGAGGCAGTCATCTTCATAGGCGACGCCCAGCCGGGTGCGGATAGGCTGGAAGCCGTCCGCCTGCAGCGCCGGGTCCTCTTCGCGATCGCTGAGATCGAACACGCCTGCACCGAAGATCGACCAGTAGCGCGCGATGCGCACCCGACCTGCGACACGTAGTTCCTCGCGGTCCTGCAGGTCCTCGATCTCCGGACCGATATCGCGGTTGAGCCTGAGATAGCCTACCTGGACATAGGTCTGGCGACCACCCACGGTGACATCGACTTCGTTGCGGCGCACCGCAAGATTGTCCTTGTCGAGCCGGAAGCGGTGGGTGTAGCGGATGAAGTTGCGCAGCTTCAGGTCCAGCCGCCCGACCACGTCCGAGGTGCGATTGCCCAGGCCCGTGCCTTCGGGCAGGAAATCGCGCTCGTCATCGAAGCGATAGCTTTGCCCGACGACGGCGTTCAATTGCATGCCCGGACGCTGGAGCGACCATTCGACCCCGTAGACGACGCGCACGCCCTCTTCCATCCGGTCATAGCCGGGCAGACGATTGAGCGAGAAAAGATTGCTGTCTTCCAGTTCGATCGCGCGCGAATCCTCGTTGGGCAGTTCCAGATTGCCCGTAGTGGGAGTTGCCACGACCTGCACGCGCGGGCTCAGCACCTGGGTGCCGCCAAAGGCTTCGCCGACGAACGGCCAGCGCATGTCCGCCGCGATCGATCCGCTGGCGCGCGCCTTGAGGCCGGATTCGCCGCGATAGATCAGCGTGTTAGTGAGCGCATTGTCGCTGCTGTTGTAGACGTCGCCGCGCGCCAGTGCGGTCAATGTGAATTCCTGGCCAAGGCCGGTCAGGCGGCGCATGTCCCAGCGGGCCTGAGCAAAGGCGCGCTGCGTGTCCTGGCCGGAGGTGCGGCCGATGGCGAGCGTGTTGAGCTGGAACTCGACCTTCCCGCCCGCAACCTGGTCGGGCATGCGATAGCGCCAGTCGACCACCGGCAGCGCGATCGGCACCTGGCCCTGCGGATCATTGACGCGCAAGGTCTGTGTCGCCCAACCGGCGAGCGAGAAATAGCTGTTCGGCCCAATCCGCTCCGCCTCTATCGTCGAACGCAGCCGGTCTTCGCGGCTCACGTCATAGCGGCGCAGGAAGGTGCGGTCGGTGACCGCACGGATCGATCCGCTGATGCTCCACGCCTCGTCCAGCTGGAACCGACCCGTCGCATCGAAATAGCCGCGAAAATCGTTCTGGCTGTCCGGCGCGACATTGCCGGCACCCACCGGGATGCGTGATCCGGCGGTGGCATAGCCGGTGATCTGATAGGCCCCGCGATCGGTGAGCGCGCGATAGGTCGCATTCACCATCGGCAGCGCTTCGGTGAACACCGATCCGGTGACGGTCAGATCGCGATTGGGCGCCAGGCTGATATAATAAGGCAGGCTGAGCTGGACGCCATTGGCCTGGCTGAAGCGGATATCGGGAACGAGTATGCCCGATCCGCTGCCTTCGCCCACCGGATGGCTGAGCCCGGGCATCGGGATGACGGGCAGGCCGAACAGCTCGAGCCGCGCGCCGTCATAACGCACGCGCTTGTCGGCAGGGTTATAGACCACCTTGATCGCGCGGAGCTGCCAGCTCGGCTTCTTGGGCTTGCCGGTGGGGGTTTCCACCAGACAGGCCGAATAGGCGGCATTTTCGAGCGTGATGACGCCATCGGTCCGGGTGCCACGGCTGGCGACCATGCGGCCGCCGGCTTCGAGCACGACCAGGATATTCTCGATCACGCCATCGCGGATCGATTCGGTCAGCTCGATCGAATCGCCGTAAAGCCTGTTGCCTTCAGCATCGGTGATCTGGACGCTGCCATTGGCGCGCACCTGGCCGCTCTTGCGATCCCAGGTGACGGTGTCGGCGACCAGCGACTGGTCTTCGCGGACCAGCAGCACGTTGCCGGTGGCGGTGACGACATCGGCATTGCTGTCATAATCGAGCCGGTCGGCAGTGAATTCGATGACCTGCTGTTTCTCGCCGGCGGTGCCTGCGGCAGGCGCGCTCTGGTCATCGGCATAGCGCACGATGTCCTTGCGCGTGAACGTCAGATTCTCGCCGAGCAGATAGCTGGTGCGTGTGCAGACGGGTTGCGCTGCGGCCTGGTCCGCGGCCAGCGCAGGGGCAGCCTGCGCTGCGAGCAGCGCCGATCCCAGCAACAAACCTGTCCGTGAAAAGCGCAAGCCAGCCATCCGTCGATTCATGCGGTGGTTGTTATCGCCCAGAATCACGGGCCGTCCACGCGCCAGAATCGCGCCTATTGCACTGCAAAAGCCCGAGCGCAAACCGCTTTCGATGGTCCGTTTAAGGCTGCGGCAAATGCTGGCAAACAAAACGAACCTGTCCTATCGCTTGCAAGCTGCGATCTGCCACCAATATGGCACGCAGCGCCGTGTCGCCCCTTTGCGCCGCTCTGTCATAGGCGCGACATGGTTCACAATCGATTAACCGGCCGACCGGCCCGCCTTTCGGGGACCCTTTGATGAACATTGTTTTCGACGCTTCCGCAGACGCTTATGCCGTGATCGCCTATCCGGTCGCCAAGGATGAGCTGGCCAGCCTCAACCTGCCGCTCGAATCCGGTAAAGTGGTGATCGATGGCGCGAAAGCGGCGCGTTTCGAGGGCGGCGCGGGCGAGGTGTTCGACATTTTCGTGAGCGAAGGCGGCAAGACGCTGCGCGTCGCGCTGGTCGGCACTGGCGGTCAGTCGCGCACCGATCTGGAGCGCGCCGGCGGTCAGCTGGTCGCCAAATATCAGCGCTCGGGCGTGGTCTCGCTCGCCGTCGACATGGGGCTTGGCGCGCTGGGCGGCAATCGCGAGGGCGCGAGCCAGTTTCTGTTCGGCGCGACATTGCGCAGCTGGGCGCACGATCACTATCGGACGAAGCTGCCCGCCAAGCAGAAGGTGAGCCTGGGCGAGATCGGCGTGGTGGGCGGTCCGGCGGGTCTTGGTGCGGTTTGGAGCGACCAGGCCGCGATTGCCGAGGGCGTTGCTTTCACGCGCGATCTGGTGACCGAGCCTGCGAACGTGATCTACCCGGAGAGCTTCGTCGAACGCTGCCGGCATCTGGAATCGCTGGGTGTCGAAATCACCGTGCTGGGCCAGGAAGAGATGGAAAAGCTCGGCATGGGCGCGCTGCTCGGGGTGGCGCAGGGCTCGGTCCGTCCGCCGCGGCTGATCGCGATGCGCTGGAACGGCACCGGCGACGCAAAGGCCAAGCCGGTGGTTCTGGTCGGCAAGGGCGTGACCTTCGATACGGGCGGCATCTCGATCAAGCCCGCTGCCGGCATGGAAGACATGAAGTGGGACATGGGCGGCGCAGGCGCGGTCGCTGGCACGATGAAGGCGCTCGCCGGACGCAAGGCCAAGACGCATGTCGTCGGCATTTGCGGACTGGTCGAGAACATGCCCGACGGCAATGCCCAGCGCCCCGGCGACGTGGTCACCAGCATGTCGGGTCAGACGATCGAGGTGATCAACACCGACGCAGAGGGCCGTCTGGTGCTGTGCGACGCGCTGCACTGGGCGCAGGAGAATTACGAGCCCGAATATATCGTCGATCTGGCGACGCTGACCGGCGCGATCATCATCTCGCTCGCCGACCAGCATGCCGGGCTGTTCAGCAACGACGATGGCCTGGCCGAAAAGCTGACCGCTGCGGGCAAGCTGGCGGGCGATCCGCTGTGGCGCTTCCCGCTGAGCAGCGCCTATGACAAGATGATCGACAGCCCGATTGCCGACATGAAGAATGTCGGCGCCAAGGGCGGCGGATCGATCACCGCAGCGCAGTTCCTGCAGCGCTTCATCAAGCCCGGTGTCAAATGGGCGCATCTCGACATTGCCGGAATGGTCTGGGCAGACAAGCCTGGCCCGGTCTGGGACAAGGGTGCGACTGGTTATGGGGTTCGTCTTCTGAATCAGTGGATTGCAGACAATTTCGAGAATTGATCTGAAGGCGATTTGCCGCTCTGGCCTTGAAGCCCTCCCCCTTGATGGGGGAGGGTTGGGT
>LSHP01000128.1 GCA_001555775.1 Acidovorax delafieldii | reverse complement strand
CCCGCCCGCTCGGGAGCAGTCGCCCGCGTCCCCCATGTTTGGGGGATTGCGGGCGGTTTGGCATCTGCCTAGCCTCGCCGCCTGTTCTGGGGAGAGCGATGATGGTGCGGGTTGCGTTGCGGCGGATGGCGTTCATCCTGTCGATAGTCTGGGTCGCCGCTGCACCGGCCAGGGCCGAATGGCGCGAAGCCTCAAGCCCCAATTTTCTGGTCTATGCCGATCAGAGCGAAGGCGACATTCGCGAATTCACCGACATGCTCGAGCGGTACCGTTCGGCGATGCGCTATATCTACAAGCTGCCCGAAGAAGCGACTTCGCCCTCGAATCGGCTGACCGTGTTCGTCGTGCGCGACGCCAATCAGGTGCGCAAGCTGATGGGCACCAACAACCGCTATGTGCTGGGCTTCTACCAGTCGCGCGCCGGCGGGTCGGTGGCGTTCGTCCCTCGGGTCGATGACAATAGCCAGAGCGACCGCGTGTCGCAGGGCGAGCAGATATTGCTGCACGAATATGCGCATCATTTCATGTTCAGCGTGTTCGCCGGTTCCCCGCCGCTCTGGCTGCAGGAAGGCTTTGCCGAATTCTATTCCACCGCGAAGTTCGACAGCGCGGGCGGCGTCGGCCTGGGACTTCCGGCCGATCATCGCGCGGCCGAACTGGCGCTGGCCCAGGAAGTTCCGCTCGACATGCTGCTGAGCACCCGCAAATACCGGGAAAATGCCTCGAAGCGTTATGATACCTTTTATGGACGCAGCTGGCTGCTGTTCCACTACCTCACCTTTTCCGAAGCGCGCGCCGGCCAGATGGCCCATTATCTCCAGCGCATCAACGCCGGCGAAGGCGAAGAGGCCGCAGCGACCCAGGCCTTTGGCGATCTGGCCGCGCTCGACAAGGAACTGGGCGCCTATATGAAACGGCGTCGGCTGACCTATCTCAATCTGGGCGCAAGCAAGATCGCCAGCGCGCCGATCGCGATCCGCATGCTCGGCAAGGGCGAAGCCGCCATTCTCCCGGTCATGATGCGGTCGAAACGCGGTGTGAACGAGGAAACCGCCCCCGAGGTTCTGGCGGACGCGCAGAAGGTCGCGGCGCAATATCCCGACGATGCCTTCGTGCTCAGCGCACTTGCCGAGGCGGAGTACGATGCAGGCAACGACGAGGCTGCCATCGCGGCTGCGGACAAGGCGATCGCCAAGAACCCGCAGGCCGTGGGCGCGATGATCCAGAAAATCTATGCGCTGTTCCGCAAGGCTGGGGACGACGAAGCGCTCTGGCCCAAGGTTCGCGCGGCGATCTCAGCCGCCAATCGGATCGAGAACGACAACCCCATCCCCCTCGCCTATTTCTTTCGCAGCTATGCGGCAGAGGGAAAGAAGCCGCCCGAGATGGCCGTCCAGGGCCTGCGAAAGGCGCTGCAGCTGGCGCCGTATGATACGGGCAACCGGCTGACACTGGCGGATTACTTCATCCGCACCGGCGACAAGCAGGCTGCAGAGACGACCCTTGCCCCGCTGCTGAACCACCCGCACGATACCCAGCTTGCCGATCTGGCGCGCAAGCTGCTGGACCGAGGCAATGCCCAGGCCGAGCCGAGCGCTTCCGACGACAGCAGTTCGTGATCGCTTAGGCCGCGAGCACATTCCACAGGACGAGCAGCGCCACCAGCAGCACCATCGCCGCAAACAGTCGGCGCGCGATGAGCACCCTACGCGCCAGCACCCGCGCCAGAAATATGCCCGGCACCGTGCCCAGCGCACCGCCCGCCACCATGGCCGCAAGGATCGGTCCGTCGATCTGACCCGACATCGCATAGCTGGCGCTGGTCGATGCGCCGAACAGGCTCACCGAAACCAGCGACGAGGCGGCGGCGTTGGAAAGTGTCATTCCCGTTGCCGCCATCAGCCCCGGCGCGATCAGGAAGCCCCCGCCGATGCCGAAAAATCCGGCCGCCAGCCCCACCAGCAAACCGATCGGCGCGAGCTTCATCGTCCGCGCGGCATCCAGTCGCACCGCAGGATCGCCCGTGCTGGCGGGGGCGCGCATCATCGACAGTGCGACCAGCGCCATCGCCGCCGCGAAATAGCCAAGCAAAGCCTCGCCATCGACCTGTTTGGCAAAATGCGCGCCGATCATCGCTCCGGTCACACCGGCGAGTGCAAACACGCTGGCGCAGGGCCATTTGACGGCACCCGCCCGCGCCTGACCCAGCAATCCGGCAAGCGCATTGATAGCGACCCCCGCAGCCGAGGTGCCGATCGCGACGTGCACATCGGCCACGCCGACAACATAGATCAGCCAGGGCGTTGCCAGCACCGAACCGCCGCCTCCGAAAGCCGCCAGCAACAGGCCGACGATTGCGCCTCCCAGCGCCGCCAGGGCGAGCGATTCGATCATCGGGTCAGCTCAGCGACCGCCGGTTCCAGGGCATCAGCGCAAGCAGCCGCGCCATGCCGCAAAAGCCGGTGACGCCTGCAAAGCTCAGGCCCAGCCCGACAAAGACGGTGAGCGCGACAAAGGCAGGCGCAACCAGCCAGGCGAGCAAGAGACCCGTCAGAATCAGCACGCCCGCCGCAATCTGCACCTGGCGCATCAGCTCCAGCGGTGCACGCGCATTGTGCACGACCGGTTGCCCGGCCGCCTCCCAGGCCTTCAGCCCACCCTTCAGAACGAGCGTATCGACGGGCCATTGGCGCGCCAGCCGTTCCTGGTGCAGCCCCGTGCGCATGCCGCTGGCGCACATCAGGATCGGCAGGACGCCGTCCTCCAGCACCACCGGTTCCGTTATGGCTGCCGAGGCGGGGCGCAGGATCGCGCCTGGAATGTGAGCGCGCGCAAACTCATCCGGCTCGCGAATGTCGATCAGCCGCGCCAGGCCCTGATTGAGCAATTGGTGCGCCTGACGCGCATCGATGGTCGTGATTGCCATGACAAGATTCCTCAGCTTTCCGGGGGACAGTAGATCGCGGCAAGCACCTGCATGATCTGCAGCACGGCAGGGTCGGCGATCCGGTAGAAGATGCTGGTGCCCTCGCGCCGGGTCTCGACCAGCCCCTGCTCGCGCAGGCGGGCCAGATGCTGCGACAGCGCCGATTGCGACAGCGCGACCTGCTGCTGAATAGCCCCCACCGACAGTTCGCCATCCACGAGCAGGCAGAGCACCTGCAGCCGGTGCGGATTGGCGAGCAGACGCAGCATGTGCGCGGCCTCGTCGGCCTTGGCGGCCATCGCTTCGGGCAGAGGTTTGGTGAAGGAGATATCAGACATGGGGCTCATATATTCCTTGATTATAAATTAGACAAGCCTAAATTAGAGAGAGCTTAAGGAGGAGTCCCCATGCCCATCGCCATTCATCCGCATTTCGATACCGTGACCAACACGGTCAGCTATGTCGTGATCGACCGGGCCAGCGCGCGCGCGGCGATCATCGATCCGGTGCTGGATTTTGAGGCCAAGGCAGCGACGATCGCCACCACCATCGCGGACAGTCTGCTCGCGACGGTCGAACAGCAGGGCGCGACGCTCGACTATGTGCTGGAAACGCACGCGCATGCCGATCACCTGACCGCCGCGCATTACATCCGTGCGCGCACGGGCGCCAGGATCGTGATCGGCGCGCATATCCGCAACGTCCAGTCGATCTTCACCCCGGTCTTTGCCGCCGAGCCGATCGAAACCGGCAAGGTCTTCGACATGCTGGTCGAAGAAGGCGACACGCTGGCCTTGGGGGAGACCGATATCCGCGTGCTGCACACACCGGGGCATACGCCCGCCTGCCTCACCTATCTGATCGACGACGCAGCCTTTGTCGGCGATACACTGTTCATGCCCGATTACGGCACCGCGCGCGCCGACTTTCCAGGCGGCGATGCCGCAACGCTGTTTCGTTCGATCCGCAAGATCCTGGCGTTGCCGCCGGAAACGCGCATCTTTGTCGGGCATGATTATCTGCCCAAGGGCCGCAGCGATTTCCGTTGGGAAACGACCGTCGCAGAACAGCGCGCGGCCAATGTGCATGTGCATGACGGTGTGAGCGAAGCCGAATTCGTCGCGATGCGCGAAGCGCGCGATGCCACGCTCGATGCGCCCACGCTGATCCTGCCCAGTCTGCAGGTCAATATCCAGGGCGGAAAACTGCCCAGTCCGGATGCCCAGGGCCGCGCCTTCCTGCGCCTGCCCATCAACGCGCTGGGCAAGCACAGTCCCCTGCCCGCAGAGCTGTTCGAATAAGGCTGTCAGTGAGGCCGTCGCTCGCTATGAACCTTATCCGATCTCTTCCCGGGAGGCATGGATGCACTCTGCTGTTCTGAACCAAATGCTCGGCCTGATCCTTCTGGCGGGACTGGCCGGCACGATGCCGGTTCAGGCGCAGGAGCCGATGCGGCCAGGCTTTCACGCCGGGACCGTCATCCCCGAATTCGGGCCCGTCGCCAGCGCTGAGGGCCATATGCCGATCCCTGTAGAGGCGACCTTCAGCATCGCGTTCGATGTCAGTGAGCCGGGCAAGCCAGGCAGCCTCAACCGCACGATCGAAAGCGCGGCGCGGTTCATCAACATGCATGTCGAGGCGGGCGTGCCGCGCGAGGCCATCCGCATTGCAGTGGTCGCGCACGGCCAGGCGTCGTTCGACCTCACCAATGCGGCGACCTATGCGGCGAAGCATGACGGTGCCGCCAATGCCAACCTCGCCGCGATCGCAACCCTGCTGCAGCACGATGTGCAGTTCATCCTGTGCGGCCAGAGCGCGGCTGCGCTGGGCATCAAGCGCGAACAGCTGGCCCCCGGCGTCAAGCTGGCGCTCTCCGCGATGACAGCGCACGCGCAGCTGCAGCAACAGGGCTACACGCTCAATCCGTTCTGAGGCTGCCGGTTATTCGGCGGGCGCGACCGATCGCTATGTATGGGCGGCTGGCCGTCTGACCGCTACATGGCGCGCGGAGCGCTTGCGCCACCAGATCATCAGGCCGGTGACGACGAACGTGCACAGCGCGATGCCGGACAGGAAAATCGCGATCCGCCCCGCCCAGCCGAAGGCTTTGCCGCTGTGCAACGGGAACTGCCAGGCCACAACGACATCCCCCGCGCTTCCCTCGCTGAAATGCCGATCGCCGATCACCGCACCACTGCGGGCATCGACGAAAAGCCAGCGGCCGCCATTGCTGTCGATGTCGCGCGAATCGAAAAGGCGCAACCAGTAGATACCCTTCGCAGGGTTGTACGAAAGGCTATCCACCCTGGTGGCACCCGCCAGCGCCAATGCCTGATCGGCGCTGACCGGAGGACGGTCCAGCGGCTCGGCCAGCACCGCCACCGCCTGGTCGGGTCGCTTGGTCAAGGGCGAGATCCGATCGATCGCCATCAGGACATCGTCAGACCAATTGAAATATACACCCGTCGCCGCGAGCGTCAGTGTTACCGGAAAAAGCCAGAGGCCCACGGCCCGATGCAGATCGAACACCCGCTTGTGCCCCGCCGCTCGGCGACGGATGCGGAAGCTTTCCTTCCAGCGCGCGGCATTGGGAAAGGACAGCACAGCAGACGCGATATGGTCGATGATCCAGACAAGGCCGACGAGGCCGAGGATCCAGGTCATCCACGCGCCCAGGTGCAGCGAGTAATGGAAGGTGTAGAGGAAGCTCATCAGCCCGCGCCGCGACAGGTCGATCGCATTGGCATCGCGCGCGCCCAGCACCTTGGCGGTCGCCGGGTCGATAAAGACCTGCCAGTAGGAAGGACGCGCCACTGGCGACAGGCCCGGCCTCACGATGGGCTCGAGATAGACCGTCACGACATCGCCCGGTTCGTCGGGCAGGTCGATATAGCCGGGCCGGTTGCCCGGATGCACCGCGATTGCTGCCCCGACTAGTTGGCTGACAGGGAGCATCGGCCCCGGACTAGCGGTGAACCAGTCCGCATTGAGACCATGGTCGATCTCATCATGGAAGACGAGAATCGACCCGGTTGCGCCCAGGAGGAACAGCCACAGCGCCCCCAGCAGGCCGAACCAGCGATGCCACAGCACCAGGGCGGGTCTGGGCCGCATCGACGATCAGACCTGACGCAGAGGCATCAGAACGCCCATGACACTGTGGCTTCGAAGGTCCGCGGCGTGCCATAGGTCACCCGGCCCGGACCAAAGGCATCGAAGGCAAAGCTGTCGGTGAGGTTCCGCGCGTTGAGCGCAAAGCGCCAGCCATCGATCTTGTAGGAAATGACGGCATCGAGCAGCGTATAGCCCGGCAATGTCAGCGTGTTGGCATTGTTCACCGGGCGCTTGTCGACCAACGTCACGCCGCCACCAAATCCCAGCCCCTTGAGCGGCCCGGATTGCACCTCATAGCTCGACCAGATATTCGCGCTGTGCGGCGACGTGCGCTGCACCTGACGCCCGAGAAAGGCAGGCGTATTGGTGCGGGTGATCTCTGCGTCGAGATAGGCATAGCTCGCCTGGATGCTCCAGCCAGGCAGGATCGTGCCTGCCAGCGACAGCTCCACACCCTGGCTGCGCTGTTCGCCATCGAGCACCGAAAAACCGACATTGACCGGATCGGGCGTCGCCACATTGGTCTGCTCGATCCGATAGACGGCGAGCGAACCGGTCAGTCCTTCAGTCAGGTTGACCTTCGCGCCGAGTTCCAGCTGCTCGCCGCGCGTCGGGGCAAAGGCTTCGCCGGTGACGGTCCTGCCAATCTGCGGCTGGAAGGATTTGCTGTAGCTGGCATAGAGCGACACGGCCTCGCGCGGCTTGAAGACCAGGCCGATGCGCGGGCTGAAGGCACTGCCGGTCTGGCGAGTGCGCGAGCCGGCGCCCGTGTCGGTATCGACCTGCTCGAACGTGTCGTAACGGCCGCCCAGAATGAGACTCCACCGATCGCTGAAGACGACCCGGTCCTGCACGAAAAGCCCGAGCTCGCGCAGGGTGTTTCCCGCATCGAAGGTGAAGTTGAGCGCGCCGCGCCGCGCGCCGTAAACAGGATTGAAAATGTCGATCGGAGCCGATGGGTCATATTCCCGGTAACGGAAATCCGCAGTCGAGCGCGACAGATCGATCCCGGCGATCAGCTCGTGGCGAATCGTTCCAGTCGCGAAACGGCCTCGCAGCGTCGTCTGCATCTGGGTTTCGCCATAGGTGTCGAAGGAATCGAACGGGGTTCGCGACAAGGTTCGCCCATCCGCAGCCAGTGCGCCAGGCAGCTCTGCTCCGACCGCAGCATAATCGGTATCGACAAAGCGCAGGATGCTGCTGACCGACCAGTCATTGCTGAATTCATGGACCAGGCGCGCGCCGATGCGATGCTGCTCCACTTCCACGCTGCCGGTATTGACGTTGCGCCGCCGGGATATCCGGCCATTGGGATTGGGAAGAATTGTGCCAACCGCAGGCAATCCGAAATTCTGCCGGTCGAGATCGAGAAGCTTGTAGGCTCCTTCGACCGTCAGGCTGGTACGATCGCTCAGCATCGCGCGAACCGACGGCATGATGACCGAATTGCGCGTGCTCGCACCCTCGAGAAACGAGCCCTGGTCGCGCACCGACGTGCTCAGCCGATAGCTGATCTTCCCCGCCTGATCCAAGGGCCCGGTGAGATCGGCCTCCGCGCGGAAGAAGTCATAGCTGCCCAGCGTTGCCGTCACGAAATAGCCCGGCTCGGCTTCGGGTTGCTTGGTGATGAAGTTGATCGTCCCACCCGGTGAGCTATTGCCGAACAGCAAGGAGGCGGGGCCGAGCAACACCTCGATCCGTTCGATCCCGGTCAGGTCCGGGCCCAGATTGGCCGCCGGACCGTTGCCGACCTTGGACAGCATTCCATCGAGCGCGGTCGGCGCAAAGAAACCGCGGACCTGTACCCGCAGGCCGTCGAAATTGGCGGGCGCCGAATTGCGGACGCTCGGGACATTGGCGAGCGCGCTGAAGGTGTCCGCGCGTTGATCGCGCAGCAGGTCCTCGGTCAGCACCTGCACCGATTGCGGCGTATCGAGCAAAGCCGCTCCATCGCGCGTACCGACCGCGTCGAGCGCCTGATAGCCCGATGCGCGCCCCGTCACGATGATCTCGCGCCGTGCTTGTTGGTCGGCTTCTGCATCCTGGGGCTCGGCTTGCGCATGGACTGGCGATGCAGCGATCACCAGCGGCAGCGACAACAGAGCCAAACGGAAAAGGTGTCGGGGTGCAGTCACGGCCGCCTCATCAATTGTTAATGCGAGGCGTTCCTAACAATTCCGAAATGCGAGTCAATTGCAATAATTGGCATGGCGTCAGGATGGGTGATTTTGCTGCGCCAAGCCCCTGAATGATCGCTGCATCCCGCATTCGCCCGAGTAGCAGACAACAAAAACCCCGCCGGAATGCGCTTCCGGCGGGGTCTTGTCATGTCGGCTCCCCGGGCGTGGCCCAGGGTGAACGCGAGGCTTATTCGGCGTCGCTGTCCACCGCTTCGGCTTCGGCAGCAACCGGTGCCGGGGCGGGTGCCGCCTCGACCTCATTCGCCGCTGCCATCGCCTTTTGCAGCGCACGCTGCTGAGCGCGGAGCGCGGCGTCGCGGCTGTTCGCTGCGATGCGGATGCGCGCCATGCCTGCACCGGTGCCCGCCGGGATCAGACGACCGACGATCACGTTTTCCTTCAGGCCGATCAGCGAGTCCCGCTTGCCTTCCACCGCCGCCTGGGTGAGCACCCGGGTGGTTTCCTGGAACGATGCAGCCGAGATGAACGAACGCGTCTGCAGCGAAGCCTTGGTGATGCCGAGCAGCACCGGCTTGCCTTCGGCAAACTTCTTGCCTTCGGGCAGACGGGCGTTGACCTCGTTCATCTCCTCGGCATCGAGCTGTTCGCCCGGCAGCAGCGTGGTATCGCCGCCATCGGTGATCTCGACCTTCTGCAGCATCTGGCGAACGATCACCTCGATGTGCTTGTCGTTGATCTTCACGCCCTGCAAGCGATAGACTTCCTGGATTTCGCTGACCAGATATTCGGCCAGCGCTTCCACGCCCAGCACTTCCAGAATGTCGTGCGGATCAGGCGAACCCGAGATCAGGTTGTCGCCCTTCTTGACATAGTCGCCTTCCTGGACGTCGATGACCTTCGACTTCGGCACCAGATACTCGACCGGTTCGCCCTCTTCCGGGTGGATCGCGATCTTGCGCTTGGCCTTATAGTCGCGGACGAACTCGATGCGGCCCGAGACCTTGGCAATGATCGCATTGTCCTTGGGCTTGCGCGCCTCGAACAGCTCGGCCACGCGCGGCAGACCACCGGTGATGTCACGGGTCTTGGCGGCTTCACGGCTGACGCGGGCGAGAACATCGCCAGCTTCGACCTTCTGGCCATCCTCGACCGAGAGCATCGCGCCCACGGCAAGCATATAGCGCGCCGCTTCGCCCGAATCCTCGTCCAGTAGGGTGAGGCGGGGACGCAGGTCTTCCTTGGACTTCGCCTTGCTCGATCCGCGGAATTCCACGACCACGCGCTGCGCGATACCGGTGGCATCGTCGGTCTGTTCGACCAGCGTCTTGCCGTCGATCAGGTCCTGATACTTCACGACACCGCTGGTATCGGTGATCACCGGCATGGTGAACGGGTCCCATTCGGCAATGCGATCGCCGATGTTCACTTCACCATTGTCGTCGACCAGCAGAACCGTGCCGTACGGGATGCGGTGGACCGCACGCTCGCGGCCTTCCTTGTCGACGATCGCGATCTCGCCGTTGCGGGCGAGCGACAGGCGCTGGCCGCGCTTGTTCACGATGGTCGGGATATCCCGGTACTGCAGCGTGCCATCGGCCACCGCTTCGAGGTTCGACTGCTCGTTGAGCTGCGCCGCACCGCCGATATGGAAGGTACGCATGGTGAGCTGCGTGCCCGGTTCACCGATCGACTGCGCAGCAATGACGCCGACCGCCTCGCCGATGTTCACCGGCGTACCGCGAGCGAGGTCACGGCCATAGCACTTGCCGCACACGCCCTGGGTCGCTTCGCAGATCAGCGGCGAACGGATGCGCGCTGCCTGGATGCCCAGAGCCTCGATCGACGCCACAGCGGCTTCGTCGAGCAGCGTATCCTTGGCCACCACGACATCACCCGACTTCGCATCGACGATGTCCTCGGCCAGGGTACGGCCCAGGATGCGCTCGCCGAGCGAGGCGATGACCGAACCGCCCTGCACGATCGCGCGCATTTCCAGCGCCCGCTCGGTGCCGCAGTCTTCCTGCACGATGACGCAATCCTGCGACACGTCGACCAGACGGCGGGTCAGGTAACCCGAGTTCGCCGTCTTGAGCGCCGTATCCGCCAGACCCTTGCGCGCGCCGTGAGTGGAGTTGAAATACTCCAGAACGGTCAGGCCTTCCTTGAAGTTCGAGATGATCGGCGTTTCGATGATCTCGCCCGACGGCTTGGCCATCAGACCACGCATACCGGCAAGCTGCTTCATCTGCGCTGGCGAACCACGCGCACCCGAATGGCTCATCATGTAGATCGAGTTGACCGGGGCTTCGCGGCCATGCTCGTCCTTCGGCGTCGCCTTGATCTCTTCCATCATGGCATTCGCGACCTGGTCGCCGCAACGGCTCCAGGCGTCGATCACCTTGTTGTACTTTTCCTGCTGGGTGATCAGACCATCCTGGTACTGCTGCTCATAGTCGGCAACCAGCGCACGGGTCTCGTCGACCAGACGCTCCTTGCTGTCCGGAATGATCATGTCGTCCTTGCCGAACGAGATGCCGGCGCGGCAGGCGTGACGGAAGCCCAGGCCCATGATCGCGTCGGCGAACAGGACGGTGTCCTTCTGGCCGGTGTGACGATAGACCTGATCGATGACGTCGCCGATTTCCTTCTTGGTGAGAAGGCGGTTGACGACATCAAAGGGCACCTTGTGGCTCTTGGGCAGACATTCGCCGATGAGCATACGGCCCGGCGTCGTCTGGTAGCGCTTCAGATACTGGTTGCCCTGTTCGTCGGTCTGCGGAACGCGGGCGATGACCTTCGAGTGAAGCGTCACCGCACCCACTTCGAGCGCCTGATGCACTTCGGCGATGTCCGCCATCAGCATGCCTTCGCCCGGCTCGCCTTCGCGGTCCATCGACAGGTAATACAGACCCAGCACCATGTCCTGCGAGGGCACGATGATCGGCTTGCCGTTGGCGGGCGAGAGGATGTTGTTGGTCGACATCATCAGCACGCGCGCTTCCAGCTGGGCTTCCAGCGACAGCGGCACGTGAACGGCCATCTGGTCACCGTCGAAGTCGGCGTTGAAGGCCGAGCAGACCAGCGGGTGCAGCTGGATCGCCTTGCCCTCGATCAGCACGGGTTCGAACGCTTGGATGCCCAGACGGTGCAGCGTCGGTGCGCGGTTGAGCATCACGGGATGCTCGCGGATCACCTCGTCGAGGATGTCCCAGACTTCCTTGCGCTCCTTTTCCACCCACTTCTTCGCCTGCTTCAGGGTCATCGACAGACCCTTGGCGTCGAGACGCGCGTAGATGAACGGCTTGAACAGCTCGAGCGCCATCTTCTTGGGCAGGCCGCACTGGTGCAGCTTGAGTTCCGGACCGGTCACGATGACCGAACGGCCCGAATAGTCGACGCGCTTGCCGAGCAGGTTCTGACGGAAACGGCCCTGCTTGCCCTTGAGCATGTCGGACAGCGACTTCAGCGGACGCTTGTTCGCACCGGTGATGATGCGGCCACGACGGCCGTTGTCGAACAGCGCATCCACGGCTTCTTGCAGCATGCGCTTTTCGTTGCGCACGATGATGTCGGGCGCGCGCAGTTCCATCAGCCGCTTCAGGCGGTTGTTGCGGTTGATGACGCGGCGATACAGGTCATTGAGGTCCGAGGTCGCGAAGCGGCCACCGTCCAGCGGCACCAGCGGGCGCAGCTCGGGCGGGATCACGGGGATGACTTCCAGGATCATCCACTCGGGACGGTTGCCGGAATCGATGAACGACTCCACGACCTTGAGCCGCTTGATGATCTTCTTGGGCTTGAGTTCCGACTTGGTCGTCTCAAGCTCCTGCAGCAGGTCGGCGCGCTCCTGCTCGAGGTCCAGATCCATCAGCATCTGGCGCACGGCTTCGGCACCGATACCGGCCGAGAAGGCGTCCTCGCCGAACTCGTCCTGCGCATCGAGCAGCTCGTCTTCGGTGAGCAGCTGATACTTTTCCAGGCTGGTCAGGCCCGGCTCGATCACGACATAGCTTTCGAAATACAGCACGCGCTCGAGCTGCTTGAGCTGCATGTCGAGCAGCAGGCCGATGCGCGAGGGCAGCGACTTGAGGAACCAGATGTGCGCGACCGGCGCGGCCAGCTCGATATGGCCCATGCGCTCGCGGCGCACCTTGGTCACGGTCACTTCCACGCCGCACTTTTCGCAGACGATGCCCTTGTACTTCATCCGCTTGTACTTGCCGCACAGGCACTCGTAATCCTTCACCGGACCGAAGATGCGCGCGCAGAACAGGCCGTCACGCTCGGGCTTGAACGTGCGATAGTTGATCGTTTCGGGCTTCTTGATCTCGCCGAAGGACCACGACCGGATGCGCTCGGGGCTGGCGAGACCGATCTGGATCTCGTCGAAGGTTTCCGGCTTCACGGCGGGATTGTTGAATTTGGTCAGTTCGTTCATTTTCTGCTCCATTTAAGCCCTCTCCCCTTCAGGGGAGAGGGTTGGGAGAGGGGCTTTCGCCGAGGGAAGCCTGTGACTCCCCCTCTCCCCGGCCCTCTCCCTGCGAAGGGGAGAGGGAGGGACAATCTTACTCCGCGGCTTCCGGCAGTGCGTCCGGGCCTTCGTCCGGATCGGGCAGCGCGTCGAGCGAGTTCAGCTCGACGTTCAGGCCCAGCGAGCGCATTTCCTTGACCAGCACGTTGAAGCTTTCAGGGATGCCGGCCTCGAACGTGTCGTCACCCTTGACGATCGCCTCATAGACCTTGGTGCGGCCGACCACGTCGTCGGACTTCACCGTCAGCATTTCCTGCAGCGTATAGGCCGCGCCATAGGCCTGGAGCGCCCAGACCTCCATTTCCCCGAAGCGCTGGCCACCGAACTGGGCCTTGCCGCCCAGCGGCTGCTGGGTGACGAGGCTGTAGGGGCCGATCGAACGTGCGTGGATCTTGTCGTCGACCAGGTGGTGCAGCTTGAGCATGTAGATATAGCCCACGGTCACCTTGCGGTCGAACTTGTCGCCGGTACGGCCGTCGTACAGATCGACCTGGCCCGACGGGTCGAGACCCGCACGCTCCAGCATCCGCGACACGTCCGCCTCGCGCGCACCGTCGAACACCGGGGTGCCCATCGGAACGCCGTTGCGCAGCAGGCCGGCCAGTTCGACCACGCCGTCATCCGAACGGTTGTCGATCTCGGCATGATATTCGGGGCCGTAGACATATTTCAGCTTCTCGCGAACGGCATCGGGCGGCGGTCCGGCTTCCGGATTCGGATTGGCCTCGCGCCATTCGTCCAGCGCCTTCGAAATCTGCTGGCCCAGACCGCGCGCGGCCCAGCCCAGATGGGTTTCGAAAATCTGGCCGACATTCATGCGGCTCGGCACACCCAGGGGGTTGAGCACGAAGTCGACATGCGTGCCGTCTTCGAGGAACGGCATGTCCTCGATCGGCAGGATGCGGCTGATGATCCCCTTGTTGCCGTGACGTCCGGCCATCTTGTCGCCCGGCTGCAGCTTGCGCTTCACCGCGACGAACACCTTGACCATCTTGAGCACGCCCGGAGCCAGCTCGTCACCGCGCTCCAGCTTCTCGCGACGGTCATCGAACTTCTCGGTGATGCGGGTCACGGCCTCGTCATACTGGGCCTTGACGGCTTCGAGATCAGCCTGAACCGCATCGTCCTCGACCGCGAACTTCCACCACAGGTGCTTCTCGACCTCGTCGAGCAGCGCCTCGTCGATGACGACGCCCTTCTTAACGCCCTTGGGCGCAGCCGATGCGACCTGACCGACCAGCATTTCGCGCAGGCGGTTATAGGTCGCACGGTTCAGAATCGCCCGCTCGTCCTCGCGGTCCTTGGTCAGACGCTCGATTTCCTCGCGTTCGATCGCCAGCGCACGCTCGTCCTTGTCGATGCCGTGACGGTTGAACACTCGGACCTCGACCACGGTGCCCGACACGCCCGGCGACAGACGCAGCGAGGTGTCGCGCACGTCGCTCGCCTTTTCGCCGAAGATCGCGCGAAGCAGCTTTTCTTCCGGCGTCATCGGGCTTTCGCCCTTGGGCGTGATCTTGCCGACCAGAATGTCGCCAGGATGCACTTCCGCGCCGATATAGACGATGCCCGCCTCGTCGAGGTTGCGCAGCGCTTCTTCGCCGACATTCGGGATGTCGCGGGTAATGTCCTCGGGGCCCAGCTTGGTATCGCGCGCCATGACCTCGAACTCCTCGATATGGATCGAGGTGAACACGTCATCCTTCACGATGCGTTCGCTGATGAGGATCGAGTCCTCGTAGTTGTAACCGTTCCAGGGCATGAACGCGACGAGCGCGTTGCGGCCCAGCGCCAGTTCGCCCAGATCAGTCGACGGACCGTCGGCGATGATGTCGCCTTCGTTGATCACGTCGCCCACCTTCACCAGCGGGCGCTGGTTGATGCAGGTGTTCTGGTTCGACCGCTGGAACTTCATCAGCGTGTAGATGTCGACG
Organism: Acidovorax delafieldii; assembly: GCA_001555775.1. Taxonomy (GTDB): domain Bacteria; phylum Pseudomonadota; class Alphaproteobacteria; order Sphingomonadales; family Sphingomonadaceae; genus Blastomonas; species Blastomonas delafieldii_A. The sequence goes on along the minus strand of LSHP01000128.1, from coordinate 4,849 downwards.
CCCGACTTGCCCGAATCCACCGAGCCGGTGGCACGGATCACGATACGGGTCGCGTCGACCTGGTCGACGATACCGGCGCGCTTGGCGGCGATCGCAGCGCCCGAATCGCGCGCCACGGTCTCTTCCATGCCGGTGCCGACGAACGGCGCTTCGGCGCGCACCAGCGGCACGGCCTGACGCTGCATGTTCGATCCCATCAGCGCGCGGTTGGCGTCATCGTTTTCCAGGAACGGAATGAGCGATGCCGCGACCGAGACGAGCTGCTTGGGGCTGACGTCCATCAGCGTGATGATGTCGCGCGGTGCCATCAGGAATTCGCCGGCCTGGCGGGCCGAAACGATATCCTCGGCAAAGCTGCCATCGTCGTTCAGCTCGGCGTTCGCCTGCGCGATCGTGTGCTTGGCCTCTTCCATGGCCGAGAGATACACGACCTCGTCGGTCACCTTGCCGTCGATCACCTTGCGATACGGGGTTTCGATGAAGCCGTACTTGTTGACGCGGCTGAACGAGGCGAGCGAGTTGATCAGACCGATGTTCGGGCCTTCGGGCGTTTCGATCGGGCAGATACGACCATAGTGCGTCGGGTGAACGTCGCGGACTTCGAAGCCTGCGCGCTCGCGGGTCAGACCGCCCGGGCCAAGCGCGGAGACGCGGCGCTTGTGGGTCACTTCGGCCAGCGGGTTGGTCTGGTCCATGAACTGCGACAGCTGCGACGAGCCGAAGAACTCGCGAACGGCAGCGACCGCCGGCTTGGCGTTGATCAGGTCGTTCGGCATGACAGTCGACACGTCGACCGAGCTCATGCGCTCCTTGACCGCGCGTTCCATGCGCAGCAGGCCGACGCGATACTGGTTTTCCAGCAGCTCGCCCACCGAGCGGACGCGGCGGTTGCCGAGATTGTCGATATCGTCGACTTCGCCCTTGCCGTCCTTGAGATCGACCAGCGTCTTGACGACCGCCAGAATGTCCTCGCGGCGCAGCGTGGTGACGGTGTCCTCGCAGTCGAGCTCGAGGCGCATGTTGAGCTTGACGCGGCCCACGGCTGAGAGGTCATAGCGCTCGGGATCGAAGAACAGGCCTTCGAACAGCGCATCGGCGGTTTCGCGCGTCGGCGGTTCGCCGGGGCGCATCACGCGATAGATCGCATCGAGACCCATGTCGCGGCTGTCGGCCTTGTCGGCCTTCATCGTGTTGCGGATCCAGGGCCCTGTGGTGACATGGTCGATGTCGAGCAGCACCAGCTGGTCGATCCCGGCCTTGTCGAGCTTTTCCAGATTCTCGGCGGTGACCTCGTCGCCCGCTTCGATATAGATTTCGCCGGTCTGCTCGTTGATCAGGTCATAGGCGCTGTAACGGCCGAAGATTTCCTCGGTCGGGATCAGCAGGCTGGTCAGGCCATCCTTGGCGGCCTTGGCGGCGGCGCGCGGGGTAATCTTGTCGCCCGCCTTGAACGCGACTTCGCCGGTTGCGGCATCGACAATGTCGAACGCCGGCTTCATGCCGCGCCACTGTTCGGCGACGAACGGGATCTTCCAACCGCCGGTGCCGCGCTCATAGGTCACGGTCTCGTAGAAATAGTCGAGGATTTCCTCGTCGTTGAGGCCGAGCGCATACAGCAGCGAGGTGACCGGCAGCTTGCGCTTGCGGTCGATACGGACGTTGACGATGTCCTTGGCGTCGAATTCGAAATCGAGCCACGAACCGCGATAGGGGATGACGCGCGCAGCGAAGAGATACTTGCCCGATGAATGGGTCTTGCCGCGATCGTGGTCAAACAGCACGCCCGGCGAACGGTGCATCTGGCTGACGATCACGCGCTCGGTGCCGTTGATCACGAACGTGCCGTTCGCGGTCATCAGCGGCATGTCGCCCATGTACACGTCCTGCTCCTTGATATCGAGCACGGAGCGGCTTTCGGTCTCGGCATCGACCTCGAACACGATCAGGCGCAGCGTCACCTTCATCGGCGCTGCATAGGTGATGCCGCGCTGACGGCATTCCTCGACATCGTATTTGGGCGACTCGAGTTCATAGTGAACGAAGTCGAGCTCGGCGGTTCCGGCAAAGTCGCGGATCGGGAAGACGCTGCGCAGCGTCTTTTCCAGGCCCGAAACATAACCGATCGAGGGATCCGAACGCAGGAACTGTTCGTAGCTCTCGCGCTGGACCTCGATGAGGTTCGGCATTTCGCTGACTTCGTGGATGTCACCGAAGATCTTGCGGATACGCTTCATCGGGGTCGGCTTGGTGGCGGCCGATGCTCGTGCGGAAGTTGCCATAAACGTGTCTTCGCCTTTTCGTGTCTATCGATTCGGGGCGCACAAAGACGCCAAAAGGCCGCAAGCTCATGAGAACCCCATGAACCGCAGCCTATCGCGTCAGATTATCCCTGAAGCTTCCTTCGTTCGGCAGGTCCGCGCAAACCTGTCATGTCTCGAAGCGTCCGGTGTTGGAGCGCGATATAAGCGGCGCTGTTGGACTTGTCAAATGGCCCCCATCACGGCCAGGCCATCCCCGCCGGTCGGCCAGGCGAGCAAATCGGGACAGCATTGCATCCCCATTTCCTCAATCCGTCGGCACATGCGGTCGGTTGACCTGCAAATGTCGAAAAAGCGGTGAACGCTCTGCCGCCCTCCGAACGTTGACCCGATACCATGACACACATATCGCACCCCATTCGCCCGGCAAGGGCCGCGATTGCCGCCGTTCTTGCCCTGACCGCAACCCCGCTGATGGCGCAGGATCTGGCACCGGCAACCACGCCGACGGTGGCGCCGACGCTGCCCCAGGCGCAGCCAGCGCAGCCCTTGGTGCCAACGACGGCGCTTCCGGGCATCAGCGCACCGGTGGCCACGACACAGGCCCCGACCGTCCAGGCCCAGCCGCCCGTTGCAGCGCTGCCTGGCACGCCGCTGGCGAGCCCCGTTGCTCCGCCCGCCGTGACGGATGTGCCGGTGGCTGCGATCGCACCGACGGCCGAGGTGGAAGCGGCCCCCGCTCCGCGAGCAGCCCGCCCCCAGACAGCGGAACGCGCAGCACCGCCGCGCCTGGCCCAGGCCGAGCCCGCCAATCCGAGTCCTGCGACCGGCGCGGAAATTGCCGATCCGGTTGAAACCCTGGCAGGCGAAGATTTGACGGCGATTCCTCCGATGACCAATGGTGGCACCGTTACCGAAACGCCGACATCCGAAGTGACGGCTCCCCCGCCCGCACCGGCCGAAGGCGATGGCGAGGTCTGGGGTTGGATGGCCGCCCTGCTGGCAGCGCTGGGCGTGGGAGGTGGCGCGATCGCGCTCCGCCGTACCCGGACGCGCAAGAGCGCCGCGATGATGGCCGCAGCGCGCGCGGAAGATGCGGAATATGATCGCCGCCTTGCCTCGCCGCATGCGCGTCCGCCGGTAGCACCGACCATGGCGGCTGCCGCTCCCGCGACGGCGAGCTTCGCGCAGCCGGTGACCCATCCCGCGCCTGCCCGGCCTGCCTCGCGCACGGGCAATCCGGACAGCCCGATCGACCACCGCCGCCTCGAAGCGCTGATCGCGCAGCGCCCGAACCGCGACAACCCGTTCAAGACCCGCGCCAACCGCAAGCGCCGTGCGCTGTACCTGATGCGCAACGGCTATGGAATGCAGAGCGCAGCCTGATAACAAGAATGGAACGACACCTGCGCATATCGGGGAGGCGGCGATCCGCCTCCCCTTTTTTTGGGCGCTTTTTTGCGTCAGGCTGAGCGATAGCGCGCCAGCCAGTGCGCATAGGGCGCAGGCAGCGTCCAGCTGGCATTGTCGACGCCGAGTTCGCGTGCGGCCTGATAGGGCCAGTGCGGATTCTCGAGCAGAGGGCGGCCCATCATCACCAGATCGACATCGCCATCGGCGACCATCCCATTGGCGTTTTCGGGCGTGCCGATGTACCAGCTGGTGGCATTGGGCAGGCCCGTCTCCTCGCGCACCCGGCGCGCGATCGGCGCCATGAACGCCGGACCCCAGGGGATCTGCGCGGCAGGCGTCGAAAAGCCGATGCTGACATCGATGAAATCGAGCCCGCGCGCCTTCATCTCGCCGACAAGCGCGATCGATTCCTTGAGCGTTTCCTCGTCCTGCCCGTCATATTCGAGCACGCCGAAACGGGCAGACAGCGGCAGATGCTCGGGCCATACCGCGCGCACCGCTTCGAGCGTTTCGAGCAGGAAGCGCCCGCGATTTTCGGCGCTGCCGCCGTACTGGTCGGTGCGCTGGTTCGAATGGCGCGACCAGAAGCTCTGCGCGAGATAGCCATGCGCAAAGTGCAGCATCAGCCATTCGAAGCCCGCATCGCGCGCGCGGATCGCCGCGGCGACGAAATCGGCCTTCACCCGCTCGATATCGTCCAGCGTCATCTCGCGCGGGGTGCGGTTGAGGCCACCGCCGAACGCAACCGCCGACGGCGCGATCGGCTCCCAGCCGCGCGGATCGCCTTCGGCGATATGGTCGTCGCCCTCCCAGGGCACATTGGCGCTGGCCTTGCGCCCGGCATGCGCGATCTGGATGCCGGGGACAGCGCCCGCTTTCTTGATCTCGGCGACGATCGGCGCGAGCGCATCGCGCTGTTCGTCGTTCCAGATGCCAAGGCACGCGGGCGTGATCCGGCCTTCGGGCGACACGCCCGAGGCTTCGACCACGACCAGCCCTGCGCCACCGCGCGCGAACGAGACGAGATGCGAGCGGTGCCAGTCATTGGCGACGCCTTCGGTCGCCGAATATTGGCACATGGGCGAGACCGCGATGCGGTTGCGCAGTGTGATCGACTTGAGCTTGAACGGGGTGAACAGCGGGGCGTCGGTGCCGGGGCTGGGATTGGTCATGGGGGA
>LSHP01000127.1 GCA_001555775.1 Acidovorax delafieldii | reverse complement strand
GCCGCATCATCGACCGCAGCCACGAGGCGCAGCAATATCGGGCGTCCGGCCTCAATCTGCTCGTCGCCGCGATCGTCTATTGGAACACGATCTACATGGATGCCGCCGCCCAGCATCTACGATCAACATCGGTCGCGGTGCCTGATGATCTACTCGCCCATACGTCCCCAGTAGGTTGGGAGCATATTGCTTTCTCGGGCGATTTCCTCTGGGATCGAGCAGCCGCTTCCGCTGGCCGCAAGGCCCTCAATCTGCCGCCGGATAGCCGCGCCGCCTAAGCGTTCGCTGATTGTTCGCCCTTAGCGTTGTTTAGCGTACCATCCACGCTATGCCCTCACCTTGGCCGACGCGCCGGTCTCGGCCGCGCGCGTGGGCGGCAGCGCGATCGGCAGCAAGCGGCCGATCGCCGCGCCGGCCTCATCGAAGCTCACGGCCCGGATGACAGGGCGGCGCTGCGGCGGTGTCGAGGCCGTCTCGGGCATGGCGATCATGGTCCTTTTGAATGTGTGATAAAGGACATTATCATACATATCAGACTAGGTAAATTCCGTTTGCCGAAGCCGACCGGCGCTCATAGTCTGGGTTCTGATTGTGGGCTGCTTCCGACACACGCGATAATCCACGCTGTCTTACTTCGCAGTTCGACGGGTTGGAGACGCTGCGAGAGCGCCTGATTGTGAATCAAAGACATGAAGTTGCGCCGGCTATCCCAGCTAAGCAGCCTAACTACGTTCGCGACGTCGCGCGGTTTGCTGCTTTTCTTGGTCGAGCTCCCGACACGAACACCGGGCGTCGGGCGAGCGCATCCGGCGGCGCGGTCACACCGCCATATTCATGATGTCCTTGTAGGCCGAGAGCACCTTGTTGCGGATTTGCAACGTAGCCTCAAACCCGATGCTGGAGCGTTGCCGGGCGAGCATCACCTGGGCGATGTCCGTCGTCTCGCCCTTCTCGTAGGCGACGGTCAACGCGCCCGCTTCCGCGTTGATGTCGTTTAGTTTCTGAAGCGCGGCTCGAAAGGTTGATCCAAGGCCGGTCGGGGGCGCTGGAGCGGTGGCGGAGACGGTCGTGGCGCCCCGATCGCCGAGCTGGGCGGAGCCGGCCACCTTGCTAAGCGCCGTGCTAATCGCGGCGTCGAGTGGGGTTCATCTCGTTGACCGAGAACGTCATGATCTGGCGGTGGCGTTGTGGTGACCTCAAGGCTAAACTCCGACAGGGTTAGTCGGCATCGGCACGGAGGGGTCGGCCCGATCTCCGGCTCGACCAATTGCCCGCTGGGCCGAAGCTGTTGGTAGGAAGCCTTGCCTCGATTTTGCTCGACGGCGGTCTGCTTTAGGCGGAGCGCCTGCGGCGTCAGAATTGACGGATTTATAGACTACACAATCCCTACTTTTACGCAGCCTCGGCCCATTGCCGCCATTAGGACACTCTGCCATTCCCTGGTTCGTTAGTGCAGATCGAGGGACGCAAGGTGGGGCGCTTAGTGAGTTATCGGATGCTGCGCTGGATCGCGCTGGCGCTGCTCGGCGCAGTCTCCGCGACGGGCTTCGCGCCGCTGTTTCTCTGGCCGCTCACCTTGATTGCGTTAGCGATCTGGATGGAGGCAGTGCGCCGAGTGGAGACGCTGCCGATCGGCAGCGCGACTATATCGATTGGGCGTTGCGCACCGCGCTGTCGCTGGGGATCGAACCGGATGCGGTGCTGACCGAGGATGCGGCGATCCTGCTCGCCGCCAAGCTCAAGACCCCACTCCAAATCGGCCGCCATCTCGTTCGCGCGTTCGAAGCAGGGTTTGAGGCCAGCGTGAAACCCATCGATGCCGCGACGGTCGAGGGCGTGCTGTCGCGGCAGATTGACGACCTCGAACCCCAGCTTACCCGCCACGGCTACGATACGAAGAGCCTGGCGGACCGGTTTGACGCCAAGCCGGCGGAAATCCGACAACTCCTCTGCGGCGGGCTCGATCCGGCTCGTGCACGTGAGCTAACCGACGATATGCGCGCAGCAGGATTGCCGCTTTGATCGCCTTATCCGCGATCGTGCGCTGCTGATTGAATATCTTAGGTCCGTCGCACCGAATGTGGGTTGTGTCTCAACGATCGTGCGCCGGCCGATCGCCAGCGTCTCACACAATCCGAGCCCGAAACACCCCTCTATTGCAGTTCTGGGCGATCATCATTGCAAGCCGCTACACCTAGCCATCATCCAATCGGGAAGCAGCGCACGCCCGAGTCAAGATGCCCTGCGGTCACCAGTCGCTCGGACCACGGCCGATCGTGTGACTCAGATCTCCGAGAAGAATCCTGTTCAATCCGAACTCAGCGCCTCAGCATGTTGCGATTGACTTGCGGTAGCGTAATTGGTAGCCCGAGAAATGAGAACGGTTCGCAACAAACGGCGCCATTGGCTATGACAATAGAACGAGGGGGTTTTGAAGACCATTATCAAGGGCGTCTCGCTAGGCGCATTATCGACGACGTTGCTGATCGCTGCTGGATCGCCAGCCTGGGGACAGGCGCAGAGCAAGCCTGCCGAGCTTGGCACGGTGACCGTGACCGACACGGCCATTGACGAACAGGAGGCGGAGACCTCCTACAAGGTCTCACGCAGCGTCAGTGCGACCCGGACCGACACGCCGCTCGTTGACGTGCCCCAAAGCGTTACCGTCGTTCCGGTGAAGCAAATCGCCGACCAGGCGTCAAACAGCATCGGCGACGCGATCCGCTACGTTCCCGGCGTCTTCGCGTCGCAGGGCGAGGGCAACCGGGAAACCCTGTCGTTCCGCGGTAACTCGACCACCGGCGATTTCTTCGTCGACGGCATCCGTGATGACGTTCAGACCTATCGAGACCTCTACAACATCGAGCGGCTTGAGGTTTTCAAAGGGCCGAACGCGATGATTTTTGGCCGCGGCGGCGTCGGCGGCCTTATCAACCGCGTCACCAAGGTCGCCGATGGTCGGCAGCATATTGGCGGCCGTGTCGAGGCGGGCAGCTTCGATCACTATCGCGGCCAGATCGATCTAGGCGCACCGGTGAACGACATGCTGTCGCTCCGGCTGACGGGTGTCTACCAGAACAGCGGCAGCTACCGTGATGGAGTCGACTATAAGCGCTGGGGCCTGAACCCCACCGCCACCTTGGCACTCGGCGCGGACACGACGGTCTCGATAGGATACGAGCATTTCGAGGACGATCGCGTCGCTGACCGCGGCGTGTCCTCCTACCTGGGCAAACCACTGCGCACGCGGCGCGGGGAGTTTTTCGGCGACCCCGACAATAGCCCGACCTGGACCAGCACTGACGCCGGCACGCTGTTCATCGAGCACCGCTTCAGCGACGACGTGGTGATCCGCAACCGCACGCGCTATGCCCAATACGACAAATTCTACCGCAACGTCTTTCCCGGCGCGGTGAACACGACCACCCAGGTCAATCCTGCCGGCCTCCCGGCTGGCAGCTACGCGCCGGGCACGATCGTCCCAATCCAGGCCTACGATAACGCGACCCAGCGCGAGAACCTGTTCAATCAGACTGACCTCAACGCGAGATTTGCGACCGGCTCCATTGAGCATACGCTTCTGATCGGTGCCGAGTTTGGCCGGCAAGAAACGGACAACCTTCGCCTTGAAGGCTTTTTCCCGACCTCCACCAACGCGCAGGGTGTCCAGACGGTCTTCGCGACAATTGCGGCGCCCCGCATCCGTCGTCCCGACCTGCTGTGGCGCCAAGTCGCGAGCAGCGGCCAGAATAATAGCGTCGCCAAGGTCGCCGCCGGATACATCCAGGATCAGATTGCGCTGTCGCCGATGTTCGAGGTCGTGCTCGGCATTCGCTACGAGAACTTCAGCACGAAGGTGCGCGATCAGCGGACGATCGGCTTCCCGGCCGGCCAGCAGCGCGAGTTCGATGTCACTGATAACCTGTGGTCGCCCCGCGCCGGTTTGATTTTTAAGCCTGTCGAGCAGGCGTCGATCTACGCCGCCTACTCGCGGACCTACCTGCCGCGCGGCGGCGATCAACTCGCCGGCCTCAACCTGACCAATCAGAGCCTCGCGCCGGAGAAGTATCAGAATTACGAGATCGGCGCGAAGTGGGACATTCTCCCGACCTTCAATGTCGCGGGCGCGGTATTCCAGCTCGATCGCAGCAATGTACTGGCGCTGAGTGATCCCAACAATCCCAGTTCGCCGACGGTCCCGATCGGTCGCCAGCGCACCAAGGGCGTCGAGCTGAGCGCGCAGGGAGAGATTACGGACCAGCTCAGCCTGATCGCCTCCTACACCTATTCCGACGCGAAGTTCCTCGATACGCAGTCGGAAACGGTGCTGCGCGGGAACCGGGTGCCGAACGTGCCGAAGCACGCGGCTGCGCTGTGGACGCGGTTCGATCCAACGGAATCGCTCGGCGCCGCGGTCGGCGTGATTCGTCAGGGGCGGCGCTTCGCGGCAACGGACAACCTCGTATCCATGCCTGGTTACACACGCGTCGATGGCGCGATCTACTACCGCCTCACGCCCCAGCTCGATCTTCAGCTCAACGTAGAAAACATCTTCAACGCGCGATACTTCCTGTACTCGTTCAGCAACACCAACATCACGCCGGGCTCACCGACGGCCTTCCGGGTTGGCGTCAACGCTCGGTTCTGACGCCCCCATGCGCGTGTTTAGCCTGTCCCGGCTCGCCCCACGCGAACGCTACGTGATCGGCCTCTTTCGGGGGGCCGATCCGACTGCCACAACCGGCGAGTTGCCTGCCCTCTTCCATCAGCTCCGCCTCGCGGGGTCAGCCATCGGCTTTCGCCCGGCGCCGATCGGGTGTGTCTATGTGACCGGTCATGAGCTGTGCCTGCTCGGCATCATCGCCGGATTGCAGCGCGATAATCCCGGTATGGCCATCACGATCAGCAAGGCGGTCCGCCCGGTCGCGCTCGCCTGCGCGCGGCGCCTCGCCCACGACGGCGTTTACCTGACCCATGCAACGCTCGCTCGACTCGCTGGTCTGACCGAGATGTGTGAGGAGCTGTCGGTCTCGATTTCTCCGGTCACCAACCTTCCGCTCAAGCGGACACGGTCACCATACTTTCCATCGCCGGAGAGCTTGCAGGCAAAAGCGCTCGGCTTCGTGCGAGCGCGGGGTCATACATCGTTAGGTGATCTCGCTGGCTTCGGTGTCTCGCGCCAGGTCGTCAGCCTGATGTTCAAGCGGGGGCTGCTCGTGCGGGTGCGGACAGGCGTTTACCAGGCCGCTCCCGAGACCCTGCGTGAGTGATCGAATGAAGGTCATTGATCATGGTCAAGGCGAAGCTCCCCGAGAAGCCGATAAGCCGATAAAAGCGTCGCAGGAAGGCGAGATGCCCGGCCGGTACCAGCCAAGCCGGCAGCCTCGCTGGATCTCGATCGGCCTCATCGCCGCGATCCACGCGGCCGGGTTCATCGCGCTCCAGCATATGGAAGTTGGCAACGTCCGGCTCGCCTCGGCGCCTCCGCTGGTCGTCAACCTGCTTCCGCTCGATCCACCTCCACCGGAGCCGGTCACGCTACCTACTGAGAAGGTCATTGAACGAACACCGGAGCGCCAGCAGATAGTGGCGCCTCCCCCGATCGTGGCGATACCGACCGCGCCTGCCGCGGCTCAGTCGATCACGAAACTGGAGCCGACCCCGCAGCCACCGCCGGTCCAAGCCGAGGAAACCAAGTCCGCGCCGCCCCGCGATACCGAGACGATGGTGAACCTGAGCACGCGGCTCCTCTCAGCCGAGCCGCCCCGTTATCCCACAGAAGCGCGACGTCGGCGTGAAACCGGCACCGTCGTTCTCATGGTGGTCGTCAACGAGGAAGGTCGCGTAGCAGCCATATCGATCGCCGACAGCAGTGGGGTCGACCGGCTCGATAAGGCAGCTTTGAGCGCCGTGCGCCAGTGGCGATGGTCACCCACGATCATCGATGGTCGGCCAAGCGAGGTGCGAGGCCTGGTTCGTATACCGTTCGAATTAAAGGGTGCGCCCTCAGCAAGCTGATCAAAATCCGGTCTGAGCTGACATGTCACAGGATGTTTGAAGAAAGGTCATGGCGTCACTTGCACGTCGCACTGCGGCATTGTCGCCCAGATAGAGGTCGACGCCCTCGTAGGGTTGCACCCCGCCAACGATCTCAACTGCGGATTGCGGTGCATTCGTCGATATTCTGTTTCTCAAACCAACCGCGCGCGCCAGATCGATCCGAATAACGCTCTTGTCCGCCAGCGACAACGTGATCAGGCAATTGCCTTTGGTGGCTACGTTTGTCACCTGCGACACGCGCGCGAAGCCCGGCCAAGGCTTTGCTTCGGCCGTGCCACGGTTAGCGTCCGCGCTCGTGGTGTAATTTTCGGTGGAGATTTAGGTGCTGCTGGT
>LSHP01000126.1 GCA_001555775.1 Acidovorax delafieldii | reverse complement strand
GGGTGGGGGCGATCTCTCCGAATGGCGCGAAGGGCGAACCGTTGCACCCAGCCGAACCATCACCCTCGCCGCTGCGGCTAGGCTCCTGCGTCGCCAAGTCTCGCTGCCTCTCCCATCAAGGGAGAGGCGTGACCAGGCGCCAAATCTCATATCGGTCCCCCGCGAAGGCGGGGGCCCATCATCGGACGGTTGCGAGAGGAAGCGGCGGAAGCGTGAGCGGCGCGCGCAGGAGATGGGCCCCTGCATGCGCAGGGGACCGGTTAGGGCGCGCGTTTGCTCAGCATCCCGCGCCGCCCGAGATCGGCCAGATGCAGCGGGAAGGACAGGACCAGTGGCAGCGCGATCCAGGGCCAGGCGGCGCCGGTGAGCGCAGCGCGCAGCGCCAGCATCATCAGCACCGCCGCGCTCAGCCCCAGGCCGACGTCCATCGCGCGGTTGCCGCGCATCACCAGCCAGACGAATTCGGCGGCGAGCACCGCCAGCACCAGATCGACGACATGGCCGCTGGCGAACAGGGCGCGCACGACCTCCATCAACCGAACGGCCCGTTGAGCTGGACGATCGCATAGTTGAGCGCAGCGGCGACACTGACCCAGGCGATATAGGGCAGCAGCAGCCAGGCCGAGAGCTTCGAAAAGCGCCCGCAATAGACGATCAGCCCGGCGATCGAGAGCCATAGCAGCGCCACCTCGGCGAGCGCCCAGTCGGGCCGTTGCACGCGGAAGAACAGCAGGCTCCACAGCACATTGAGAAAGCCGTTGAACGCGAACAATCCGATGACATTGGTCCGCGCCTTCACCGTCGGCGCGGCACGCCAGGCGGCGAGCGAGGCCATGGCGGCGAGCGCGAAGATCAGCGTCCAGGCGACGCCATAGAGCCAGCCGGGCGGCGCCCAGTCAGGCTGGGCGAGCCCTTGGTACCAGGGGCCGAGATCGGTGATCGTCGCGCCACCAGCGGCGACGACCAGAGCCGCCATCGCTGCCAGGATGACCGGCAGCAAGCCTTCACGATGCATTCCAGCCTCCCAGCTGCGGCCTCTCGGCCTGTGCGTCCGTCAACAGTTATGCCCGCGACAGGCCGAGCAGATGCCCCATGTCCTTCACGAAGATCTTGGCATGCGCCACCGGTTTGCGGCGCACCAGCTCCTTGTGCATATAGCTCTGCCAGGTGAGGTACTGCACGTCGGGGTCGGCGCACATCTTGACGAAGCGCTCGCGGCGCTTGTCCGACGAATACCAGAAATATTGCATGATCCCCAGGATCCAGAAGACCTTGCCGTGCTTGCTCATGAACGCCTTGCGCGCCTGTTTGAGCGCGGCAGGCTTGCCGGTGGCGAGGAACTGCCAGACCGCATCCGCCGCGAGCCGCCCGCAGGCCATCGCGTAATAAATGCCTTCGCCCGACGCCGGTGCCACGACGCCCGCCGCATCGCCCGCGACCACGATGTCGCGGCCATTGTCCCAGCGTTTGAGGGGTTTGAGCGGGATCGGCGCGCCCTCGGTGCGGATCGTCTCGCAGCTGTCGAGGCCGACCTGCTTGCGCATCAGCGCCGTGGTCTCGCGCAGGGCAAAGCCCTTGTGCGCACTGCCCAGGCCGATGCTCGCGGTCTCGCCATGCGGGAAGATCCAGGCATAGAAATCGGGCGAGAGATGGCCCTGATAATAGACGTCGCAGCGGTCGGGGTCGAAATCTGCCGCTGCGGCCACCGCCGGTTCGGGCGCCTTGACGATCTCGTGATAGGCAAAGACGCATTTCACGTCCTTGGCACCCGGAATATTCTGTTTCGCCACGGCAGAGCGCGCGCCGTCCGCGCCGATGACGGCGCGGACGCGCAACCGGCGGTCGGGTCCGCCGCGCTCTTGCCGATAGACCAGCACCGCCATGCCGTCGCTGTCCCGATCGATCCGCTCATAGCTGCCGGTGATCCGGGTCGCGCCATTGGACCGTGCGCGCTCGCGCAGCCATTCGTCGAACACGTCGCGATCGACCATGCCGACAAAGCCCTTGCCCTCGGGCCCATCGCCCACCGGCATGTCGACCTCGCGGCCCGAAGGCGCGATCATCCGCGCCGCGCGTGCCTTGGCGACCAGCAGTGATTCGGGAATCTCGAAATCCTTGAGCAGCCGAGGCGGGATCGCGCCGCCGCATGGCTTGATCCGCCCGTTGCGGTCGAGCAGCAGTACCTTGAGCCCGCGCCGCGCCAGATCGTTGGCCGCTGTCGCCCCCGAGGGTCCGCCGCCGATGACCGCCACGTCGAAATCCGCCTGTGCCATTGCGTCCACGCTCCTTCAAGTCCGGCGCTCAGGCCGGTGCCGCCACCATAGACGGACTGGCGCTGCGCATGGTCACGCGCACCCCAAGCAGGGCGGCGAGGACGAACAGCCCCGCTTCGCCCGCAAAAATCAGCTGGAACGCTGCGCCATCGCTGGCGAGAGCCCCACGCGCTGCATCGACGCCGAGCGCCCCGGTCAGCCCGCCGAGGCCGAAGGCGATCGCCTGCGCCGCGCCCCACACGCCCATGCGCACGCCTTCTTTCGATTGCTGACCCGCGCCTGCGAGCCCCATCATCGCGCCGATCGCGGACACCGCGAACAGCCCATTGGCAAAGCCGAGCAGGCCGACATTGACGCGCAGCGGCCAGTCGCCGCCGGTCGTGGCGGCAAAGGCGAGGCCCGCAAGGGCCAGTGCGCTGCCACCACATCCGGCGAGAATCCACCAGCGCAGGTCCGATGGTCGCCGTCCGGCAAAGGCGCTGCCACCGATTCCGGCGACGATCATCCCCGCCATCACCCCGCCATGCTGAAGGCCTGCAAGCTTGGTCGATTCGCCCGGGCTCATGCCGAAGACAAGGCCGGCATAAGGTTCGAGGATCAGGTCCTGCATCGCATAGGCGAGCATCGAGACGAAGACGAAGATGGTAAAGCGCCGCGCGGTGCCATCGGCCATGATCTCGCGCAAAGCTTCGCCGAACGAGGCCGAGGGGGCATCGTCATTCTGGTGTGCGGGTGCGACCAGGCGGCGTTCTATCCCTGAAATCGCGGCCCAGGCGAGCAGGAAGGCGCTCAATGCGACGCCGCCCGAGACGGTCGCGAGCCGCTGTTCGCTGAACGGATCGATCAGGCTGCCCGCGGTGGCGGCGGCCATGACGATCCCTGCGACCATCATGATCCAGGTGATCGCTGCGGCTGCCGCACGCCGCTCGGGCACCACGCCAGAGGCGAGCATCGCGAGCAGCGAGGTCCCGGCCGCGCCCACGCCTGCGCCGATCATGCTGAAGGCGAGGATGGCGAGCAACGTGCCCGGAATCGCGGCATGCGGCAGCAATATCGTCGCATTGACCGCGACGATGCCGCCCAGCGCCAGTATCCCCATGCCGCCGATGATCCAGGGCGTGCGCTTGCGGCCCTTGTCCGATCCATGGCCCCAGAGCGGCCGCGACAATTGCACCGCATAATGCCAGGCGACCAGGCCTGCAGGCAGCGAGGCGGGCAGCGCATATTCCACCACCATCACCCGGTTGAGCAGCGAGGTCGCCAGCATCACGATCGCGCCGATGCTCGCCTGCACCAGGCCCATGCGCATGATATCGGTCCAGCCGAGGCCAATCTTGACGGGGGCGATGCGCGCGGCGGTCATATCCAGCCCCCCAGGCCGAGCGCGGCGGCGAGCATGCCGAGCACATAGGAGGAGACGCCGGTGGCATTGTACCAGGGCGCGAATCTGTTGGGATCGGTGAGCAGGCGGCGCATGAACACGATCTGCATCGCCAGCAGCAGCGTCACCGCGATGGCGGAGATCGCCAGCCCCCATTGGAACAGCAAGGCGATGACGATCAGCTGCGGCACCGCCATCACCGCGCAGGCGAGCTTGGCGGCTCTCGCGACGCCCAGGGTCACCGGCAGCGAGCGCACGCCCATCGCGCTGTCGCCCTCGACCGCCTTGAAATCGTTGAGTGTCATGATGCCATGCGCGCCCAGGCTGTAGAGCAGGATCACGACCAGCACGCGCGCATCGGGCAATCCACCCGTCATCACGCTCGCACCGGTGAACCAGCTCAGCCCCTCATAGCTGAGGCCCACAACCGCAGGACCGATCCATCCGCTCATCTTGAAGCGGAAGGGCGGCGCGCTGTAGCCCCAGGCGCAGAGCAGGCCGACGATGGTCGCGACGAACACCCAGAAGCCGAGCGCCAGCCCGAGCAGCAGCGATAGTGCAGAGCCGATCAGCGCGACATACAGGCCCCAGCGTCCGGCAATCCGGCCCGAGGGGATAGGCCGTTCGGGCTGGTTGATCGCATCGACATGCCGGTCGAACCAGTCATTCACCGCCTGGCTGGTGCCGCAGACCATGGGCCCCGCCAGCAGCACGCCGCCGAACAGGAACCACCAGCGTCCGTCGAGACCCGCGCCCGACGACATCACCCCGCAGAAGAACGCCCACATCGGCGGAAACCAGGTCACCGGCTTCAATAATTCCAGCACGTCGCGCGGATGCGGAATCGGCGCGGACGGCGACATGTTGGCGGAGCGATCCATGACATGAAGGCTATGCCTGACGCTGCAGAGTGTCAATCAGAATGGACAGCCTCGAGTGTCGAGCCGGGACGTCGCAAAGCCCATAGGCGCGCCTGGCTGGCTGATCGATGTCACAAAAGCGTTTTGTTTAATTCACAAAATCGACATAAAACCTTCATATTGGCGCAGCCGAACCGTCGCGGCAGGGCGCGGCATTGCCACAGGCGCCTGAACATGACTCTTGCTCGCACGGCATTTTTCCGAAGGCCTCTGGTCGCGATCGCGCTGGCCAGCGTCGCAACACCCGCGCTGGCCCAGGGCGTTCCAGCGCCCACAGCCGCGCAGCCAGACTATCTCGGCATCATCGCCGATCTCCAGCGCCAGATCGACGAGCTGAAAGCCACGGTCAATGAGCTCAAGGCGGAAAAGCAGGCCGCAGCCGCCCCCGCGCCAGTTGTCGCCTCCGCCCCGCCCGTCCTAGCTCGGGGCACCTCGCCCGCGCCTGCGGCACCCGCTGCGGCTGCTCCACCCGCGCCCGCCCCGCAGGTCGCCGATGCCAGCCCCAAAAAGGGCAAGGCCTGGTATGAAAAGCTGCAGCTGCGCGGCTATACCCAGCTTCGCCTCAACACCATCGTCTCTGGCGATGCCGAGGCGCCGGCGGGCGTCTCCCGGCTGCGCACCATCGGCGATGGCGATGTGCGTTCGGACAATAATTTCAGCTTCCGCCGCGTCCGCCTCGTGCTGCAGGGCGATGTCAGCGATTATCTTTCGCTCTACCTCCAGGCGGACATGGCATCGGCCGTCTCGAACCAGTCGGCGGGCGAGCGCCGCGAGGGCTTTGCCCAGCTGCGTGATGCCTATGCGGATGTGTTTCCGACCAGGGACAAGAGCTTCCGCATCCGCTTCGGCCAGTCGAAAATTCCCTATGGCTGGGAAAACATGCAGTCCTCGTCGAACCGGCTCGCGCTCGATCGCAGCGACGGCATCAACACCGGCGCGCCGAGCGAGCGCGATATCGGGATCGTCGCCTATTATACCCCCGATCACGTCCAGGACATCTGGGACCGGCTGGGCAAGGACGGACAGAAGTTGTTCGGCAATTACGGGGCGTTCGGCCTCGGCGCGTTCAACGGCCAGGGGACCAACCGCACCGAGACCAATGACAATGTGATGATCGTCGGCCTTGCCACCTGGCCGTTCGAGCTCGACGCGCTGGGGCTCGAGGGGCAGGTGCTCGAACTGGGCGGCTCCTTCTATCGCAACCGCGTCAATCCGGAGATCCGCACCGGCGGGGTCAGCCCGATCGATTACAAGGACAACCGCATCGGGGTGCACGCCATCCTCTATCCGCAGCCATTCGGGCTGCAGGCGGAATGGAACTGGGGCAGGGGGCCGGAATTCGACCCCGCCACCGGCCGTATCGCGGAACGCCCGCTCAACGGCGGCTATATCCAGGCCATGGCCCGCGTGCGGCGCTCGCCGCTCGGCCCCTTCTATCCTTTCGCGCGCTGGCAATATTATCGCGGCGGCTTCAAGGGCGCGACCAATGCCCCCCGGCTGGAGACCGAAGAGCTCGAATTCGGCCTCGAATTCCTGCCCACCCCCGCGCTCGAGCTGACCGTGACTTATGGCTTCGCCTCGCGCAAGGAGGCGGACGAACGCCGCTTCGGCCAGGCCGAGGGCGAACTGCTGCGCATCCAGGCGCAATGGAACTATTGACCATTTCTGCACGCCTTCCAGTATAGACAGGGCGTTTCGGGAGAGGTTTCATGGCGCTGCACCGACTGGCGATGCTGATGGTATTTGCGCCGCTGCTGCTCTTTTCGTCGGCCGAGCGCGCCTCGACTGCGCCGCCGGTGCGGCTTGAGACGGAGGCGCTGACGGGGGATGCGGATGTGACCGTCGCGGGGCAGGTCGCCGCCGCGTCGCAGGCCACGGTCCAGCGCGACGACCGCGTCTATCCCTTCTACATGCCGATGCAGGGCCTGCGTCCCCCTGCCGTCATCATGCGCGTGCGCTGCGATGCCTCCCGCGCGGCGGGCCGCGAAGTGTTCGACCGTCCTTCGGCCGCAGCGATCGAAGGCCGGATCGAGGGCGGATACGAGTTCGTCTACGAGGCCTATGACGGCGCGGGCCGTCCGTGCGTCTATCCCTTCGCCCCGTCGATGCCGCAGATCGTCGGCCAGACCAACGGCACGCAATATATCTTCCGCTCCTCGGTTCCCGGCGTGCAGGTGACCTTCCGCACCAATGATGCCTGGGCGACGATCAACCCGCGCCTGTTCGAGCTGGGGCCGCAGCGCATCCATTTCGAAATGCGCGACATCGCGCTTGATTTTCCGGGCGCAGGCGAGGCCAAGGGCGCGGTGCATCTGGAGGTGCTCGATGTCACGCGACCGGGCCTGATCACCGCCGTGATCCGCCGCTCCACCATCTTCGGCGGCAAGAACGCGATCTTCGTTCCTGGCGGCGAGACCATGGTGCTGATCGAGGACAGCATCATCCGCGGCAATGTCGGCGACAGTGTCGATCAGGAACATGGGACGTACATCAACGGCACGCTGGTCACGCATGTCCGCAACAGCACGTGGTACGGCCAGAAGGGCTGGATCGATGTCGCCAGCGGGCACCAGCTCAAGGACAAGGCCTATTTGCGCGTCTACGAGAATGTCACGGTCGCCAATCTGCCGGGCGCCACGGTGCCCTCGGCCATGCCGCTGGTCGATATCTCGGCCTTCGGTTTCACATGGTCAAACAACCTGCAGTTGAAGCGCGTTCCCCCGGCGCAGGACGTTCGCGATTCGCTCGTCGATCTGCGCACCGAGATCGTCTACGGCGCGCCCGACCATTATCCGTGGAACATCATGGTCGATCCCGGCTGGCGGATGCCCGCCAATCCGCTCGGCGCGCTCGATCAGGTCTATCTTTCGGTGTTCCAGAACACCCTGGTCGACAGCTTCCGCAGCGAACCCCATGTCTTCCGGCTCAACATGCAGGGCCTGGGGGTGGAGCCGGGCACGCCTACGGTGATCGGCAACGAGCAGACGACCAGAGCGCAGCAGCGTATGGTCTCGCTCGCCTTCAACACCCGCGGTACGCTGCGCCGGGCCTATACCAACGAGGGTTGGACCTATTCCGATCCGGTTCTGCCGCCCGAGATGCAATGGGTGAAGGACCGCGACGCGTTCATCCGCCATGCCCTGGGGCTGATCGGGCGCTAGCGGCCCGAAACGTCAACTCAGCTCGTCCTTGCGGCCGATGAGGTTGCCCAGGCCGTGGCGATGGAGCTTCGAATAGAGGCTCTGGCGGCTCAGGCCCAGGATTTCGGCGGCAGAGGCGCGGTTGTCCGAGGTATAGGCAAGTGCTGCCTCGATGCACATCCGCTCGATCAGATCGGTCGATTCGCGCACGATCTCGCGCAGCGGCATGCGCCCGACCAGCTCGGTCAGCTGATCGACCGAGCGCGGAACGTCGCGGTCGGCCGAGGGCAGGTCGCGCACGCGTCGGCTGACGGTGCGGATGGCAAAGCCGTAATGCCCGCCCTGCGCATCGGTCTTGACGCCCGAAACCTCGATCGCTTCCTCGATCGCGTCATCGGCATGGACGATGGTGGTCGCGTTGCGCACCTGGCCGTGATCGTCGAGTTGCTTGCGCATCAGGTCGACATCGATGCCGGGGCGTCCGATAAAGCGGCCCAAGGGCTGCCCGGCAATCGCTTCCTTCGAGCTGCCATGCACCAGATCGACAAAGGCCGAATTGGCGGTGACGATCTGCATCTTCGCGTCGGTGAGCACGAACGCATCGGGCATCCGCTCGATCAGCTCGACCATCGGTCTGCGGCCGCTCGCATCGTCTGCCGATGCACTGTCGCGCGACAGGCGGATCATGAACTGGCGGCCGCTGTCCTGTCGGAAAGGCATCGCGGTGAGCGTCATCGGCGGTTCGCCCTCGCCCATGCTCACTTCCATCTGGCAATGTTCGCCGGTGGCGGTCGCTCCGCCCAAGGCAGCAATAAGATCGTCGCGCGAGATTCCGCCGATGACATTGGCGAGATCGCGATTGTCGAGGCTGCCCGGCTTGGCGCCGAACAGCTGATAGCTCGCCGGATTGGCCGCGGTGATCCGCCGCGTGGTCGCGTCGATCACCAGCACAGGGTCGGAGATCATGTCGAACAGCAGGCGGAACCGCGCCTCGGTCTGGCGCAGCTTCAGATAATCGCGTTCGAGCGACTGCTGCGTCTGCAACAGGCGCTGCTGCAGGCTGGCCCAGGCGCGGACATCGCGGCCGATCGCCATGCGCGGCTTGCCCTCGCCCAGATCGACGAGCCGGTAATGGATCGGCAGATTGCCGTCGGGCCCGGGATGGTTGACCTGGCGCCAGCGGCCGGGCGTTTCCGACGGCGCGCTGGTGAGCATCTCGTTGATCTTGGGACGGCTGTCGAGCGCAACCGTGTCCTCCCAGCGTCGGCCTATCCAGCCGCTGAGGTCGGGCATGTCGTCTGCACTCACGGAAACATCGCTGATGACGCCATTTTCATCCAGCGCCAGGGCAATATCGCCTGCGGCGAGCACCAAAGCGAGTGCTGCGCCGATTTCCAGAGTGCCGACAACGCCTTTGAGGTCGCGGAAAGGCATAGCAGCTGCTGAAGGCTCGTCCTTGTTCATGCCGCGCCGGGTGCGGTCTTCAAAGCGAAAGCGCGGTGCGCTCTACCCCGGCAGAAACCAGTTCGTCGGCCAATGCGAGCGCGGCGGCGGCATCGGCAGCGGTCCCATCCGCCCCCAGCTTGCGCGCAAGTTCGGGATCGTAGCCAATGGCCGGACCGCCGATCATGATTGCCAGTTTGGGATTGCAGGACACGCTTCTCATCGCCGTGAGCAGTTTGGGAACCTGCGCGATATAAAAGTCAGTGGTTACTGTCAATCCGACGACATCGAAGGATGATGAGCCGAGCGCGAGCAGGATTTCCGACTGTTCGGGCTCGATCAGCGTCTCAACATCCCAACCTGCGCGCTGGAAGCACTCGCCGATCATCAGCGTGCCCAGGCTGTGCTGGTCGCGCGGCATGGTGGTGAACAGCGCGCGGTGCGTCCTGAGCGCCCAGCCATCGGGCGGGGGAGCCCAGACCGCGATCGTCCGCAAGAGCAGCTGCAGCCGCCACAGGCCCATGGTCACGTCGACGAAATCGCATTCGTCGCGGTTCCATTTCTCGCCCAGCTCGCGCGCGGTAGGCGCGATCAGCTGGATGAACAGGGTTTCGGGCGCGACCTCGCGGTCGAGATGACCGATGATGATGTCCGCGAGCGTGTTGACCTCGTGCGCCAGCACCTCGTCGGCAAATGCGCGGATCGCCGCCTCGTCGAACAGAGGCGCCATGGATGCAAAGCCTCTGCTGCCTGCGCCCGGACGCTGGTTGTCGTTCGATTGTGTACCTGAAGTGTCGCGAAAACCATCGCCGCCATCCTGCGCGTGCATGGCGGGCGTCACCATGTCGGCAACAGAATCGGCGGGGAAATGCGCCATGCGAGGGTCATCCTGATGCACCATCAGCAGCCGGGGGATGATCTCGTGCTCCACCAGGCGGCCAACGTCGTCGTTCGGCATATGACGAACAACGCGGCTCTGCCCGGTCTGCTCGCCGTCCCAGGGCGACGTCTTCTTGCGCAACCGTGCGTTGCGGAAAAGCTCCGTCGTAGACCTGATCAAATCGATCCCAAAAAACCGAGGCCATTCAGACTCTCCAAGGTCTTGTCGGTGCATCGGGCACCGGCCTCATGGCTGGAAACGTTCTATGCGCTCACCCTCGCCAGGCCATGACCCTACGCCTGTCCAGAAGGCCTGACAACATAAGTTTTGTCAAGAAAACTATACGTCAATTTATCTTGACACTTTTGCCGACCGGGGCGTAGGTTTCCTGACTTGAAACGGGAGGCGTTCAAACGCTCATGCCACTGGAAAATCAGCCTGGAACTGCGGAGAACCGCAAGCTTGAGGGCGGTCCGGTGGGTCGTTCGCCCCGGGCCATCCCGGTTACCCTCTACACCCCCGAAGAGCGGCAACGTCGCGATTCGAGCGTCTGGACGCTGGTTCAGGGCGTGCTCGCTCCGGTGCAGTTCCTGGTCTTTCTGGTCAGCCTGGCGCTGGTATTGCGCTATTTCGGGACAGGTGAGGGCGCATTCGCCGCCGATGCCTCGATCGTCATCAAGACGCTCACGCTTTACACGATCATGATCACCGGCTCGATCTGGGAGAAGGTGGTGTTCGGCAAATGGCTGTTCGCCCCCGCCTTCTTCTGGGAGGACGTCTTCTCGATGCTCGTGCTGGCGCTGCACACCGCCTATCTGGTGATGCTGTTCGCGGGCCTGGGCACGACCGGCGAGCGCATGGGCGTCGCGCTGGCGGGCTATGCCGCCTATATCGTCAATGCGGGCCAGTTCCTCTGGAAGCTGCGCATGGCGCGGCTGCAGGGCACGGGCACATCCGAGTCGCAGCCGCGACTGGCGGTGGCGCGATGATCGCCGCTGCACCCCCCGTGCTCGACCAGGGTTGCGCTTCGGCGCCGGTGCTGCGCGAGCGCGGCCAGCGCGAGGTGTTCTGCGGGCTGACCGGCATCGTCTGGCTGCACCGCAAGATGCCCGATGCGTTCTTCCTCGTGGTCGGATCGCGCACCTGCGCGCATCTGCTGCAGTCCGCGGCGGGCGTGATGATCTTTGCCGAGCCGCGCTTTGCGACCGCCATCATCGAGGAACGCGATCTGGCGGGCCTTGCCGACGCGAACGAGGAACTCGACCGCGTCGTTCGCCGCCTGCTGGCGCGCCGCCCGGAGATCCGTACGCTGTTCCTGGTCGGCAGCTGTCCGTCGGAAGTGATCAAGCTCGATCTGGCGCGCGCTGCACAGCGGCTCGCTGGGGCGTTCCTGCCCGATGTCCGCATCGTCAACTATTCGGGCAGCGGCATCGAGACCACCTTCACCCAGGGCGAGGATGCCTGTCTCGCCGCGCTGGTGCCGTTCATGCCCGAACCGGCCATCGACGCCGAACCCGAGCTGCTGATCGTCGGCGCATTGCCCGATATCGTCGAGGACCAGCTGCTGCGGCTGGTGCGCGATCTTGGCATCGCCCGCGTCTCCTGCCTGCCCGCGCGCGAATCGCGGGAGCTGCCTGCGGTGGGGCCGAACACCCGCTTCCTGCTCGCCCAGCCGTTTCTGGGCGATACCGCGCAGGCGCTCGAGGACCGCGGCGCGGTGCATCTTTCCGCCCCCTTCCCGTTCGGTGCGGAGGGCACGACCGACTGGCTGCACGCTGCGGCGCGCGCGTTCGGCATCGACGAAATGCACTTTCGCAGCGTCGTCGCGCCGGGCCGCGAACGCGCCAAGCGCGCGCTCGAACACAGCCGCGCGCAGCTCGAAGGCAAGAGCATCTTCTTCCTGCCCGATTCGCAGCTCGAACTGCCGCTCGCGCGCTTCCTGCACCGCGAGCTTGGCATGGTGCCGGTCGAGGTCGGCACGCCCTATCTGCACCGCGCGCATATGGCGCCGGAGCTCGCGCAGCTGCCCGAGGCGACCGTGATCAGCGAAGGCCAGGATGTCGATCGCCAACTCGACCGGGTGCGCGCGTCCCGGCCCGACATCACTGTGTGCGGCCTGGGCCTGGCCAATCCGCTCGAGGCGGAAGGCTTCACCACCAAATGGGCGATCGAGCTGGTCTTCTCGCCCATCCACGGGTTCGACCAGGCGGGCGATCTTGCCGAATTGTTCGCGCGGCCGATCCGTCGCCGCGACGTGTTGAGGGTTTAGGGCCATGCAGCTGTCGGTCTGGACCTATGAAGGGCCCCCTCATATCGGGGCGATGCGGGTAGCGACCGGCATGGCAGACGTGCACTATCTGCTGCACGCGCCGCAGGGCGATACCTATGCGGACCTTCTGTTCACGATGATCGAACGGCGCGGCAAGCGTCCGCCGGTCACCTATACCACCTTTCAGGCGCGCGATCTGGGCAAGGACACGGCCGAGCTGTTCCAGTCCGCCGCGCGCGATGCGGTGGCGCGCTTCCAGCCCGCCGCCATGCTGGTCGGGGCCTCGTGCACCGCCGAACTGATCCAGGACGATCCTGCCGGAATGGCGCAGGCGATGCGCCTTGATATTCCCGTCATTCCACTCGAGCTGCCCAGCTATTCCCGCAAGGAGAACTGGGGAGCTTCGGAGACTTTCTATCAGATAGTCAGAGCTCTCGCGGTCGGGGATTCCTCCCGCCCCGCACCGTGCCAGGCAGGTTCTCCGCGTCCCAAAGCGAACCTGCTTGGGCCGAGCGCACTGGGTTTTCGCCACCGCGACGATATCGTCGAAGTGTCGAAGATACTCGCTGCGCTCGGCGTAGAGATCAACGTCACCGCGCCGCTGGGGGCGAGCGCGGCGGACATCGCCCGGATAGGGGAGGCCGATTTCAACATCGTGCTCTATCCGGAAATCGCCGATACGGCGGCGCGCTGGCTGGAGCGCCAGTTTCGCCAGCCGTTCACCAGGACCATCCCCATCGGCCATGGTGCGACGATCGACTTCATCCACGAGGTTGCAAGGCTTGCCAAGGTCGATCCCGCGCCGGCGCTCGACATGGCCGAGGCGCGGATGCCATGGTGGAGCCGCTCGGTCGATTCGACCTATCTCACCGGCAAGCGCGTCTTCATCTTCGGCGATGCAACGCATGCCATCGCTGCGGCCCGCGTCGCCCGCGACGAGCTCGGCTTCGTGGTCTGCGGCCTGGGCTGTTACAACCGCGAATTCGCGCGCGACCTGCGCGCGGCTGCGGCCGATCATGGCATCGAGCCGCTGATCACTGACGATCATCTCGAGGTCGAGGAAGCGATCGCCGCCGCGCATCCCGAGCTGGTACTGGGCACGCAGATGGAACGGCATATCGCCAAGCGGTTGTCGATCCCCTGCGCAGTCATCTCCGCGCCGGTGCACGTGCAGGATTTCCCTGCGCGGCACAGCCCGCAAATGGGCTTCGAAGGCGCGAACGTGCTGTTCGACAGCTGGGTGCACCCGCTGGTCATGGGGCTGGAAGAGCATCTGCTGACCATGTTCCGCGACGATTTCGAATTTCACGACGGGGCAGGGGCCAGCCATCTGCACGGCAGCGCGCCGAAAGCTGTTCCCCTCCCCGACCAGGGAGGGGCTAGGGGTGGGTGCGAGCCGCAAGGCGAGCCTGCAACCGCTGCTGCTGCCAACGCACCCCCAACCCTTCCACTGGCAGGAAGGGAAGCCATGGCAGGCCAACTCCTCGAACGCACGCTCTGGACCGCCGAGGCCGAGGCCGAGCTCAAGAAAATCCCGTTCTTCGTGCGCGGCAAGGCCCGCCGCAACACCGAGCGCTTCGCCGAGGAGCGGGGCCTTGCCACCATCTCCCTCGAAACCCTGTATGATGCAAAGGCGCATTATGCCCGGTAAAGCCAGCAAAGCACCGGCCCAGGGCCGCAATGCCGCGATCCGCGTGGTGTTCATCACGCTCGACAACCATCTGTCGGGTGCGGTCGACCGGGCGGAGGCGCTGCTGGTCCAGGACATGCCCGGCCTGTCGATCGGCTTTCATGCCGCTGCCGACTGGGGCCGCGATCCGGGCGCGCTCGATGCCGCGCGGGCCGACATTGCCCGCGCCGATATCGTCATCGCGACGATGCTGTTCCTCGAGGATCATGTCCGCGCGATCCTGCCCGCGCTCGAGGCGCGCCGCGAACAGTGCGATGCGATGCTGGGCCTCATGTCCGCAGGCGACATCGTCAAGCTGACCCGCATGGGCGGCTATCGCATGGATGCGCCCGCACGCGGTCCGCTGGCGCTGCTCAAGAAGCTGCGCGGCCAGAATGGAAAGGGTGCAAAGCCAGGCGGCAATTCGGGCGCGGGGCAGATGAAGATGCTGCGGCGTCTGCCCAAGATCCTGAAGTTCATTCCGGGCACCGCGCAGGACGTGCGCCATTATTTCCTGACGCTGCAATACTGGCTGGCGGGCAGCGACGACAATGTCGTCTCGATGATCCGCGGGCTGATCGACCGTTATGCCGCGGGCGAGCGCGCCGCGCTCAAGGGCACCACACCCGCTCAGGCCCCGCGCGACTATCCCGAGGTCGGCCTGTATCACCCCGGCCTGCCCGAGCGCATGACCGAAGAGGCGGCGCGCCTGCCGCGCAGCGTCGAGGCTCGGGGCACCGTCGGCGTGCTGCTGCTGCGCTCCTATCTGCTCGGCAAGGATGCCGGTCATTATGACGGCATGATCGCGGCGCTCGAGGCGCGCGGGCTCAATGTCGTTCCGGCCTTTGCCAGCGGTCTCGACGGACGCCCGGCGGTGGCGAAATATTTCGTCCGCGATGGCCGCCCGCAAGTCGACGCGGTGATCAACCTGACCGGCTTCTCGATGGTCGGCGGCCCGGCCTATAATGACGCGGCGGCAGCCGAAGAGGTGCTCGCCGGGCTCGACCTGCCCTATATCGCCGCGCACCCGATCGAGTTCCAGAGCCTCGAGCAATGGGGTTCGCGCCACCAGGGGCTGCTGCCGCTCGAAGCGACGATGATGGTCGCCATTCCCGAGCTCGACGGTGCGGTCATCCCGCATGTCTTCGGTGGACGGTCCGACGGATCTGGCGAGCCATGCCAGGGCTGCGCGCGCAAATGCGTGTTCACCGCGCCCGATGCGATGCGCGCGATGCAGAGCTGCCCCGAGCGCGCCGAGTCGCTGGCGGCCAAGGTCGAGGCTCTGGTCGCGCTGCGCCGGTCGGAGCGCGCGAAGCGCAAGCTCGCGATCGTCCTGTTCAATTTCCCGCCCAATGCCGGGGCGACGGGCAGCGCGGCGCATCTCGCCGTATTCGAATCGCTCCACGCCACGCTGCACCGGCTGGCGGCAGAGGGCTATGACTGCAACCCGCCCGCCACCGTCGATGGCCTGCGCGATGCGATCCTCAAGGGCAATGCCGACCGGTTCGGGTCGGACGCCAATGTCGCGGTGCGCATCTCGACCGACGATCATGTCTGCAACGAACCGCATCTGCGCGCGATCGAGAAGCAATGGGGCCCCGCGCCGGGCAAGATCCAGAGCGATGGCTGGTCGATCCATGTGCTCGGCAAGCAGTTCGGCAATGTGTTTGTTGGCGTCCAGCCCAGCTTCGGCTATGAGGGCGATCCGATGCGGCTGCTGTTCGATGGCGATTTCGCCCCGACGCACGCCTTTGCCGCCTTCTATCGCTGGATCCGCGAGGAATTCCGCGCCGATGCACTGCTGCATTACGGCACGCATGGCGCGCTCGAGTTCATGCCGGGCAAGCAGGCGGGGCTGTCGGGCGATTGCTGGCCCGACCGGCTGCTGGGCAACATCCCCAATTTCTACCTCTATGCCGCGAACAACCCGTCCGAGGCGATCATCGCCAAGCGGCGCTCGGGCGCGACGATCGTGTCGTACCTCACCCCGCCGCTCGCCCAGGCCGGGCTGTACAAGGGATTTTCGGACCTCAAGGCGTTGGTCGAACGCTGGCGCGCGCTCGCGGGCGAGGGTGTCGAACGCGCCGCGCTCGAGACCATGATCCGCGATGCGGCCAGTGCGCTCGACATCGACGGCAGCGATATCGCCGCGCTGGCGGGCAACCTCTACGAGCTCGAACGCGCGCTGATCCCGTTCGGCCTGCACGTGCTCGGCAGCCAGCCCGAAGGTGCGGAGCGCGAGGCATTTCTTGATGCGCTCACCGCGGCCGATGGGGGCGCTGGCCGCGCCGAGTTGGACGCGAAGCTCGCCGCCAATGACGAGCTCGGCGCGCTGATCCATGCGCTCGACGGCGGCTACGTCCGCCCCGCGCCGGGCGGCGACATATTGCACAACCCGCAAGTGCTTCCCACCGGACGCAACACGCACGGCTTCGATCCCTTCCGCATCCCCAGCGCCTTTGCCTGCGTCACCGGCGCGGCCCAGGCCGATGCGCTGCTCGCCCGACATGTCGAGGCGGGCGAGGCGCTGCCGGAGAGCATCGCGATGGTGCTATGGGGCACCGACAATCTCAAGTCCGAGGGCACGCAGGTCGCTCAGGCGCTGCACCTGATGGGCGCGCGCCCGCGCTTCGATACCTATGGACGGCTCGCTGGCGCCGAGCTGATCCCGCTTGGCGAGCTGGGCCGTCCGCGCATCGATGTCGTCGCGACGCTCTCGGGCGTGTTCCGCGACCTTCTGCCGCTGCAGACGCGGATGATTGCCGAAGCCGCCTGGCTCGCCTCTACCGCCGAAGAGCCCGAAGCCTTGAACTTCATCCGCAAGCATTCGCTTGCCCATGCCGCCAAGATGGGCTGCGACATGGAGACCGCAGCGCTCCGCGTCTTTTCGAACGCCGAGGGCGCGTACGGCGCGCAGGTCAACATGATGATCGACGGCGGTGCATGGGCCGATCCGGACGAGCTTGCCGAAGCGTTCGAGACGCACAAGGGCTATGCCTATGGCCGCTCGGGCGCGCCGATGAAGCAGCGCGAGCTGCTCGAAACCGCTCTGGCCTCGGTCGAGTTCACCTATCAGAATCTCGACTCGGTCGAACTCGGCGTCACCGATATCGATCAATATGTCGATGCGCTTGGCGGGGTCAGCCGTTCGGTGACGCGCGCGCGCGGCGGCAAGGCGGCACCGGTCTATATCGTCGATGCGACCGAAGGCGCGGCCAAGGTCCGCACGCTTGCCGAACAGATCGACCGCGAGACGCGCACCCGCATGCTCAACCCGAAATGGTACGAGGGCATGCTGCGCCACGGCTTCGAAGGCGTCCGCCAGATCGAGGGACATGTGACCACCACCATGGGCTGGTCGGCGACGACCGGCGAGGTCGCGCCCTGGGTCTTCCAGCAGATCAGCGAGACTTATGTGCTCGATGCAGAGATGCGCGCGCGGCTTGCCACGCTCAACCCCAAGGCTTCGGCCAGGGTGGCGGAGCGGCTGCTCGAGGCATGCGACCGCCGGCTTTGGGAACCGGATGCCGCAACCCTGGCGGCGCTCCGCGCCGCTGCGGACGATATCGAGGACAGGCTGGAAGGCCTGATTGCAGCAGAATGACGGGAGAGAGTTGATATGAGCCTTTTGGACCATGGCAGTGCGCCGCCAGCCTTTGGCGAAGGCAGCACCCAGGTCGCGCTCGACCCGCGCGACGAGATTACCGGGGCCAAGGTGTTCGCCATCTATGGCAAGGGGGGCATCGGCAAGTCGACCACCTCGTCGAACCTCTCGGCCGCGCTGTCGCTGCTCGGCAAGCGCGTTCTCCAGATCGGCTGCGATCCCAAGCATGACAGCACCTTCACGCTGACCAAGAAGCTGATGCCGACGGTGATCGACGTGCTCGAAACCGTCGATTTCCACCACGAGGAGCTGCGGCCCGAGGACTATATGTTCGAGGGCTTTAACGGCGTGATGTGCGTCGAGGCGGGCGGTCCGCCGGCGGGCACTGGCTGCGGCGGCTATGTCGTCGGCCAGACGGTCAAGCTGCTGAAACAGCACCATCTGCTCGAGGATACCGATGTCGTGATCTTCGACGTGCTGGGCGATGTAGTGTGCGGCGGCTTTGCCGCGCCGCTCCAGCATGCCGAGCGCGCGGTGGTCGTCGCCGCCAATGATTTCGACAGCATCTTCGCGATGAACCGCATCGTCGCGGCCATCAAGGCCAAGTCCAAGAATTACGAGGTCCGCATGGCGGGCGTCATCGCCAACCGCTCGGCGGCGACCGACGAGATCGACCGGTTCAACGAGGCGACGGGCTTGAAGCGCCTCGCGCATTTCCCCGATCTGGACGCGATACGCCGCAGCCGCCTCAAGAAATGCACGATCTTCGAGATGGATTCGACCCCCGAGATCGAGGCGGTGAAGAACGAATATCTGCGCCTCGCCGCGACGCTCTGGGCGGGCACCGATGCGCTCGACGCGATGCCGATGAAGGATCGCGACATCTTCGAATTTCTGGGCTTCGAGTGATGGCGAGCCAGCCATCCCCTTCCACCTATGACGCCTATCGCGGGCGGCTCGAGGATTATTTCGACCGCACCGCGCGGCAGAACTGGGTCGATCTGACGAGCGACACCAAGGTCAGCGGAATCCGCGCCACCGTGCGTGCGGGCCGCGACCGGATGCGCGCGATGCTGCTCGACTGGCTGCCCTATGACCTCAAGGGCAAGCGCATTCTCGATGCGGGCTGCGGCACCGGCGCGCTCGCCGTCGCCGCTGCGCAGCTCGGCGCAGAGGTGGTCGCGATCGATATTTCGCGCGGGCTGGTCGATGTCGCGCGCGAGCGGGCACCTTCGGGCCTGAGCATCGACTGGCGCGTGGGTGACATGCTCGATCCGGCGCTGGGCCATTTCGACCATGTCGTCGCGATGGACTCGCTCATCCACTATGAAACCGGCGATATCGTCGATGTGCTGGCGGCGCTGGCCGACCGCGCGCCATCGATCGCCTTCACTTTCGCACCGCGGACACCCTTGCTCGCGGCGATGCATGCTACCGGGAAGCTCTTTCCCAAATCCGATCGCGCACCCGCGATCGTCCCGGTGGCCGAAGCGAAGCTGCAGAGACTGCTTGCCCAGCGTCTCCCCAGTCATGGCATCGCCGCGAGCGAACGCATTGTCAGCGGCTTCTATACCAGCCACGCGATGCTGGTGGCGCGCGGATGAGCCTACAGGGCGCCTCGACCCGGTTCTTTGCCGGACTTGGAACGCAGTTCCTGCCGTTCGCCGACGCGGCGAGCGCGGAACTGCCGATGGGCCGTTTGCTGCGCCTGTCGCTGTTCCAGGTGACGGTGGGCGTGGCGACGGTGCTGCTCAACGGCACATTGAACCGCGTGATGATCGTGGAATTGGGAACGCCGGCCTGGCTGGTGGCGCTGATGATCGCGATCCCGCTGCTCGTTGCGCCCTTCCGCGCGCTGATCGGCCACAGGTCGGACTATCACAAGTCGATGCTCGGCTGGCGGCGGGTGCCCTATATCTGGTTCGGCTCGCTGCTGCAGTTCGGGGGCCTCGCGATCATGCCCTTCGCGCTGCTGCTGCTGTCGCGCGGCGACACCTTCACCATCGGGATGATCGCAGGCGCGCTCGCCTTCCTGTTGACGGGGCTCGGCATGCACACGACGCAGACCGCAGGCCTGGCGCTGGCGACCGATCTTGCGCCCGAGGATACCCGCCCGCGCGTCGTCGCGCTGATGTTCGTGATGCTGCTGGTCGGCATGATGGGCGCTGCCTTCGTGATGGGCTCGCTGCTCGCCGATTTCAGCGCCACGCGGCTGGTCGCGATCGTGCAGGGCGCAGCGATGTTCACAATGGCGCTCAACGTCATCGCGCTTTGGAAGCAGGAGGCGCGCGCGCCCTCGACCACCCGGCCCGAGCGCGAGACGCCGAAATTCTCGGTCGTCTGGCGCGAGTTCACCTCCGAGGCGCGCAATGCCCGGCTGCTGCTCGCCATCGGCTGCGGAACGGCGGCGTTCAGCATGCAGGACGTGCTGCTCGAGCCGTTCGGCGGCGAGGTGCTCGGCATGTCGGTGGGGGCGACCACCTCGCTGACCGGGCTCTGGGCATTCGGCATGCTGGCCGCCTTCGCCCTTGCCGCGCGGCGGCTGAGTGCAGGCGCCGACCCGCTGCGGCTCGCCGGTTTCGGTGCCGCCATCGGTATGCTCGCCTTCGCGATGATCCTCTTTGCGGCACCGCTCGAAGCAAGCTTTCTCGTCTTTTCGGGCGCGCTGACTATCGGTCTGGGTGCAGGCCTGTTCTCGGTTGGCACCTTGAGCGCGATCATGGCCATTGCCGGCAGCGGCAGGCACAAGGGATCGGGTCTCGCGCTCGGTGCCTGGGGCGCGGTGCAGGCGAGCGCTTCAGGGCTGGCGGTGGCGGCCGGCGGTCTGATCCGCGATGCCGTCTCCTCGCTCGCGCTCGCCGACCGCATCGGCGAGACCCTGGCCTATCGCGCCACCGGATACGGCACCGTCTATCTGATCGAAATCGTCCTGCTGCTCGTCACGATGGTCGTGCTTGGCCCGCTTGTCGGGGGCCAGCCGATCGATGAATCCGCCCCGCAACCGCGGTTCGGCCTCACCGAATTTCCGACATGAGGGTCTTGAAGAAGAGAGGTAAGCGCCATGTTTAACGGCAATATCGTGGGGAATATCGATGTCGCATCGATCGCCTTCTGGGCGTTCGTGCTGTTTTTCATCGGCCTGATCTACTATCTCAGGCGTGAGGATCGGCGCGAGGGCTTCCCGCTCGAGGACGACCTGACCGGGCGTTCGCTGGGCATGGGCGGGCCGCTGCTGCACGCTGCTCCCAAGACCTTCAAGCTGCCCTTCGGCCGCGGCACGGTCTCGACGCCGACCATCGGCAAGGAAAAGTTCGACATTGCCGGACGCCGCATGAGCCCGTTCCCCGGCGCGCCCTATGTGCCCACCGGCAACCCGCTGACCGACTGCATCGGCCCTGCCGCCTATGCCGAGCGCAGCCGCCTTCCCGATATCGACGCGTTCGGCAACAACCGCATCGTTCCGATGGCGCTCGAACCCAGCTTTTCGATCGCGCGCGGCGATCCCGATCCGCGCGGCATGACCGTGATCGGCGCCGATGGCGCGGTCGCGGGCACCGTGGCGGAAATCTGGGTCGACCGCTCGGAGCACCAGGTGCGCTATCTTGAGGTCGTCACCGCCGAGGGCGTGCATGCTCTTGCGCCGATGATGATGGCCAAGGTTCGCAAGTCCGCCCGTCAGATCGTCGTCGATGCGATCAACGCCGCGCAGTTTTCGGGCTGCCCGCAGGTCGAAACGCCCGGCCAGATCAGTCGCTACGAGGAAGACAAGATCTCGGGCTATTTCGGCGGCGGCTATCTCTACGCTAACCGCGCCCGGCAGGAGCCGCTGATATGATCACGGAATATGACGACGAGCCCGTCCGGGGCCTCCCCGGCGAGCTCCCGCAAGGGGAGACCCTGCTCTGGCAGGGCTCGCCCGACTGGCGGCTGCTGGCGCGCAGCGCGTTCTTCACCCGCATCGTCGGCCTGTACTTCGCCGCGCTGGTCGCGCTTGCCATCTACAATGGTAGCACCGGCGGGGTGATCGCAACCGCGATCGCCGGGGCGCTCGGGGTGGGGCTGCTGATGCTCTATGCCTGGGCGGTGGCGCGCACGACCGTGTATACGCTGACCAGCCGGCGCGTGGTGCTGCGCATCGGCGTCGCGCTCAACATGTGCATCAACCTGCCGCTCGCCAAGATCGGCGGCGCGAACCTGCGCCCGCTCGGCCCCACCGAGGGCGATCTGGCGCTGCAGCTGATCGGCCCGCACAATCTGGGCTATCTGGTGCTGTGGCCGCATGCGCGTCCTTGGAAGCTCGGTCATCCCGAACCCATGCTGCGCGCGCTGCCCGATGCGGCGGTGGTCGGCGAGCGCCTGGCGCGCGCCGTCGCGGCGATCGCGCCGGTCGACCGGGCGCAACAGGCCAATGTCGTAGCGGGCGATGGAGTCCCTGCGCATCTTCAGGGAGCCATCGCATGACCAGCGCATCGCACAGCCATAGCAACCATCATTCGCATGGCGGGCATGGCCACAGCCACGAGAATACCGTGCCCAAAGGCGCGCTGGTAATGGCGTGCGGGGTGGTGCTGTTCACGCTGGCGCTGACCGGAGCAACCCAGCTCGGCTGGATCGCGCCCTCGCCCTCGGCCAGCGACGTGCGCGCGGCCGAAGCGGCCACCGCCGTCAAGTCGCGGGTGCTGCGGTTTGCCGATGCGCAGAACGGCAAGGTCGTGGTGACCGATGCGGTCACCGGCCAGACCGTGCATGTCTATGGCGAAGAGGGCAGCGGCTTCATCCGTGGCGTGCTGCGCGGCATGGGCCGGGGCCGGCATGTGCGCGGCATTCCGATGGATGCGCCTTACGAGCTCAACCACTGGAGCGACGGATCGCTTTCGCTCACCGACACCGCGACCAACCGCGTGGTCGAACTGGGCGCTTTCGGTCCGACCAACCGTGCGACCTTCCAGGCGCTGCTGAAATGATGAACCTGCTGCGCCAGCCTTCCTTCGATACGCCCTGCCGCATCCAGGTGGAGCAGAGCGAGGCGCATTTCCACGCGCATGTCGAGCTGGACGGCGATGTGGCGATCCAGCCGGGCGACAAGGTGCGGGTGCATGGCGACCCGATCATTGTCGGATTTGGCGAGTCAATTTTGATCCAGCGCATGGCGACGGTCCATCCGGCGGGTCCATTGCTGCGCGCATGGACGAAGCTGACGGCGATGGGCGAACTCAAGGAACTGTACGAGGTCAGCTTCACCACCAGCCGGTGGTGAGCGCGGATGTTCAGACAAACAACGGGAGTGGTGCGATGAACATGCAGACGAGGGTGAAGGCAGCAGGCCGGGCAAATCTTCCCGATGCGCCCGACACCATGGCGCTGGCAACACAGGAAACCGTGTTGAGCCCCCGCTTCTACACCACCGATTTCGATGCATTGGACGCGATCGACGTCAGCCTGGTGCGCGCCGAATGGGACCAGCTGATGGCGGACATGGAGGGCGACCCCAACAAGGCGCATTTCCGCCGTTCCGAAAGCTTCGACGGTGTCATCGAATCGCTCGAACCGGCGCTGCGCCGCGAATTCATCGATTTCCTGGTGAGCTCGCTGACTTCGGAATTTTCGGGCTGCATCCTCTATGCCGAGATCGCCAAGCGGACGAAAAACCCCGACGTCAAGAAGCTGTTCAAGCTGCTCGCGCGCGACGAAAGCCGCCATGCCGGGTTCATCAACGAGGTGCTGAAGGATGCCGGCATCGGCATCGACCTGTCGTTCCTCACCAAGACCAAGAAATACACCTTCTTCAAGCCGAAGTTCATTTTCTACGCGGTCTATCTGTCCGAGAAGATCGGCTATGCGCGCTATATCGCGATCTACCGGCATCTGGCGCGCAACCCGGAAAACCGTTTCCACCCGATCTTCAACTGGTTCGAGCAATGGTGCAATGACGAGTTCCGCCATGGCGAGGCGTTCGCGATGCTCCTCCATGCGGACCCCAAGCTGCTCACCGGCCTGAACCGCTACTGGATCAAGTTCTTCATCCTCTCGGTCTATGCGACCATGTATGTGCGCGACCATAGCCGCCCGGTGTTCCACGCGGCATTGGGTGTCGATCCGACCGATTACGATTACCGCGTGTTCGACATCTGCACCGCGATCAGCCGCCAGGTCTTCCCGGTCGAGATCGATACCGACAACCCGGCACTGCGCGCGCAGATGGAAAAGCTGCGCCTGGCCTCGGACCGCATCGCGGCGGGCAAGGCGCGCGGCGGCCTGGGCGGGCTGATGCAGCGTGCGGGCGGCATGATCGGTGCAGGCACGGCGTTTGCGCGCATGTATTTCATGCCCGGCAAGAACAATGCGCTGCCCTCCACCATCCGCCTGCAGCCGGCCTGGTAGTCCATGAGTCTGCACGGCCATATCCTGCCTGCGTTCATCGTGCTGCTGGCCTGGTTCGGCAGCACGGGCGTGGTCGCTTGGCTCGCCAATCGCGGCAAGGCGACCTTTGCGCGGAGTCTATCCTGGGCGGGCTTTGCCGCTGGCATCTGCCTGTGCGTCATCGTTTGGGCAGCGCATGGCCATGGCGCGAGCGGTCCTTCGGCGCTCGACGCCTATATCAGCTTCGGCGCGGCGCTGGTCATCTGGGGCTGGCTCGAACTGACCTTTCTCACCGGCATCGTCGCCGGGCCCCGCCGCACCCCCAGCGATCCGCACGCGCGCGGCTGGCGGCGCTTTGCCGATGCGGCGGCGACATTGATCCATCACGAACTGGCGATCGCGGTGGTGATGGTGATGCTGGTCTCGCTCACCTGGAACAGCGCCAACCCGACCGGCGCGGTGATCTTCAGCCTGCTGTTCGCGCTGCGCCTTTCGGCCAAGCTCAATCTGTTCGTCGGCGTGCCGAACATGAGCGACGAGATCATGCCGGGACATCTGGAATATCTGAAGACCTATTTCGGCCCGCGCCGCCTGCACGGTGCGCTGGCCTTCAGCCTGGTCGCACTCGCGGCGCTGTCGCTCTGGCTGGGCGCGCGTGCGCTCGCCGCGCCCGATGACAGCTTTGCCGCGGTCAGCGCGACCCTGGTTTTCACGCTCGCGGCGCTTGGCGCGCTCGAGCATCTGTTTCTGGCGCTGCCGTTTCGCGACGGCGCGCTCTGGCGCTGGGCGCTGCCCGACGCGCGCAAGGGATAAGAAGGAGAGTGGTTATGGACTATGAGGGGTTTTTCCAGAGCGAAATCGATACGATCCGCGACGAGGGGCGGTATCGCATCTTCGCCGAGCTGGAACGCCATCGCGGCCGCTTTCCACACGCCACGCGCTATACCGATGAGGGGACCGACGAGGTCACCGTTTGGTGCTCGAACGACTATCTCGGCATGGGCCAGCATCCCGATGTGCTGAAGGCAATGCACGACACGCTCGACCAGTGCGGCGCGGGCGCAGGCGGCACGCGCAACATTTCGGGCACCAACCATCACCATGTGCTGCTCGAGGCCGAACTCGCCGATCTGCACGGCAAGGAATCGGCTTTGCTGTTCACCTCGGGCTATGTCTCGAACTGGGCAGCGCTCGGCACGCTCGCGGCCAAGCTCCCCAATTGCGTGGTGCTGTCCGACGCGGGCAACCATGCCTCGATGATCGAAGGCATCCGCCACAGCCGCGCCGAATGCCTCAAGTTCAAGCATAACGATCCGGAAGATCTCGACCGGCTGCTCGCGGGCGTCGCGCCGGGCCGGCCCAAGCTGGTCGCGTTCGAAAGCGTCTATTCGATGGATGGCGACATCGCCCCGATCGCCGAGATTCTCGACGTCTGCGAAAAGCACGGCGCGATGAGCTATATCGACGAGGTCCACGCGGTCGGCCTGTACGGCCCGCGCGGCGGCGGCATTGCCGAGCGCGAAGGCCTGATGGACCGGATCACCGTGATCGAAGGCACGCTCGGCAAGGCGTTCGGCGTGATGGGCGGCTATATCGCGGCCTCGGCGGCCTTGTGCGATTTCGTGCGCAGCTTTGCCAGCGGCTTCATCTTCACGACGGCGCTGCCGCCCGCGCTCGCCGCAGGGGCCACCGCCAGCATCCGCCACCTCAAGGCCAGCCAGATGGAGCGCGCGCGCCACCAGGAGCGCGTCGCCAAGGTGCGCAAGCGGCTGGACCTGATGGGCATTCCCCATCTCGACAATCCCAGCCACATCATCCCGGTGATGGTCGGCGATCCGCACAAGTGCAAGCGGATCAGCGACTGGCTGCTCGAAAATCACGGCATTTATGTGCAGCCGATCAACTATCCCACCGTGCCCAAGGGCACCGAGCGGCTGCGCATCACGCCCTCGCCGGTGCACTCGGACGGCGATTGCGACAAGCTGCTCCACGCGCTGAGCGACATCTGGTCGCAATGCGAGCTGGCGCGGCGGGCCGTGGCGGCCTGAACTCTACCGACGCATTCTCGTCATTCCCGCGAAAGCGGGAATCCCGCTTTTTCGTCTGACCTCGGAAGAGGAAGCGGGGCCCCCGCCTTCGCGGGGGTGACGATGAAGTAGCATGGTGCCCCCAACAAAAAAGGCCGCTCCTTGCGGAGCGGCCTTTCGTGTTTCGGCGCAAACCGTGATCGGGTCGATCAGGGCTGCTGCAGATAGGCGATGAGGTCGGCGCGCTTCTGCGCGTCGGGCAGACCTGCGAACACCATCTTGGTGCCCGGCACCACGCGGGCGGGCTTTTCCAGATACTGGAAGAGCTTTTCCGGGGTCCAGGTGATGCCGCTGTTCTTGTTGGCGGGCGAATAGTTGAAGCCTTCGACCGAACCGGCGGCACGGCCGACAATACCGGCGAGCGAGGGGCCGACGCGGTTCTGGCCGGCTTCCTTGACGTGGCAGGTCTTGCACTGAACGAAGACCTTCTCGCCTTCAGCGGCGTTGCCGGTGAAATCGGCGAGCTTCTTGCCGTCGAGCGTATCGGTATTGTCCGCAGCCGGAGCCTCGGCTGCAGCCGGAGTCGCGGCGGGGGTTTCGGCGCCAGCGTCAGCGGCCGGAGCGGCGGCTTCTTCTTCGGCCTTGGGGGTTTCGCTGCCGCCCGAGCAGGCGGCCAGCATAGCAACGCCGGCCAGGACGCCGGCATAGCGCAGTGCATTCATTCTGGACATGAACTCTCCTCTTGCTCGGCGACATTCGCCCTGAAGCAGCGGTCAATATAGACGAGCCGGACCCGTTGAAAAGTGGGGAAGGCTGCGGATGAACGCCAGATGAAGAAAAATGTTCATCGGAAATGGCATCCGGCGTGAAAATTTACGCGTTTTGGGCGCGACTGCGCCCGAGCGCCCTTGTCCAGCGCCCAGCCGCGCCATGGCGCTTACCTGAATCGGTGCACGATGCGTTGGAGGGCAATGGGGGCGCTCAAAGGAGACGAACGATGAGCAAGCTGATCCGCAATGCCCTGGCAGGCACGCTTCCGCTGGTGATTCTGGCGCTGCCCGCCCAGGCCGGAACGCCGCGCACCCTTCCGGCGCGCGATGGCGCCCATGCGCCGCCGATCCGGACCGAACCGGTGCAGGGCGTCTATAACCAGTCGTGGTACAATTATGTCGCCGATATCAACGAGGCGGACAAGGAACTCACCAGTGATCTCAAGCGCGCGACCGACCGCGAGGACCGTGCCGACGCCTGGGAGGAATATGAGGTCGAGCTGGCCGATGCCGACAAGGATTATGTCAAGGAAATGCGCCAGCGCGGCTACAAGGTCGGCCGCGTGACGGTGCTCGCCTATAACGATTGAGCAGACCCATGAGCTGTGGGTGGCGGCCCGTCTCCAGGCTCAGCGGAGACGGGCCGCCTTATGTTCGGCTATACCCAGAAACCGCGCCGAAACCATTTGGTGACGATGTATTTCGTGCCTTGGGTCACCGGATTGCCGCTGTGCAGCAGATAGGGATTGGGCCGACCGTCCAGGCCCATATTGTTCCAGATCAGCAGCATGCCCGTGCGCGGCAGCATCTTGAACGACAGTTGCGGGAACTCGGTTTCGCCCCCGCCCGCCGGCTCGTTGAGGAACACCATCGCCGTCCAGCTGCGCTGCCCGCCCTTGTTGCGTTCCTTCTGCCAATAGGGCTGGTCGGTGTGGAAATAGTCGTGATGGGCCTTGAACTGCTGGCCGACGGCATAACGCTGGCCCTGCAGCGTTTCGCCCCGCCGCGAATCAATTCCTGTCAGTCCGCAGATGCGATCGTCAATGCGCAGCACATCGGGGTGCCAGCGATCGAGATTGCAGCTGTAGCTGGTCCGAAAATCGTTCTGATCGGCGCCGGCCCCTGCGCGATACAGCTCGGAAGGGATCGCATCGGCATCGATCATGCGGATGAGCTCGGCGCATTCGCCGGGGGTCATGAAATCCTGATAGCAATAGATCTGCATCGGCACCTTCACATCGTCGAATGCGATGCGCTGCACGCGCGGATGGGCATCGAGCTTGTCGCCCACGTCGCGGCCGATCCTGGCCAGTTCGCGCCGATGCAGAAAGTCGCTGATCATGGCCGGGGGATGGCGCGCGCGCCCTGTGCCTGTCAACCCGGGCAGCCGTGAAAAGGAAAGACCCGCCGGATGGCTCCGGCGGGTCTTGCACAGGTCGCAGCATGCGCGTTGCTAGGCTTACCAGAAAAAATCGTTGATCACATCAACAACCTGCCCGGTATAGATGTCCACCAACAGGACATCGCCATAATAGCGGACCCAGCGATACTGGCCATAAGCCGGGGGAAGGCGATAGGCCCAGGGGTCGTTGATCCAGAAACTGCTGGCGAAAAACGGCGCGCCCAGCGTGAAGCCTATGCCCAGGCGGCGATAGTTCCAGCCGCGCACCGGCGGGTAGTAGCGCCCGACGTTGAAGAAGGCGCGGTTCTGGTTGCGCCTGTCTGCACGGAAGTCGCGGCGATCATCCCGGCGGTCGCGGCGGAAATCTCGCAAGTCTCCGCGCTGGTCGCGGCGGAAATCCTGGCGATCGTCGCGCCGGTCGGCGCGGAATTCGGGCCTCGTCACGACGCCGTTGCGGAAATCCTGCCGGTCGGCGCGACGCTCCTGGCGGAAGTCGCGCAGATCACCGCGCTGTTCGCGGCGCAGATCCTGCCGGTCACCGCGGCGTTCCTGACGGAAATCCTGCCGGTCGGCACGGCGTTCCTGACGGAATTCGCGCGGCGTATCGATGCGCGCGGTGCCGACGCCACCGCCGCGCTGGCCGCGAAACTCGCCCCCGCCCCGGCGTCCTTCGCGTTGCTGGGCCGCAGGCTCGAGCCCCGTTGCCATGGCGATACCGGGTGCGGACGCCTGGACCGCCAGGTCTGCGGCTTCGGCCCTGTTTGACGTCCACAGCAGAATGGCCAAAGCCAGCGCTGCAAGTCCTGCCGGCAGCCGGAGATGGCACGCTTGCGGGCGGGAACGGGCGAGGGGGGAGGGGGATGCTTCAAGGATTGGTGACATGACCAAAATCGACCTTTCGATAATGGCCTGGGCAATCGTGTCGGCAACCACGCGGCACAGGACTGTTGGTATTGCACAACCGATACAAAGCGCCGCCTGACCCTCAGCTTAACCAATATCGTATACTTTAGAGGCGTTTGTATAGCTATGCAGTCGAAATGAAGGAATTGCATTGCACGCTGAGTAATTCAAGCGTAGCTTGCAACTGCATGAGTTCGCAAGCGGTCCGCGTCCTGGCGCTGCTCACCGGCAAGCCCCGCCCTTTTCGTGAGGATGGCATGATGAGCGCCATTGCGCGCCAGCCGGCGACCGGCCCTGTCATGCTGGGCGAGCTGGGTTTCGAAGGCGATCAGGTGGCTGATCCGGTGCATCATGGTGGCCCGGACATGGCGATTCACCATTATCCGTTCGACCATTATGCCTATTGGCAGCAGAAGCTCGATTCGCACAAATTGCTGCAGAAGCCGGGTGCGTTCGGCGAGAACATCTCGACGCGCGGGCTCGTCGAAAGCGAGATGCGCATCGGCGATCGCTTTCGCCTGGGCCAGGCGCTGGTCGAATTGACCAAAGGCCGCCAGCCCTGCTGGAAGCTGGACCATCGCTTTGGCGTCTCGGGCAAGCAATCGGTCATGGCGGAAATCGTGCGCACTGCGCGTTGCGGTTTCTATTATCGTGTGCTTGAACCCGGGCTTGTCCAGGCAGGCGATGTCATGCGGCTGGTGGAGCCGGGGCCGTCGGCCTGGACCGTGGACCGCGTGTTCCGGCTGCTGGTCGGCGGGCAATACAAGGCAGAGCCAGAGGCCGTGCGCAAGCTCGCCGATCTGCCCCAGCTCGCCGCCGATTGGCGCGAGCGTGCGGCCGCGCTCGCCGATTGAAGGGAAAGCACATGAAATCGACGCACCGGCATATGCTGGGGCTGATGCTGGCTGCGGCCTGTATCGCAGGTCCTGTAGCTGCGCAGGACGCCAGCGACCCTGCCGCAATCCACCAGTCGATCCTGACGCTCGACACGCATCTCGACAGCCCGGCCAATCTCGACCAGCCCGGCTGGCGCATCACCGACCGGCACGATGTGCTGCACGATACGACGCAGGTCGATCTGCCGCGGAT
Organism: Acidovorax delafieldii; assembly: GCA_001555775.1. GTDB lineage: Bacteria > Pseudomonadota > Alphaproteobacteria > Sphingomonadales > Sphingomonadaceae > Blastomonas > Blastomonas delafieldii_A. Next base: position 10,043 of record LSHP01000126.1, on the reverse strand, counting down.
GATCGAAGGCGGCCTCGATGGGGGCTTCTGGGTGATCTATACCGATCAGGGCCCCAATGACGCGCGGGGCTATGCGGTGGCGCTGGCGCATGCGCTCAAGCGGCTGCACCAGATCCACGATTTCGTCGCCGCCAATCCGCAAAGCTTTGCCATCGCGACCAAATCGTCGGATGCCGCGCGTATCGCCGCAGCGGGGCAGCGCGTGGTCTATCTGTCGATGGAAAACAGCTATCCGCTCGGCAACGACATTGCCAATCTCGATGCCTTCTACCAGCTTGGCCTGCGCATGGCGGGGCCGGTGCACAATGGCACCAACCAGCTCGCCGATTCGACCAATGGCGAGGCGCTGCACGGGGGCCTCAGCGATCTCGGCAAGGCCTGGGTGCGCGAGGCGAACCGGCTGGGCATCATCATCGATGGCAGTCATGCCGCCGACAGCAGCTTCGACCAGCTGCTCGAGCTTTCGAAAGCCCCGATCATCCTGTCGCATTCGGGCCCCAAGGCGCTGCACGACCATCCGCGCAACCTCGATGACGCGCGGCTCAAGGCGCTCGCGGCCAAGGGCGGGGTGATCCAGGTCAACAGCCTGTTCCTGTCGCCCGACAAGCCGCGTCCGACAGTCGATGCGCTGCGTCCGCAAATCGAGACCGCCGATAGCCTGCCGCCCGAAGAACGCGCCGCGCTGATGAAGCAATGGGCCGAGGCGAACGCTGCCGAGCCGCGTTCCGATACCGATTTCGACCGCTACATGCAGGCGATCTTCTATTGCATCGATCTGCTCGGGGTCGATCATGTCGGCATCGGCGCGGATTGGGATGGTGGCGGCGGGGTGATCGGCCTCAACCAGATCAACCAGATCCCGAAGATCACCGAGGCGCTGCTGGCACGCGGCCTGTCGCGCGAAGATGTCGAGAAGATCTGGAGCGGCAATGTGCTGCGCGTGATGGCCGAGGTGGAGCGCGTCGCGGGCAAATAGGGGGTCCAGGGCTATTTGCGTGCCTTGAGCGCGGAATTGCGATAAGCTCTCGGAGCAGACCGGACGGGAGAAGGCCATGACGCGTCGGATTTCGAGCTCCTTTGCGATGCTGCTCGCGGCCCTGGTGTCGCTGTCCACGGCCTCGCTGGCCGCGCCCGAACGCAAGCCCGATCTCGCTGATCTGGTCGCGGGGACCTATGTCGGCGACATCATTTCCGATGCGCGCGGGTCCTCGAAATCGGGGGTGACGATCACCGTGACTCGTGTCGCCAAGGACCGGGTGGCGATTGCCTGCGACTGCGCGCGCATCCCCAAGGTCGAAATCCCCATCGAACGCGCGATGGACGCGATCCTCGCGAGCAGCGGGCCGCATGTCTTCCTGATCGAGAACCAGCGCGATCCGCGCCGCCTCAGCCTGACGATCGACGACGCCTCGCTGAGCCTCGAAAAGCAGTAACCCGTCATGCCCGCGAACGCGGGAATCCCGCTTTTTCGCCCATGTTGCCGAAGGAAGCGCGAGCCCCGCGTGCGCGGGGGTGACGAAACTGGGCAGCTGTAAGGTTACGCCATTTCCACCGCGAACAGCGTCTTGCCCTGATAGCGCTCCTCGTCGGGATTGAACACCGGCTGCAGGTCGAACTCATGCGCGGTCAGCGCCATATCGCCCAATCCGTCGAGCTTGAACGCGCTGACCTTGAGCTCGCGCGGAGGCTTGCCGTCGCGTTCGAGCGTCACGCCATCGAGATAGAGCTGGTCGTGCTTGGTATACAGGATGTGCGGCGCCAGCCGGATGCGCTGGCGGTTATAGGTCGCCTCGAGGCATTTGCGCAGCGCGATGGCTTCCAGCACGGTCTTGTTTGTATCCATCGCACCAATATGACCAATGCCGCACCGCGTTTCAACGAAAAATTGTGCGGTGCAGCATAGGTCTTTGGCAGGTCAGGCCTTTTCCTCGGCCTCCAGCTCGGCGAGCCATTGCTCGAGCCACTTGATCGTGTACTCGCCCGACAGGAAATCGGGCTCGTCGAGCAAAGCCTGGTGCAGCGGGATCGTCGTCTTGACGCCCTGCACCACGAATTCCTCGAGCGCGCGCTTCAGCCGCATGATGCAGCCCTGGCGGGTGCGGCCATAGACGATCAGCTTGGCGATCATGCTGTCGTAATAGGGCGGGATCTTGTAGCCGGCGTACAGCCCGCTATCGACGCGCACATGCATGCCGCCGGGCGGATGGTAATAGCTGACCAGGCCCGGTGACGGCGCGAACGTACGTGGGTCCTCGGCATTGATGCGGCATTCGATGGCATGGCCGCGAAACTCGATCTCGTCCTGCTTGACCGAGAGCGGATGCCCCTCGGCAATGCGGATCTGTTCGCGCACCAGATCGACCCCGGTGATCGCCTCGGTCACCGGATGCTCGACCTGAAGCCGGGTGTTCATCTCGATGAAGTAGAATTCGCCATTTTCCCAAAGGAACTCGATCGTCCCCGCGCCGCGATAGCCCATATCGGCCATTGCCTTGGTGACGACCGCGCCCATGCGCGCGCGCTCTTCGGGCGTGATGACCGGCGAGGGCGCTTCCTCGAGCACCTTCTGATGGCGGCGCTGCAGCGAGCAATCGCGCTCGCCGAGGTGAATGGCATTGCCCTTGCCGTCGCCGAAGATCTGGAACTCGATATGGCGCGGGTTGCCGAGATATTTTTCCATATAGACGGTGTCGTCACCGAAGGCCGACTTGGCCTCGCTGCCCGCCTGCTGCATCAGCGTTTCGAGCTGGTCTTCGCTCGGCACGACCTTCATGCCGCGCCCCCCGCCGCCCGATGCCGCCTTGATCAGCACCGGATAGCCAATCGATGCCGCGATGATCTTCGCCTCGTGGATGTCCTTGATCGCACCGTCCGATCCGGGGACCAGCGGCATGCCCAGCGCGCCGGCGGTCTTCTTGGCCTCGACCTTGTCGCCCATGGTCCGGATATGCTCGGGCTTGGGGCCGATCCAGATGATCTTGTGCGCCTCGACGATCTCGGCGAACTTGGCGTTTTCCGAGAGGAAGCCATAGCCCGGATGGATCGCGTCGGCCTGGCTGATTTCCGCTGCAGAAATGATGTTGGCGATGTTGAGATAGCTCTGGCCTGCGGGCGGCGGGCCGATGCACACGGCTTCGTCCGCCAGGCGCACGTGCATCGCATCGGCATCGGCGGTGGAGTGCACCGCGACCGTCTTGATGCCCATCTCGTGCGCCGCACGATGGATGCGCAGCGCGATTTCGCCGCGATTGGCGATCAGGATCTTCTTGATGGCCATGGGCTTACTCGATGACGACCAGAGGCTGGTCGAACTCGACCGGCTGGCCATCCTCGACCAGGATCGCGGTCACCCTGCCCGCGCGCTCGGCGGTGATCGGGTTCATCACCTTCATCGCCTCGATGATCAGCAGCGGATCGCCGATCTTGACCGTCGCACCGATGCTGACGAACGGCGCAGCACCCGGCTCGGGCGCGAGATAGCTGGTGCCGACCATCGGCGACTTGACAGCATTGGCCATCGAGGGCGCGGCGGGCTCTGCAGGCGCAGCCGGGGCTGCAGGTGCGGCGGCCGGGGCAGCAACGGGTGCGGGTGCCGCGGGGACCGCGACGCTGGCGACCGGTGCGGCGCTGATCGTGCGCGCGACGCGGATCTTGCGATTGCCGTCTTCCACCTCGATCTCGCTCAGGCCCGTTTCGCCCAGCAGTTCTGCCAGTTCGCGCACCAGTTTGCTGTCGATGTTCATGCCGCCTCCCTGTTTGTTGTTGCTGCTTTTGCCGCTTGGTGATGCCATGGTCCTGCGCCCTTTATTCTGCTTTTGATCAGGGGCGGCTCTTTGGCTGCTCCCGTGCGTAATTTCAATCGCTCACCCGCATCATGCCAGCAGACGCGGGGGCGTCAAAGCTCATAACTGCGCTGCGGCCTCCAGCGCCAATAGATAAGACGTTGCGCCGAAGCCGCAGATCGTGCCTTTCGCTGCGCGCCCGACGAACGAGACGTGACGAAATTCCTCGCGCGTGAGCGGGTTGGACAGATGCACTTCGATCACCGGTGTGGTGATCGATCGGATCGCATCGAGCAGTGCCACCGACGTGTGCGTATAGGCGCCCGCGTTGAGCAGCACCGCTTTCGCCCCGGTCGCCTGCGCCTCGTGCAGCCAGTCGACCAGATGGCCCTCATGGTTGGACTGGCGCATGTCGATGGAAAGCCCGAGCGTCTGGGCGCGATCTTCGAGCCGGTCGGCAATATCATCGAGCGTGTCCGAGCCGTAGATTTCCGGCTCGCGCAGGCCCAGCAGGTTGAGATTGGGACCGTTGAGAACGAAGATGGTGGGGTGTTCGGCCATGGGGACTTTCCGTTCGCTGGCCGGATGCCGCGAGAGGCCCCTATGCGGGAAACCGCCCGCTTAGGCAAGAATCCCGCTGCGGACGCTCATGGGACCGCCACCGTAGAGCCAGTCCCAGCGCGCCATCATCGCATCGGGGCGTGCGCTGGCGGCGCGGCCGAGCGGCAGCCGCATCGCCAGCGTTGCGAGCGGATTGCCCTCGTGAAAATCCACCCCGTTCGATCGCGCCATCGCCTGGATGCGCGCGGTGCGCGGCTGGCGCAGCGCGAAGAAGCGGGCGAGCGCGGGTTCGATGTGCTGCGGTTCGAGCGGCAGCAATTCTGCGAGCGCAAAGCCGTCCTCGATCCCCATCGCTGCGCCTTGCGCCAGGAACGGCAGCATCGGATGGCAGGCATCGCCGATCAGCACCGCGCGGTCCCGGTGCCAGGCGCGCATCGGCTTGCGATCAAACAGCGCCCAGCGCAACGGTTGTTCGACCCGCGCGAGCAGAGGGGCAAGCGCGCTCCACCCGGCGAAATCGGCGCGCAACCGGTCGGCATCGCCGGGCAGGTTCCAGCCCTCCTCGCGCCAGTCGGCCTGTTCGGTCACCGCGACCAGATTCACCATGTCGGGGCGGATGCGATAGGTCACCGCATGGCGGCGCGGCCCGAGCCAGGCCCCCACGCCGGGCGGCGGCGCAGCCGGATCGGCGGAATCGATCCGCACCAGCGCGCGCCAGGCGACATGGCCGGTAAAGCGCGGGGTGTCCGCTCCGAACAGATGTTCGCGGACCATCGAACGGATGCCGTCGGCGCCGATCAGCAGGTCGGCGGTCAGCGTTTCACCCGTTGCGGTGGTGATCGCGGCGCCCTCTGCGCGAATGTCGATTTCGGTCAGTCCCATGCCAAGGTGCAGCGCACCGGGTTGCACCTGTTCGAGCGCTTCGGCCAGGATCGCCACCAGATCGGCGCGGTGCAACGTCAAATAGGCTGCACCCCAGCGCCGCCTGGCTGCATCGCCCAGCGGGATTTTCAGGATCTCGCGCGCGCTGCGCCCATCGCGCAGGGTGATGGCTGCCGGGGTCTGGCCCGCGCACGCCACCGCATCGTCGACGCCCAGCGCACTCAGCACGCGCATCGCATTGGGGCCGAGTTGCAGCCCTGCGCCGACCTCTTCGAGCGTTGCCGCCTGCTCGATGACCTGCACTGCATGCCCCTTGCGCGCCAGCGCAAGCGCGGCGGCGAGCCCGGCAATACCTGCGCCGGCGATCAGGATGCGCATGTCAGGGTCCGGGGCGAGGGCATGAGGCCTGTCTAGCGCAGCGTGCAATTCATGCAACGCCCTGGCTTTCGCAGTTCGCCATCCGCCGCTATGCCAGCGGCCATGCTGCCCTCGCTGCTCATCATAGACGATTTCCTGGCCGATCCGCACGGCGCGCGTGCCGCCGCGCTCGGCCTCGGCTATGACCCCGCGACCCGCAAGGGCAATTATCCCGGCACGCTCTCGTCCGCGCCGCTCTCGATTGCCGGGCTCGAGGCGGCGGTGGCGCGGATCATCGGCGTGCCCGTCGTGCCGCAGCCTAGAACCACGCATGGCCATTGCCGCCTGACGCTCAAGGGCGATCGCGGGGTCAGCGGCGTGCATATCGACCCGTGCTTCTATTCGGGCATCCTGTATCTCAGCCGCGACGAGGACGCGCGCGGCGGCACCGATTTCTTCCGCCACAAGCGCACCGGGCTGGAAAAAGTGCCGACCGACCCGCTGGCCCTGGCGCAAAGCGGCTATGCCGATGCCAACGCCCTGGTCGAGGATGTCGTCAACCGCGACACCTTCCACGCCGCGAAATGGGAGCGCGTGATGCGCGTGCCGATGCGGTTCAACCGGCTGATCCTGTTCAGCCCTTGGCTGTTCCACAATTCGGCGGACGGATTCGGCACCACCGGCGAGAACGGCCGCCTCGTCCATCTGCAATTCTACGCGCGCGGCTGACCGGACCTTACGATTCGCCGTTCGCATTCATCGCACGCGCTTGCGCCTTTCTGCGGCGCAGATTTTCGCGCAGATTGGCGGCAAGCCTCGCCTTGCGCTCTTCTGCGGGGCTCGGTTTCGGCGGGGTGAGCGGCTTTTCCATCGGCTTTGCTGCATATCGTCGCACCGGCGCATTTGGCAAGACCGGCGAGGGTTGACAAACCATCGGCACCTGCGCATAGGCGCAGGCCTTGCGAGCGGGCAGCCACAGCGATCCGCTCTTGCAAGCCTGCGAAATGGTGTGCTGCTGTAGCTCAGTGGTAGAGCGCATCCTTGGTAAGGCTGAGGTCGGGAGTTCAATCCTCCCCAGCAGCACCATTTCGCCAATCCCCATCAATAAGGCGGTTTGACGCGTTCCTTCTGGGCCGCTGCCGCGTCTGCCCACCAGGTCAGTTCGTCGGCGAACTTGCCAAAGCTCCGCTCCAGCGATGCGCCGCCCGAGCCGATCGGCTGGCCCTGCTCGTCGAGCGTTTGCGTGATCTGCCCCACTGAGAGCATGCTGGGGATCACCACCATACCCATTTCGGACAAGGTCGGGTGCCAGGCCTGGCCGGCGCGCACGCCGGCGAAGCGCCCGGCGGAATAGGTGGCGAGCGCGGCGGGCCGCCAGAACCACTGTTCCAGATAATGGTCGGTCAGGTTCTTGAGACCCGGCTGCACGCCCCAGTTATATTCGCCTGCGACGAACAGGAACGCGTCCGCCGCCTCGATCTTTTTCGCCAGATCCTCCATCGCCACCGGCGCGGTGCCGGGCTCGTATTCCTTGTACATCCGGTCGAGCATCGGCAGCCCGACCGCCTTGGCGTCGATCAATTCGGCATCGACCCCGCGCTCGGCAAAGCGGCGCACGCAATAGTCGGCGAGCCGGATCCCCGCCCGGTCCGAGCGATACGACCCATAGAGCACCAGCAGTTTCTTCATCGGCAATCTCCTGTCGCGAACGATACGGTCGGACTGCCGGACGGTTCAATCGGTAAACACCACCGTCTTGGTTCCATTGAGCAGCACCCGATCGGCCAGATGGTGCCGCACCGCGCGCGCGAGCACGCGGCGCTCGATGTCGCGGCCCTTGCGCACCAGCGTCTCGGGCGAATCGGCATGCGTGATCTGCTCGACATCCTGCGCGATGATCGGACCTTCATCGAGATCGGCGGTGACATAATGCGCGGTCGCACCGATCATCTTCACCCCGCGCGCATGCGCCTGATGATAGGGCTTGGCCCCCTTGAAACCGGGCAGAAAGCTGTGATGGATGTTGATGCAGCGGCCCGAAAGGAACGCGGCAAGATCGTCGGAGAGGATCTGCATGTAGCGCGCGAGCACGACCAGCTCGGCCCCGGTCTCTTCGACCACGCGCTTGATTTCGGCCTCCTGCTCGGCCTTGGTCTCACGCGTGACGGGCAGGTGGTGGAAGGGAATGCCGCCAAGGTCCAGCCCGGCCAGCGACTCGACCGGATGGTTGGAGACGATGCCGACGACATCCATCTGCAATTCGCCGATTCGCCAGCGATAGAGCAGGTCGGCCAGGCAATGGTCGAACTTGGAGACGAGGATCAGCACCTTGCGCGGCGTGTCGGCAAGGCGGAGCGACCAGTCCATCGCATATTCCTGCCCGAGGTCCTGAAAGCGTGCATCGAGCGCCGCGGTCAATGTGTCGGGCAGGGTGAAGACCACCCGCATGAAGAAGCGCCCGGTCTCCTGATCCTCGAACTGCGCGGCCTCGCGGATGTTTCCGCCGGTGGCGAACAGCAGGCCGGTGACGCGGCTGACAATGCCGGGGCGGTCGGGGCAGGACAGGGTCAGGATATGCAGTGCGTCGCTCATGATCGGCCTTGGGTTCGCATTGGATCCCATGCTGTTGCCAAGAGCGTGGCCCTGCGTCGAGCCTTAATCTGCCAGCACGTCCTTCCATTCCGGATGACGCTGGAACGCGGCGACGACATAGCTGCAGCGGGGAATCACCTTCCAGCCCTGCGCGCGCGCCGTATCGATCAGCGTATCTACCAGCTTGCCGGCAATGCCCTGGCCGCGCATCGAATCGGGTACATAAGTGTGGTCGGCGCTCACGCGTCGCACGCCGCCGACCGCCGGTGCTTCGGCATAGGTCAGTTCCGCCTCGGCGCCCTCGGCGCGGTAGACGAAGCGCCCGTCCTGGCCTGCGGTTTCGTGATCGATCGTGATCTGTTGGGGACTGTCCATGCGGCTGCTCCTTGCGAAATCATCGCCCGGCCCGATATGGAGCGGGCATGAGGGATCGGCAAGAAGACGCCCGGGGGCGTCCAATCGTTGCGCGATTGCAACGCTTGCCATGATTCTGGCGGCGGGCCTGCCGCGCCATCCGCACGAAACCCTTTATCTATCAGCCGACTTGGCTTATATCGCGCGCTCGAAGAAACATCAGGAGAATTCGCTATACGTCCGCCAGCACCCCGTCGCGGCCTTGTTCTGCCACCCAAATCCGGCCCGCGCTTCAATCAGTTCATCCAGTCGCCCCAGGTTCGGGTGATCGATGAGAATGGCGAAAATCTTGGCGTATTGCGTACAGCAGATGCGATAGAGCGTGCCGCAGCGGTGGGTCTCGACCTGGTCGAGGTCTCGCCCAATGCCGAGCCGCCCGTCGCCAAGTTCCTCGATGTCGGCAAGTACAAGTACGAGGCCCAGAAAAAGGCCAATGCCGCGCGCAAGAACCAGAAGACGCAGGAGATCAAGGAGATCAAGATGCGTCCGAACATTGATGACCACGATTATATGGTCAAGATGAAGAAGGTGCATGCGTTCATCGAAGAGGGCGACAAGGTCAAGATGACGTTGCGCTTCCGCGGCCGCGAACTCTCGCACCAGCAGCTTGGCATGGCCCTGCTCCAGCGCGTGCAGGAAGACGTCAAGGAAACCGCCAAGGTGGAAGCCTATCCGCGTATGGAAGGCCGCCAGATGCTGATGGTGCTGGCACCCAAATAAGGGCGTGCTGGCGCCGCAATCGGCGCTCAGCGATATTTCGAGCGGCTCTGGTAGCTGATCGTGGCACGGTCATTGGCGGGCACGGTCACCTGCCAGACATGCTTGCCGTCCTTGCGAATCAGCTTGCCCGTGGCATTGCGGATATCGGTATCGGCGATTTGAGCGAGATCGATTTCGGCGGTGACGGGTTCGGCACTGGCATTGGTGAGTTCGAGCGCATAGCCGTCCCAGCCACCCTTGGCCGCCACTATCTTGCGCGTCGATGCCAGCCGCACCGCCGGACTGGCGCCGATGGTGAATTTCACCTCCTGCCCCACCGCATAATCGCGCATCCGGCCCTGGCCGATCAGCAGGCCGTTGCCGCCATCCCGGTCGAACACCGCGATGCGGCCCGAAGGTAGCGGCAGGCCGAGGCCGCTCGCGGTCTTGTTGTCCATGCGCAGCTCGATCTGGAGGGCGCGCGGCTCGCCCTCGCCATAGCCCATCGCGTTGCCGCGAAAGACCAGCCGTGCGGGCACGTTCTGCTTGGCGAGCAGCCGCACCTGCTTCTGCCCCCTGGCCGCAACGGTCGAGCGGAAGGGGACGCGGTAGAGCTTCAGATCTCCCAAAGCCTCCAGCTCTGCCTCCACATTGCGCGAGGCGGTGACCATGATGTCCATCGCCTCGCCGCGCACCGCGCCCGTCCGCGCCATCATCGCCGGGGCAGGCGGTGGAGGCGGAGGCGGAGGCGGGGGA
>LSHP01000125.1 GCA_001555775.1 Acidovorax delafieldii | reverse complement strand
CACCAGCAGCACCTAAATCTCCACCGAAAATTACACCACGAGCGCGGACGCTAACACCGGAACACCTATGCCAGGATGGAAAATCAATGGGCAAGCGCGCGTCGAAAGGGTGAGAAGGTGACCGTCAAGATCGTCCCTGTTTACAAGGGTCAATCGCGCCGACCCGCCAGCTTGAACATTTGGTTCACGATCGGATCGAAGCAGCACAGTTTGAATATGCCCAATCAACGAGGAACAAAGTGATGCTTGATCTCGCCCGAAAATCGGAGATTCTCAGCGAGATCGCTGAGACCCTTGCCTCCGAGACCGAGTTCAGCTCAAACGGCCTTCTTTTGGTCGCTGCTGTCGATCGAGGCTTTTTGAGTCTTTCGCTGTTCTCGGATCGTGGACGGGATGTGGAATACCGGCACGTCGACTACGACCGCTATGCCACCTTGCTGAACGACTTATGGGCAATGGAGCCGCTGAGCAAAAGGTGGGAGGAGGTCGAAATCTACCTAAAAGCAGGGCAATTCAAGGTGAAGTTTGTCTACCAGGAGGATTTTGATCCCGATGAACTCGACACGGAACGGCGACATGCCACGGCGACCGACTATTTCGGTGGCAAGCCGATAAAATATCCCGGCCTGGATGGGCGGGATGGCTGGGTAATGTGATCATCTAGCAGCGCACTCATAAGTGCCCAGCTCCGCTGCTTTGACCTTTCACTCTGCAGCCAGAGCATCGCCATGAAGTCGAGGGCTCGCCTGACCAACTGCCAGCTATAGACGACGCTGAAGCAAGACGGGGTTGCTATTCCAGCGCCGTGATGATCGCGCTGAAGTCCAGCCCCTGCGCATCCGCCTCCACGAACGCCGCATAGATCGCCTCAGCCCGTTCGCCCATAGGCACGCGCGCGCCGCTGGCCTTCGCGGCATCGAGCGCCAGGCGCATGTCCTTGAGCATCAGTGAGGCGGCGAAGCCTCCGGCATAGCCATTGTCGGCGGGGCTCGCGGGGCCGACGCCGGGGACGGGGCAATAGCTCGTCATTGACCAGCTCTGGCCCGAGGCCTTGGACGAGATGTCGTAGAAGGTCTGGAGGTCGAGCCCGAGCTTCTTCGCCAGCATGAAAGTCTCGCAGGTCGCGGCCATGGTCGCGCCCAGCAGCATGTTGTTGCAGATCTTCGCCGCCTGGCCTGCGCCATTGTCGCCGGCATGGATCACCGCCTTGCCCATATCGGCGAGGATGGACTCGGCGCGGGCAAAGGCGTCCGCGCTGCCGCCGACCATGAAGGTGAGCGTGCCGCCATTGGCCGCTGCAATGCCGCCCGAGACCGGCGCATCGACCGCCTCGAGCCCGCGCGTCTTGGCCGCGCTCGCGACCTCGCGCGCGGTGTCGACATCGATCGTCGAGCAATCGATCAGCAGCGTGCCGGGCTTTGCCGCGCCGAACACGGTCTCGTTGTACACGCTGGCGACATGCTTGCCAGCGGGCAGCATGGTGACGACGACATCCGCCTCGCTTACCGCCTGCACCGGATCGGACACCGGATGGCATCCCGCCGCCCCCGCACGCGCCAGCGCCTCGCCCGAAAGGTCGAAGGCGATGACCTTGTGCCCCGCTTTGGCGAGGTTCGCCGCCATGCCGCCGCCCATATTGCCCAGGCCGATAAATCCGATTGTGCTCATGTTGTTGCTCCGCTCTCCGTCTGCGCGTCTCAGCGCGCTTCGATCAAATCCCACCGGTTGCCGTACAGATCGGCAAACACCGCGACCTTGCCATAGGCTTCCTGGCGCGGCGCTTCGGCAAAGGCCACGCCCGCCGCGACCATGCGCGCATGATCGGCGTCGAAATCCCCCGTGTGGACGAAATAGGCCACGCGCCCGCCCGCTGCCTTGCCGACCGCCGCCAGTTGTGCCTCCGACGTCGCGCGGGCGAGCAACAACTGCCCGCCCCCATCGCCGGCGACGCGCACCCAGCGCTTGCCGCCGCCCAGATCGCTGTCCTCGATCACCCGCCAGCCCAGCGCCTGGCCGAACCAGGCAATGGCCTCGTCATAATCGCGGACGAGATAGGCGCTATAGGCGAGATGCATGCGACCGGCCTCGGGCTCAACCCATGGTCGGAATGACGAATGCGTTGCCGCCGTCCACCGCGCCGTCGGGCCAGCGAGCGGTGACCGTCTTGATCTTGGTCCAGAACTTGACGCCTTCCATGCCGTGCTGGTTGGTGTCGCCGAACGCGCTGCGCTTCCAGCCGCCGAAGGTGTGATAGGCCACCGGCACCGGAATCGGCACGTTGATGCCGACCATGCCGACGTTGACCCGCCCGGCGAATTCGCGCGCGGCATGGCCGTTGCGGGTGAAGATGGCGACGCCGTTGCCGTACTGGTGCTTGCTGGGCAGCGACACGGCTTCCTCGAAATCCTTCGCGCGGACGATCTGCAGCACCGGGCCGAAAATCTCTTCCTTGTAGCTTTCCATATCGGTGGTGACGCGGTCGAACAGCGTTGGGCCAACGAAAAAGCCGTTCTCATGCCCCTGCAGCGTGAAGCCGCGGCCATCGACGACCAGCTCGCCGCCCTCGTCGATACAGGTCTGGATCCAGCCTTCGACCTTGGCCTTGTGCGCGGCGGTGACGACCGGGCCGTAATCGGCATCGGGATCGGACGAGACGCCGAGGCGCAGCTGCTCGATCGCGGGGATCAGCTTGGCGCGCAGGCGATCGGCGGTCTCGTCGCCCACGGGGACGACCACGGGCAGCGCCATGCAGCGCTCGCCCGCCGAACCGAAGGCCGCGCCCGCAAGATCCTTGACCACCTGGTCGAGATCCGCATCGGGCATGACGATGCCGTGGTTCTTCGCGCCGCCCATCGCCTGGACGCGCTTTCCGGCAGCGACGCCGCGCTGGTAGAGATAATGCGCGACATCGGACGATCCGACGAACGATACGCCCGCAATGGCCGGGTGATCGAGGATGGCGTCGACCATTTCCTTGTCGCCATGCACGACCTGAAGGATGCCATCGGGCAGGCCCGCTTCGCTCATCAGCTCGGCCAGGCGCACCGGCACCGAGGGGTCGCGCTCGCTGGGCTTGAGGATGAACGCGTTGCCCGTCGCGATCGCGGGGCCGAACATCCACATCGGGATCATCGCGGGGAAGTTGAACGGGGTGATGCCTGCGCCGATGCCGATCGGCAGGCGCATCGAATAGACGTCGATGCCCGGACCCGCGCCGTGCGTATATTCGCCCTTCACCGCATGCGGGATGCCGCAGCAGAATTCGATGACCTCGAGCCCGCGCTGGATATCGCCCTTGGCGTCGGCATGCACCTTGCCATGCTCGCTGGAGAGCAAAGCGGCGAGCTCGTCGATATTGGCCTCGACCAGTTCCTTGAACTTGAACATCACGCGCGCGCGGCGCTGCGGGTTGGTCGCGGCCCAGGCGGGTTGGGCTGCGAGTGCGGCATCGACCGCGGCGTCGAGAACGGCGGCGCTGCCGAGATCGACCTTGGCCTGCACCGTCCCGCTATTGGGATCGAAAATGTCGGACTGGCGGGTGCTGGCGGGCGCGGTAACGCCGCTGGCCAGGCGATGGGTGACGGTGCGCATCGATGCTCTCCTATGGGTGCTTGTCGCTTGTGGGCCGCAATAGCCTCTGGCATTCCTGCATGCAATTGCGTAAAAACGTCACACGAAGCTGCATAAATGCCATGATTTGGAGCGGGTGAATGAACTGGGACGATCTGCGCATCTTCCTGATGCTGGCGCGCGCAGGCTCCGTGGCGGAAGCAGCGCGGCGGCTGGAGATCGACCCGACCACGGTGGCGCGGCGGCTGCAACGGCTTTCGGGCGACCTGCAATCAACCCTTTTCGAGGCGAGCGGCAAGGGCATTGCGCTCACCGAACATGGGGCCAAGCTGCTGCATTATGCCGAAGGGGCGGAACAGGCGCTGGTCGACGCACGCACCGAACTGACCGGCGAGCAGACGGTGTTTGCAGGAACCATCCGGGTCAGTGTCGCCGAAGGCTTTGCCGCGTGGATCATTGCCCACAACCTCGCGAGCTTCCACCGCCAGCACCCCGCGATCCGCATCGAGCTCGTCGCGACCAACGGCTTCCTCAACCCCAGCAAACGCGAGGCGGACCTGGCGATCATGCTCTCGCGCCCGACCGCGGGGCCATTGAAGGTGCGCAAGCTGGTCGACTATCAGCTCGGCGTCTATGCCGACCGCGACTATCTCGCCGCCGCCGGGCCGATCCAGAGCGTCGAGGACCTGCGCCGCCACCCGTTGATCGGTTATATCCCCGATTTCATCTACGCCGACGAGCTGCGCTATCTCGACGAGATCGGCCCCGGGCTGGAACCGGTGCTGACCAGCTCGAGCATCAACGTCCAGCACAGCCTGATCGCCTCGGGCGCGGGCGTGGGCATATTGCCGTGCTTTATCGGCGAACAGAATGCGCGGCTGGAACGCGTGCTGGCGGGCAGCGTGGCGATCCACCGCAGCTTCTGGCTGGTCGTCCACCGCGACATGCGCAAGCTCGCGCGGGTCGATGCGTTCATCCGCTGGCTCGACGCGCTGGCGGAACGGATCGCGCCGGTGATGGGGGAGGATGGATAAGCCCTCGCGCCCCACGCCCCTCTCTCCCCTCGCGGGAGAGATACGAAGGCTTGCGAGCGCAGCTCGCTAGCCGCAGTTGAGAGG